>JAUXUL010000004.1 GCA_030680795.1 Anaerolineales bacterium | reverse complement strand
AACTCCGAACATCAGGCGATGATTTATTGGCGCAATATCTTGAAGATGTTAGATCAAAATGGCATTCTACCTTGCGAGATTTGCGCACCCAACATGAACACCAAGGCCGGGCATTGGAAATGATAACCTATCATCTTGTTGCACCTAATAAAGTCGAGTTAAACCTCCCTAATATTCAAGGTATTCCGGTTGATACTTTTGCGAGTTCAACAGCGAACCGCGTATTACTATTTATTGAAAACATGATGGTATTCGCTATGCAGAGAAATTGCAGATTTCCAATTTATGTAATTGAGATTCCAAAGGAGCAACGTGATCCTAACAATCTTGAGAGATTTCGCCTTGTGCCCCGAGGACTCGATTCATCACCTCCGTGGCTTATAGTATACAAGGACGATAATGATTTTGTATAATCCTTAAAATGCGACGCATTTGGGTAGCATGGTAGGGATGTGGCTGGGAGCATCCTTTGGCTTGTGGGCGGGATTCGTTGCAGGAATGGTCATTGCTTTTCTTGCAGCATGGTCAGTGCGAAAGTTGTGGAGCAGAGTCAGTGCATTATTGATGGGCTAATTGTATAGACCTACGGTCCCGTCTCGGCAGGGATGCTTCGCGAAGTCCCACGCCGAATGCGCTTTGGCTCTATTGTAAGTGTACTCTCTGCAATGGTGGCGAGTTTACTGGAAATTGAATTGTAATTCTTGCTTCTGAATATGACATATCGTCAGCAATAGTGTCCATCCCTTGTGGGCAATAGTTAAACTAAAAATCCCCGAGTTTTTCAAGAACTCGGAGATTTGCTTTACATTGGTTACGCAGTCTCTGTCAATCCCATTGCTTGCAGCATTTCTTCGTTGCTCGCGAACTTGAATTCTTCAAGTCCGCGCTTTTTGGCTTCTTCTGCTTCTACAACTTCAAGCCGTTTGATGTCATCTTTCGTGATGATCGGTTTGTTGAGTTCCTTCATTTTTGTGGCAAGTGCTTCTGAATTTACGTTGGCAGGTTGTTTGGTCTGCAAATATTCCCAGACGGCTTTGCCTGCGCTGATTCCATCTTTGCGGGCGTACCCGACTAAGCCCTCGCTGGCTTTGCGGGACCAGCCGCCGACGAACACACCTTCCACGGTTGATTCAAAAGACAGGTCATCTATGGGGAAGCGCGGATTTTTATTTTTGACAAACTCATTCCATTCCGTTGGCAAGCCAAAGGAATTATCCACTTTATCGCCAATGGCGAAGATGACTGTGTCCACATCCAATTTTCGTTTTACGCCTGTGCCTTTGGCGCTGGTCTTGGCATCTTTTTCAGTCAGGATATTATCTTCCATTTCCAATTTGGTCAGAAGTCCCTTCTCGCCGTACAAGGCAATCGGGGAAGCCAGAAAATCAAAATGGAATTTTGCATCCGAGGTCTTCGGGTCGGCTTTCGGGAGAGAATCTAAAATTTTATGGCGGCCAATTTCCAGGTCCTGGTTGATCGCATCCAGGGCCGGGCGGACGCGTTCCATTTCCCGGTCAAATTCTGCATTGTCGAGATAGCCAATTAAATGTTTCATCTCATCTTTGCTGAAATTCACTTCGGCAGGACCGCGTCTGACAACGGCGGTTACTTCCTTCGCTTTTTGTACGTCAATGAGATGACGCGCAATATCCACCATCACATTGCCCGCGCCAATGATGGCACAGCGTTTTCCAAAGCGAAATTTTTTCTGGCTGAAAGGCGGGAGCTTGTTATAAAAGTAAACAATATCCTTGGCGTGATAAACGCCTTCAAGCTCCTCGCCCGGCAAGCCGAGAGATTTCGTTCCCTGCGCGCCGGCCGTAACAAGCACAGCATCGAAACCGAGCGCGCGAATTTCATCGAGCGCCAGGTCGTCATTTGTGCCAACAGAAACATTTCCATAATAATCAATGTTTGCCAGCTCAAGCGTTTGGCGGAACTGTTTGCGCAGTCCCTCTTTCATTATATGCTTTTCAGGATAAATGCCGTATTCCGCGAGTCCGCCATGTTTAATATCCCGATTAAAAATCACCACACGCACGCCCTGGTTTGCAAGTTCGCGTGCGCCAAACAGACCAGCCGGTCCCGCGCCGATTACAGCCACAAAATATTGATTTTCCAAGATTTAAACTCCTCCTCGATTTGAGTCAAATACTGTATCATTATATTTGAGAACATCACCTGTCACAAGTGATTTTAAGCACTTTATCATTTTACTGCGTAAATATCTAAATCAAAATTCTCATTTTTCCTGGAAAAAATTGACTTGAAAGTTTAGCCAATTATTTAAGAAGCAGTAAAATAAATGTGCCGTGTGTTTATATCTATGTTAAGATTAGGCCTCGTTTCACACCAGGAGTCACCATGACCGACGAACCCAAAGACGATCCAGTCAAAAAAATGCGTAAGTTATTGGAAGATTCATCTCCCATGTTGCGCCTGCCAAAAAAGAATACAAACGACATCTCTTTTCTTACCGAACTTAAGGAAGATGAAAAAGAGGATGCGTCTCCCGAACAGGAGACCGCAGCCCCTGAACCTCCGAATCTTCCGCCCGCCTCAACTCCCAAGGGGAAATCTGCTTCTGTTTCGAAAAGCAAGAATCCCATCTTTGGGCCTCCTCTTTGGAACGTGGCGAGTGTCGTTTCTCTTACTGTCAACGTGATTCTCATTCTCGTCCTGATCGTTCTTGCCATCGGCTTGAATAGATATGGTTCGAGCTTGTCATCCATGTTGGGCATGGGAACAGAACTGCTGGGCGGCTTGTACGGCAACTTTGAAAAAATGGACCGCGCTCACATCACGACCAATATTGAAGTAAACACAACCATCCCCGTGCAGTTTGACCTACTGCTGAACCAGCAGACGAATGTCGTCCTAAGCCAGGATGTGACCATCAATAATGCCCTCGTCACAGTGAAGACTGGCGGTCTTAACATCACAAGGGCGAATACAACCATCGTCTTACCACAGGGAACCATCCTGCCAGTTGTGCTAAACTTGACCGTCCCCGTGGATACGACCGTGCCTCTTACTCTCATTGTACCGGTGGATATTCCGCTGAATGAAACACAACTGCACGAGCCATTTAGCGGCTTGCAGGAAGTTGTAAAACCTTTTTATTGTATGCTCAATAGCAACGCAGTTAATTTGGATGGAGAACCGATCTGTAAATAACGGTATTTTTTGGAGATAAATGGCAAACCCCATTACGCAAGTTACCCTTAAAAACGATATGAAGGTCATGCTCAAAGAGATTCATACTGCGCCGATCATTTCCTCGTGGCTCTGGTTTCGGGTCGGCTCACGTGATGAACCGACCGGCAAAACAGGCATCTCACACTGGACCGAACACATGCAGTTCAAAGGGACGAAAAAATTCCCCGCGAACAAGCTGGATAAAGCCATCTCGCGCGAAGGCGGGAGCTGGAATGCATCCACCTCTCATGATTCAACCCGTTACTATGAAACTATGCCCGCCGATAAAATTGACCTTGTCCTGCGCCTCGAAGCAGACCGCATGCAGAACAGCATCTTTAATGAAAAAGAGGTTGCCTCCGAGCGTACGGTGATTATCTCTGAGCGGGAGGGCAGTCAGAACGAACCCATGTTCAGGCTGGGGGAGGCGGTTCAACATTATGCCTTTCGTGTGCATCCATATCACCATGAGATCATCGGAGATGTGGCCGATTTGCGTACCATCACCCGTGATGACCTGTACACACATTACCGCAGATATTATGTCCCAAATAACGCGGTGCTCGCAATTGCCGGTGATTTCGAAACGAAATCCATGTTGAAGCGCATCAAGGAATTATTTGAGCGTATTCCCAAAGGAGCAGCCCCGCCTCGGCTTGCGCGCCCGGAACCGGAACAAAAAGGGGAATTGCGGTTTTCCATGGAAGGTCCTGGTGAAACGACTTTTGTTCAATTGGCATATCATTCCCCCAATGCCACAGACCCGGATTACTTTCCTCTGCAGGTGTTGGATAGTCTGCTCAATGGCGCAAGTGGACTATCCAATAAAACGTCCCGCCTCTATCGCGCTCTGGTTGATAATGGCTATGCTGTGGATGTCTCCGGCTGGTCTGATGCCTCGATAGACCCTTACCTTTACCGCATTACCATCACCAATCATCCCAAACGCAAACCTGAAGAAACTATCGCAGTATTGGATGCGGAAATCAAAAAATTGCAGGATGAACTGATAAACAGTGATGAAATCGAACGTGCAGTCAAGCAGGCTCGCGCCGTCTTTGCTTATGGAAGCGAGAACATCACTCACCAGGCGTTCTGGATGGGTTACACAGCCATGTTCTCAACGTATGGTTGGTTTACAACTTATTTGAATAAGCTCGCCAAGGTCACCCCGCAGGATGTGCAGCGTGTGGCGCGAAAATATTTTCAATCCAGCAGCCGCGTAATTGGCATCTATATCCCAAAGGGCAATGGTGGATAAATGGCAATACCTCGAGCAAAACCATCCTTGCCGGGTCCAAAGGATATTTATCAGGTTGTTCTATCGAATGGCATCACTGTCCTTGCGCGATCAAATTTCAACAGTCCATCCGTCAGCATGGGCGGATACCTGCCAGCCGGCGCGATCTTTGAAAGCGATCAGAAATTGGGGTTGGCGGATTTTGTTGCATCCTCTTTAATGCGCGGCACGCAAACGCGAAGTTTTGATGCGATCTACAATGAGCTTGAATCGGTGGGTGCCAGTATGGGCTTTGATTCAGGTGTGCACAACACAAGTTTTGGCGGACGGTCGCTCGTTGAAGACCTTCCGCTTTTGCTCAAGTTACTTTCCGAGTCACTGCAAACGCCAACTTTTCCAAAAGATGAAATTGAAAGATTGCGTGCGCAATTGCTCACTGGTCTTTCGATCCGGGCACAGGGTACCTCCGAAATGGCTGATATGGCTTTCGATCAAATGTTGTTCGACGGGCATCCATATGCCAGACCCAGTGATGGGTTTCCGGAGACGATCCAGTCCATTACACGGAAGGATATGAGGGAATTCCATCGCCTCTTTTTTGGACCGAGGGGCCTGGTCATTGCAATCGTGGGAGCGATCCACCCGAGGAAAGCAGTCGCAGAGGTGGAACGTGTCCTCGGTGGCTGGCAGGTTCCAGGACAGGTGGAAGCGCAGGTTCTGCCTCCGCACAGGCTTATTAAGAAAACGTTGAAGCGTCATCATACGATTGCAGGTAAGTCCCAATCTGATCTTGTGATCGGCATGGTGGGGCCGGCGCGCAAAGATCCTGAATATATGTCTGCGTCTTTGGGCAATTCGGTCTTGGGGCAGTTTGGCATGATGGGGCGCATTGGTGATGCGGTGCGTGAAAAATCAGGGCTGGCTTATTATGCTTATTCCTCGTTAAATTCCGGGCTGGGCCCCGGCACTTGGGAAGTGAATGCAGGGGTGAACCCGGCCAACTTAAAGAATGTCATTGATTTGATCGGGAAAGAGTTGCGCCGCTTTGTAAAACATGGCGTCACAAAGCAGGAACTTACCGATAGCCAGGCGAATTACATTGGACGTCTGCCCTTGTCATTGGAATCAAACAGAGGCGTGGTGAGTGCCGTGTTAAACATTCATCGCTACGATCTTGGCATGGATTACTACCAGCGTTACGAGGGCATAGTGCGCGGAACCACTCGCGCTGATGTGCTGGAGGCTGCGCGCAAATACATTGACCCGGATCGTCTGGTGATCGCAACGGCAGGACCGTAGTGTTATGCTGAGTAAAACCATAGCGAAAGAACGTCGCTGTTCAAAGGAGAAGAAACAAAAGAGCCATGTCGTTGCGAGGGCGTTCTTGTTTTTCGCCCGAAGCAATTCCCAACACGACGAGGAGATTGCTTCGTCGCTCACTATCGTTCGCTCCTCGCAACGACATTTGTTTCTTAGTAGCGAAGCAAAGCACCTCCCATGAAACTAGCCACAGGCGTTGACCTGATTGAGATTGCCCGTATTCGTGAAGCGCTGGAGCGTCATGGGGAGCGTTTTGTTGCGCGTGTTTTTACAGAGGCAGAACAGTGTGATTGTGGCGGACAAGTTGCCTCCTTTGCGGCGAGGTTTGCGGCCAAGGAAGCGACCGCGAAAGCATTGGGTTGCGGCATAGGGATTGTCAGTTGGCTGGATATTGAAATCAGGTCAGGTGAAAATAAAGCGCCGTATTTGATATTGCATGGGGAGGCGGAGAGACTTGCCAATCAACTGGGGTTGTCGAACTGGTCAGTCAGTTTGAGTCATACTGAAGGCCAAGCGGTGGCTTTTGTGATTGCGATGGGCGAATAGATTATCATCGCTTAAATTTTATTTCTGGTCCTCAACCCCAATCCAAAGGTGGCCGGGCATAACAGGCCGATAGGGACGAATGGCTATATTTCCCAATTCAAATTGCTTTTGGCCGCTTTCCAACATGCTTGGATGAACCAGACATAGGTTGGGTATACGTCCGAATTTTTTGCTGTAATAATCCATTGCTTTTTGGATTTTTACGCTCAAGGTTGTACGCGGGTCGTTGTCAAACCATAACATTCCAGTGTGCATGAGATTTTCCTTTCTTATGAACTAATTAACTCACCTTAAGCGATGTCATGCTGAGCGATAGCGAAGCATCTCTACGATTGTCTCAAAGACCCTTCGCTGTCGCTCAGGGAATCATGCTTGGGTGTGTAAGGTGAGTAATCAATGGTTGGAGCCAGAAAATTTACTAATTTATTTCCTTCGCGCATGGAAAATTGCGAACCTGCACTCAAGTGATTTAGTGTGTGGTTCGAACAGCCAGTGACAAAATTTGCTTCATCTGGATTTTCAATGTAACCAAACAAGCGTGTGCGGAAGAATTCCAGCCATGTTTTCATGCTTTGTGCGCGAGTTGTATTCAAGGTGACGATGGGCCATACGCGGCGGGCGGGGCCGCGCAGGAGCAGCCAGCGTAAATTTTGCTCGGCTTGTTGTTTCAAGTTAGTAACGGCTTCAACATCGTCAATCAATAGCAGGATGGACTTCTGCTCACCTTTGTTGTTATGCGCCCATGTAACCAGGGAATGTAAAAGCTCTTCAGCGTTGTCGTCTTGTGTGAGATAAATCCCGACGTTGTTTTGATTGCGATGAAAATTCTTCCACTCATTTGGATGGGGTGTGATGACACCGTATTGCACAGCGGAGGGTGAATGGAGCAAGTCTGCTGCGCGCGCGATGGTTTGCAGGAGGGTGGTCTTGCCGCTGGCCTGGTCGCCGGTGATAAGGATCGGGCCGGGGATCGGGTCCAATAGATTCAACAGAACAGGCAAGCCGTCTTCGGCCAGGCCGAGGAAAAGCGTTTCATGCGGAAGTGGAGAGGCATCAGCGAGGACGGATTTCAAAGTTGGCAAACTAGGTAAGGGCGGAGATTGTGGCGTCCCGGAATGGGAATGCGCCTGCTCCTCCTGAGCAATTTCTGCTAATACGTCAACCATCATGGCGAAGCGGTTTGTTATATCCATATTAGAACACCTGTTCTAATAATAACCTCTCTGGTTTTGAATGTCAAGAGGCAGTTTCCTGATTTTCACAATAAATCCATAATTGCGAATTTATCTTGACGATGCGAGTTGTTTTGGTATAATCGTTCTGCTTAATCCCTTGCCGACGTAGCTCAATCGGCAGAGCACCCGCCTTGTAAGCGGGAGGTTACGAGTTCGATTCTCGTCGTCGGCTCTGTGATCGCTGATTGAAGGACTATCGGTTGGTGATCAGCATTAACAATTTATCATGGGCAGTTACCCAAGTGGCCAAAGGGGACTGACTGTAAATCAGTTGTCAGAAGACTTCGGAGGTTCGAATCCTTCACTGCCCACTCCCAGTTTTGGGAAACAGCACGTTAAGCCCTCATAGCTCAGTTGGCAGAGCACACCCTTGGTAAGGGTGAGGTCACGAGTTCAAATCTCGTTGAGGGCTCAGTTGCTGAAAAGCATTCTTGTCTAATATAAAAAAGGAGTTTGATAATGGCGAAGGCAAAATTTGACAGAAGCAAGCCGCATCTGAACGTGGGGACCATGGGACACATCGACCACGGCAAGACCACGCTGACAGCGGCCATAACGAAAGTAGCCGGCTTCTCGGGTCAGGCGGATTTTCGCGCATACGATAGCATCGACAATGCGCCGGAAGAAAAAGCGCGCGGGATCACGATCAACATCGCGCACGTGGAATATCAAACCGACAAGCGTCATTACGCGCATGTGGATATGCCCGGTCACCGTGACTACATCAAGAACATGATCACGGGTGCAGCTCAGGTGGACGGCGCGATTCTAGTGGTAGCTGCTCCGGATGGTCCCATGCCTCAGACCCGCGAGCACGTTTTGCTCGCTCGTCAGGTGGAAGTACCATCCATCGTCGTCTTCCTGAACAAAGTGGACATGATGGATGATCCCGAACTGCTCGAACTGGTTGAGCTCGAATTGCGCGAACTGCTGACCAGCTACGGTTTTCCGGGCGAGACCACCCCGATCGTGCGCGGCTCTGCCAAGAAGGCACTGGAAAGCGCCAGCACGGACAAGGATGCGCCCGAATATGCCTGCATCAAGGAATTACTGCGTGTGGTGGACGAATACATCCCCGAACCGAAGCGCGAAACAGACAAGCCCTTCATGATGTCAGTGGAAGACGTGTTCTCGATCAAGGGACGTGGTACAGTTGTGACCGGACGGATTGACCGCGGGATCATCAAGATCGGTGAGCCGATCGAGATTATCGGGTTGCGCGAAACCAGGAATTCAGTTGTGACGGGTGTGGAGATGTTCCACAAGCAGTTGGATGAAGGTATGGCAGGCGATAACGTTGGTTTGCTGCTGCGTGGTATCGAGCGCGAAGATGTCGAGCGCGGGCAAGTGCTTGCCAAGCCGAAGTCGATCACGCCGCACAAGAAATTTCTTGCGGAAGTGTACGTGTTGAAGAAGGAAGAAGGCGGACGACACAAAGCCTTCTTCAGCGGCTATCGTCCGCAGTTCTACATACGCACGATGGATGTGACGGGTGATATTACCCTGCCTGAAGGCGTGGAAATGGTCATGCCCGGCGACAATGTGAACTTGACAGTTGAGTTGATCGTGCCTGTGGCTCTTGAGCAGGGTTCCAAGTTCGCCATTCGTGAAGGCGGTCTGACCGTCGGCGCGGGTGTCGTGACCAAGATCAGCGAGTAAAGTGAGATATGATGGCAAAACAAAAAATTCGTATCCGACTTAAAGCGTATGATCATCGCGTTCTTGACCAGTCTGCAAAGCGGATTGTCGAAACCGCAGAGCGCACCGGAGCCCATGTAGTTGGGCCTGTCCCCTTGCCAAGCAAGAAGGAACGCTTTACAATACGTCGCTCTGCATTTATTGACAAAGACTCTCACGAGCACTTTGAGATTCGCACACATAACCGCTTGATAGATGTTCTTGACCCGGATTCAAAGACTATTGATATGTTGATGCGTTTGAACTTGCCCGCCGGTGTTGATATCGAGATTAAAATTTAATTTATGAGTAACCGCGAAAACGTTGCGGTTTATTTGAGACAGCGCAAGAGCAGGTCTGTGTTGTGGAACCGACACAACCGCTTCGCACCAGACTTTCTGACTGCGCTGCACGGAGATGATGCGGCCGATGCCCCGGCTGGCAGTCTCGTCAATATCTTCTGAAGGAGAAAATTGATTATGTTGAAAGGGCTAATAGGAAAGAAGATTGGCATGACCCAGATCTTCGATGAACAAGGCGTTGCCTATCCGGTAACACTCATCGAAGCTGGGCCATGTTTTGTTACCCAGATTCGTATGCCCGAAAAGGAAGGTTATTCATCGGTGCAACTGGGTTTTGGCGAAGCGAATCCCAAACGCCTTACTGGCGGTCAATTGGGTCACTTGAAAGCCAGTGAGATTTCCCCTATGCGTTTCCTGCGTGAATTTCGCGCCAAGGACCACGGATTAAAGATCGGTGATAAAGTAACAGTCGGCGATGCTTTTATAGTTGGCGAGCGTGTGGATGTGATCGGTGTTAGCAAAGGCAAGGGCTTTGCCGGTGTCGTAAAACGCTACCACTTCCATGGTATGAATGCCACACACGGTACATCTGACCGCAATCGTGCGCCCGGTTCTCGCGGATCGGGTACCACACCAGGCCGGGTCTATAAAGGCGCGCGTAGTTCTGGTCATATGGGCGTGGATCGAGTCACTGCTCAGAATATCAAAATTGTCATGGTGGATGCGGAACGTAACCTGATTGCTATTAATGGCGCTGTTCCCGGTGGCAAGGGTAGTCTCGTCATGATTAAGGAAGCGCGCAAGCAATAAGCGCGCAGGAAACGGGAGCCGTATTAACCATGAAAGTAGATGTTCTTAATTTGAAGGGTAAGAAAGTTCGCGAGATCGAATTGCCCGCGAAATTGTTCGAAGCCCCTGTTAATGTTGACCTGATGCATCAGGCTTATACCCGCCAGATGGCGAACGCACGTCTCGGTACGCATGAGACAAAAGTACGTTCTGAAGTTGCAGGCGGTGGCCGAAAGCCGTGGAAACAGAAAGGGACAGGCCGAGCCCGCCAAGGGTCCACACGTGCGGCGCAATGGGTTGGTGGTGGTCGTATTCATACCCCCCATCCCCGCAGTTATGAACAACGCATGCCTAAAAAAATGCGGTTGGCCGCACTTCGATCTGCGTTATCTGTAAAAGCCGCCGAGGCCGGAATTGTGGTCGTGGATGAATTCGATGTTAAAGAAGCCAAGACCCGCCTGATGGCTGAGATGTTGGGAAATTTGATTGGTACATCATCTGTGTTGGTGTTGATGCCCGCCAAAGACCAGAACTATGACACTGTCATGCGCTCTGCTGATAATATTGAGAGCGCCAAGGTATTGCTCGCTAGTTACATAAATGTGCGTGACATACTTAAATTTGACAAAGTTGTCTTGCCGCTCAAGACAATTGATGCGCTTGTAGCGCACCTCGGATAGGAGAGAGACATGACCAATTTATATAATGTCCTCGTCCGCCCGTTGATAACTGAGAAATCCAGTTATCAATCCAGCAAACTGGGTCAGTATGTTTTTGTTGTCACCGATGGAGCGACTCGCACCATGGTGAAGGATGCAATTGAAACACTGTTTGATGTCACCGTGGCTCGCGTAAATATTCTCAATGCGCCTGCAAAGCGCGGACGCCGTACTCGTGCCCGTCGCATGTTGGTTCGTCGTCCTGCGTTCAAAAAGGCCATTGTGACCCTAGCCGAGGGAAGTAAGCCCCTCGAGATCTTTGAAGGGGTGCAGTAATGGCAGTAAAAAAATATAAACCGGTAACGCCTGGCACACGCGGTATGACCGGCTATACCTTTGAAGAAATAACCAAAAGCACGCCCGAGCGTTCTTTATTGGTGACCAGACCAAGACATGGCGGTCGTAATGTTCATGGTCGCGTTACGGTTCGACATCGTGGTGGTGGTGCTCGTCGCTTCATTCGTCTTGTTGACTTCAAGCGCGACAAACATGGTATCCCTGCGAAAGTAGCCGCTGTTGAGTATGATCCAAATCGTACTGCTCGCCTTGCTCTTCTATTTTATGTAGACGGCGAGAAACGATATATTATTGCGCCTTTGGAACTGAAGGTTGGCGATACCATTGTATCTGGCCCTAACGCTGAAATTCGGCCCGGCAACGCCCTCCCAATTAGCAATATCCCGGTCGGTACTTTGATCCACAATATTGAAATGAAAGCGGGCAAGGGCGCGCAACTCGTTCGCTCCGCAGGTGGAGCAGCACAATTGCTCGCCAAAGAAGGCGATTTTGCCCAGGTACGTATGCCCTCCGGTGAAGTTCGCCTCATTCATCAGGTTTGTTACGCAACGATTGGTCAGGTTGGTAATCTTGATCACGGTAACATTAAACTAGGGAAAGCCGGTCGCAAACGTCACATGGGCATTCGTCCTACAGTTCGCGGTTCTGCGATGAGTCCACGCGACCATCCTCATGGTGGTGGTGAAGGTCGCCAGCCAATCGGTCTTGCAGGTCCCAAGAGTCCGTGGGGCAAACCCACGCTCGGTAAGAAGACCCGCCGCAACAAGCAGACCGATCAGTACATTGTGCGCCGTCGTAGTAAGACGAGCCGCTAAGAATTAGACGAGGTACGCATATATGTCACGATCATTGAAAAAAGGCCCTTACATTGAGCCGAAATTGCTCAAGCGTATTGAAGCCATGAACCAGAAAAATGAAAAAAAGGTTATCCGCACTTGGAGCCGCCCTTCTGTGATTTTCCCCCAGATGGTAGGACACACCATTGCGGTTCATGATGGACGCCGCCATGTCCCGATCTACATTACCGAAAACATGGTCGGTCATCGTTTGGGAGAATTTGCCCCCACCCGCACATTCCGCGGTCATCAAACCAGCGAGAAAGCCGCGTAGGAGATCGTGAGATGCAAGACATTCAAGCAAAAATTCGCTATCTTTCCCTCTCTGCACAGAAGGTACGCATCGTAATTGATATGGTGCGCGGCAAGAGCGCCAATGAAGCGATGGAGATTCTGCGTTTTGTTAATAAACGCGCCGCAGCGCCTGTGCAGAAACTGGTTGCTTCTGCGGTGGCAAATGCCGAGGAGAACTTCGGTGTGAGCCGCGATGATTTGTACGTAGAAAAAATCACTGCTGACGAAGCCCCTACTCGCAAGTGGAGACGTTTCGGCGCTCGTGGTCGTTTCAAACCGATATTACGCCGCAGTTCACACGTAACTATTATTTTGCGCGAGCGCGGAGTTTAAGGAGAATTTTATGGGTCGTAAAGTACATCCCGTTGGTTTTCGTCTGGGTATCAACCAACCCTGGGGCGGCCGCTGGTTCGCTGAAGGAAGCACATATCGCCAGCAGTTGCACCAGGATTTTGCCATCCGCAATTTGCTGGTTGGCAAATTCTCAAAAGGCGGAACCTCTGCTAATGAGAAGGTTCACGGGCTTCGCAAGCAAATGCCGGATGCTGTTAAAGATGGCAAGGCTGGCATTTCCCGTATTGATGTGGAGCGCACACCGGGCAAGGTCCGCATTGCAATTCATACTGCCAAGCCCGGCATATTGATCGGCCGCAAGGGCGAGGGTGTGAAGAAAATCCGCCAGGCGCTTGAAACTCTGGTGGGCAAAAAAGTTGAATTGGATATTAAGGAAATTTCCTCCCCAGATACAGATGCGATGCTGGTTGCCAAGAATATTGCCGACCAGCTTGTCCGCCGTATCGCTTACCGTCGGGCGATGAAGCGCGCCATTCAGCAAGCCATTAAGCAAGGCGCTGAAGGCATCAAGATTTTGGTAGGCGGTCGTTTGGGTGGAGCGGAAATGTCCCGCGATGTATGGCTGCGTGAGGGTCGTGTACCTTTGCAAACTCTGCGCGCGAATCTGGATTTTGCCGCAACCGAAGCGTTAACCACCTATGGTCAGATTGGTATTAAGGTTTGGATTTACAAAGGTGAAGTTACTCCTGAAATTGAAGAAAAAGCCGAAGCGACGGAAGGCGTGTACGTCAGCGAGTAATCGCGACGTCGCTTTGAGATGAGGTATTTGATATGTTGATGCCGAAACGTGTAAAGTGGCGCAAGCAGATGCGTGGTCGCATGAAGGGTAAAGCTCTCCGCGGTGCGGAAGTTTCCTTCGGCGAATTCGGTCTGCAGGCGTTGGAACCGGGTTGGGTGACAGCCCGCCAAATTGAAGCGGCTCGTCGCACCATCGTTCGTGGGATGAAGCGTCGCGGTAAGATCTGGATACGTATTTTCCCGGCCAAGCCGTTCACCCACAAACCACCAGAGACCCGTATGGGTTCCGGTAAAGGTAATGTGGAGTATTACGTTGCTGTTGTCAAACCTGGCCGTATTATGTTTGAGGTGAGTGGTTTGTCTGCGGATATTGCGATGGCCGCATTGAAGAGTGCCCAGTATAAATTCTCCATCAAGACCAAAGTTGTGGGTCGCCATCCAGGAGGAGAATAATTATGAAGGCCATGCAAGTGGAAGAGATTCGCAAATTATCGGTGGAAGAGATTCGCACTAAGATCGTGGATGCGCGTGATGAGATGATGAAGCTGCGTTTTCAGCAGGTCACTGGTCAGTTGACTGACTCCAGCCATTTGAAAGTTCTACGCCGTAATATCGCTCGTATGGTAACAATCCTGCGCGAAACCGAGCGTGCCGTAGTGGAAGGTGTTTAATGAATAATCGTCGTCGTATGACTGGTATTGTCACCAGTAATAAAATGACCAAAACGGTCGTAGTGGAGATCATACGCAAGTTCCGGCATCCGCTTTATAAAAAGGTGGTGCATTCGAGCATGCGGGTGAAGGCCCACGATGAAGTTGGCTGTCAGATGGGTGACCAGGTTCAGATCGTAGAATCCCGCCCGCTGTCCCGTGATAAGCGCTGGGCTGTTGAGTCCATTATCAAGCGTGAGACACGGACTGCAGATCAGGGTGTAGGAGAATAAGCCATGATTCAGCAGGAATCTCGATTAAAAGTTGCCGATAATACCGGGGCACGTGAAATACTTGTTATTCAGGTATTGGGCGGTTCCCGCCGCAAATATGGATCAATTGGCGACATTGTGGTTGCAACTGTAAAAGCAGCTGCGCCGCAAGGTTCTGTGAAGAAAAGCGAAGTTGTGAAAGCCGTCATTGTGCGTTGCACGAAGGAATGGCGTCGTGAGGATGGTTCGTATATTCGCTTTGATGATAACGCCGCGGTCATTCTGGATGCTGATGGCGAAAACCCGAGGGGTACTCGTATCTTTGGGCCTGTGGCGCGTGAACTACGCGACATGGGCTATATGAAGATCGTATCGCTTGCCCCGGAAGTGCTGTAGGAGCAAAGAATGAAAGTTAAGATTCGAATAGGCGATACAGTGGAAGTGATCAGCGGCCGCCTCGAAGATAAAGGCAAGCGAGGCGAGGTCATCAATGTGTTACTGGATGACCGCCGCGTGGTCGTGCAAGGTGTGAATATTCGCACCAAACATCAGAAACAGGTGCAGACGCAGGCAGGACGCAAAATGGACCCTGGCCGCATCAAGCTTGAAGGGCCAATCGACATCTCGAACGTGATGCTTGTGTGCCCCAAATGCAGTGAACCTACTCGTGTTGGCGTTCAACGGGATGACGATGGCGCTCATCGCGTTTGCAAGAACTGTGAGGCCGCGATTGACTAGGCCGTGGAGCGAATAAAGATGAACAGAATGCAAGAACTCTATAACAAAGAAGTAGCCCCAGCCCTGTTCAAATCGTTCGGATTGAAGAACGTGATGCAGGTGCCGCGTGTCGAAAAAGTTGTGGTGAACATTGGGCTGGGAGAAGCGATGGACAACCCCAAAGTTCTCGATGCCGCTACGGCAGATTTGATGCAGATCACCACCCAAAAACCGGTGCAGACAAAAGCCCGCAAAAGTATTGCGAACTTTAAGTTACGCGAAGGTCGTTTGATTGGCGCCAAGGTAACCCTGCGCGGTGCGCGTATGTGGGCTTTTCTGGACCGGCTGTTGAACATTGCCCTGCCGCGTGTGCGCGATTTCAGAGGCGTTTCAGCGAATGCCTTTGATGGGCGTGGAAATTACACTCTCGGTCTTAAGGATCAGTTAGTTTTTCCTGAAATCGAGTATGACAAAATCGATAAATTGCGCGGTATGGAAGTCACCATCGTGACCTCTGCCAAAAATGATGATGAGGCGCGCGCACTGTTGCAATTGCTCGGAATGCCGTTCAGTAGCAAGAAGGAAGCTTAACCTATGGCAAAGAAATGTATGCAATATCGTGAGCTGCGCCGCAAGTATGCTGTGCAGGTTCGGAATCGCTGTCAGCGTTGTGGACGCCCGCGCGGGTTTATCCGCCGCTTCGGCCTGTGCCGTATTTGCTTCCGTGAATTAGCGTTGACGGGCAAAATTCCTGGCGTCCAAAAGGCGTCCTGGTAGCCCCAGGTGGAGGTAGATCATGTCATTTACTGATCCGATCGCTGATATGTTGACTCGCATTCGCAATGCTGTGCTAGCAGGCCATGCTCAGGTTGCAATGCCCAACTCAAAAATTAAAGTAGAGATCGCCAAGATCTTAAAAGATGAAGGCTTTGTCGAAGGATTTGAGGTGGTTGATGGTGAACACGAAGGACAAAAGGTCCTGCGTGTAAAGATTAAGTATGTTGGCGACCGCCGCCAACGACGCGCAGTGCTCTCTGGTTTGGAACGTGTCAGCAAACCAGGCCGCCGCATCTACACCAAGAAGACGGACATCCCTTGGGTATTATCGGGAATTGGCGTTGCCATTCTCTCGACTCCCAAGGGTGTTATGACCGGCGTACGCGCTCGACAGTTGGGCGTGGGCGGTGAAATCATTTGCAAGGTCTGGTAGGAGGTTTACTGTGTCTAGAATTGGCCGATTGCCAGTAGATATTCCCAGTGGCGTGCAGGTGGACGTAAACGGTTTTGACGTCCGCGTGAAGGGCCCGAAGGGTGAACTAATAAGATCATTCTCCCGCTTGATCGGGATCAAGATGGACGCGGAGCGTAATCAATTGAACATTACCCGCAATTCGGAAAACCCCGCGGAACGCGCCCTGCATGGCACAACACGCGCCGTGCTCGCGAATATGATTCATGGCGTTAATAAGGGATTTGAAGTGATCCTCGAAGTGGAAGGGGTGGGATACCGCGCTGAAATGGAAGGGAAGAACCTTGCCCTGTATGTTGGTTATTCACATCCGGTTAAGATGGAACCCCCGGCGGGTGTGACATTTGAAACAGATCCGAAGACCCGCCAGATCAAGGTGCTGGGCTTCGATAAGGAACTGGTCGGCCAAGTGGCCGCGAATATCCGCAAAGTACGCCCACCGGAACCGTATCACGGTAAAGGGTTGCGCTATCTTGGCGAGCGTGTTCGCCGCAAAGCTGGCAAGGCCGGAAAAGGAGCCAAGTAATCCATGGCTAAAAAGAGTCGATCTCTCGCTCGTGAGCGCCGTCATATACGCGTTCGCAAGCATGTATCCGGCACACCGAGTCGTCCCCGCTTGAACGTATTCAAGAGTCTCACCGGCATTTATGCCCAGGTCATTGACGATGTTCAAGGCAACACTCTGATCTCGGCCTCCACAAATGATAAAGAACTGCGTGAGAGGATGAAGGGTTTGAAGAAAACAGAACAGGCGAAAGTCATTGGAAAGGCAGTTGCTGAACGCGCCAAGTCCAGGGGAATTTCTTCCGTCGTGTTTGACCGTGGTGGCTTTCGTTATGTCGGGCGCGTCAAGGCTTTGGCTGACGGCGCGCGTGAAGGCGGCCTGCAATTCTAAGAAACGTAATGCCGAATTAATTCGGCATTACCGTTTGGAGAAAATATGGCAGAAAAGAAATTTACCGAAAAGCAGCAACAATTTGAACCGCAGGACGCTTTTGAAGAACGCGTGATTGAAATCGCCCGCGTTGCGAAAGTTGTCAAGGGTGGTCGCCGCTTTCGCTTCCGCGTGACCGTTGTTGTCGGCGATAAGAAAGGCAACATTGGCATGGGCGTTGGCAAGGCCAATGCAGTTCCAGATGCGATGCGAAAGGCTTCTGAGCGCGCCCGCAAGGACTTGCGTGTAGTAAACGTCTCTGGCACCACTATCCCTCATGAATCATTGGGTAAAGTGGCAGGGGCACGAGTATTCCTCAAGCCCGCTTCAGCAGGTACCGGCGTTATTGCGGCAGGCGGCGTACGCGCTGTATTGGAATTGGCTGGCGTGCGTGATATCCTCACCAAGTCCATGGGAAGTGCGAATGTTCTGAACGTAGTTATGGCTACCTTTGATGCTTTGGATGGCCTGCGCTCACCTGCTGTTGAAGCAGCCCGTCGCGGCAAACGTGTCGAAGACCTAATGCCGTTCTGGGAGCGGAGGAAGCAACATGCCTAAGAAAGAAATTTCTGGCAAAACCCTGCGCGTGACTTGGGTTAAGAGTTCCATTGGTTTTCCCAAGGATCAAAAAGCCACCGTCAAGGCGCTGGGTCTGCGCCGTTTACATCAAACTGTTGAGCACAAGGATACACCCGCTTTGCGCGGTATGTTGAACAAGATCATCCATTTGCTCAAGATCGAAGAGTAGGTTAATAGATATGAAACTACACGATCTCGTACCCAATGTTGGGTCTAAAAAGAATAAAAAACGAGTGGGGCGCGGTATCTCGGCAGGGCAGGGTAAGACTGCTGGACGCGGCACCAAGGGTCAGGGTTCACGCTCCGGTGAAGGCGGTCACGCCTATCGCCAGGGTGGTAACTTGCCCTTCTTCCGCCGCCTGCCATTCATCCGCGGTGAAGGCTTTACCCCGCCCAATCAAGTTTTCTATAACGAGGTAAACCTAGATCAACTTTCACAGGCCTATAAAGCTAATGGGGAAGTGACGCCGGAAACCCTTGAAAAAGCGCGTCTCCTGCGCGATTCACGCAACCCGACAGTTGTTCTTGGCCGCGGTGAAATGACCATCGCTCTTAAGATTCGTGTCCATCGCGTCAGTGCCGGCGCCAAAGCCAAGATCGAAAAGGCTGGCGGCACTGTTGAATTGATCGCCTAACCCGTACTTAAAGGATACTTTGTATGAAGAACACCTTTTCAGGCTGGCGTTACCTCTGGAAGTCGGAAGATATTCGTCGCAAGTTGATTATCACATTCGTGATTCTGGCTATTTACAGAATTGCGGCGAATGTGCCTGCTCCCGGAGTGAATTTTGAAATTCTGGCGGCATTCCGTAGTTCAGCAACAGGTCAGGGAAATTTTCTTGGCTTCCTTGATCTGCTTTCAGGCGGTACGGTCTCAAATTTTTCATTGTTATCAATGGGTGTCTATCCCTACATCACCGCCCAGATCATTCTACAATTATTAATTCCGATCATCCCTGCCTTGCAGCGGAAAATGAAGGAAGATCCTCGCGAAGGCCGCCGTTGGCAGGAAAAATGGACATACTATCTTGCGGTGCCGATGGCTGCGCTCTCTGCGATCGGTCAGATCAATATTTTCAACTCCCTGTCAATTCAAGCCATCGGACAGGCCATCCTGCCTTTTGGCTTTTCAGCGCAATCATGGCTGCCATCTTTGACGGTCCTAATCGCAATGACTGCCGGTACTATGTTTGCCATTTGGCTGGGTGAATTGATCTCGGAATATGGAATTCGCGGACAAGGGCTTTCCCTGGTCATCTTTGCAGGTATCGTTTCGCAATTGCCAGGAAACCTGGCCTCACTTCTTGCGGATCAAGAGACACGCTGGTTCATGCTTATTTTTACCATTGTGATCATTGTGCTGACAGTATTCGCTATCGTCTTTGTTCAACAGGGACGCCGCAACGTGCCGGTCATGTATCCTGGACGGCGCATGGGTAATCGTATGTCCATGCCGGTTAAAGGCACGCTGCCATTGATGGTAAATCTCTCCGGTATGATCCCGTTGATTTTTGCAAGCGCTATTTTACAATTTCCAACCATCCTGTCGAGTTATTTCACACAAAGTGAAAACGCAAGTGTCGCTTCATTTTTTGTCGGGGTTCAGAATTTCTTTGGCGCCACTGGAACCAGCAACTGGGGTTACTGGACAATTTACTTCTTCATGGTTGTTATCTTCACCTTCTTCTATACTTCCGTGTTGTTCGATCAGCAAAATTATGGTGATAACCTGAAGAAAGTCGGCGCAACCGTCCCAGGTGTGCACACGGGCGCTCCAACGCAAAAATATTTGAGCACGGTTCAAAGGCGTATTACCCTGGTCGGCGCAGTATTCCTTGGCATTGTTGCGATCATGCCATTTTTACTAGGCTTATTGTTGAAACTTTTCAACCTTGCGGCCGCAAGTTCGCAAACCGGTATATTTCTCGTCTCATCATCAGGCTTGCTCATCGTCGTAGGCGTGGTGCGTGATACCTTCCAAAACATTGATGCCGAACTTAAACTACATGGCTATCAAGATTCACTGCTCGTCCGCTAAGGAGTTAGCATGGCGGCCTTTATCGTCCTGCTCGGTCCCCCCGGTGTTGGTAAAGGAACCCAGGCCAAGATTTTGGCTGAAACGACGAAACTCGCGCATGTTTCCTCGGGAGACCTCTTTCGTGAGAACATTAAAAATCAAACAGAACTGGGCAGGCTCGCCAAATCCTTCATAGATAAAGGCGAACTGGTGCCGGACGATGTGACTATCAGTATGATCCGTGACCGCATCGCTCGTTCGGACTGTGAAGCTGGTGCGATTCTGGACGGATTTCCCCGCACCCCTGCACAGGCAGATGCACTTGAGAATATGCTGACTGAATTTGGCGGCGAAGTAGACGTAGTTCCTTATATTACGGCAGCCGAGTCAATCCTCGTTGAACGTGCAAGCGGACGCTGGACCTGTCGCGAGCAAGGACATATTTATCATCAAACATTCAGCCCGCCCAAAAAAACCGGTGTTTGCGATATGGATGGCTCGGAACTATATCAGCGCGAAGATGATAAGGTCGAAACGGTCACAAAACGAATTCGCGTTTATCTCAGACAGACCATGCCCCTGGTTGAGTATTATCGTAAAGGCGGTAAATTGCTCGAGATCGATGGAACACAAGCTGTGGAGCAGGTCACAAAAGAACTGCTCTCCGCCTTGAATAAATAAATTAATTGTGAGTATGCAGAGCCGAAAATGCTCTGTTGAAAAGTAGGTTTGAATGAGCCGGGAACGCCAGATCAATATCAAAACCCCTGCGCAACTCAGGATCATGCGGGAAGCAGGGCGCATCAATGCAACCGCTCTGGCCGCAGTAAGAGAACGTTTACAACCAGGTGTGACGACAGCAGACCTCAACGCGGCTGCTGAGGAAGTGCTGAAGTCATGCGGCTGTGTATCGCCATTCAAAGGTTATGGCCGTCCGCCGTTTCCTGCATCCATCACTGTCTGTATCAATGACGAGATGGTTCATGGAGTCCCTCACCTGAAACGCAAGTTGAAGGAAGGGGATATTGTTTCAATAGACTGTGGCACCTTCTTTGATGGTTTCATTGCCGACTCCGCTTTCACTGCCGGAGTAGGGGAGATCTCTCCCGAAGCTGCGAAACTGCTCCAGGTTACCGAAGGCGCGTTATTTGCTGGAATTGAAAATATGCGCAAAGGCAAACGCACAGGGGATGTTTCGGCGGCGATACAGAATTATGTGGAAAGCAACGGCTTCCATGTCACCCGTGAATATACCGGGCACGGCGTCGGGAAGGAAATGCATGAAGGTCCGCAGGTGCCAAATATCGGGTCGGCGGGAAGTGGCGTGTCCCTTCGCCCGAACGTAACCATCGCTCTCGAGCCTATGGTGCTCATCGGAACGCATGAAACCCGCGTCCTGCCGGACCATTGGACGGTTGTCTCTGCTGATGGATCTTTGACGGCGCATTTTGAACATACAATTGCCGTCACCGAAGGAGAGCCCCTCATCCTGACTGTCTTGTGAACATCACAGACAACCGATAATAACTGGACGATTTGTAAAATAAACAGTATAATCAAACTTTTGGCTGTCATAAGAACAGTTGCAAGTAAGGAGATTTTTCATGAAAGTTTCGCCCTCCATTCGCAAGCGTTGTGCCAAGTGCCGAATTGTTCGGCGCAAGGGAGTAATCTTTATCATTTGCGAAAATCCAAAACATAAACAAAGACAGGGGTAGTGTGGTGACCTATGGCGAGAATTGAAGGTGTTGATCTACCCCGCAATAAGCGGGTTGAAGTTGGCCTGACCTACCTTTTTGGTATCGGACCAACACGCGTTCAGAAGATTTTGGCTCAGACCAAAGTCAACCCTGATACGCGTATCAAAGATTTAAGCGAAGCGGATGTATCCACAATTCGCGAATATATTTCAAAAAATTTCAAGATCGAAGGTGACCTGCGCCGCGAAGTTCAAATGAACATCAAGCGCTTGATCGAAATCGGCTCTTATCGCGGCTTGCGCCATCGTCGCAACCTGCCCGTTCATGGCCAGCGCACGAAGACAAACGCGCGCACCAGGAAAGGCACCAAGAAAACGGTTGCAGGTCGTGGTCGCCGTAAGGGCGCCAAGAAATAATCCTGTCCGAAAGGTAAAAAAGAAAAATGGCTCAGAGTGTTCGTTCCACCCGCCGCGCCAGTGGCGCGAAAAAAGGGAAGCGTACCCTGTCCTCCGGACAGGTCCATATTTTTGCTTCCTTTAACAATACCATTGTGACTGTTACCGACACTGAAGGCAACACAATTTCCTGGGGCTCTGCGGGTTCTGCAGGCTTCAAAGGTTCACGTAAAAGCACACCCTTTGCCGCACGCCTGGCCGCTGAACAGGCTTTGAAAGCCGCTCAGCAATTAGGCTTGCAGGAAGTGGAACTTTTTGTGAAGGGCCCCGGTCCCGGTCGTGAAAACGCCATCCGTGCCGTACAGTCCATGGGTTTGAAAGTTCGCTCAATTTCAGATATTACGCCAGTACCGCATAATGGCTGCCGTCCTCCGAAAAAGCGACGCGTGTAACAGGTGAGGTTCTTGATATATGGCTAAAACATTAAGTCCGGTTTGTAAACTTTGCCGGCGTGAAGGTGAAAAACTTTTTCTAAAAGGTGAGCGTTGTTTTACCCCCAAATGCTCCTTTGAAAAACGCAGCTTCGCGCCTGGTCAACACGGCCGTACCGCAGGACGCGGCGGCGGTAGAGGGAAGGGCACGGGGCGCGTCTCCGACTTTGCCCGCCAGTTGCGTGCCAAGCAGAAGGCTCGTCGCATCTACGGTGTGCTGGAACGCCAGTTCCGCCGCTATTATGATACAGCGATCACGCGCCGCGGTCTCACAGGATTGAACTTGCTTCAGATCCTTGAGTCTCGCCTCGACAATGTAGTCTTCCGCCTCGGCTTTGCATCCAGTCGTTCGCAGGCCCGTTTGCTTGTGACCCACGGTCACTTCACTGTAAACGGCCGCCGCACGGACGTCCCCTCCATGCTTCTTGGTGAAGGGGATGTCATTGCAGTGCGCGAAGGTTCAGGCAAACTAACCTACTTTAAAGACCTGGCTGTGTATACCGAAAAGCGCAGCGCCCCAATCTGGCTCAGCCGTGATATTAAATCCATGGCTGGTTCCGTGGCTCGCATGCCCGAACGCATTGAAATTGACGGAAGTCTCGACGAACAATTGATCGTCGAATACTACTCCCGACGCTAATCCTCCAATTGCGCTGCGGGTCGTACCGTAAATCCGGTACTAGACCCGGCGCTTTATCAAAAGGGACAGGTGAACCGTGACGGGTATCATCACGAACATGGTTATGCCAAAAATTGAGCGCGAAGCAGAAGCTCGAAATTATGGCAAATTCACAATCAGCCCCCTAGAGGGCGGCTACGGCGTGACGTTGGGCAATACCCTGCGTCGCGTCCTGCTCTCTTCTCTGGAGGGAACTGCAATTACATCTGTGCGCATTGCTGATGTCCTGCATGAATTTAGCGACATTCCCGGCGTGCGCGAAGATGTCATCCAGGTCACGCTGCAGGTCAAACAGATCCGCATCAAGATGGATGGCGTTGACAGCGCTCGTATGCAGCTTGAAGTGCGTGGCGAGGGAACGGTCACTGCGGCGGATATCATCACACCCGCCGAGATCGAGATCGTCAACCCCGACACATATCTCTTCACTGTTGACGGCGCCAAGACCAAGCACGATATTGAATTCGTCGTGGAGCGCGGCCGCGGTTATTCCCCGGCCAACGATCGTGCGGGGCACATGCCCATCGGCGAACTGCCGGTGGATGCCATCTTCAGCCCTGTGAAGCGCGTCAATTGGGAAGTGGTTTCTGCCCGTGTGGGACAGAGCACCAACTACGACAAATTGATTTTGGAAATCTGGACAGACGGAACCATTTCCCCGGAACGCGCGCTCAGCTCCTCCGCACGCATTTTGATTGACCACCTGCGTTACATTGCAGGCATCAATGAAGAAATGCTTGCAGTACCTGTGGAACGCGAATCATCCGCAAGCCGTTTGAGCAGTGAGCTGGCCGAAACGCCAGTGGAAGCCTTAGACCTTTCCGTGCGCGTCTTCAACTCATTGAAGCGCACCGGCATCACCACTGTTGGTGACGTGCTCGACCTGCTTGAAAAAGGCGAGACCGCGGTCATGTCCATCCGCAATTTTGGCGAGAAGAGTCTTGATGAACTTCGTGACAAGATGCGTGAAAAAGGCTTTATAAAAGACGAATCATCCTCGGAGAGCTAAAGAGATGCGACATTCAATGGCAGGTTATACATTAGGACGTACCAAAGGCGCACGGATTGCCCTGCGCCGCAACCTGATCAAACAATTTTTTACGCATGAGCGTATTCAAACCACCAAAGCCAAGGCCGCTGCAATCCGCGGTGATGCCGAACGCTTGATCACTCTTGCAAAGAACAGCGAAAGCGGTACAGCCGAGCAGAAAGTCCACGCCCGCCGCCTGGCCATTTCCAAATTAGGCGACAACCAGATCATCAAACGCCTGTTTGACGAGATCGCCCCGCGCTTTGCGACACGCCCTGGCGGCTACACCCGTGTGTTAAAACTCGGCCCACGCCGCGGAGATGCGGCTGAGATGGTACTTCTTGAGTTGGTGGAAGAGTAGTTCAGTATTCAGTCATCAGTAGCCAGTGATCAGTCACTGATTACTGTTCACTGATCACTGGTTACTGCAAAATGGCACGTTACCAGGTGATCCTTGCCTACGATGGCAGCGGTTTTAGCGGAAGCCAGCGGCAGGCGAATTCCCGCACAGTGCAGGGCGAGTTGGAAAAAGCGCTCCGCAATTTGGGTTGGTCTGATCGGTCGCTTCTTATGGCTGGCAGGACGGATACAGGAGTTCATGCAACCGGGCAGGTGGCCGCATTCGATTTAGAATGGACGCACTCAGCAGACAAACTGCTTTGGGCGCTCAACGCAGACCTTCCCTCTGACCTTGTCATCAGAAGCTTGTGTCCAGCCTCGGCGGATTTTCATCCTCGTTTTGATGCCGCTTCGCGTGAGTATCGTTACAGGGTGTTTTTCGAACCGATCCGTGATCCGCTGCGAGATAGATTCCTGTGGCGCACATGGCCTGCTGTGGATGAAGATGCCCTCAAACGGAATGCAGGCATCTTCCTCGGAAAACATGATTTTGCCGCCTTTGGTTCACGGACGACGCCGAAAGGCACGACCATGCGCACGGTCACAAAAGCCGAATGGAAGAAAATGCCGGATGGTGAGTGGCAGTTCGAGGTCAGAGCGGATGCGTTTTTATATCGCATGGTAAGAAGATTGGTTTTTGTGCAAGTATCTCTTGCTCAGGGAAAATGTCCGCTCGAGAAAGTCCGACATGCTTTGTCGAAGCAGGGAGTACTTCTCGCCGGGCTGGCTCCCGCGTACGGGCTGACGCTGGTTGAAGTAACGTATGGATCACGTGATTAGATTATGAAACGGAGTGACGAAAGTGCAACAGAAAACATATTATCCGAAAGCCGCTGAAATTCAGCGCGACTGGGTTGTAATGGATGCCGAAGGACAGAATCTGGGCCGCCTGGCCGCCCGCATCGCGCATATTCTGCTTGGCAAACACAAACCAACCTTCACACCCGGTGTGGAGATGGGAGATTTTGTGGTGGTGGTTAATACCGAGTGCGTAACTGTGACCGGCACCAGAACTCATAGTAAATTGGACAGCAAGACCTACTATAGTCACTCCGGTTATCCAGGCGGCTTGAAGAGTATTTCCCTGCGGGATCAGTTGGCCCAGCACCCTGATCGCGCCCTGCGCGAGGCTGTCTGGGGTATGCTTCCTCATAACCGCATGGGACGCTCCACGCTCAAGCGTTTGAAGATCTATGCCGGTCCCAATCATCCGCACCAAGTGCAAACCCCGAAAGTTTCGGGATAAAGAGGTAAGTGAATATGGCTCAATATTATGAAGGCATTGGCCGTCGCAAGGAAAGCACCGCCCGCGTGCGCCTGACGACTGGCAGCGGTAAGTTTACCGTCAATGAAAAAGATTTCGCCGCGTTTTTTACACGCATGGGCGATCTCGAAGACATCCTGCGCCCATTCGGCGCTGTGGGCCAGGAAGCGACGAAATACGACGTGAGCGTACTAGTTAACGGCGGTGGCACAACCGGACAAACCGAATCGGTGCGTCTCGGCATTGCCCGCGCGCTCCAGATCATCAATGCAGACTGGACATCCGCCTTGCGCAAAAATGGTTTGCTGACCCGCGACGCCCGCGTCAAGGAACGCAAGAAACCAGGCCTCAAGAAAGCTCGCAAGGCTCCTACTTATACCAAGCGTTAATTTTCCATAAACCCGAACTCAGTTCGTAATTGGTAATTCGGTATTTACGAATTACCAATTACGCTTTTAACGGAGATTTCCATGGACCTTAATTTGATCTCTTCCACATTTGAAACGCTGCGCCTCACCCCGCCCTCGAAACTGATTCTGCTCGAAGCGCAGACTCTTTCATCCGCGCATTATCCTCCCTTCCCACCCGATATGCCAGCTTTGTTGATGGGGGTTGATTCACATGATCTGGCTTTGCAGGTGAAGAAGGTATTGCTGGCAGTGTACCCGAAAGAACATCAGGTTTATGTTGTGGATGCAGGAAAGCGCCGCCCTGAGACTCTCGAAGGGAAGAAAAAGGAAAGATTGGGAAAATTTGGAACGGGTGATTTTTCTTCAACCACTTGCCTTTACCTTCCAGCGCTGGGGGAGGGGACATCCTTTGAATCGTTCGCCGAGATCGTGGCTCATTTACGCGCCCCGGACGGCTGTCCATGGGACAAGGAGCAGACGCACCAAACCCTGCGCACGCATTTGCTTGAAGAAACCTATGAAACATTAGCTGCCATGGATGAAAATGATCCCGCTGGCATGTGCGAAGAATTCGGCGATCTGCTTTTACAGATTTTGTTGAATTCCCAAATTGCAAGCGAAACCGATGAATTTTCGATGACCAAAGTCATCAAAAGCATTTACGACAAGATCGTGCGTCGCCATCCGCATGTGTTTGGGGATGAGGAACTAAACAGTGTAGATGGCGTTTTGCAAAATTGGGAAAAATTGAAGGAAAAAGAAAGAGGAGAGCTTGCCCTTCTGAAAGAACACCAGGACGATGTGAGCGGAGTCGAAGGGAAAATAGAAAACAAGGGCTTGCTTGATGGTGTTCCTTCTGCGTTACCCGCATTGACCCAGGCGCAGGAATATCAGGACCGTGCTGCGCGTGTCGGCTTTGACTGGCCTGAGATAGAAGGTGTGTTGGATAAAATCCGTGAAGAAATCGAAGAGATCAAGCATGCCGAAAATCCCGGGCAGATCACTGGTGAATTGGGCGATCTCTTCTTTGTACTGGTTAACCTCGCCCGTTGGCGCAAAGTGGATGCTGAATCTGCCTTGCGAGAGGCAAATATAAAATTCAAAATGCGATTCGCATATGTTGAAAAAGGCGCAAAGGGAAAAGGACGAAATTTATCCGACATGTCTTTGGATGAAATGGAGGCCTTGTGGAAAGAGGCCAAGAAACTGGGGATGTAACAAACCCGATGACAGATTTCGGTAATCTTCCATGATTCACAATAATGGGGAGTCCATAAAAATTTCTGAAGTCTGGCTATCTGAGGCTAAAAGTTCCGCACTTCACAAAACGGTTGTATAATCTCGTTTTGATCGTTATGACTGTGGCACAAACCGTTCAATATTTACTCAAGGAGAGAGTATATGAATATTAATTTTGCAATGTGGCGTAAAGCCTCCTGGCAGCTGATCAAGATGGAAGACAAAAAAGAGTGGGATGCACTGGATGTCGTTTCCAAATGGTTGATTGCCACCCGTTCTGCAGTGACTTTGGTCACCGTATATTCCTGCGTGATTGCGGGAATTTTGGCCGCCCGTGATGGATACTTTTCATGGCTCCCATTTTTCATTGTGACCCTTGGTCTGTTCATCGCGCACGGCACGAACAACATCCTCAACGACTACACCGACTACAACCGCGGTGTCGACAAGGATAACTACTTCCGCACACAGTATGGCGTGCATCCCCTCGTCCAAAAATTTTGGGATAACGCCACCTCGATCCGCTGGTTCATTGTCAGTGGTGTGCTGGCAACCCTGGCTGGTGTGTATGCCATAATTTATACAAACTTTTCCGCCACCACAATCGGCTTGTTTGCATTTGGCGCGGTTGTCCTGCTTGCGTACACCTATCCCTTCAAATATTGGGGGCTTGGCGAACTAGCCATCTTCCTGATCTGGGGACCGATCATGATTGCAGGCGTGTACTTCGTTCTTTCAGGGTTCTGGAATTGGAATGTTGTCCTCGCGGGTATTCCGTTTGGGTTGAGCGTTGCCAGCATCAACGTAGCCAAGCACATTGACAAGCATGACGACGACAAAACCAAGGGCGTCGGCACTTTTCCCGTGCGCGTCGGTGAAGCCGTTGCCCGCCGCGTGGATCAGATCGCGATCGTCATGATCTATGCTGTCATTGCTTATCTGGTCTTTGTACCGCGCTATTTCACTCCTGCCATGCTTATCGTTTTCCTGGCCTACAAGGAAGCGTTGACCGTTCTCAAGGTGATGAACAACCCGCGCCCCGCGCAAGCCCCCGCAGGCTGGCCGGCCTGGCCCGTCTGGTTCTCCGGCTTCGCATTCCAGCACAACCGCAGGTTTGGCGGCTTTCTTATCCTCGGTCTCATCATTGACGCTTTGCTGCGCGCTTTCATGCCACAGTTCTGGCCCGGATTGTTCTAGAAGGCAATCCGTGACCCATAAAAAAGGCTCCGAGTTAGCGCGTCAGACTCAACACGTCTCATTCCGTTTGAAATTGAAATAGCTCTCTAGCAATAAAAAACGCCCTTTTTGTGGAAGGGCGTCGCTGACCTGGTCCATGAGTTTATGGATTTCCGCGTAGTGGAAGTTGATTTTTGAGACATAGCGAATTCGCCGTTGAGATGCTAAAATCGGCGAAACTAGATTAGGGATTTTTAACCTATGACGGCCTAAACCTCTAATTAGGATAGGCATTAGAATCCAAGAGATAGATAAGCCATTCGGCGGTCGGATGGTGTCCGAGTATTTAGTTAGGTGGGCAACAAAAGAGGTAACCCCGATACGGAGTTACCTCTCCATAAACAACTTCCTTGACAGTTACATTGACCTAGCTTCGTATCCTCTTATGCCTGTAATCATTGGACAGGTTTTAGTAATTATTTCTGCTTCATCAAGGTTCTCTGCATTAATTATTGTATAACCAGTCATTGAATCCAATCCTAAGGATAGTTCCTTTGATCCGTCACGAGTGATTTCTCTTGCTTCGCCAAAGCTGAAACCACTTTTTCTCCCTGTTTTTTTGTTTTCTTTTCATCGAAGCCGGCTTAAACTCATTTCGCTTATCAAACAATTACGCCTGTGCCAACATGTCTTCCAGCTTATCAAAGGCCTGCTTCCAACCCGTTCCGGCGTCACCTTGCCCAACGTGGCTTACCGTGATGGTCGTTTTGCCATCGGCGTGCTCGAAGGTCACGATCACATCCATGGTTACTGGCGCCCCTTCGGGCATACCCATCATCTCAGCCGACATCACATTGCCGTTGGCATCCGACATGCTATCGGTATATACCAGGCGTGTCATCGGCTGCACTTCCTTGTAGTTACCCGTGAAATACATTTTCCTGCCATCTGGGGATTGCATGCTCCACAAATGGCGGCCACCTTCGCGCAAATCAATCTCGCATGTGGGGGCCGTGAAACCTTTGGGCCCGTACCATCTCATAAAATGCTCCGGCTCCGTCCAGGCCTTCCAAAGCATTTCGAGGGGTGCATCAAAGGTGTGGCTTACTTTAATCTGTCCTTCTTCTAATTGGTTCATTTTTTACCTTTTCCTTTTTTGTTTGACGAAATTTTTACTAACTATAAAACGATTCGGGCATGACAATATCCTTTGCGCGCGCATAGGAACATTGTCCGCTTTCATTCATCTATGTGATCCTGCTACTCACCATCTTTCTCCTTGTTCTGAATGGTCTTCAAATAGGCATCCAGTTTGTCGAAACTGTCTTCCCAGTTATGACGATACTGCTCCACCCAATCAGAGGCCTCCTTGAGCGGCGCGGCCTGCAATTTGGCCGGACGCCATTGGGCTTCACGCCCGCGCACGATCAAGCCCGCGCGCTCCAGCACCTTGAGATGCTTGGAGACCGCGGGCATGGTCATATCAAAGGGCTCCGCCAACTGTGTCACTGACATTTCGCCGTGCGCTAACCGGGCCAATATTTGTCGGCGTGTAGGGTCGGCTAAAGCTGCGAAGGTGAGGCTAAGCATGTCAGTTGTCATCGGAGTCGCTTGTATATTACCATTTGGTTATATAACTAAGTGGTAATATACAGGACTTGAGGAAAAATGTCAAGGCCCAATTCAATGAATATGAATTCCACAAATATTGTTGTTTTTGCTCGGTCCTGATGTAAAGAAATGAAAACGCTTTGGTTATGCCGCGCTTTGATCGGGGCCTGCTACGTTTCACGCATCACTCATTACGATATTCTCAACTTCAACCCAATTCTCTCCATTCTCCACTACCCCTGCGGCAATCTTTCCATCGGGGGTAAATGCCGCATATTGATTATCAACCCAAATAACCAATCCTAGCGGGACATGCGGGCTGACCTCCGACTCAAACACCAACGCGCCGTCCAGATAAAAGAGCGCACGCTTCGGATTCCAGTCCAGCCCGTATGCGTGCCATTGAGTGACATCCACGCCGAGCGCGACTCCCTCCTCGGCAATGACCCTGCTCAATAATCTTCTTGCGGTCCTGTGGGTAAATGGAAGAGCCAACCCCGCGGGAATAAGCAGAGGGTGAAACTTTGGCGAACGAAACGCTTGCGCCATGAATCCGTTTGCTGGCGGTCTCGGAACTCGATCATCAGAAGCAAAAGACAAGTAATTCTCCGGGGAGCCGTAAAAGAACCAGACTGCATTTGGCAATGTAGGCAATCGAAAGGGACTCCTGCCAAACCCAAGCGACATGCCGAATGGATCGTTCCACAACCCAAAGCCCCATGTCCCAGGCAGGGAACTACTTGAGGCTCTGGCGAGCAGGCTGAGGCTAAGAGTCCGATGCGGAAACTTATGCCGAGGGAGTAGAGAATAGTCATCGAGCTGGGCATCCCGATAGGTGAGAGAATCTCCTTTTTGTATTCCCAATCGCCAACCGTTTTTAGTTGAAGTCACACTCGCGCCGCGCGTAGCTCTTTCATTCATCATTTCGACCTCGCTCAATGCAAGCCTTCATCCTTTCCTATTCACCAGCCACACACCAAAAATAATGATCGCACCGCTGACCAACGAAATCAGTGTAAGTGCTTCGCCGATCATGACAGATGCCAGGAATGCCGTGACTAGAGGCTCGATATTAAAGAACACGCCAAGCTGCGAAGCGGGCAGGGCTTGAAGCGCGTCATAAAATGCAATGTAGGCAAGGCCCGAGCCGAATATACCAAGCATAAGGATTGCCCCCCAGCCATCGAATGAAAGTTGACCGATCTCACTCAACCCCGGGCCGAAACCGAAGATCCAAATATTGGTGAAGAGCCAGCCCAGCAGCATGACGTAAAACATCATGCGCGCCGCAGGATGGCGCGCCAATTCGCGCCGTGAAAGGATGGTATACACCGCCCAGTTCAATGCGCTGATGAAGATCAGCAGGTCACCGAATGTGCCTTCTGCTCTTGTAAATAATGCGGAAAAATTTCCCTTGCTGACGATCAGTAAAACGCCGAAGGCCGCCACGGCAATGCCGCTGGTCTGAATCCAATTAAGTTTTTCCTTTAAAGCCAGCCAGCCAAGAATGGCAATGAAGACAGGCGTTGTGGCAACGATCCAGGCAGTGGTGGTTGCTTTTGCAGTTTGCAATCCCGTGGCTTGCAGCCATTGATGAAAAGTGACACCCAGGAAGCCCAGCAAAGCCAGATACAGCCACTCGCTTTTTTCAGGCCATGCGAATTGTTTGCGCGCAAAAACAGCCGCGCCGAGAATGACCAGTCCCATCGCAAACCTCAGCCAGACGATCGTGGCGGGGGAGACTTCCCGCAGAGCGATCTTGGTGGCGATAAATGTGCCGCCCCAAACAACAACGGCAAAGGTGATTTCGAGATAGGGAAGAAGTTTTGATTTGGGCATTCAGTTTCCTTTGGCGAAAATAATGGCCGAATTATAAATCCCTCTTTGACGTTGACGGGTATCTCTTGTAAAATGAAATCAAGGCGTAGGGATAGCCCTTGCGGTTAGGCGTGATAAAAAGGACAGGCGCAGGGAAAGTAATATAGTGTTCAGTTTTCATTGTTGAACGGTGTAAAATAGACATGAAAGGAGCATAACATGACATACACTCAAGTTGTCACTCAGGTGAGAAGAATGTCGCAAGCGGAAAGACTGGCATTGATGAAAGTGCTGGCAGACACGCTTGCTTATGAAGCCCCAAGAACAAAACGAAAACGCACGCTTAATCATCTTTATGGCGCGCTTCGCCCAAAAACTGGTCGCATTCCTTCCAACAAACAAATTAAAAGGGATTACGTCAATTATCTCGTTGGGAAATATAAATGACCCGCGCCCTGCTGGATACGAACATCATTTTGGATGCTTTGCTGGCGCGTGAGCCTTTCGGCGGGCAGGTTGCCGCTGTATGGCAGGCGCATGAAGATGAACTCTTTACGGGTTATTTGAGCGCGATCACACCCGCCACCGTGTTCTATGTTGCGCGCAAACAATTGGATAAGAAACAAGCCCTGCGAATGGTGAATGATCTGACCGACACGTTTGAGGTCTGCGCGGTAAATCACGAAGTCCTGCGTTCTGCCCTGCGTTTGGAAATGGAAGATTTTGAAGATGCCATTCAATCTGCCAGCGCGCTTGCCGAAGGCTTGGATTTTATTGTGACCCGCGATTTGAAGGATTATAAAAAATCACCTGTGAAGGCAATTTCACCAGTGGAATTTATGAGGCAATTGGGTTGACCTTAAATTCAGGCAGGTAGACCCTATATCTATCGCTATTCCAGACCTCCGAGTTCCCAAAGAACTCGGAGGTCTTGGGTATAGACTTCCTGCAGAGCGATCTTGGTGGCGATAAATGTTCCGCCCCAAATAACAACGGCAAAGGTGGCTTCGAGATAGGGAATTAGTTTTGTTTTGGGCATGTGGTCCTGGGGTCCTTAATATTAACTTTTAAAATTTTCCAATAACCTTTGATAAAGCGTTTCAGTTGCTGGCAGGGGTTCCATATCCAATTCTTTGGCTAGCACACGCTTCATCTCCTGGTATTGACTGATCAACCCTGCGCGATCTCCCAGTGCAGCATAGGCACGCAAGACCTGACATTGCAGATCCTCTTGTAAATTATCCACCCGTAAGGCACGTTCAAGTAATTCAAGTGAACGCGTGTAGCGCCGATGCGCATAATGATGATCTGCGAGCGCGCGTAAAGAACCAAGATACGCCTGAGTTAATCGTCTGCGCTCGGGGAAAATCCAATCGTAATAGAAGTTTTTCAGGTATTCACCATTATATAAATTTATAGCTTGTTCATAAAAACGCGCGGCAGCTTCGTCATTTGTGCTGGCGCGGGCTTTGGCGAGGGCGAAATCGAATTCGTCCACATCGATTGTAAAGCGCGCCGCGTCGATGCGATAGTTTCCCGTTTCCACAAGAATTAAACGCGGAGAGCTTTCTCCTGTTTTCAAAGCGCTGCGTAAACGGGAGAGTGCCGTATGAAAGGCTGTCAGGCCGCGTCCGCCTTTTTCAGCCCAGATCCCATCGAAGATGCGATCCGCAGGGATACGTTCCCCACGAAAAGTTATGAAGTATGCAAGCATGTCACGTGCTTTGGTGGAGACCCAGCGTTCCTGTGAGATCTCTTCATTCCCCGCGAAAACCTGAAAACTGCCAAGGGTTTTGATATTAATCACGGATTGATTCGCAATCGTGATCGTCGCTGGTTTCTTTTTGCCAGGTAAATTTTCAAGCACACGATCTAAAAACGGACCTTTATGACCTGCGTCTACAAGTGCATTACACACCACGCGGCTACGTTCGCCCTGGTCAATAAAAAGCTGGAAAGCTTTGGTCGGCTCGATCAATTCCAATGCTTTGCAGGCATGTTTGATGCCCGTCTCTTTTCGATCTGTGACGAGGTGAATGTAAGCAAGTCCAAAATACACCATGGCAAGCGGTACGCGGAATTGGCGGCGTTCACCGGTTTTAGCGAGATCACTAAAGAGATTTTCGGCACGGTTAAGTTCATTATTTTCCAGAGCTACATCTGCGAGCACGCTTCGGCAAACAAAAGCTTCGTATGTATCGGGGCTGCCTGTGTAGGCCCACAACGCGCCCTCGGCTAATTGCCATGCTTCATCTACACGTCCCTGACCGTACAGGTTATAAGCCAGATAGCCCGTGGCCATTAATTGTTCGTATGATGCAATGCCCAATTGTTGAGCGAGTTCCACGGATTGACGTAAGGCGGCTTCGGCGCGCGCGGTTTCGCCAAAACGAGTCAACACATTACCGAGCGCGGTATAGGCGGCGGGTAATAGTTCGTTCAAGTGCAATGTTTGCGCGATCTCTAATCCACGTTCGGCGTAACGCAGGGCGGTTTCAAATTCACGCCAGTATAAATGCGGGGTGACTAACAATACACATGCCTGCGCGGCAATCGGTGAAAGTTCATCGGGTGCAAGGCGCAAGGCTTCCTGCGCATGGTTGGCAGCAGAGATCGGATCTCCATGCCACCAGCAAATTTGTCCCAATGATTGAATAAAGTTTGCACGCAATAACGCAGAAAGCCTGTCGGATTTGCGCGCCTCTTCAACGGCCTGCTCAGCCAATTCGCGGCCGCGATCCATACTGCTTAAAAAGCCTGTTGTCTTTGCAAGCGCCATCAAGGCTTCGGCGCGTGCAGTGAAATCTTCCACTGGCGCAACCTGCAAGGCCTGCTCTGCAAGCGTTTCTGCCTGACGATAATTTCCCTGTGCGCGATAGACTTCGGCAAGTTTCGTCAATGCGCGACTCATGCCAGATGTATTTTTTTGCGCTGCAAAACTGGCGCGCGCATCTTCATAAGAGGTAACTGCCAGCCCCGCTTCTCCAAGTCTGCGGTGCGCGTTGCCATTTTGAAGCAATAGCTCAGGGTTGGCGCGCAGAGTTTCGATTGGCAGCATATTGAGATAACGATGTAATACTTCAACGCGACCGCGTTCGACATAGTCCGCTGCAAAGATGGATGCGACACGCGCAGCGGATTCATGGTCCTGTGCGGATATATACTGGAGGAAAGCCGCTGCATATTCATGCTGGGATTCATAATATGCGCCCGCGCGTTTTTCCAGACCTTTGACCTGCCCGCCATTCTCGCGGCGTAACCTGTTCTGTAGGAATTCCCGAAAGAGAAAGTGATATTGATACCAAAGTTGCTTTTCATCCAGACTGGTGATGAATAAATTCTCGCGTTCCAATTCTTCGAGCATATCCTGTGAATTTTTTATTCCCGCTACGGCATTACAGGAGTCCGCATTCATTTGCGAGAGGATGGATGTCTGCAACAGGAAGGATTGCCGCGTTTCAGGTTGACGTTGGAAAACTTCTTTAGCGAGATATTCAAAAACGAATCGATGCGAGCCGCTTAATGACGTCACGATCTCGCGAGCTGATTCAGCATCCTGCCCAGCCAGTGAACTGCGTACGATCTGCAAAGCCGCAGCCCAGCCTTCTGTTTTTTGACTTAATACGCTCAAGCTTTCAGAAGATATGTCGGGAACTTCGCGACGAAGCAGGGTTGCTACTTCGTCATCACTGAAGCGCAGGTCATTGGCGCGTAATTCGGATAACAATCCACGCGCGCGTAAACGTGCCAGCGCAAGCGGAGGATCAGTGCGTGTGGAAATAATAAAGTGCAGGGTTGGCGGCGCGTTTTCCAATAAATAGTCCAATAGTTGATGGACGATCGGACTCGCCACGAAGTGATAATCTTCAAGAATGATGAGCAGTGAATCATGGATCTGTTCGGAGAGTTCGTTAATTAGAACAGTGAGCACACGCCGCGAATCCACACCTGATTCGGCGCTGTTTAGCAGGGATTGAGCGTTTTGCCCGATCTTGCTGGCTTTTTTACCTGCTGTCTTCATGCGGCGAATCGACTCGATCAGGTGGGTCAGGAAAACTGTTGGGTCAGAATCAGATGCCTCGAGCTGGTACCAGGCCGCGGGTCCAGAATGAGCGATGAAAAAGTCCGCAAGCAGAGTGGTCTTGCCATATCCAGGCGGCGCGGAAATGAGGGTGAGTCGCTGTCCCATGTGATTATCCAGCCATTGGATTAAATGAGGGCGCGGCAGGTATCCAACACTTGGGGGAGGCGTGAATTTTGTGTTCAACAGCGGGGATTGTTTCATGCTCTTGAATTATATCCGCTAATGGATTGCAAACTTTCTGCAAACTCGCTGTGATAGGATTACGCAAATTCGTCCAATAAAAAAGGAGAAAATATGAAAAGAAATCTGTTCGTTTTGTCTTTGTTGGTGGTGCTCGCATTGCTTGTGACCGCTTGTGGCTCTGCCGCGACTGCTACGCAAGCGCCTGTGGCATCTACAGAAGCCCCAGTCGCCGCGACCGAAGCTCCCGCCGCTGGCCCTGTGGTGTTGAAGATCGCATATTCTTCAACAATTGACACGTGGGATCCGATCGCTTCTTTCTCAACTGAAGCGGCTTATCTGCCCAATGTGTATGAAACACTCTTGAAGATCAACAAGCCTGGCTCCGCTGAAACTTATACTCCAGTGCTTGCTGAAAGCTGGTCGGTGAGCGATGATTATTTGTCCTACACATTCAATCTGCGCTCCGGTGTGAACTTCCATGACGGCGAACCGATGAATGCGGCGGCTGTTAAGGCTTCCATCGATGCTGTCAAAGATCATGGCGGTGCCGGCTTCATTTGGTGGTCAGTGGATAACGTGGAAGTGGTGGATGACCTGACCGTGAAGTTCAACCTCAGCACGCCTCAACCCATTGATCTGATCGCTTCCTCCATGTATGCCGCTTACATCGTCAGCCCGAAAGCCCTCGAAGGCTTCGCCGCTGATGAGAACTTCTGGGCCGATGGCACAAGCTATGGAACTGGACCTTACATGGTCGAATCCTATACTCCTGACGTTGAAGTTGTATTCACTCAAAACACCGAATATTGGGGTGGCTGGGAAGCCGGTCAATATGAAAAAGTTGTCGCTTCTCTCGTACCTGAAGCCACCACCCGCCAGCAAATGCTCGAAGGCGGTGAAGCTGACCTCGCCGAACGTTTGCCCAATGAAAACCTTGGCGCATTCGAAAGCGACCCCAATTACACCGTAATGAAGGAACCATCCTTCTTCAACTATATGGCCTACTTCAATACACTGCGCGCTCCATTGGATGACGTAAAAGTCCGCCAGGCGCTTTCCTATGCCATTCCATATCAGGACATCATCAATATCGGTGCAAGCGGACTCGGCACACAAAGCTTTGGTCCAGTGCCTGCTGGTGTGTATCCGTGGGATGATAGTGTCGGTCAGTACACCTATGATATCGAAAAAGCCAAGGCGCTTTTGACCGAAGCTGGTCACGAAGGCGGCGGCTTTAGCATCCGCATGACCTACACAGCCTCGAATGCTTCAGAAGAAGCCTTTGCTCCATTGATCAAGGATTCCTTCGCACAGATCGGCGTGGATGTAACCATTGAAGCCCTCTCTCTCGGCGAACAGTTGAAACTTGGACGATCCGGCGCAGATGCACAGGATATGACTCTGATGCTCTACTGGCCCGCTTATGCAGATGCCGGCGCAGACAACCTGTGGTCATTGTTCTACTACACCGAGAAGCCATCTTGGAATCTTTCGTACTGGAACAGCCCCGAATACAATGCTTTGTGGGATGAAGCCAGCGCATTGAGCGGTACAGATTTCGCCGCATCCAAGGACAAGTACGTGGAAGCTGTTACATTGCTCGTTGAAGAAGCACCCGGTGTATTCTTCTACGACACCATGGCAGTCTACGTTATCCCGAATGCCATCACTGGTTTTGAATACAACCTTAACTATCCGTTCTGGCATTTCGACTACTACAATTTGCGAGCGGCTAAGTAACCCGCTCTTCTCTTACTGCTCCTTCGTCGGAATTCCCCTTCCTGCCACAAGCGGGAAGGGGAATTCATCAAACAATCTTATGCGCGCCTTCGAATTCATCTTCCGTCGTATCCTCACCGCCATATTCGTATTGATCGGCGTATCACTGATCACGTTTTCCATTTCACACGTGGTGCCGACGGATACAGCCGCTCTTTATCTTGGGTCAACCAGGGCGCGCCCGGCAGACCTTGAACGCATCCGCATAAAATTGGGGCTGGATCGTCCACTCCCTGTGCAATACGCAATTTACATGAAGGATCTCGTACATGGCGATCTCGGGGACTCCATCGCCACCAAACGCCCTGTGCTACAGGAGCTTACAGATCGTCTCTCCGCCACACTTGAACTTCTATTTTTCGGAATGTTCATTGCCACCTTGATCGGTGTGCCTCTCGGCGTATTGAGCGCGCGCTGGCAAAGCACGTGGGCAGATGTCTTCGTTCGCATCATTTCCATCGTCGGCGTTTCCATGCCGGCTTTCTATCTCGGGTTATTAATGCAAATCGCATTTTTTCGTAATTTGGACTTATTCCCTCTTTCGGGACGCGTAGATTCAAACCTGCGATTTACGAATCCCATCGATCCTGTCACATCCTTCTTTCTTCTCGATACATTCCTGACCTCAAACTGGATCGCCCTTAAAGATGTTTTTCACCACCTTGTCCTTCCCGGGTTTACCCTGGCGGCATATCCTATCGGGTTGATCGCGCGTATGAACCGCGCCGCCATGCTCGAAGTGCTTGGGCAGGATTACATCCGTACCGCTCGTGCATACGGGATTCGGGAACGGGTTATTACCTATTTGTACGCATTGAAGAATGCCATCAGCCCCACGCTGACAGTGATCGGTCTCACTGTCGCATACGCGTTGACAGGCACATTCTTCGTTGAAGTCATTTTCAATTGGCCCGGGCTTGGCTTGTTTACAGTCCGTTCGTTATTGGCATTGGACTACCCCGCCATCATGGGCATGACCCTGCTCGGCGCAAGTGGATACGTGCTCATCAACCTGATCGTTGACCTGCTACAAATGTGGGTGGACCCACGAATTCGGCTAAAGTGAACTTTATGGATCATCCCGCTCACACCATCACCGAATCTCAAAACATGCGTACGACACGTCATGTGTTTAATGTCATTCTGCGTGACCCGCTGGCTCTCATCAGTACGGTCATAATTATATTTTTTATTCTTATCGCGATCTTTGCGCCATTTGTTGCGCCCTATCCAGATCAAGGGCAGGGAAGCACTAATGCGAGTGACACCATGCATCCACCCTCTGCAAAATTTCTATTGGGTGCAGACAGATTGGGTCGCGATATTTTAAGCCGGATTATTTACGGTGCACGCCCCGCTTTGGTGGTTCCGATTGGTGTGGTTTTGTTTGCGGTATTGATCGGCGCGCCGCTCGGTGCATTGGCTGGTTACAAAGGCGGCTGGGTGGATGAAGTTATCATGCGCATTACCGATTTGTTTCTTGCCTTCCCTTCTTTATTATTAGCGATGGCAATCGCTGCATCCATCGGTCGCGGGTTGGATAAAGCCGCTATCGCGCTGGTCGTTTCGTGGTGGCCCTGGTACACGCGTATTGCGCGCGGCGCGGCTGTCAGTTTGAAGGAACAATACTTTGTCGAAGCCGCGCAGGCAATCGGCGTGAGCGATACGGTTATTATCTTCAAACATATCCTGCCGAATACGTTGTCGCCCATTCTTGTACAGGCAACCGTGGATCTGGGAACGGTCATCCTTGCAATGGGCGGACTGGCTTTTATTGGCCTCGGCACACAACCTCCCTCGCCCGATTGGGGCTTAATGATCAGCGAAGGCCGCACATTCATTCTGGATCAATGGTGGATTTCCACTTATCCCGGCATTGCCATATTTATCGTCGTGCTGGCATTCAATTTATTGGGCGATACATTGCGCGACATCTTTGACCCAAGGCAATACAAATGAAACCGTCATTGCTTGAAGTCAAAGATTTGAATCTCGAATTCAAAACCTCACGCGGAATTCTGAAAGCCTTGAATGGAATTTCGTTCGATGTCCAACGCGGAGAAGTGTTCGGTATCGTTGGCGAATCGGGATGCGGAAAAACCGTAACGGGTCTTTCGATCTTGAAGTTGTTACCTCGTTCTGCAAGCATCACCAACGGGACAATTTCCTTTGATGACATGAACTTGCGCGACCTGTCTGCCTCCGAAATGGAACAGGTGCGTGGTGGAAAGATCGCGATGATCTTTCAAGATCCATCATCATCATTGAACCCGGTCTTTACTATTGGCGAACAAATGAAGCGTGTTATCCGTCAGCATACTGATCTGAAAGACAACACGGTAGAGGCGCGTGCGTCTGAAATGCTCGAAGCAGTTGGTTTGCCAGATGTCAAGCGTGTGATGAAGTCCTATCCGCACCAACTCTCAGGCGGACAACAGCAACGCGTGATGATCGCCATGGCGCTTTCGTGTCGTCCGCAATTGTTGATTGCGGACGAACCCACCACTGCGCTCGATGTCACCATTCAAGCGCAGATATTGAGATTGTTACGCGACCTGCAAAAACAATTCGATATTTCCGTCATCCTCATCACACATAATCTCGGTGTCGTTGCGCAGACATGTGACCGATTGGCAGTCCTATATGCAGGACGGGTGGCTGAGATCGGCACAACAAAAGATATCTTCAATAACCCGCAACACCCTTACACGCGCGGCCTGATGAATGCCATTCCCAAGCCGGGCTCTCGCGGCAAAAAGATGGCGGCAATTCCTGGAACTGTTCCATCCAACCCCGGGGCGGTGACGGGTTGTCCATTTGCACCGCGTTGTGAGTTTGCATTTGATCGATGCCGCATAGAAATGCTTGCGCTCATCAACGTAAATGAAGTCCATCAAAGCGCTTGTTTTCTTGTAAACCAATGACAAATCTTGTTGAAGTTCACTCCCTCAAAAAACATTTCCGATTGCCGGGTGGATGGCTTTCTGGAAATGCCCGATTCGTCTATGCCGTGGATGGGGTTGACCTTTCCATTGCCTCGGGCGAGACCTTTGGTCTGGTCGGCGAATCTGGGTGCGGGAAGACTACCCTCGGGCGGATGATCTTGCGGCTCATCGAACCCACAGAAGGCACAGTCCTTTTTGATGAGCAGGATATTACAGCGCTTGATAGACACAGGATGAAGTCACTTCGACGCGAGATGCAGATCGTGTTTCAGAATCCACTTTCGTCATTGAGTCCGCGTTTTCGTGTTGAACAAATTGTAGCTGAGCCGTTGATCACGCATAAGGTTTTGGAAAAAGATGAGATTCGCCCAAGAGTGATTGAATTGCTCGAACAGGTTGGTCTTGGCGAACAACACCTTGACCGCTTTCCGCATGAAATGTCCGGTGGACAGTGTCAACGTGTGGCGGTGGCACGTGCACTCGCATTGAATCCGAAGTTAATCGTCTTGGATGAACCCACGTCCGCGTTGGATGTCTCGGTGCAGGCACAGATCATCAACCTGTTGGATGAACTCAAGAAATCGCTTGGGTTGACGTATTTGTTTATCTCGCATGATTTAAATGTGGTGCAACATATTAGTGATCGTATTGGTGTTATGTATTTGGGTAAGATGGTTGAGTTGGGCGATGCTTCGGATGTGTACGACGAACCTCTGCATCCATACACACAAGCCTTGTTCGGTGCGATCCCTATGCCGGTTGTGGATATTGTGAAACGCGAATTAACGGTGTTGGAGGGAAATGTCCCCAGCCCGGTCAATCCTCCTTCGGGCTGTCGCTTTCACACGCGTTGTCCCCTTGCACAGGATAAATGTAAAGAAACAGAACCAGCTTTCCGTCAGGTAAGAAACGGGCGTTTTGTCGCCTGTCATTTTGTTGAGTAATGAGGAGCCATTTATGACTCGGTTGTTTGGAATCGCAGCTGTGCAAATGTCCGTCTCTCCCTTTGACGCACAGGGGACGCTGGATAAAATGTCTGACGTTGCATTAAATATCGCAAAAGGTTTGCCCTGGGTAAACATGGTTGTGTTCCATGAATTGATCGTGCCAGGATTGGTTCAATTTGTCACGCCTGAGGATAAGGATTGGTATTTAAAAAATTCAGAGTCGATACCAGGTCCGCTTACTGACCGTTTGTGTGCACTGGCACGAAAAACTCATCAATGGCTTGTGCCTGGTTCCATGTGGGAACGTGATGGCGACAAAATGTACAACACTGCCATTGTCATTTCGCCGCAAGGTGAGATCATTACAAAATATCGCAAAATGTTTCCCTGGCTTCCGTATGAAGCAGGCACTTCAGCTGGGAATGAATTCTGTGTGTTCGAAATTCCAGATGTGGGGCGTTTTGGGTTATGTATCTGTTATGACATGTGGTTTCCAGAAGTGTCCCGTACACTAGCATGGATGGGCGCGGAAGTAATTATTCAACCCACACTTACACCAACCTCTGACCGCGAACTTGAACTGGTGATGGCACGTGCGAATGCCCTGTTCAATCAATGTTATTTTGTCAGCATAAATGGAGTTGGAACCTGGGGCGGCGGACGTTCCACCATCATTGACCCGGATGGACGCATTTTGCAGGAAGCCTCCACCAACCAAACATTTATGACCGAATTGCTTGATCTCGATCACACCACACGTTCGCGTGAATATGGCACACTGGGATTGGCGCAAACCATTAAACAATTGCGTGACTCAGGACACACATTTCCCATATATCAGGATGGCGCGCTGCAAAAAGGAAGTTTTGAAAAGCTAGGACCTCTTAAATTCTTTCGCCAATCAGATCATTTGAATAACCTTAATTCATTTTAAAAATAACTAACGAGTTGCTTCCTTCGGGGAAGTGGCTCGTTTTGTTTTCGACTGGCAGGCGGTCTACCAGCCGTATCGTTTTCTTTCACTTTCATCAAAAGGAGATTGCCATGAATAAACCGTTGTTTCGTCTAGGGGCAGTTCTGTTCCTTGTACTTACGCTTGTTTTAGTGGGAAAGCCTCAAACAGTGCAGGCAGCCAGTACCATCTATTTTACAGATTTCAATTCCGGCTATGCAGATTGGAGCGCCACGAGCGCCACCGACGGAATAAGCCTTGACACCGCACGCATCATTACCGGAAGCTCAGTGCATATACTCAACACCGGCGACATCACACGCACCGTTTCCACGGTTGGTTACAACTCGATTTCTGTTACCACGAATCTGGCTGCGGGTTTATTGGAATCGGCTGATTGGTGCTATGCAGAGTACAATACCGGCAGTGGCTGGGTGGTGATTCAGCAAAAAACTGACGGGCAGGATGATTATGCGTTTTCCTCGGTCACAGTCAGCAACATCGCCGGCGCAGACAATAATGCCAATTTCCAGATTCGTTACCGCGGGCAGGACTCAACAGCCGATCACTGCTATGCGGAAGATACTACCGTAAGTGGCACATCAGGCCCCGCCCCCACCAATACCCCGATTCCGCCTACGGCTACTCCAGGACCTTCACCCACACCTATTCCAGGCGGCGCAGTACCCGGCGATCCTTTAACGGGTTCCGGCATCGTCTCGCGCACTTTATTGACGTATGCGGATTTGACCAGCGGTTCAAGTGCGGCACCTGTGGATGACAGCGCATTCGCATTGCCAGCCACTGCCGCCATGCCTTTGCATACGTTTGAAGGCACGCTGACTTTGAATAACGAAGCGACCAGCGGTGGTTTTAGTGAAGTTAAGGATACCTATCGTTACACGGGTAAAAGTGATAACCCCCGCAAACATTTGCCTGAATTTAGTTTTCAATTCGTTCAAAACGGCAGCCATCTGATCCCATCTGTTCAAGGATTATCCTATACAGGTCATCCCTATTGGAATTACATTGTCGGCCCGGGACGCGCCTGGTCAGAGACAACGGATAATGGCTGGTCTCGTGCTTCCTTCCCATTTGCACTTGTGCAGCGCAATTCAAACTGCACCCATAACGGCGTAATGACGTTCCTGTTCAACGCTACATCGGTCTCCAATGTGCGTTACCAGATCACTCAGGAAACCTGTGTTTATTATCAGGTTAACATGTGGGGTCAGTTAAGCGCAACTTATACTGCTGGTGCGGTTGCGAATGCAGCCACCATCAAAGACAGCCACGTGATCGAAGTTGCAAACCGCCTGCCCACCAAGTCGATATCTGCTCTCGCCACTGATTACCCGTCTTCTGGAATCAATGTCAGCATATTTGGCAGCGGTACTGCCGGCACCGTGACCAGTTATGGCGTGTACTACAACGGCGTCAATTATATTGGTGGTTGTACAACGCGTTATGGCTCATATGCCTATTGTGAAAGTATGCGAACTCCCTCGTATTCCACAGCCAAGACCGCGTTTACAAGCGTCGCACTCATGCGTTTGGCTCAGAAGTATGGCACGGGCGTCACCAACCTGCTGATCAAGGATTATGTGCCCGAATACACACAGGGCGGCACATGGACTAACACCACCTTTGGCCACATGATTGACATGGCAAGCGGTAACTACCGCCTTGCTGGGTTTGAATCAGACGAGGGCGGTTCCTACGAGGAAACCTTCTTCCTTGCCGAACCATACACTGATAAGATCACAGCCGCCTTCAACTTCCCCTGGAAGGTTAACCCCGGAACGGTTTGGATCTATCATTCCCATGATACCTTCCTTCTTGCGCGAGCCATGAATAATTACCTTGTCGCGCAGGGCGGCGGAAGTGATATCTTCAATATGGTGCGCGACGAAGTTTATACGCCCATCAATTTGTCTGCTGGCGCCATGACCACCATTCGCACAGATAATAGCCCGACCGGTGTGCCCTTTGGCGGTTACGGATTATTCTGGACACAGGATGATCTTGCAAAACTCGCCAAACTGATCAATAACAACAACGGCGCAGCCAATGGCACGCAAATCCTTGAGACATCCGTACTTGCGGCCGGAATGCAGAAAAATTCAGCAGATCGTGGTTTCGACACCTCGATAAACTACATGTATAACAATTCATTCTGGGCATATCAATACACCACAGCGGACAATGCAGCCTTTACCTGTACCCCTTGGGTGCCGTTCATGTCTGGTTATGGTGGTATTACAGTAGCCATGGCCCCCAATGGCGCAACATATTACATTACCAGCGATAAGGGAGAATTCATCTGGAAAGACCAGCTCGAAGAAACCAACAAGCTAAGCCCAATGTGCCCGTAAAAAATAATATTCTTAAAACAAGCCGCATGTACAAATCTGTACGTGCGGCTTTTATTACGTGTATAATTGCCCTTCGGAGGCTTCACTTCATGGAAATAACCTGGTACGGACATTCCTGCTTTCGTCTCACTGAACGTAACTATGCCACGGTGGTGACGGATCCATTTGATCAAAAGACAGTTGGATACGATGCACTCAAGCTCAAGGCTGAAATCGTCACAATCAGCCATGATGCGCCCGGCCACAGCTATAGTGATGCAGTGAAGAGCACAACTCACGTCCTGACGGGCGCGGGTGAATTTGAAATTGGCGGGGTGTTTATCACAGCCATTCAAACCGCAGGCAGCGGCCGCTCCACGAAAGCAAAGGACAAGGTCAGCAACACGCTTTATGTTTACGATTACGACGGCCTTACCGTAGCCCACCTCGGCGATATGCAAGACACACCCACTCAAAGCGAGGTGGAGTCTCTCGGAACGGTCAACGTGCTTCTGGTCCCGGTGGGAGGCGGAAGCGGCCTTAATGCCGCCAAAGCCGCAGAGGTTGTCAGCCTGCTGGAGCCGAATATCGTCATCCCCATGCACTATTCCACGCCCGATACAAAAGTGAATCTCGATTCGCTTAACAAGTTCTTAAAGGAAATGGGTCTTGGCATGATCGAATCGCAGCCTTCCTTGAAAGTAACCCGCTCGAGTTTGCCTGACGAAACAAAAGTTGTTGTATTGGATTATCAAAAAGATTAACATGCCAGTAAAAGTTATCATGACCTGGGACATCGCCGCAGAGCGCGATCAGGAATATTTTGAATTCATCATCGGCGAATTTGTGCCCGGTGTGCAAAGGCTTGGTTTGCAGCCTGCCGAAGCATGGGCCACCATTTACGGTTCCTACCCCCAAATTCAAGTTGGCTTGCTCGCCACTGATGGTCCCCAGGCGCGCCGCATCCTGGCCTCCGCAGATTGGGTGCTCTTGCAGGAACGCCTTTTCGGATATGTAAAAAATTATTCACACAAGGTTGTGCCTGTCCGGGGCGGCTTCCAGTTTTAAATAACCTGCTTAAGCCGCATTCATTTGCGCAGCATCCTGTGGACGCGGCTGATTAACTTATATGATAAATTCACCTTCCAAATTTTGGCCGTGGTTTTTCTTTGCCGCGGCTTTTGAGTCTCTGGCTGCCATGCTCGGGTTATTACTAGTCCCGTCTGAAGGCGGGCTGTCTCTTGCGCGCGTTGCCCTGCTGGCCATCTTATTATCCTTTTTTGTTTTGGGGATTTATTTGGGCATTGTAACCCGCCGGGATTTGACCCGCTTCGATAAATTTGCGCGTGCGCCCATAATTTTTTCCTGTGCGCTTCTTTTTCTGACCTCAAGCCTGCTCCTGTTCCTCCTGCGTTATCTCAACCCTGAGAGACTCCTGCCATATTACGAACGCTTGAGTCCCTTGTTATGGTATTTTCTTGCAATTGGGATTCAAGCTGTATTATTTCTCCTGCTCATAAAAAAGGGTTTCAATGCACAAGGGTTTTTCAAACGTAAACCAATTTATATTTCTGCACTTTTTTCCTTCAGCCTTCTGCTTTCTATTCTTCTCTTTATTGCCATAACCAAAATCGGAGTAACGCCAGACACCGGCTATTGGGGCGAACCTGGCGTTGCCATGCTGGGTTGGCAGTTTGTGGTTGCAATTCTCGCAGGTTTCATCACTCTGCTAACAGCATCAAAAATTACGAATTACGAATTAC
>JAUXUL010000054.1 GCA_030680795.1 Anaerolineales bacterium | reverse complement strand
CCTGCAGGGAAATCGGGAGCATGACCAATTGATCTTCATTGCATGGTTTGAATTTTGCCATAGGTTCCTCTATCTTATAGAACCCTGTAGCTTTGTGCTAGTTATTCCCCCACTTTTTCGACAGTTTCAACGGTTTGCGTTCGCGAAGCATGGCGCTGGGGCGGGCGTGGATTCTGCTTGGGAGCAGATAAAAACTCGAAGCCAGAAAAATGCTTGAAAATGCGGCGAATCCCACCAGCCGAAGCGTAGCGAAGGTGTGCACGCTTTGTTGGGCGCCTACTATCTGTCCAACAATTCACCCTAACCAAAGAGCATTCATGTTTTTCTGTATACATTTATACTCGAATACTATCGCATCCAACAATTCTCATTTATCAAGAGTGTCGCACTTTCCAGAAAAATTAGACAGCGAGAAAACGCTACGGCTCATGGATGTAGATATTTGGCCGGGCATGGTAAAGTGTTTGCCATATCTCTACTGCCTGGGAGTAGGTGACATAAACGAGATCGCCAGCTGCGGCCAGTGGTGCAAGTTGATCGAATATGGCCAGTAGTTCGGCGTGTTCTTCGGGGTGGAAGATGATACGCTGCGGTACGGCGATGGTAGCAGTGTACATCGCGTTTTGATCAAGCGCACCGGCTTTAAGCTGATATAAAATATCCTGCACGAATTCTAGCGTTGAGCGTTTTCTCCCTCTGGAACCCCAGTTGTCATATTCCCCCGGCCCGATATAGATTAGTGACCCGTTGGGATCATGTATCCAGAAGTCATTTCCAGCCCCTTTAGGAATCCACACGCCGCTGGCGATGTCATCATCTGTGAAATCACCCAGATGATGCTGGGAGCTGACCGCTAGGGTCAGCGCTTGTGGCGTCCAGGTAAACTCCGGGTATTGCAGGCCACGTTCTCCGCTGGCGAGAGTCGCCCATTGAGCCGGATCATCCCACACCAACCCGCCGACGTTCTCGCTGATCGCTGTGGCCACTTGCCCGCCCAGGTAACGGATGTCAGCATAATTGTCCCGACCTTCTATATCCCAACCGCCTTCCTGATGGGCGTCTATCTCGTAGCCGTACAGCTCCGTCAGAAAATCAAGCACATTTAAATTTTGGGTATCAACCTGAATTGCAGGAGTCTCGCAACGTGAAACTCCTACGAAGAACTCGTAGTCAATTTGCAGGTTGACCGCGGTGTTATACGGCGCTATGGCCTCAGCGAATTGGAGCAGTTTCTGGCGAAAATCGGGATAGGCGTCACACCGGGCGTAAACGGGCAAATCTTCAATATGCAGCGCGACGGTCACGTAGACAGGAGGAATGGGATTGTCTACCGCTTCTGTCACGACAGGCGCGGTTTCTACAATAGCAGGCGCGGTCGGTTGCTCATTTTGCACGGGTGATGCATCAGGGAGATCAACACTCCGATTGTCAGTGCTCTGGTCGTCGGCAGTCAACCCGGTGATTGAACAGGCCAGGCTGAGGAAGAACATAAGCTGAAGAATGGCGTGTATCCGGTTCATAATAAGCCTCTTGGCAAATCGCTCGTTTCACTGCACACAATCAGTCTTGGCTGACCTGGTACGAAACTGGCGGGTAAATAACATTTTGATCGGGTTCATCGGGCATGTAGAGAACATAGATGCGATTGCCCACAGCCTGGGTTCTTGGAGCATATTTCATTTCCTCGTTGTTCTGTTTTACATTGGCGCATAACGGTTTGCGTAAGCCCCGCATGCTTTTAGCGGGGTACTGGCGCTGGGGCGGGCGTGGATTCTGCTTAGCAGCAGAAAAAAAACTCGAAGCCACGCGAAGCGAAAAGCTTGACGCGAAGCGTGCCGCACGCCGCGAAGCGGCAGTCCCTTAGCATCCAATGCACGTTTTGTTGGGCGGCTGTTGCAGTAGACTAGAATCGTAATCGAGGAATCAATACAGGCGTTTTCTTTTTATAATACTCATAATCTTCTTGACCTCCCCATTTCTTTTCCGCCTTGTTTTCAAGCAGAGGAACTCCACTTACGCGGGTTAAAAGAAGAGTGACAAAAAAGGGAGAAATCAGGGCGACCCACTGCCAGCCTTGTAAGACAGGAAGTGTAATCACTGCTATACCAATCCAGAGTACGATTTCACCGAAGTAATTGGGATGGCGGGATAGTGACCATAAACCTGTTTGAATAAACTTCCCTTTGTTTTCTGGATTTCCGCTAAACCGACTTTTTTGAGTGTCGGCGACAATCTCAATCATAAATCCAAAAAACCACACGAGACCACCGATGATGAGAAAAATGTCCGACTCTTTTCTGTTGGTAGTGGTAATAGCAACTAGCGCAGCCGCAACCGTGAACGTTACCCATAAGCCTTGAATAGTCCAAACATTTAGGAAGCGAAGAAAGGAAGGTTTTATCTCGTCAAAACGGTCATCTTTTCCTGCTTTTTGGATTCGACCGAACAAGAATGTACCCAGACGGATTGCCCAGATCACCACAAGGACTGCTAGAAAGATTGATCTAACATCAATGGCTTTACTGAATAAAACAGCAATTGTGATTACTAAAATATAGGTGATGCTACCCGTTATATCGAAGATTTTTTCAGTCTGAAATAAATAGGCAGGTACAAAGAAAAGCCACTGAATTAGGAAGGTCAATCCCACTAACAACGCAAAGAGAGGGATTCCAGCAATCGAACTTCCTCCTTGACTACCAGAATAGGCAAGCAGAAGACCAATCAATATCAAAATAGGAAATGTAATTAGGGCATTGCGATCTGATTTCTTCATGAAATTTTATCCTATGGACTTGAGCGGTTGCTTACCCCGTCTCAAGACAAACGTGCCGATTATCAGCATTAGCCCGACAAGTGCTGTTGCCACCCAAGCGCCTTTGGTTACAATGGGAACGTCTGCGTGTTTGACGGCAATGCCCACAAATGCCCAAATGATGACGAGCATATATGCAACATCGCCGCGTGTCAGACTTATGGCAGATGCTATAAGAACGCCTGCCATTAGCATGATGATTGTCCAAACTTCGGGACTAATACCCCATCCATCCCATTGCAGATAACTTAATAATGAAGTGATATTGGCTATTGTTGCCACTGTAATCCAACCCAGATAGACGCTAAAGGGAATGTCCACGCACCACCGTTCAACGGATGCAACTTGTACTTTGCCGATTTGCAGACGAAAATAAATGGCAATCAGCAACAGCAAAAGGGTGAGCATAACCACAACAGTCAGAACGAAATACTCATAATGCCAGAGAAAAAGCCAAGCCATGTTGGCTATTCCGCTTAAAGCAAACAAGTAACCGATTCGCTCCAAGCGCGGGTTGCCACGTTGGGCTGGCAATAATTGATATATCGCGAACGCTAGCCAGCCGATGTAAATCAAACCCCATATCAAGAAAACATAGCCAGCAGGGACAAAATAGACTTGAAAACGGTCAGAAATCTGTCCTGTATTTTGTCCGTTGAGGGGGAGAGCATTTGCCAGTCCGTTAAAAATAATTGTCACGATAGTTATGAATAGATTGATGTATCGTCGTAAAGTGTTTTTGTTCATCATGAATCCTTTCTGATTTGTTAAATGGTTTTGTGTATTTTACTGTACCCGAAGGCTCTGATTGAAGCCGCCCAACGAGACTGTCGAAAAACCATGTTTTCAGACAGAACGCAAGTCCGATGGTGGGTCAATCGCCTGATTATTCGCTATGAATGCGGCTGAACAGGACTGTGCGGGCTTAGGTCAACGTCCCAAAGGCGTGGATTTTG
>JAUXUL010000051.1 GCA_030680795.1 Anaerolineales bacterium | reverse complement strand
GACTGAAACCCAAGTTGCGCAATAACCGCTTGAGGTAATTCGGATGATAGCTGACTTCAAATTCCTGTTGGATCAACTTACGAACACGTTCCAACGTCCAGCGGTCTGTTGGAAATCCACAAGCCAATGCGCCACGATCCACCATGCGTTTCAACTTTTGCTTCTATTGTTTTTGCCCAATCGCTTACTGTAGTTCGACTAACACCCACCTGGCGAGAAATTTCGGCTTGTGATATTTTGCCTGTCTTTAACAAGCGCCCGCCTTTTCGCCGCCTCTCTTCCATTTGTTCACGCGTCAAGTATGATGGTTTCCATGTCATACCTCAATTGTAAGTCAATCTCAGTTAACCTGAATGTGCATCAGACTCAACACGTCTCATCCTGTTTGAAATTGAAATAGCCTTTTAGCAACAAAAAACACCCTTCCAAAAAGGGGCGTTTTTGTTGCTCTTGCCAAAGACACGAAACTATGTAACAATAATTGTGCTCCAGTCAGGGTGCCCCCCTCACCCTGATTGGAGTATTTTTTATTTACCTTCCACAATCCTAATCTCTTCCTCATTCAACCCATATAACTCATAGACCAACCCATCAATGGACTTATCCACCGACTCGACCTTGCGTGTGAGACAATCTGCCTCTTGCCAGTCCTTTAGGGCAGATTCTGTGCGGGAGTGATCATTTTTTAACTTCCCAACCCATTGAAAAGTTGATAAAAGAAAAGAATAAGTGCAATCGACAATGCAAGCAAGGCATACCAGCGTTTTCGGAGAACCGAAAGAATCTGATTGATGGAAAAGATGTGTTCCCTCTCCACGAATTCGCTAAAGAGTATGTAGGCTCCATACGAGCCAAGTCCAATCATGACAATATCATAAACCAATCCAAGAACAAGGGGGATGCCTCTCATTTTTCGCCCTCCACAATCGTAATCTCTTCCTCGCTCAACCCATACAACTTGTAGACTAACCTATCAATCCCCCCATCCGTTGACTCGATCTCCCGTTTCACTATCACCTGCTCCTGCGGCGCGCGTGGACTCTGCTTGTGCAACGCCAGCATCCGCTCGACCAGCGAGACCATCTTATCGTGTATGGCTTTTTCGGCAGGGTCGGAGAAATTGGTTGGACGAGTGGGAAGTTGGCGGATATTATCATATGCTGGCATATAATTTTTTCCATTTGGAATAGGGTTATTATAGCAACGTTCGGCTATTATTGGCATAGTCCTTCCTTAACGGAGATGCTCAGGTTTTGCAATGCTTCAGGCAGTTCTTCATCACCATTAATTGTGAGTTGATCTATCGCAAACCATCGAAAAGATCACGCTCAACCACACATCCGCCATTAACCAAACTAAATACACTACAAAACTATGTTCTCGAGGGCGGTTTGAGCGGGAATTAAAATAAAAAATGTGGCACAATATAGACATGCCCGATCAACTGGCCACCCTCAGCCAATCTTCCTTGCAGGATTATCACGATTGTCCGCGCCGCTTTGAATTGCGCTACCTGCGGCGGCTGGCTTATCCCGCCATTGAAACAGAACCTGCGCTTGAAAACGAGAAGCATCAACAGGAAGGCGAATATTTTCATCGCCTCGTACAACAACATCTTATCGGCATTCCTGCGGAACAGATCGGCAAATTAGCGAATACAGATAATTTGCAAAGATGGTGGGAGAATTATATGAATGCATCAGACCTCCGAGTTCTTACATCGTCCCCGAAAGGGAAAGAACCCGGGGGTCTGCACGCGGAGACTACCCTCTCCGCGCCGCTTGGCAAATTTCGCCTCGTCGCAAAATATGATCTGATTGCAATTGATAACGAAAAAATTGTTATTTACGATTGGAAGACCTATCGCAAGCGCCCCAGGAATGAGTGGCTCGCCATCCGCTGGCAGACGCGGGTGTATCGCGCCCTGCTCGTCCAGGCTGGCGCGCACCTCAACGGCGGCAAACCGATCGCCCCCGAACAGATCGAAATGATCTATTGGTTCGCAGATTTTCCAAACGACCCCGCCCGATTCATTTACAAAGCGGATCAATTCAAACGGGATTGTGATGCGCTTACGAAGTTGGCAGACGAAATCACAAACGCCTCATCTGGTTCGACTACGCTCACCACAGGCTTCCCGAAAACTGATCAGGCCGCGAAATGCAATTACTGCCCTTATAGATCCTACTGCAACCGCGGCATCCGCGCAGGCGACGTCCTGGACGCGGAATTGGAAACCGAAGCCGAAGAATTATTCGATATTAACTTTGAGCAGATCGGGGAGATCGCGTTTTAACGATTAATATAAATCCCAAAATGATTCGCCACTGGCCTCTCGCGTCCGGGGATGTAGTTATCAATTGGTGAATTCAAAATCACAGCTTTGCCATTCTCTCCTTCAATCACCATCGTGGACGACCCGCCGCCATCCAAAGCCATGGCAAAGTGTGCGCCTAAATCTTTCAGCAATTCCGCCAGTTCTTGAAAGGTTGCTCCCGCACTATAAAATGGCTGGCGACCATCCACTACAACCAGGTATAGACAGCGTCCATTTTTATTGATACCAATTGCCGTGCGCGGGTGAATCACCGTATCATCCAACCCTGGAACAATCTCGCCGCTCAGAATCAACATGCGATCCCCCGAAATCGCGTGGAATATTTTTCCTGGCTGTCTGTTAAACGTCAGATCATTTCTGCGGCTGATGTACATTGTCGGTTCAGGTTTATCATTCTGCAAACCATCGGCATAGATATCGGCTTGATACGCAGCGAAGCCATTCGGTGTAACAGCATCCCCACTATGCGGATAATAATCCACAGGACTACGAGACCACCATGGAAAGAAGCCATCGCCATTGATGGCTATCTGCAAGTCAAATTCCTCAAGGAACTGAGAAGTCGTTCTCGCGGTCACCGCATCCCCATCCACTTCGCTGGGCGGGGTGACGAGGAAACTGATTCCCTTTGTTTTTGTGTCAATCACCAGCACCTGCGCGATCATTGCATGCGGCAAATATCGAACAATACGACGATAGGTCACGCCTTCGTAGATTTCCCGTTTTACAGGCACAGGGGCGGGCCGTCCCAAAGTAAGCGCAAAATATATGCCTATTAACAAGGCAAACCCCAGGGCGATCAACCACAAACGATACTTTATCTTATTCATGGAAATGATATTAACAGAATAAGATAAGACATAAATAAAAAGAGACAGGCGATTACCTGTCCCTTCGGGTACGATTGCCTGACGGCTACGCGGTCTCTGCTTCCGCCTTGCGCATGGACTGAAATGACTGGATCGCCACTTCCAGCATGGAAAGGTCGGGGGTGCGTGTGGTGAGAAGCTGCAGAGCAAGATTGGGCTTGATCAAAAATTGAACGATGGGATTACCCAGGTTGTTTGCAGTCCAGCGGATGTATTCAACGGCAATGCCTGCCAGGATGGGGATGAACAAAATACGGGTGGCCAGACGCCACAGGATCGGCATGGGGCCCAGGGTAGTAAAAACCAAAATGGATAATAAAACCAGCGTAAGCAGAAAAGCTGTCCCACAGCGTGGATGTTCAATGGGATATTTCGCCACGTTTTCAGGAGTCAGCTCCGCGCCGGCTTCAAAGGCGTTGATGGTCTTATGCTCCGCGCCGTGATACATAAAAACGCGCTTGACATCGGGCATGAGGCTGATCGCCCAGATGTAACCGATCAATAATAAAAGACGCAAGACACCTTCAACCAAATTATTCAGCCATGAACTCCAGCCGAGGTAATGTTCGGCTAATCCGCCGATGCCGGCGGGGAGCAAAAAGAAGAGTCCAATGCCGAAGGCCAGGGACAGGCCCATGGTCAGATAAAGAGCCGGGCCTTCCATTTTTTCGTCCTCGCCTGTTTGGGTGTTCGCAGAAAGCGTCAGGGCGCGCATCCCCAAACCCAGCGCGTCCCAAAGCAAAATGCCGCCGCGCAAAAAGGGAATCTTTGTAATGCCCGAGCGATAGACATTTGCCAATTTTTCAGTGTGAACGACAATGTTGCCATCAGGCGCGCGCATGGCAACGGCATACGCTTTTTTCCCGCGCATCATTACGCCTTCGATCACGGCTTGTCCGCCGTACGTGATAATTCGATCTTCCATGTTTGTTTATCCACTCTCGACTCTGGAGTCAATCAGCAAACTGCCTGACTCCAGAATTCTTATTTAAAATTATAGAAAAAGTGAGTGAAGGCTTTTATGCCTTTGTACCAGGTCGGCAAATGCAAGCGTTCATTCGGCGAATGGACGTTGTCATCCGGCAAGCCAAAGCCGGTCAACAAGGAATCCGCACCAATATATTTCTGCAAAAGAACCACAGAACCGATCGAACCGCCTTCCCGCTTGTAATAAGGACGTTTGCCCCAAACGGTTTCGAGTGCCTGCGCAAGAGCCTGCACGCCAGCGGAATCCGTAGCGACCAGCGCCGCGCCTGCGTTGTGCAAGTTGATCAATTCCCATTTGATGGTCTTGGGCGCATTCTGCTTGAGATACGCCTTCATTTGTTTGTAAACTTCTTCGGGAGTTTGGTCAGGCACGAGGCGGCAGGAAATTTTCGCCATGGCCCAGGCGGGCAAAACGGTCTTGGAGCCTTGCCCGGTAAAACCTGAGAGCAAACCGTTTACTTCCAAAGTTGGGCGCGCACCGACACGTTCTGCTGGAATAAATTGCGGCTCACCCCATAAGGCAGGCACACCTGTGATTGAAATCAATTCCTTGTCCCTGATCGGCAAACGCTTAAAATCCTCGCGTTCCTTCTTGTTTAACTTGCGCACCTTGTCATAAAAACCCGGCAGGGTGATCTTTCCATTTTTAGCGTGCATGCCCGCAACCAACTCGATCAATGCCTGCGCCGGGTTATGGATCGTTCCGCCAAACAAGCCGGAGTGTAAATCCTTGCTCGGACCGTAGACTTTCAATTCAAAATAAGCCAAGCCGCGCAAACCAGTGGTGATGGTCGGCTTATCCGTTCCCATCATGCCCGCATCAGGATTCAAACAAAAATCACAGGCTAGCAGTTCTTTATGATTTTTGATAAAGTTGCCGAGGTGCTCAGAACCGATCTCCTCTTCGCCTTCGATCAGCCACTTGAGATTGACGGGCGAGCCTGTCGTGCGGACGATTGCTTCCACCGCTTTGAGAGAAGCCACCACCTGGCCTTTCATGTCCGATGAACCGCGGGCGAAGAGATAATCGCCTCTAACCTCCGCTTTGAAGGGATCGGAGGTCCACAATTCCAGCGGGTCCACGGGCTGCACATCATAATGTCCGTAGATCATCACAGTGGGAGCGGATTTTCCCGCCCCCAGCCACTCGCCGTACACAACGGGATGTCCGCCTGTCGGCATGATCTGCACATTATCCATATTGAAAGAACGTAATTGTGCGGCCACCCATTCCGCGCCGCGTTGAACATCCCCTTTGTTTTCATCAAGAGTGGAAATGGAAGGAATTGCAAGAAACTCTTTCAACTCATCCAGGTATCGCCCGCCATTTGAGCGGACATAATCCAATGCTTTCTGAACATCTGACATGGTTGATTCTCCTTTTTGATAGCTTATACCCGTCATTGCGAGCTGCCGCTCTTGTACTTCGGCGGCAAAGCAAACTCCATATCATTGACAGAGATTGCTTCGGGCAAAAACAAGAACGCCCTCGTATTGACGAAATATTTATGGCGCAGTAGTTGGTTCGGGTGTTTGCTCAAGGGTACGGCGTGTAATCAGATACCATTCGGTAATCAGGGCCAGGCGGTCACTGAGATCATACATCGGGGCAACCTGCACACCCTGAACCTGCACATCCACCCCATAGGAATAGACCGGGTAATACAAAGGTAAAGAGGGCATGTCTTTTGTGAACACAACTTGAAAGTTACGATACAAACGCGCACGCTCGGAAAAATCGGCAGATGTGCGGGCGGTTTCAAGAAACTCACTGGCCGTGCGGTTATCCCATTGCGAGTAGTTCTGTCCGCCTGTGGCTTCGGATTGGTGCCAGAAAAGGTAGGGGTCCGGGTCTGGTGTGCGGGAAGTATTCATGTCTGCAAGCGCGGCTTGATAATTACGGGTGGTGAGAAAATCATTCACCAGCCTTTCATAGGCAACTGCCTGTAATTCTATTTTCACGCCGATCAATGCCCAATCCGATTGAATGGCTTGAGCGATCTGAGTGTGGATCGTGTCATCGGGATGAACCAGTGTAAAAGTCAGGAATTGACCGTCTTTTGCACGCACATCCCCGCCGCCGGCAGGAATGACATATCCTTCTTCTATAAGCAGCGAAGTAGCGGCATCAGGGTCATAATCAAATTGTTCAATATCTTCATAATAAGCCCACGAACCTGGCAGGATCGGTCCATCCGCAACGATGGCTTGTCCATTTAAGATATGCGAGACAATCACATTGCGATTTACCCCGAATAACAACGCGCGGCGGACTTTTTCGCTTTGCAGGAACGGCACACTGGGGTCATTGAGGTTCAGGAAGACCAGTCCCATTTGCGGGAGGCGGCTGGTATAGACCGAGAGGGTGGTTTCTCTTAAAGCCGGCTCCAAAGTGTCATTGGTCAACTGACTTATTCCGAGCACCTCGCCCTGTTTGTACGCATCGAATCCAGCGGCTGAATTCGGATAAAAACGGAAAACAACCTGCTCGATAAACGGAGTTTGTATGTAGTAATCCGCATTTGCAACCAGCACAACCCCTGTGATCTGGCCGCCGCTGGTCAGTAGGCGATCAAACTTATATGGACCTGAACCGATCGGCTGCAAATTAAATTCTGCGTTGGCTAATTGATCTGAGGGGACTGTTTCAAGCAGGTGTTTTGGCAAAACGCCAAATGTGGCGTAATCCAAAAATGGGGCAAATGGTTCCGGCAGCCTGATCTGAAGTGTCTTTTCATTAAGTTTCTTTACTTCCACTTGAGACCACAGGTCTTTTATATCCTGCGGAAAGAGAGATCCACTACTCTTTATCAATTCAATGGTGAAAATGACGTCATCACTTGTGACAGGCTGACCGTCATGCCAGAAGGCGTTTTGCCGCAGTGAAAAATTATAGATCATGCCGTCAGCCGACGCGCCCCATGCATCTGCAAGATCGGGTTGAGGCAATCCGTGGGAATCAAAGCGCATCAACCCGCTAAAGATGAGGCGGTTGATATCGCGATCTGCGGAGTTGTTCCAATCCAGCATGGGGTTGAGCCTACCCATGGAGCCGATCAGGGCTTCTGTATAAATACCGCCGGGCGCGGCTTCGGGCAAAGTAATAATGCTCACCGGTTGTTGGCTAAGTAACAGCAAAGCCACGATCACAATCGTGACCGCCACAACGAGAATCTGCCAGCGTAATTTTTTCATAGGGTTATATAAATATACCGTAGGGGCGACCCGCCCAGCGAAAATAAAACCTCTTGATAAACCGTGAAGGGTCGCCCTTACTGCATTGTTAAATAAAATAAAGAAAGGCCGCCGCCAACCCCAAAGTAGGGCAATGGCCCGGCGGCCGTTACAGGCTTGTGATTTTTAGCGTCCCAGAATAATAATGGTGATCACAAGGCCGAAAAAAACCACGGCAAGTACGATCGTCACCCAAAAAAGGATGCGCTCGATACCGCGACGGGCGGTGAAGACACCTCCGGTATCCGCGCCGGTAAGACCGCCCAACCCTGCTCCCTTGCTTTGCAGGATAACACTGAGGATCAAACCAACCGAGGTTATAATAAGCGAAATATCCAAAAATCTAGTCATACAATATGCCTCCTTGAAATTAGCGGACAGATTATACCTGTTCAAGAAGTGAATCGTCAACAAGCGGCTGGTAAACCGGAAATTTTAATTTGTCGTGGCGAGGGCATTCTTCCCGAAGCAATCTCCAGTTTCAACGAGGAGACTGCTTCGCCGTTAAGCGGCTCGCATGGTCCCAGTCACTGCACGGGAGGGACATATTCACAAGGAGCTTTATGCACGAAGTCATCATCAACCTGCACATGCACACAAGATATTCAGACGGAAGCGGTATTCACAAAGATATTGCCGCTGCCGCCATAAAAGCCGATCTAGATGTGGTCATTGTCACCGACCATAATATTCTTGTCCACGGGTTCGAGGGATATTACAAGGAAAAGAATAAAAAGATCCTGATGCTGATCGGTGAGGAAGTTCACGACCAGGCGCGTGAGCCGCAAAAGAATCACCTACTCGTTTTTGGCGCAAACCGTGAGTTGGCTGCCTTTGCAGAAAATCCGCAAAACCTGATTAATCAGGTACATGAGGCAGGCGGGCTGTCCTTCCTGGCTCATCCTCACGATCCCGAAGCACAGGCATTCAAGGAAATTGATATTTCATGGGTGGATTGGTCTGCCCAAAATTACACCGGCATTGAGTTATGGAATGCCTTGAGCGAATTAAAAACGGTTGTTCCCACAAAACTTCACGGCGCTTTTTATGCGTTTTTCCCCGCGTTCGTGGCGCACCAGCCCATTCCGAATACACTGGGAAAATGGGATGAATTACTCTCAACCGGTCAACGCGTGGTGGCGATTGGGGGCTCGGATGCTCACGCTTTGGATATGAGTCTGGGACCGATCCAGCGGGTGATCTTTCCGTATGAATTTCACTTTCGAACAGTCAACACACACGCGCTTCTCTCTGAACCGTTGAGCGGAGAGGTGAACAAGGATAAATCCCTCATCTATCAAGCCCTGTCAGTGGGACATTGTTTCGTCGGCTATGACCTGCCCGCCCCCACCCGAGGATTCCGCTTCACTGCACAGGGATGGGATGCTTCTGTTTCCATGGGCGATGAGATCCCCGCGAAAGGCGGGGTGACCTTGCAGGCTAAATTACCGTCTTCTGCTGAGATGTCTCTTTTGAAAGATGGTCAGGTGATACAAACCTGGGAGAATCAATCTTCCTGCACACACATCACCATAGAGCCGGGTGTATACCGCATTGAGGCCTTTCGCAGATATTTAGGCAAAAGGCGCGGGTGGATTTATAGCAATCCGATTTATGTGAGATAGGGGGAAGTGTATGTCACTGTGAGGCGTTCTTGGTTTTGCCGAAGCAGTCTCCTGAAAATTAGGGATTGCTTCCCTTCGACAGGCTCAGGACAGGCGTCGGGAAGAGCAAAGCCCGCCTCGCAATAACATATTAGCCAAGAAAATACCCTTCGGACAGGAACAATTATCGGTTAAGAATGAGGCGGGTACTTCATCCAAATAAAAAGATTCTGTGGTAAACTTCGCCCGCTAAACAAATAGGTGCGTCTTAATCTACGTGCCTTTCCGTTCCCGGCAAGCCAACGGCTTGAACAGGAGCATACCCATGGAAAGGAGGATTTCCCAATGCGAAACTATGAACTGATGTATATTATCCAGCCCGACCTGGATGAGACCGCTTTTAACGGCGTGCTCGACAAGGTAAAAGGCTGGATCAGTGAATCAGGCGGCAGTGTGGATAAGACCGAGGTGTGGGGACGCCGCAAGCTTGCTTATATTATCCAAAAACACCGCGAAGGTCAGTACGTTCTATTGAACATGACCATGGAGCCCGCCGCTACATCTGCCCTTGAACGCAATCTCCGTTTTCAAGAGTCGATCATGCGTCACATGCTTTCTGTGGTTGGTTAGTTTATTTGTGATTACCCGTTAATTACCAAGGAGATCGAGATGAGCCGAGGCCTTAATAAAGTTCAGATCATTGGGCATCTTGGGAAAGACCCAGAAATGCGTTACACACCTTCGGGTAAACCAGTCACCACTTTTTCCGTGGCTGTCAGCCGTTCGTGGAACAGCGCGGATGGCGAGCGCCATAGTGAAACCGAGTGGTTCAATGTGGTTGCCTGGGGTAATCTCGCTGAAATCTGCAAGCAATATCTGATTAAGGGACAGCAGGTCTACATTGAAGGACGCCTGCAAACCCGCCGCTGGGATGACAAGGAAGGCCAAAAGCATACCAGCGTGGAGGTCGTTGCCAATGAGATGATGATGCTGGGGGAGCGACGCGATGCAAATAACAACCATTCACAGGATGTCGAAAGCGCTTCTGCCGAGCCGACAACTGGCACGGCTGAAGATGAATTTCCGTTTTAGTTAATTTGGAGTAAACCATGAGTGACGAACGCAATTTTTCAGGGGGCGGCGAGGGCGGCGGTGGAGACCGCAGGTTTTTCGCCAAGCCTAAGTTTTGTCAGTTTTGCGCAGACAAGCTTTTGATCGTCGAATATAAGAAAATTGACTTGCTTCGCAAATATATAACTGAAGATGGCAAGATCCGCCCGCGCCGCCAGACCGGCGCCTGTGCCAAGCATCAGCGGATTGTGGCGGCGGCCATCAAGCAGGCCCGCCATGTTGCGCTTCTGCCTTTCAGCGGCAGAGCCTTGGACGATACTCGTTCCTGATTGCCGAAAGATTTTCGCGGGGCATGGGAAAAATTCCATGCCCCGAATTTATGTTAATGACTCCCCTTACGCAGTGTCATGTTGAGCGAAGTGAAACATCTCGTATCTCAGCAGTAGTGACCCTTCGCGGAATTTATCTTGAGCAAAGCGTTGTCCTGAGCTTGTCGAAGGGTCGAAAGGCTCAGGGAATCATGATTGGGTACGTAAGGTAAGTTAATTACTCTATTTTTTCATGAAGGAGTATGGCCATGCCTAATGAACCAGGTAATAAACCTGTTTTGCATAAAAAACATGTTGCCCGCCTGCAGCGCGAACGACAACAGGGACGCATCATTCTATACACATTCTTCGGCGCACTTGCTCTGGTTGTGGCTCTGCTTGTGTACGGCTGGCTGGATATTAACTATTTCCAACTTCACCGACCTGTTGCAAAGGTTGGGGATACTGAGATCCTTGTCCGCGATTTCGAACCGCGCGTGCGTCTGCAGCGCCAGCAATTGTTGAGTCAATACTCCCAGTATGCACAATATGCGCAGTACTTCGGCATGAATGTGGATACACAACTGCAACAAATTCAATCCAACTTGGATTCACCACTGACAGTTGGTCAGTCTGTGCTGGACCAGATGGTCAATGAAGAATTGATCCGCCAGGAAGCGGCTAAACGCGGTATCACTGTCAGTGAAGATGAACTGAACGAGGCGATCCAGGGCGGTTTTGGTTATTATCCAAATGGCACCCCCACGCCCTCAGCCACACCAACGCAGGTTACTTTACCTGACGTCCCTGCGGAGGCTTTCAGTGTCATCACAGCCACCCCGCCGGCCAGCGCTACACCCATAAGCACTGAAAGCACCCCGCCTGCTGAGGGAACCCTGCAAGCAGAAGCAACAGTGGAACCCAGCGCTACGCCAACAGCGGGACCTACAGCCACCGCCCTGCCAACTTCCACGCCTTACACTTTCCAGGGATTTGAAAGTCAACTTAAAGATGCAAACGCAAGAATGACAAAGCTTGGTTTCGATGAAGGCATCTATCGTTCGATCTTCGAGGCACAAATCCTTGAAAGAAAACTTAAGGATGAGATCACTGCGGATGTTGCCCAAATAGAGCAGCAAGTCTGGGCGCGTCACATTCTGGTGAGCGATGTGACTCTTGCCAAAGGCATCATCGAACGCTTGAAGAACGGCGAAGACTTTGCCGCGTTGGCAGTTGAATTCTCCTCAGACACAGGCTCGGCAGTGTCTGGCGGTGATCTCGGCTGGTTTGGCAGGGGAGCCATGGTTCCCGAATTTGAAGCCGCCGCCTTTGCCTTGGAAAAATCAGGTGACTTCAGCGCCGAGCCGGTTCAAAGCGATTTTGGCTATCACATCATCCAGTTGGTCGCCAAGCAAGACCGCCCCCTGACCGCAGACCAGTATGAAGCCGCCAAAGACAAAGTCTTTTCGGATTGGCAGACCGCTGCCAAGGAAGAATATGGCGTGGATATATTTGATGTCTGGCAAAGCCGTGTTCCTTCCGAGCCTAACTTCGTAACCGCAGCAACCGAAGCCGCAAATGCACAGATGACCTCACAGGCAGAAGCGCTCAAAGAACGCCAAGCAACCGCAACGCCGTAGTAATGTAAGGATAAATATAAAGGATTAAGCATGAAGAAAACGCCCATCTCAAATCGAGGCGGGCGTTTTTGATTGCCAGTTCTCTAATCTCTTTCAGGGGCGATGCCGCCGAAAAGCATAGGTTAGCGTTTATTTTCTATCCGCGTTTCAACATATCATCTGTGACCTGATCCAACCGCAGGCTGATGATCTGACTCGCAGAGTCGCGCCCCATCGTCACGCCGTAGATCACATCCGCGGCTTGAATGGTACTGCGGTTGTGGGTGATGATGATGAACTGCGTATCCTTGCTCAAATCAACCAACAGGTCACGGAAGCGGCCGACGTTGGCTTCATCAAGCATCGCATCCACTTCATCCATCACGCAGACGGGCGTAGGCGAAACTTTGAGCAAGGCGAATACCAGCGCGATCGCGGTCAAACTTCTTTCACCGCCGGAGAGCAATGCCAGGCCCTGCTCACGCCTGCCCGGCAAACGCGCTTCAATTTCAATGCCCGTTTCCACCAGGTTTTCAGGGTCGGTCAATGCCAGGCGCGCCGAACCGCCGCCAAACAGTCGCACAAATGTCTCACGGAATTGCTTATCCACCGCATCGAAGGTGCGCACGAATTCACGCTTGGTGACTTCATCCAACTCGGCGATGACCTGCTTCAAATCTTTTTCGGCTTTATGCAGGTCTTCCACCTGAGTCTTCATGAAAGTGTAGCGTTCGCTTTCCTGATCGAATTCCAACTTTGCATCCGGGTTGATCGGCCCCATGCGGCGCAACTGTGCGCGGTGATGAGTCAATTGCTGTTCGATCTCAAGCGCAAGTTCCGTCACAATCGGCAACTGTTCCACCATCCCATCCAAAGGCAAAGGCACGGGACCAGAGACATCCGCTGCGTAATCAAACATCACCAGGCCAAAATCATCGCTGATCTTCTCGCGCAGGTTATCCAACGCTTCCGCCTTGCGGATCTGCTCCAACTGCACCTGACCATACGAACGCTCGGCATTGGCAAAATTCTTTTGCCCGTTATTTTCTGCTTCCTGCAAACGCGCTTCTGCCTGCTCCGCCGTTTCAAGGTCTTTTTCGGCAGGCTCGATTTGAATTCGCATGGCCTCGATCTGTCCGTGCAAACCGCTTTCACGTTCACGCAGATTTCTTTTTTCATGATCCAAAACATTCAAGGAATGTTCGGCTTCCTGCAAACGTGCAGCCAACTCCACACGGCGGACATCCAAACGCGTGATCTCTTTTTCGCGTTCTGCCTTCTTCGCCAGCGCACCCGCCAGGCTTTGCTCCGCCACCGCCACGCGCGTGCCCCAGTACGAAGCCTGCTCCTGCAATTCGTCGGCAGAAACTTCCTTCAACTTCGCATTGACATCCTTCAATTGGGATTGCGATTCGGATGAACGCGCTTCCACTTCAGATTGTGATTCGGTCAATTTTTGCTGGATCGAAGCAGACTCCTGCGCCTCGGCTTGCAACTGCGTCAACTGGTTTTTCTGCCACCCAAGCTGACGTGCCATCGATTCAGACTCCAGCCCGGCCTGCTGCTCGGTCTCCTGGGCTTCTCCCAATCTGACGCGGGCTTCGCGCGCATCGGTCTCGGCTTGCACCAGTTCGCGCTGCGCAGCCGCAAGTTGATCCGATAACCGTTCAACAGAATCATTTGATTCAGCCAGGCGGGTGAGGAGTCCGCTCAAGGCGGATTCAAATTCCCGTTTTTGGCGTGACCGGCCCAGGGTCGAGGAAGAAGCGGTTTTCCCAGCGATGACCAAACCGTCGCCACGGAAGACTTCCCCGCGCAAAGTCACCACGCGCGCGTGAGTCGCTAAATCCTTGATCAGGTTTCGCGCAGACGAACGATCTCGCACGATCAGGGTTTGCCCCAACATCAATTTAACTGCGCCGCGCAATTCATCGGGCGCATTGACAAGTTCAGAGGCGACGCCGAGACAATCCATATCATTTGGTTTGTCGAGCAAGATGGCATCCTGCTCGACGAGAGGCAGTAAAGCCGCGCGCCCGGCATCATCCGATTCAAGCAAACTCAAGGCCTCTTCAAGTTGATCTGCATCCAGCAAGACCGCATCGAGGGTATCGCCGAGAGCGGCGGCAATGGCAACTTCAAGTTCGGCCGGCACATCCAGCGCGGCGCTGAACGCGCCACGCACACCCACTGGTTTATGCGAAGCGTGACGAGCGGCATCGAGTAAATAACGCGCGCCTTCCGCATAGCCCGCCAGCGATTGCTCGGATTGCTCCGACACTTCGATTTGGGCTTTCAATCGCGAATGATCGGCTTCTTCTTTCGCACGGCGTTCAAGGGCTTCGCGGCGCTCACGTTCGATTGAATCGACTACATTTCTTTTTGCAGTAACTCTTTCTTCGGCTTCCTGCAAAGCAAGGAGAGCCTGCTTGCGCGCCTTGCTTGCGGATTCAGATTGCGCCTTTGCCTGCGTCATGAGAGATTCGGCATTGGCAATGGAAATTTTGGTGAGTTCGGTTTTTTGGGTTTGTGATCCAAGGCGTGACTTCAACTCATCCAGGCGCGCATTGTTCTCGGCGCGCTGCTGGTTGAGTGATTCGATCTGGTTTCTCGTAACGGCCAGCTGTTCTTCGAGGCTGGTTCTTTCACCCTGGCGGGTTTGCAGGGCATTTTGCGCGCTGGCAAACTGCGCCTTGGCCTCTTCATATTCAGCTTGGATGCGGGCAAGTTCCTGTTCAGATTCGCGATAGCGTTCATTGGCGAGATGCAATTCATCCATTGCATGTTCCTGATCGGAAAGAATCGATGCCTGCGTCACAGTCAATGCACGGCGGCGTTCATCCAGGACAGCCAGTTCACGGCTGATGGCTTCGCGTTGGATGTGCAAATCCGCAGATTGGCGATGCCAGCCATTTAATTGTGTGCGCAAACCAGAGAGGCGTTCACGAAAAGCCATGTAAGCAGCCTGTGTTTTCTCATGAGCCGCGCGCGCTGCACGCACGCGATTCTCCTGCGTGCGGAGAGTTTCACGAACGTCGGTCAGATCACGTTGGGCGCGATGCCAGTGAAACCCGTACCACTCGCGCAGGATCATTTTCAAGTCGGCCTGGGCGCGGGAGAAATCAATGGCGCGTTTTGCCTGCCGCTCCAAACTTTTGATGCGCGGTTCCAGTTCCGCCATAATATCCAATACGCGTTCGAGGTTTCTTTCCGTGTTATCGAGGCGTTTCAAAGCCTCGTCACGGCGGACGCGGTACAAACCTACGCCTGCGGCTTCTTCGAACAGACGGCGACGATCGTCCGCTTTCAAGGCGAGAGAGGCATCCACCAGACCCTGCCCGAGGATGGTGTAGGTGCGTTCGCTCAAACCAGCCTGAGCCAGCAGTTCGTTCATCTCGCGCAAGCGGACACGTTGTCCGTTAATTAAATATTCATTGCGTCCATCACGGTGGGCGTAACGCGCCATGCCAACTTCCGAAAAATCAAGCGGAAGCCATTGCTCGGTATTATCAAATGTAAGGGTGGCTTGCGCCATGCCTGCGCGTGCGCGATGCTCCGAGCCAGAGAAGATCATGTCTTCGGTCTTTTTGCCGCGCAAAAGTGTGTAGGATTGTTCACCCAATACCCAGCGCAGGGAATCGGCAATATTCGATTTACCGGAACCATTCGGCCCGACAATGGCTGTAATTCCGCTCGCAAATTCAAATACGGTGCGCGAGGCGAAAGTTTTGTATCCTTGCAGTTCGAGGGATTTTAGACGAAGGGACATGGTCTCAATTTCGATTTACGATTTTAGATTTGCGATTTAGGATTGGTGGTCGAGTAAGTGGAAAAGCTAAACACAAAGGGCACGAAGATCACGAAGGAAAACCTATAAGTTCAAGTCTTTTTTTTCTTCCTTTGTGTACTTTGTGTCCTTAGTGTTTAATATTTTTTCCAGTGCATCTTTTGCACCTGCGTGCTCGGCAGCGCTTTTGCTTGATCCTGTACCGCGGCCTTTGACTTCACTTGCGATTTCCACTTCCACTTCATACATGCGGGCATGGTCCGGCCCGCTGGTGTTGATAACACGATAATGTGGCGTTCCCAATTTTAGCGATTGCGTGATCTCCTGCAACTGGCTTTTCGGGTCGTGGAGTTCATCAAGGATGCTGGGGCTCATCCACTCGAGCAGAGGCTGCATAAAACGCTTCACAGCCTCAAGTCCTGAGTCAAGATACAAGGCGCCGATTAGCGCCTCGAAAGCCGAACCAAGTAAATTATCCCGAAGATGACCGCCGGAGGATTTCTCGCCGCGTCCAAGCCGCAGGGCAAAACCAAGCTCGAGGCGGCGGGAAAATTCTGCGAGTCGTTCATTCCGCACCAGCGAAGAGCGGATCTTGGTCAAATCGCCTTCAGGCATTTCAGGAAAGCGGTTATACGCCCACTCCCCCACGATGAAATCCAAAACGGCATCGCCAAGAAATTCAAGGCGTTCGTTGTCCTCTACACCTTCAAATTGTTCGTTGGCATAGGAACGGTGTGTTAGGGCACGCGTCAGCAGGGATACATTTGAAAAGGACAGACCCAGCCTTTCGTTAAGGCTGGAGGCGGGTTCCATCTCCCGCTTTGGTGAATTAGGTGTCACGGGAACCTCCCGGAACTCAGGGAGCGATATTCCCCTACCCGTGGTCAGGAAATATCGGTCCATTAGTTCCAATAAAATTTGAGCGGGCTGTATTGTAACCTGAATTTTTGGCGAGGGTGATTTTTTAAGATAAAATCACCCAATTCAGCGAAGGAACTGTCAATGACCGAAGTGAGCAGTGAAACACGTTTTTTGCACGCCATCCAAATGGGATTGGGGGCATGGCAATGGGGTGACCGCGTTATTTGGGGATATGGGCAAACATACACAGAGAAAGACATCCGTGAAGCATTTGACGTTTCACTAAATCTGGGTGTTCGTTTTGTGGATACTGCTGAAATCTATGGCTCTGGCCTATCGGAGAGAATGCTTGGCAGATTCCTAAAAGAAACTGACCAGCCTGTATTGGTGGCAACCAAGTTCTTTCCATGGCCGTGGAAATTTACCAAAGGTTTCATTCCGCGCGCATTGAAAGGAAGCCTGGAACGCATGGGGTTAGACTCGGTCGACCTATATCAAATACATTGGCCGTCAGTAACCATGAGTCCCGAGACAATGATGGAAGGCATGCTTGAATGCGTAAAACGCGGTTGGACGCGCACAGTGGGCATTTCCAATTTCGGGCAGAAACGCTTGCTGAGAGCATATTCAACGCTGGCGCAGCATGGCATTCCGCTGGCATCCAACCAGGTGCACTTCAGTTTATTGAACCGTGAGGTGGAAAAGAACGGCACGTTGGCGCGCTGCAAGGAACTTGGCATTCGTTTGATCGCATATTCCCCGCTTGAAAAAGGCTTGCTGACTGGAAAGTATTCAGCGGAGAATCCACCGCCCGGTATACGCGGCTCACAATATGCCGAATTACTCATTAAACTGCCTCCCGTTATTAAACTATTGCAGGAAATCGGTCAAAACCACGGCGATAAAACTGTTTCACAAGTTTCGTTGAACTGGCTGATCTGTAAAGGAGCGCTTCCCATCCCCGGCGCGAAAAATTCACAACAGGCAAAGATGAATGCAGGCGGCGCAGGCTGGCAATTGACGGAAGATGAAGTAGCCAAGCTGGATGAAGCCACGGATACCATCCGCGAGTATTCCAGCAGACCCCTGAATTCTAAATAACTCACCTTACGCAGTGTCGTTCTGAGCGAAGCGAAGAATCTCGGATTTTAGAGGTAGAGACCCTTCGCTCCGCTCAGGGAATCACGATTGGGTGCATAAGGTGAGTTAATAAAGATTCATAAGGACCAAATTATAGGATGACATTCTCCCGCACCTTTTCCAACGGATTCCTGATCGGACTCTTTATCTTTACCCTCGCCAATCTGCTTGCCGCGCCTCTGCTCTCAGACTGCGGCCTGCCCGCCATATTAGGAACAGACTCCTGCGCTGACGATATTGTCCGCGCCGGCTTCCCGCTTATTTTCTTCGAGCAAGGCGGTTTTGCTTTCCGAAGCATTTTTAACCTGCCGTACCTGGGCCTGGATATACTTATCGGTCTTGTTTTCGCAGTCTTGTGCGGTCTGCTGGTACGCTGGTTTGAAAATCGGTCAGCGTTATAACTCAAGGGAATATTTTGAGCATATCCTCTTTGATCCTCATCGTCGGGCCGACTGCTGTTGGCAAAACAGAACTTGCCATTCAACTCGCGGAAAAATTGAACGGCGAGATCATCTCTGCGGATTCGCGTCTCTTTTATCACGGTATGGATATTGGCACAGCCAAGCCATCCCTTGAAGAACGCGCGCGTGTGCCGCATTATTTAATTGACATCGTCAATCCAGATGAGACGCTAAGTCTGGCAGTCTTTCAACAAAAAGCAAAAGATATCATCGCAAATATTCATGCGCGCGGCAAACTCCCCTTTTTGGTTGGCGGCACGGGACAATACGTGCGCGCAGTGACGCAGGGATGGACTCCGCCGGAAGTCACAGCGAATGAGCGGCTGCGAACTGAACTAGAAAAGATCGCTTCGCGAGAAGAAAGAGGAGTCAATTGGCTCCACGACAGACTTGCGCAACTTGACCCGGAGTCAGCACAAAAAATTGACGCCCGCAATGTCAGGCGAACGATCCGCGCGCTGGAAGTCATTATGACAACCGGTAAAAAATTTTCAGAGCAACGTGGGCAAGGCAATTCACCCTATCATTTGATCACCATCGGCTTGACTCGTCCACGGACCGAGTTGTACGAAAGGGTAGACCAACGCATTGAGGCAATGTTTGTAACTGGATTTGTGGATGAAGTAAAAGGTTTACTTGAAAAAGGATATTCCCCCACCCTGCCAAGCATGTCTGCAATTGGGTATCGGGAATGCATCCGCGTGATAAATGATGAATGGAGCATTGAGCAGGCCAAAGTCGAGATAAGACGCGTAACGCGAGTGTTTGTCCGCAGGCAGGCAAATTGGTTTAAGGAGTCCGATCCCCGAATTAAGTGGTTCAGAGTCCGGGATGGAATCCAAAACGAGATCATGGAATATATCCAGCAAAACATCGCCGCGGGGAACGACGGCCGGAGCGATGAAACAGCTGGGGATTCTGGCTAAATTTGTTGTGTTGGATTGGCAGACCCAGCACCTTATTGTGGATTTGCAAATCCACAATAAGTGATTCATCCGTAACTTGCTAAAAGGTCGGGTGTTGTAATTGACTTTTAGTATTTTCAAGTATATACTGGTTATAAATCGTATTCACCCACATTCCTGGAGGAGGACCTATGAGCAACAAACCGTGGCTGGCACATTATGATAAAGGTGTGCCTCAAACAATTGAGTACCCAAAAGTGCCCCTGTTTCATTTTTTGGAAGAAGCTGCACGCAAATATCCTGACCACACCTGTACGATTTTTAAGGGTGCGGTCATTTCCTATCGCGAGATGAACGCGTTGACTGATCACATGGCGGCGGCGCTCGTAGATGAAATGGGCGTGAAAAAAGGCGATCGAGTGGGGCTCTTCCTGCCAAATACACCGCAGTTTATGATCGCGTATTTTGGCATTCTCAAAGCTGGTGGCGTTGTGGTGGCTGTCAACCCTACTTATCCCGTGGATGAAGTGATTTTCCCTGTCAATGACGCAAACATTGAGATCATGTTCACGCTCAGTCGTTTTTACGATCGATTAAAAGCGGTCAGAGAACGCTCCAAGTTAAAACGGATCATTGTTACGAATATCAAAGAAACCCTGCCGCCCATCACGCGCCTCTTGTTCACGTTGGTAAAAGAGAAGAAGGAAGGCGACCGGGTTGAGACCCTTGCAGATGGTGATGTATGGATGAAAGACCTGCTTGCGAAACACGCCAACTCGCCGAGACCAAATGTGGTCGTGTTAGCTGATGACACCGCGCTCTTCCAGTATTCCGGTGGGACTACGGGTGTGCCAAAAGGCGCAGTCGCCTTACACCGCAATATAGTTGCAAATACACTTCAGATCAAAAGCTGGATGACGGGTTTGGAGGAAGGCAAGGAAGTAGTGCTAATGGGCATACCCCTTTTCCATGTGTATGGCATGGTGGCGGGAATGAATTTCGGAATGGTCGTGGGGGCAAGTCTGGTGATGGTGCCAAACGCACGCGACTTAAAAGATGTTTTGCAGAACATCAGCAAATACAAGGCCTCCATTTTCCCCGGCGTGCCGATGCTGTATAACGGTATTAATAATCATCCCGATGTAAAAGCAGGCAAGTACAACCTTTCATCGGTCAAGGCTTGTATCTCTGGCTCTGCGGCGCTGATGCGTGAAACAAAAGAGCAGTTTGAAAAATTAACTGGTGGCAAGGTATTTGAAGGTTATGGTCTTTCTGAGGCGCCGACTGCCACGCACTGCAACCCGCTGGAAGGCGTGAATAAGGTGGGTTCCATCGGCGTGCCGTTACCCGATGTAGATGTGAAGGTTGTCAGCCTCGAGGATGGCGAAACCGAAGTTGCGGTAGGTGAGGTCGGTGAGTTTATCATTCGCGGTCCGCAGGTAATGAAAGGCTATCATAACATGCCTACAGAAACAGCCCTTGCCTTGCGCCAGTTGAAAGATGGCAAGACCTGGCTATTCACAGGTGATATCGGCCGCATGGATGAAGAAGGTTATTTTTATATCTTTGACCGCAAGAAGGAACTCATCAAGCCGGGCGGATTCCAGGTGTGGCCGCGTGAAGTGGAAGAGGTCATCATGGAGCATCCCAAAGTATTGGAAGTGGGCGTTGGCGGCATCCCTGACGCAGAACGGGGCGAGACGGTCAAAGCCTGGATCGTTGTGAAGCCTGGTGAAACTTTGACAGAAGGTGAACTCAAGGCTCTCTGCAAGGAACATCTTGCTCCGTACAAAGTCCCCACCCATTATGAATTCCGCACTGAATTGCCCAAGACAACGGTTGGAAAGATTCTGCGCCGTGAATTGGTGAGACAGCATAAGGAAGGGAAATAGGTATATAGGTAAACAGGTATACAAGTACACAGGTAAGAAAAGAGGCCTCCGAAATTCGAGGCCTCTTTTTACGTGTCTACTTGTCTACGTTCTTACTCACACAATTTGCGGCGTGCCGCTCTTCTTCCTGCCAAAAGGCGCCGGGAAGAGTTTTTCAAATTCTTCACGGTTGATCGATTCAACTTCAAGAAGTTTTTCCGCAATAATATTCAATTGCTTGCGATATTTCTTGACGAGACTCTTTGCAACTTTATACGCCTCTTCCACGATTTTGCGGACTTCGCGGTCAATTTGCTGGGCAACAGCTTCGGAGTAATCACGTTGTTCTGAGATTTCGCGTCCGAGGAAGATCAGCTCTTCCTTTTGACCGTAGGTCATGGTGCCCATTTCGGCGCTCATGCCGAGGCGTGTGACCATGGCGCGGGCCATGCGTGTCACCTGTTCGATATCATTGGATGCGCCAGAGGTTATATCATCAAAGATCAATTCTTCTGCGGCGCGTCCGCCAAGCGCCATGGCCAGAGTGGCAAGCATTTTCTTGCGGGACATCAGGATGCGGTCTTCGTCGGGGCGGAACCAGGTTACGCCGCCGGCTTGTCCGCGGCCTACGATGGTCACTTTTTGCACGGGGTCTGCTTCAGCGATGGCATTGGCCACGATCGCATGACCAGCTTCATGGTAGGCAATGATGCGCTTCTCTTCGTCAGAGATGAGCCGTGACTTGCGCTCAGGTCCCATGACCACACGCTCAATCGCCTCTTCCAGTTCAGTTTGACCAATGGCAGTTTTATTGCGGCGGGCGGCAAGGATGGCGCTTTCATTCACAAGGTTTTCCAAATCTGCGCCGACGAAACCGGGTGTACCGCGTGCAATCGAGGCGAGGTCAGCCTGCGGATCCAATGGTTTGCCTTTGACGTGAACTTTAAGAATGGCTTCGCGTCCTTTTACATCCGGGCGATCCAGCGTTACGCGGCGGTCAAAACGGCCGGGGCGCATCAGGGCCGGGTCAAGAATATCGGGACGGTTGGTTGCGGCAATAATGATAACATTTGTGTCGGTATCGAAACCGTCCATTTCAACGAGCATTTGATTGAGTGTCTGCTCGCGTTCATCATGTGAACCGCCAAGTCCCGCGCCACGCTGGCGGCCGACAGCATCAATTTCATCCACGAAAACAATGCAGGGTGAGTGTCTCTTGGCTTGCTCGAAGAGATCGCGCACGCGGCTTGCGCCAACGCCCACGAACATTTCAACAAATTCTGAACCGGAAATCGAGAAGAACGGTACGCCGGCTTCGCCTGAAACGGCTTTTGCAAGCAGGGTCTTACCTGTTCCAGGAGGGCCAACCAGCAAAACACCCTTCGGGATGCGCGCGCCGAGTTGAATGAATTTCTGCGGCTCTTTCAGGAACTCAACCACTTCGGCAAGCTCCTGTTTTGATTCTTCCGCGCCGGCCACGTCGGCGAAGGAAACAGTGGGATGTTCGCCGCTGAACATGCGCGCGCGGCTCTTCCCGAAGGACATGGCTGCATTGTTACTACCCTGCGCCTGACGAAGTATGAACCACAACAAACCACCCATGAACAAGACAGGCAGAAGATACAAAGCGCTGCTCAACACGCCTCCCCAAACAGAAGGCGCCCTGACTTCGACATCAATCTTGGCAAGCTGTTCAGCAGTCACCCCAAAACTACGAAGCTGCTCCACAAAGGTTGTATCGGATTCAATGCGAGATTCAACGGCATCCTCCTCAGTACCATTGGGCTTCACGACACGAATGGTATCATTGCTCTGAACGATGATCCGAGCAATCTCACCATCTTGCACTTGTTGCGCCACCTTACTAATGGTAAGCGGTTCTTCTGGACTGGTATTTTGGTTAAAACCCATATAAAGCATTGCACCAATGGCGACCAGCAGAAGTAAATACACAAAAAACGATTGACTACGGGAATTCACGGAATCCTCCAAATTTGACTTTCAACCGGATTATACCAAGTCCAATCCACAGACAACGCGTAAAATGGAAATTTTATATGATTCTCTAATACGGCTCGTTTCGACAACTACGCACAACACGCCGCTAATACAGCCGAAACCTGCCTGCAAAAACAATCAGGCATTGGCTGCGCCTGGAAAGTTCCAGGGATAATCGTCACTAACCATTTTGACAATCTGTGTTTACAATACCTTTCATAAATCATGGCAATAGATCCTAAAAACCGTTCATTTCTAACACGTTTTGCCTGGCTTTCAATCGGCGCGGCCGTTCTCACGATCACCCTCAAGTCCATCGCATATTTACTAACCGGTTCAGTTGGTCTGCTTTCAGATGCACTGGAGTCAGTGGTCAACCTTGTAGGGGCGCTGATGGCGCTGGCCATGTTGACAATTGCCGCCCGCCCGGCAGATGAAGACCATACCTATGGACATGGCAAAGCCGAATATTTTTCAAGCGGCGTTGAAGGGACGTTGATCCTGATCGCTGCGCTAAGTATTATCGTTGCCGCCATACCAAGGCTGATCACCCCGAAGCCGCTTGAACAGGTCGGCTTGGGATTGGGCGTTTCAGTCGGCGCTGCCCTTGTAAATTTGATCGTGGCGCTTATCCTGATGCGAGCCAGTAAACGCTACCAATCCATCACACTTGAAGCCAATGCCCATCACTTGATCACAGATGTATGGACGTCGGCAGGCGTTCTGGCTGGCGTTGGCTTGGTTGTAATTACCGGTTGGGAACGATTGGATCCGGTTGTCGCGTTCATTGTCGCGGCGAATATCATCTGGTCGGGTTTTCGTATCGTAAAAATGTCTGCACTGGGATTAATGGATACTGCCCTATCGGTTGAGGAGCAAAACCTTGTGCAAAAAATGCTGGAACCATACACTCAAAATGGCGTTGAGTTTCATGCCCTTCGGACCCGCCAATCTGGAGCAAGGCAATTTGTATCACTCCATGTCATTGTGCCCGGTAGATGGACAGTCCAGCGCGGCCATCGTTTATTGGAAAACATAGAAGCGGATATCCGTCGTGCCCTGCCAAAGGTCACCGTATTTACTCATTTAGAGTCGCTCAACGACCCGGCTTCATGGGATGACACTAATTTGGACCGCACAGAAACCCCGCCTTCAGACCAAGTTACCCATCAATCAAGAAAATAAAAAAATTATACTAACACCAATTCCACCGGACAATGATCTGAACCGATCACATTCTCGTGAATGATCACATCCTTCACACGTGGAAGGAGCGACTCTGAAACCAGGAAATAATCCAAGCGCCAGCCAATGCCGCGCTCGCGCGCATTCAGGCGGTACGTCCACCAGGTGTATTGAACTTTATCAGGGTATAGATGACGGTACACATCCACAAAGCCATTGTCCAGGAATTTCTGGACCCACTCGCGTTCTTCAGGCAAAAAGCCGGAAGTCTTTTCATTCGCCTTCGCATTCTTCAGGTCAATCGGCATGTGGCAGGTATTGAAATCTCCCGTAATAATGATGCTCTCCCCTTGTTTGTGAAGCGAGTAGCATAACTCAAGCAAATGCGCATAGAACTCAAGTTTATAGTCCACGCGCTCCAGACCGCGCTTTCCGTTTGGAAAGTAAATGTTGAAGAGACGCAGCCCAGCCCAAACGGTCTGAATGACGCGTCCTTCCACATCAAATTTCGGTTCGCCCATGCCCAGCACGATCTCGTCGGGCTCTTGCTTAAAGAAAGTCGTCACGCCGCTGTAACCGGGACGCTGTGCTGAATTCCATACAAAGGGAAGTTTTAACATGGCTCGCTGTTCTCTATTTAACTGTTCTTCACGCGCCTTCACTTCCTGCATACACAAGGCATCGGGCTGTTGGGCAAACGTCCAATCCAATGCGTTTTTACCGAGCGCGGCACGAATGCCATTCACGTTCCATGTGATAATCTTCATCTTTTAAGCCTGTATTGGTTTTATGGTAAACTTGATTTGAAGACAGGAGAATTATGGAAAAGACAACTGTCAAAAAGATACTTTGTATCGAAGATGAACCTGAGATGATAGATTTGATCAGGCTTATCCTTGGTCGTCGCGGGTTTGAGGTGCATGGCGCACCAGGCGGTGTGGAAGGCATCAAAATGATCCGCGAAACACTCCCAGACCTTGTCCTGCTCGATCTAATGATGCCGGTGATGGATGGCTGGGAAGTATACCAACAAATGAAAGCGGACACTTCCACGCGCGGCATCCCCGTCATCGTCGTCACCGCAAAAGCACAGAACATTGACAAAGTGCTGGGCTTGCACATTGCAAAAGTGGATGACTACATCGCCAAGCCCTTCAGTCCGCAGGAGTTGCTGGATAGTGTGGAAAAAATATTCAAGCAAAGATCATCCTGAAACCAATTTCTATCCACTGGGCGGCGAACAAGCCGCCCAGTTTTATGATTAATCATGCCCCGCCTCATTACCATAAACAACATAAATAAAACAATTTATCAGCCGGCCCGTGTGGGATACTGCGACTCATTCCTCTGCAAACTGCGCGGACTGATGTTCCGCTCCCGCCTCTCTCTTGACGAAGGCCTGCTCCTGGTCGAACAGCGGGATTCACGCCTTGAAACTTCCATCCATATGTTCTTCGTACCATTCGATCTGGCCGTCTTTTGGATCAACACTGAAATGACGGTTGTAGATAAAGTCATCGCAAAATCATGGCGCCCGGCCTACTTCCCCAAAGCAGATGCAAAATATACATTGGAGATACACCCCGATCGCTGGGGAGATTACGAAATTGGTGATAAGGTTGAATTCTCGAATGTGTAAACGCGTAATTGTTCTCCTGCTTCTTCTAGCTAGTTTAATAAATTCAGCCCAACCAGTTTATGCGCAGGATGCAAGCGGACCTGTTTACATTGTGCAGCCTGGCGACAGTCTCTCATCCATTGCAGCACGATTCAACATCAGCATCACCGATCTGATGTCTGCAAATGGGATTACGGATCCAAATCAACTTGACGCTGGGCAACAACTCATCATTCCGGGGCTTGAAGGCGTTACAGGAACTTTAAGTACCGAAGTGATCAACTTCGGTGATTCGTACCGCAGTCTTATGCGGCAAACACAAGTACCCGAAGACCTGTTCAAGAAACTTAATCGCGTGGTCAGCCCAAGCGAATTTTATGTGGGTATCAGCATGATCGTTCCTGTGCAGGCTGAGAGCCGAAATAACACCCGTGTTTCACCAAGCGCAGGCGAATCCTTACTTGAGGTTGCGATTAAAAATAACACCAGTGTTTGGTCGCTGGCAGGCATTAATGGATTGCAAGGTTCATGGGACGGCTTGCCCGTTGATACATTGTTTGCGCCCGGTGAAAATAACGGGAAAACCACAACCGGTCTGCCCTCCGCATTTGTCAGTGCGGAAATCCGCGACCTTCCCCTTAAACAGGGTGGGACAGGTGTTATTAAAGTACAAACCATTCCTGGTGTTACACTAGGCGGCTTGCTTGTTGACCATCCATTGAAATTCTTCCCCGATGAAGATGGCACACAGATCGCCTTGCAAGGCGTGCATGCTTTACTCGCACCGGGCGTCTATCCCTTACGACTGGATGCCACCCTCCCCGATGGAAGCAGGCAATCCTACGAACAATTTATTTTGATCGTTTCAGGGAATTACCCTACCGGTGAAAATCTTGTTTTGCCCCCAGAACAGGTACCACTGATTGACCCAGCCGTTACAGAGCCTGAAGATAAACAACTGGAAAGTATTACGTTACCATCCACCCCAACAAAATATTGGAATGGTGAGTTTATATCTCCCGCTATTGCCTACGCAGATTCAACCTACTTCACTTCAAAATATGGAACACGCCGCGTTTACCTTGGACAGGGAACAGATTTGAAAATAAATTGGTGGCATACCGGGCTTGATTTTGGTGGTGGGGATGGTCTTGCTATTACGGCACCGGCGGCAGGAGTGATCGTTTTTGCTGGACTACTAGCAGTACGAGGCAATGCCACAATCATTGACCATGGATGGGGCATATACAGTGGGTTCTGGCATCAGTCCAAGTTTGATGTGCAGGTTGGCGATGTAGTAGAACAAGGTCAGGTGATCGGGAAAGTGGGACACACGGGTCGTTTGACAGGTCCGCACCTGCATTGGGAGTTGTGGGTAAATGGCATTCAGGTAGATCCGCTTGATTGGCTGATTCAAACCTACCCGTAGCGCGAAGCGTTGCACTTCATCCGCGAATATGCTACACTCTTGCAAAGGATTTTTCGATGAACAACCTGGTCAACTTTCTGAAACAAACCGATATTTTTATCAATTCACACCAACGCAATTGGAGTTGGTTGGAAATTTGTGCCAGGAAGTCCTATTTAATTCAGGCGATCTCATCTTTTAGGAGAATAGCGGCAGTAAGGAATTATATGTGATCATGCGGGGTGAGGTGGATATATTGATCAACCGCGATACAACCGGGGAGCTTGGAAAAAAGAAACTGCGGTGGCATGCCTTCACCGGGGACGATCTTTTGGGGAAGTTGCTTTGGTGGATGAAGGGAGGCGATATGCTTATGCGCGTGCTGTGCAAAAGGACACCCGCCTGCTTGTTATCCAACGCGATAAAATTATCATGATATGTGAAACATACCCGCAATTGGGTTATCGTTTGATGTATAATCTTGCCGCAGACTTGGCGATAAAAATTCGTAACACAGACCTGCGCATCCCCGAGCAGCTTTTGTATAAGCCTCACGAGAAGAAATAAAGGCTGCGGTAAAAAGTCTAGACACGAACTCTTGACCTAAAGCAAAAATCGTCTTATCATTGCGATTTAATACATTAAACGCTAATAATATTATTAGGTGACCTTATTCACTTAATCGTGATTCCCTGAGCCTTTCGACCCTTCGACACGGTGAGCGAAAGTCGAACCGTCAGGACAACGCTTCGCTCAAGATAAACTCCGCGAAGGGTCTCTACTGCTGTAATACGAGATGCTTCGCTCAGCATGACACTACGTAAGGTGAGTTATTAATGTTTTAGAGTTATGCCTAAAAAATCCAATATATTGGTGGTTTTAAGGCATCCTTTTTATATCAGATTCAACTAAAAGGAGGTGAGGCCGACACGGTAAGTATTGTCTACTGTTCGTTATCTACCCGCACATGCGGGAATTTGAATTCACCTAACAAGATTTTGGAGGAGTATAGAAATGAATAAACGTTTGTTCGCTTTACTATCCGTGTTGGTGCTCGCCAGCATGGTGCTGGCCGCCTGCGGCGGCGCGCCTGCCGCTGCCACGTACGAATGTGCTGACGCGCTCGGCTGTGTGAAAGTCGCCCCCGATGAGCCTGTCCACGTTGCTTATTGGGGTGTTCTTTCCGGCGCTGATGGCTCACTCGGTGAAGATTCCAAGCGCGGTGTTGAAATCGCGATTGAAGACCTGGGCGGTAAGTTCCAGGGTCACGATATCCTTTTGACCACCGAAGATGCTTTATGCACACCTGAAGGTGGCGCCACTGCCGCGACCAAACTCGCGGCTGATACATCCATTGTGGGCTTAATCGGCTCCAGCTGCTCGGATGAAACCGTCGGCGGTGTTGCCACGCTCACCAACGCCGGCTTGACCACCATCTCCCCGTCCAATACCCGCCCCGTACTGACAGATCCTGCCCGCGGACCTGACTATGCCGGTTACCTGCGCACCGCCCATAGCGATGCCTTCCAAGGCAAGGCTGTTGCTGAGTTTGCTTACAATGTCCTGAAAGTCACCAAGGCTGCAACCATTCATGATGGCTCCGCCTATGCTCAGGCTCTCCAACAAGTCTTCGCTGATGAGTTCACTGCCATGGGTGGCACAATCGTCGCTCAGGAAGCCGTTGCCAAGGACGCCACCGACATGGGACCTGTATTAACCACAGTCTCTGCTGCCGGACCTGAATTCGTTTACTTCCCAGTCTTCGTAGCCGCCGGTGGTTACATCGCTGCCCAAATCCGCGATGTTGCCGGGCTCGAAACTGTTGCGATTGCCGGTTCTGATGGCATCTTTACAGCTGACTTCCTCAAGGCTGGTGGCGCGAACACAGAGGGCATGTACCTCTCCAGCCCAGACTTCGGTCTCTTCCCCGGTGGTTATGCTACATTCGTTGAAAAGCACAACGCCAAATATGGTGGAGCGCCTCTCTCCGTTTTTCATGCCCATGCCTATGATGCGACAAACATCTTGTTTACTGCTCTTGAGAAAGTTGCTGTCGTAGAAGCCGACGGTACCATCTACGTCCCGCGCCAGGCTCTGCGTGATGCCATCTATGCCACCAAGGATTTCCAAGGCATTACCGGTACGCTCGCCTGCTCTGCTTCTGGTGACTGCGGCGCCCCTGTCATAGCGATATACGAAATCGTAAACTCGGACGCAGCTGCATGGAACCCACAGGATACGGCTAACCCGAATCCCAAGAAGATCTATCCGTAACCCTTAGTATCACAAGTAATTAAAGATGGGGCAGATAAATATCTGCCCCATCTTTACAACATCTCATTGTTAGGAGCCACGTCCATGATGCGTACAAGTTTTGGCGAACGAGTTACAGACTGGGCCGTAAGCGGTTTTTTATGGGGGTTTCGTATATTAATTATTCTTATTGTAGTGTTAGGGACGTTCTTAACGATTCGCGCTGGAAAATACACCAGCGAACAGTGGATCGATTTCGTTGTATCTGGCATCTCACAAGGGAGCATTTACGCCCTGATCGCCCTGGGTTACACAATGGTTTATGGCATCCTGCGGATGATCAATTTTGCTCACGGGGAAATATTCATGACTGGCGCATTCGGTGGGTATTTTCTCGCAACATGGTTAACCGGCATTGGTTTTATGGATAAATATCCTGCAATAGGCTTCATAAGCGCGATCCTGTTCGCCATGCTTATTTCTGCCCTGATTGCCATGCTGGTTGAACGCATTGCATATCGGCCTTTGCGCGGCGCTCCTCGTCTTGTGCCTTTGATTAGCGCAATTGGCGCTTCATTTTTCCTGCAATATACATTCCGTGGTTTTTTCGGCCCCGGCGTTTATGCCTACCCACGAATCAAAGCATTGGATGGCGATTGGGCCATCTTTGGCGTTGAGATTCTTAAAGTTAAGATTATTGTCATAGTTGCTGCATTATTGATGATGGCTATTCTTTACTACATCGTCATGTTCACGAAAATGGGTAAAGCCATGCGCGCCGTTTCCGAAAATAAAGATGTGGCCGCACTGATGGGAATTGACGTTAATCGCATTATCGTAACCACATTCGCACTCGGCGCCGCCATGGCCGGGGCGGCTGGCGTGCTCTATTCGCTCATCTTTCGCCAGGTCGGCTTCTTCATGGGCTTCACCCCGGGCATCAAAGCCTTCACCGCCGCGGTACTCGGAGGCATTGGCAACATCCCGGGCGCAATGGTGGGCGGACTTGTTCTTGGAATCCTGGAGTCTGTAGGACCAGCACTTTTCCTTGAGAGCGTTGGTATTGATCGTCCCTACCAACTCAAGGATGCGATTGCTTACATAATGCTGGTTATGATCCTGCTGTTCCGCCCATCTGGCATTTTGGGCGAGCGCATTTCCAAAAAGGCCTAACAGGATGAAAATAATTATGAAAAAAGATAATCTCTTTTGGTTTGCAATTAGAATAGGTCTGCTCGGTGGGATTGTCGGATTATTTCTCTCCCTGATTGGCATGATTGAAGTATTTAGCAAGCGCGACGTGATCGAAAACGTCATCACACTTGGGGATTTCATGCTCCTTGCCATCGCCTTGGCCACCGGCTTTATTGCCACTCGGACGATCTCAAACCTGCTCAATCAAAGCAAGCTTGTTAACAATCTGATGGCCGGGACACTTGCCGGGCTAACCACCGGCATACTGATTGCCGCGTTTGTATGGCTTGGCAGTCAAATCAACCTGCGTGCCGTATTTCTCAATGCATCGCCAGCGTTATTTGATCTGCTTACATTTAAACGCGGGGCCGCTGGCGTTTGGCTGCTCCCCGAGTTTGGTGCAATTGCGGGCTTGATGGGAGCGCTTTTATTCAGCCTGCCCGAAAAATTTCGCCAGCCAATCACCCGCGCCATCATTTTCCTGTTTGGCATGGCGCTCTTCTCGGGTCTCTTTCGCGTGGTGATGATCAATCAATCAGGCAATATCGAGAAATTAGCAAAATATCTATTCGGTCAAACTGGGCTTACACTTCAAGGCACGATAATATTCTTTGTCGTTGTCATTGCAATTTCCATGCTTTGGTCTGCGCGATCACAATCCATACAAGATGGTTTTGCACGTTTGCCTAAAAAAGGACAAACCACGATACGGGTGGTTTTATTGGCTTTGCTAGCATATATCGCGCTTGGGTTACCACAGGTTTCCGGACCATTCATTGCGCAAGTCATCGTACTAGTCTGCCTATATGCCATGATGGCGCTTGGCCTCAACATTACCCTTGGATTTGCCGGTTTGTTGGATCTCGGCTTCGTAGCCTTCTTTGCGGTCGGCGCGTATACAGTAGGTCTGCTGACATCCTACGGCCCATTTGGATTACAGCACATTTCATTTTGGGTGGCAGTGCCGATCGCAGTATTAGCATCCATGATGTTTGGTGCGTTCCTTGGTTTGCCCGTGCTCGGGATCCGTGGCGATTACCTGGCAATTGCCACGCTCGGCTTCGGAGAAATTGTCCGCCTGTTGGCTGGATCAGATTTCCTGGCCCCATTCTTCGGTGGCCCGCAAGGCATCATAGGCATTCAAAAACCTTGCCTGGGTACACTAGGGGAATTTGTTCGGGTAGATGTGCCTCGAGTTTGTAATGGAATTGAGTTTGGCGGCCCGAAGGAAATTTATTATATAGCACTCACCGGCGCAATATTGATCGCATTTATTGCATGGCGCTTACAAAGATCCAGACTTGGTCGTGCGTGGATGGCTATTCGTGAAGATGAAGACGTGGCAGAAGCCCTTGGTATCAATTTGATCCAGACCAAACTACTAGCGTATATTCTTGGCGCTGCTTTTGCAGGGTTGGGCGGCGCAATCTTTACAGTATTGGTCGGCTCCATTTTCGCCAGCAGTATGCAATTGATCGTTTCCATCAATGTTGTTTCAATTATTATCGTCGGAGGAATAGGGAGCATCCCTGGCGTAATTGTTGGCGCGATCGCATTAATTGGCCTGCCTGAACTTCTGCGAGAAGTTTCAGAATTCCGCTACCTGCTCTATGGCGCTGCGCTGATTATGATGATGATCGCTAAACCGGAAGGGTTATGGCCATCCCCGACTATTCTACGTGAACTCCATCATGAGGAATCTGAACTAGCGCCGTCAAAACCATCGAAGGCAAAGGCATAAAGAGGTCAAAATGGCTGTTATCCTAACCGCAAACAAAGTTATCAAACGTTTTGGCGGACTTGTGGCTGTCAACTCTGTTGATTTTAATATACCCGAAAAATCCATCGTCAGCATTATCGGCCCAAACGGGGCAGGAAAAACGACATTCTTTAATTGCATCACTGGTTTCGGAAAGATCGACGAGGGAGCCATCTCCTTTGAGGGGACGCAAATCCATCTCTTGCGACCCGACCAGATCACCCGTCTTGGCATCTCGCGCACCTATCAGAATATTCGCTTGTTTCCAGACATGTCTGCCCTAGAAAATATTTTGGTTGGCCAGCATTTATTTTTGCACTCGAGTTGGATGAGCGCAGTGATTGGCACACCCAGGGTGCGCACGGAAGAGAAAATGGCGCTTGCCGAGGCACAAAGATTGTTAAACTTTGTTGACCTGACTGGCAAAGGTGACTTGCTCGCACGCAACCTGCCTTACGGCGCCCAACGACGACTTGAGATTGCCCGCGCTTTGGCGACCAAACCCAAACTGCTTTTACTGGATGAACCAACAGCCGGGATGAATCCTCGCGAAACCGAAGACCTGACAGCATTCATCCACCGCTTGCGCGACGAATTGGGCATTTCCATTCTGCTGATCGAACATCACATGCGCGTTGTGATGGGCATTTCCGAGCGCATCACCGTCCTTGACTACGGTGAAAAAATCGCAGAAGGCACTCCTGCCGAAATCCAGAGCAACCCGCGTGTAATCGAAGCTTATCTCGGTCGCGGCGCCTCCACCGCAGGCATGGCGAATGCTCATGAACGGTTTTCCGATGGCAAGACCAAATCCAATTCACAGTAGGCAAAGATGTCCACACTAAACATAGAAAACGTTCACACCTACTACGGCAAAATTCATGCCCTCAAAGGTATTTCCCTCCATATTGAGAAGGGTGAAATCGTGACCCTGATCGGCGGTAATGGCGCAGGAAAGACAACCACATTGCGCACCATCTCTGGTTTGTTGAAACCGCGTGAAGGAAGTATCAGCCTGAACAGCGAAGATTTATTGAAATATCAGGCGCATGAAATCGTCCACAAAGGCGTCTCCATGGTGCCGGAAGGACGGGGAGTATTTGCCAGGCTCACCGTATTGGAAAACCTTGAAATGGGCGCCTTCAGCCGTAACAGTAAAGAGGAATTATCCCGCAACATGGAAAGAGTGTTCACGCTCTTCCCGCGCTTGAAAGAACGTCGCACGCAGGTGGCAGGTACACTCTCTGGCGGTGAACAGCAAATGCTTGCGACTGGCCGGGGCCTTATGTCGAGCCCAACCGTCCTGCTCATGGATGAACCCTCCATGGGACTAGCACCAGTTCTGGTGGAATTGATCTTTGATACCATCCAGCAGATCAATAAAGAGGGGACCACCATCCTGCTTGTAGAACAGAATGCCCTCATGGCGCTGACAATCGCCAATCGCGGTTACGTCATCCAGACAGGCGAGATCGTGCTGACCGACACAGCAGAAAACCTCAAGAAAAACCCGATGGTTCAAAAGGCCTACCTCGGCGTGGAATAAAAAGGAATGTATTAAAGACAAGCGCAGAGGGTTGCCCCTACCCTCTGCGCTTTTTATATTAATCATCTTGCATAACTTAAAAATCATATCGCAGTAACGAATTTAGTCGTATGGTAACATGGCGACTACAATACCTTTTGCAAGAGGTCTATTGAGTAATGGAGATCACATGCTCATTCTAAATGCTGATGAAATTCGCAAAGTTCTGCCAATGAAAGACGCCATCGAAGCAATGAAGCAAGCCTATATCTCGCTCTCAGATGGAAAAGCAGAAGTACCTTTGCGCAGTCGCCTGCCTGTTCCACCTCACGATGGTTTGACTCTTATTATGCCTGCCTTTGTCAACGATAATAAGAGTCAGGCACTTGCGGTAAAAGTGGTCTCTGTATTCCCACACAATCCACAACATAATCTGCCCTTAATTTACGCCACTGTACTGGTATTGGAAGCCAATACAGGAAAACCTGTCGCCTTATTGGAGGGTAGCTCACTGACCGCCATTCGCACTGGGGCGGGAAGTGGCCTGGCAACGGATATACTTTCTCGTTCAGATAGCCACGTAGCTGCAATTTTCGGCGCCGGCGCACAGGGACGAACGCAATTGGAAGCCACATGTACTGTGCGAACAATTGAGCAAGTTTGGGTTTTTGATTCAAATCGTGAACGCGCCGAAGCTTTTGTGTCTGAATTAGCCGGTATGGGTCCCATCCCTCGTGATATACGCATCGCGAAGACCTCAGAAGAGACAATTCACCGGGCCGATATTATCTGTACCGCTACAACCTCCATTTCACCTGTTTTTGATGACGCAAAACTCAAGCCCGGGGTTCACATCAGCGCGATTGGCTCTTATACTCCAGAGATGCAGGAAATACCCGCCGAGACCGTGAGACGTGCCCGCATTGTCGTTGATTCGCTATCGGCTACACTCGCAGAGACGGGCGATCTCGTCATTCCCATTCGATCAGGGTTGATCAAAACTGAAGACATTAATACTGAACTAGGTGAAATCCTGCTGGGTAGAAAACCTGGCCGCAAATCACCCGATGAAATTACGTTATTCAAATCCGTTGGTATAGCGGTACAAGATGCAATGGCCGCACAAGCTGCGGTGGAAAATGCTAAAAAATTAGGACTGGGGCAAACGATCGCATGGTAAATCTAAAGTGAAAAGGAACAGAACCATATCATGAACCTACCAATCACAGCAGAGATTGTCATTATCGGCGGGGGTGTGATGGGAGCCAGCGCAGCTTACCACCTTGCAAAACGTGGCGTGAAAAATATAGTATTGCTTGAAAAGGAAAACTTCTTCGGGCAGGGTGCTTCAGGCAGATGCGCAGGCGGCATACGTTATCAATTCTCCACAGAGATCAATATAAAGTTGTCGCTTTTAAGCCTGCCCATGATCGAACGTTTCAAGGATGAAATTGGGCAGGATGTGAATTATCGTCAATGCGGATATTTGCTTGTGGCAACAAACGACAAAGTTGCCAACACCTTCATGCGCAATGTGGAATTGCAAAACAAACTTGGCGTGCCAACCCAACTCCTGAGCGGGGATGAAGTCCGCGCGCGATTGCCATTAATGAAATTCGATGACGCCCTTGCCGGCACATTTAATCAAAAAGACGGCACGGTTGACCCAAACAGTGTGGTGATGGGATATATGAATGCGGCGCAAAAGATGGGCGTGAAAGCCGTCTGCGGTGCGGAGGTAATTGGGATCACCGTCAGCGGGGGCGAAGTTGAAGAGGTGCAAACAAACCTCGGCGCGGTCAAGACGCGCATGATCCTTAATGCGGCGGGACCGTGGGCGAGTCAAATAGGCCAGATGGCGGGAGTGCAAATCCCAGTCATCCCTCTCCGCAGGCAGATGTTCACGACAAATCCATTAGTAGAAATTCAAGAAGATTTTCCGTTCGTGATCGACTTTGCGAAATCGCTTTACTTTCATCGTGAAGGTGAAGGTCTGCTGATTGGAATGAGTAATCAAAATGAAAAGCCCGGCTATGATCAGAGTGTGGATGAAGATTTTGAGCTGGTGAATCTGGAAGCTGCAATTGAAAGATTGCCGTTGGTTGAAAAGGCAAGCCGCGCTTCGCACTGGGCCGGACTTTATGAAGTGACGCCAGACGCTCACCCGATCTTTGGTAATACAGATGTAAAAGGCTTTACGCTTTGCACGGGTTTTTCAGGACATGGTTTCATGCACGGACCGATCTCGGGAAAACTAATGAGTGAATTTATTTTGGATGGGAAATTTTCCAGCGTGGATGTTTCGATGCTGGATTTAAAACGGTTTGAAGAGGGTCGTTTAATTCAAGAGTACAATGTGGTGTAACATTTTGCTTAAGCCGCCGTCCTCGGCGGCGGGGGCGCCGCCTAAAGCAGTATTAAATTGAGACAAATGACATCAGCAGAGATCATCACAATCGGAACCGAAATATTACTTGGTGAAATCGTAGACACCAACACACGTTACATCGCACGCATATTGCGAAGCATGGGCGTGGATTTGTATCGCACCATCACCATCGGTGATAACGTTGATCGCATTGCAAGCGCAATTCACGACTCAATCGAACGCGCAGACATCGTCATTACCACTGGCGGGCTGGGACCCACCATTGATGACCCCACGCGTGAAGCCGTTGCAAAAGCCCTTGGAGTGGAAACAGAATTTCGCGAAGACCTTTGGCAGCAAGTCGTTGATACGATTGCGCGCTATGGACGCAAGCCGTCTGAAAATCAAAAACGGCAGGCCTATGTTCCCAAAGGCTCAATTGGTTTGAAAAACCCTGTCGGCACTGCGCCATGTTTTATCGTTGAAAGACCCTCACCCCTGCGCCCCTCTCCCAACCCTTCGACAGGCTCAGGGCAGGCTTTGGAAGAGATGCTGGGGATGAGGGCGGTCATCTCCCTGCCAGGTGTTCCGCAGGAAATGGAACACGTCCTGCACGAGTCGGTCATTCCGTATTTGCAAAAAAGATTCAACCTTAACGAAATCATCAAAATCCGCATATTGCATTGCGCTGGGCTTGGCGAAGGCATGATCGATGAGAAGATCGCAGACCTTGAAACGCTCAGCAACCCAACCGTTGGCCTTGCCGCGCATACCGGCGTAGTGGATGTGCGCATCGCCGCGAAGGCAAAAAACGAAAGCGAAGCAAATGACATGATCGCCAAGGTCGAGTCTCAGGTCCGTGAAAGACTCGGCAGTGTCGTCTTTGGTGTGGATGAAGATAAACTGGAAGATGTCCTGCTGGAAATGATCGCAAGGCGCGGCATGACTCTCACTGCAATTGAATCCGGACTCGAGGGCTTGCTTGCGCGAAAAATTCCGAACACCGTTTCATTACCTAACAGTTCGACGCCGCTCAGTGCAAGCCTCGATCCTGCTGCTCTCATGGACGCATTACGCGCCGCCCAGGCAGACTCGAAAGCAGATCTCGCTCTCGGCGTTTCCGTCTATATGGATGAGCGCGCGGCAGAAATGGCGATGATCACTCCCAAAGGTGAAAAGAGTCATCGCATCACGTACGGCGGCCCGCTGCGCAGTTTGCCGCGCTGGAGCATGAACCTGGCTTTGAACTGGCTGCGCATGATGTTGGAGGAAATGGATTAATGCCAGCGCCAAAACGACGCAAAGACTCAGCCTGGGTAATACTTGCGTGGGCATTGAACATTATCGGCTTGGGTGCGATTGCGCTTGTACCGATCGCCTACTGGGCCCTGCAACCAGCGCTCGCCGCGCCGCTGGCACAAAAACCAATCTATACAGCCACGCTTCCCGCCACATACACACCAAACCCATTATCGCTGTATTTACCTACCGTTACGCCAAATCCGCGCTCCACAATGATCGTGGTGCAGACCCCAACACCATTCGTACTGCTTGAAGGCGATAATCGCCGCACAGTCATTGGATATTCCGTCTCAGGCCGCCCGCTTGAAGTTTATACCTTCGGCAACGGTGAAAAAGAACGCATGCTCGTGGCGGGCATTCATGGCGGCTACGAATGGAACACGATAGCACTGGCTGACGAATTGATCACCTACATCTACGAGAACCCAGATGTGATCCCAAGTGATGTGACTTTATATATCCTGCGAAATCTAAACCCAGACGGCGATGCGCGTGACCACGGCATTGACGGACGCGTCAACGACCACGGTGTGGATTTGAACCGCAACTTTCCCGCAAATTGGGCCGCAGACTGGGACCGCGATGGATGCTGGAGCTACGGTCCCTCAACAAGCGGCGCAGGACCCGGCTCGGAACCAGAGTCACGCGCAATGATGTACTTTTTACAAACCCACAACGTGGAAACACTGATCAGCTACCACAGCGCCGCGCTCGGTATTTTCCCCGGCGGAGAACCTTGGGAAAAAAATTCGGTAGAATTTGCAAAAGCGCTGGCCAAGGTAACAAAGTATCCGTTCCCGCCGATTGACACGGGCTGCATCTTTACAGGCACACTTGCAGATTATGCCGTGGAACGAGGCGCAATCTCTGTGGATATGGAGCTCTCCACACATACATATACAGACTTCAAACAAAATATAAAAGCGCTGGACGTGTTATTGAAGTTTCAACCATAACCGCGTGCTATAATCCTTGCCAGGGCATCATCCATAAAACCGATTCAATCTGAGGCATGGCAACCAGCGCGCGAAAATTAAAAAACAAGCAAAGAGGTCTTTCGATTACAGCCTTCCCTCCCCAGTTAATCAGCAGGTGTATGCATTCAAGACAGTTCAAGTTATTTTCGTCGAGGAGTCTGAGAAGATTGTTTTCGTGACTGTTATCGTTTATTACGGAAACTAAAGGAGAAGGTTCCATGAAAACCACTTATGATCCGGAAGTTGACGTGCTTTATCTTGAATTTCAGGCCATAGAACCTGGCAAAGTTGAAACACGCCAGCTAACAGATGAGATCATTGCTGATTACGATCTGAATGGAATGCTGGCGGGCTTGGAAGTTCTGGATGCGCACCGTGTCCTTTTGCAAACTGCCGGATCCATTGTCTTTGAAATAGAACCAGCTCTTACAAGCGCAACTGGCTGATAATTTCATCACGAAACATAAAGAGGGCGGCAGGGATTGCTGCCCTCTTGCTAAATCCAGAGGAGCATGAATGACTCAAAAAGCGGACACACTATTTACCAACGCCATCGTGCTCAGCATGGATGGCAAATTAAACCAATATGACCCCGGCGCCGTCGCCGTTAAAGGGGATTCGATCATCGCAGTTGGGCCGGAAGAAGAGATCAAAAAAGAATATTCGGCAATTGAAACCGTTGATTGCAACGGCAAAGTCTTGATGCCGGGCCTGGTCAACGCGCACACGCATGTACCCATGACCCTCCTGCGCGGTCTCGCCGATGACCTGCGTCTTGATGTGTGGCTGATGGGTTACATGCTCCCGGTTGAACGTGAATTCGTCTCACCGGAATTTGTGCGGCTTGGCACATTGCTTGCCTGCGCCGAGCAGATCCGCAGCGGCGTGACCACATTCAATGATATGTATTTTTTTGAAGACGCTATAGCCCAAGCCACAGCCGATGCAGGCATGCGCGCAGTCTGCGGACAATCCATAATGAAATATCCCGCGCCAGATGCGGCCGCTTATGAAGATTCACTTGCCTATGCGCGTGAGTTCATCAAGAAGTGGAAAAACCACCCGCTGATCGTCCCGGCGATTGCGCCGCACGCACCTTACTCCACCACGCCCGAGATCCTGCGCGCTTGTGCAGACATCGCAAAAGAATTTGATGTGCCTCTGCACATTCATATTTCTGAAACCGCGCTTGAAGTTGAAACCATGCGAAAAGAACAAGGCATGCCCGTTGTGCCGTATATCAAAAAGCAAGGCCTGCTCGAAGCGAAGGTTATCGCCGCGCACTGTGTTCACATTGATATCGGTGAAATAATAACACTGCAACATGTTAATGCGGGTGTCGCGCATAATCCATCATCGAATCTAAAACTCGCTTCCGGATTTGCGCCCGTACAAAAAATGCTCGAAAACGGACTCAACGTCGGCATTGGAACGGACGGTCCCGCCTCCAACAATGACCTCGACATGTTCGAAGAAGTGCGTCTCGCTTCATTTGTTGCGAAAGCCTCTTCCAATGATCCAACGGTCGTCCCCGCCGCGACTGCCCTGCTTATGGCGACGCGCATGGGCGCACAAGCGCTTCATATCGGACATTTGACAGGGTCACTCGAACCAGGCAAACGCGCAGACCTGATCCTTGTTGACACCTCCCCGCTGCATAACTCTCCCCGCTTCCGCCGCGACCCGAACAATGCCTACGCACAATTGGTATTCGCTTCCAAATCCACAGATGTGACGGATGTAATGGTTAATGGGAAATGGTTAATGCGCGCGCATGAATTGCTCACATTGAACGAAACTGACCTGCAGAAGCAGGCGCGCGAACTGGCGCAAAAGATTGACGCCTTCCTGATCAAGCGTGAACAATCTGTGCTTTCGAAGTTGATCGCGCTCGGCGGCTCGATGGAACAGGAGTCGTTTGAGGTGCAGGTCAAGGTCAAGGTAACGGAACCAGACCAATTGGTCCAGAAAATGAAGCGGCCTGAGATCGAGATCAGCGCGTATAAACATTATCATCAATATGACGATTATTTCATGTTCGATGATCCGGCTCAGGGACGTTTGCGCTTTCGTGAAGATAATCTCATCAATGCAGCAGGCGAGGTGGAAAACGTGCGTTCGCGTTTGACATTGCTCGGTCAGAAGCGTGAAGGCGAGATCGGACATGACGTGCTGCTTTCACGCAGCCGCTTCCTGGCGCCTGCTGTGCATACATTACGCTTCTATCGCGAATACTTTAACCCAAAACAGGAAGTTTCAGTTGAGAAGGACCGCCTGCGTTGGCACATCCGTTATAAAAATACGGAATTCTTTGTAAACCTTGATGAAGTGAAGTCGCCGCATATGGGACACTTCCTTGAGATCAAGAGCCGCACCTGGAGCCGCAATGATGCAGACCTCAAGGCAGAGTTGGCAAGTAAGTTATTGAACCTGCTCGGCGTGGGTGATGCCGAAGCGGTGACGCAGGATCTGATCGAGATGTTGACAGAGACATAATGTCGTTGCGAGAAGGGTGTTCTTCCCGACGAAGCAATCTCATCGCCGTTGGGGATTGCTTCGTCGCCACACCTGCCCTGGCGGGCGGTGCCAGGGAAGTACAAGAGCGGCTCCTCGCACATCGTCCCCGTTAGGGGAATGACATGAAATATTAATTATGGAAACCATAAAGAAAACCCTCGCCACAGTTTGCGCGATTCTATTTGTGGTCGCAGCCGTGATCGCGCTCTTCCTCTTTAACTTTGACCGAAGAGCTTTTGCCGCGGAGACCTATCAAAAAGCTTTTGCACGGGAGGATTTTTACAACAAACTGCCCTCGGTGATGGCAGATGCAATGACTTCCACAAATACAGGCCAAAGCCAGGGCCCCATCGTTATGCGCGGCATGAACACACAGGCATGGGAGGCATTCTTCCGCAGTATGCTGTCTCAAGAGACCCTCAAAGTTATGGGGGATGATGTTTTGAGTTCAACCTTTGCATATCTCAACATGCAAACGGATTCTGTTCATCTCTCGTTGATCCCGCTCAAAGCAAGCATGGTCAGTGACACAGGTGTGCAAGCTGTTTTCGCACTTTTGAAGACACAAGCAGATTGCACACTTGAGCAAATCGTACAAATGACATTTGACCTGCTGACGAAAAGCGAAATGCAATTCTGCAAACCGCCCACAGAGTTTTATCCGCTACTGACGCCTGTGATACAGGGACAAATGCAATTCGTCGCGCTTGCCATCCCCGATCAATTTACCCTTATCAGCGCGCCGCCTGAAAATGATCCGCGCGAGAAATTGCAGACCTCACGAATGGTGATGCGCTTAAGCCCGATACTGCCGTTTGCATTTCTATTGATGATAACCATCCTTGCGGTCAACTCACTCAAGAGTTGGTTGAATTGGTGGGGCGTTCCATTTCTAATCAATGGTGTGCTCGCAACTTTAATGGGGTTAATCGGCGCACCAGTCTTTGGGGCGATTTTCCAACGCATTCTTGTAAATAGAATGTCAGCCTACCTCCCCACGATCCTGCTGGATTACACCAACGACCTGGCATCTGCCATGATACGGGCATTGCTCACTCCAGTGTATTGGCAGGGACAGGTGATTGCGTTGATCGGGCTGGTGATGGTGGTGGGGTCTAACTTTATCAAGAGAAATAAAAAATTTGCTGATTAGGATTACGGACATCCATTCGCAAGATGCTCTTCAAAGGTGACAGCGAAAGTATGATAGCCTGAGTTATCACAAGTCGCTTGGAAATAATAATATGGGGAAACCTCAGGAAAAGCCACAGCCTGCAAAGCCTCCAAACCGGGGTTGGAAATTGGCGCAGGCGGCAAGCCTGCATATATATAGGTGTTGTACGGGGAATCTAACTTCAGGTCGGCGAGGCTGAGGGGATTTTTCCACCAAGTGGTTTGTATGGAGTCGAAACCGAGCGCGTATTGGATTGTCGGGTCGCTGCCGAGGGTCATGCCGATGTTCAGGCGATTAATGAACACAGATGCGATCAATGCCATCTCTTCGTCCTGAATGGATTCACGTTCCACGATGGAGGCCAGGATGACAGCCTGATAAACGCTCAATCCCTGATCTGCAAAGCCAGTTTTTAAATCATAGGTTATGTGCAGGGCAAAGTTCCGCCCGACGGCATCCACAAATTGATCGGGAGTTGTGGAACGCGGAAGGACATACGCAGCGGGAAAGAAGAAGCCCTCCATCGAAGACGATGAGGGAACAAAATCGAGTACGGCGGGCGGGGTCTGTGCGGCGTGGATAAATGCTTCGGGAGAAATATCCAGGCCCGAGGTGGGGAGCGAAGCGGCGATCTCTTCCATCCGCCAGCCGGGGAGAATCACGAAGGTAATGTCTGCGGGAGTCGCATCCTGTAATTCGCGGGCAATGTCAATGATCGAAAGCGCGGGACTGAGGACATACTCGCCGGATTGAATGGTCAGGTCTAGACCTGTGTAGATTAAATAATCGAGCAGGGTTTGCGAATCGAGAATCAGGCCAGCCTGTTGGAGCCGCAGCGCAACTGACGAAACCGACTCGCCTAGTGAAATGCTAAAGGGTTGTTCACTGGCATTTGGGTTAAGCGGCTTTGTAAGCTGGTCACCATGCAAAAGCAGGCGCGAGGAATATTCTATAATCTGTGAAATGGAAAGCCCACGCCCGGGCGGACCATATAAAAGCGATGCGCGCGCGGGAAGATAGCCAAAGGTGAAATATACGCAGGCGAGGATAATGATGATTAGAAAGGCAAGAAAAAATTGAAGTTGATAACGACGCATTTTTATTTTCGGTTTTCCATTTTTGACATCGTGTCCGAAAGATATTTACGACTCACGCATCACGAATTACGATTTCCGTTTCGTCTCAAGATAAGACTGCAAAATGACCACTGCTGCGAAGGCGTCCTGGTGGCCTGTGCGTTTTTTACGCGAGACACCAAGTTCAATCCGCGCGTTGCGGGCAATTTGTGTGCTGAATGATTCATCCCACAGTTCAATGAGAATATCGGTTTGATTCTTTATTTCATCCGCAAAACGTGCGGCGCGGCGGCCAGCCAGATTCGGGCGGCCCTTTTCATCAAAAGATTGACCAATAATGATAAGTCCAACTTCGTTTTGCATGGCAAGATCAGCGACTTGTGCGGCATCAATGATGCGCGAAACATGCTGAATGACTTTCAATGGATTGGCGATAGTCCCTGTGGAATCGCTTAATGCAATGCCAATCCGCTTTTCGCCGTGGTCTATTGCCAGGATTCTCACTTCAACTCCACCAATATATTGAACGGGATCAATGGCAGCCACTTCCACCATGCAGGGCGGATAGTGATCTGCGGCTCATCTCTTAATGCAAAGGATTTCATCAACTCTGTCTGCGCGCGCGCTGGGTCATGTCCGCGAATGATTGAAAACACTTTGACTTCGTCAATATCGTGCAGCGTGACCTGTTTTGCTTCCAATTCAAAATGTGTGAAACCAGAAGAGTCAGTGACAGGGTAGGCAAGGGGCTTGAAGGCCACTTCGCCGAATGATGAAAATCCCTGCAGGATGGCTCCGCCTGCGCTCAATGTGGAAACCGCCAATTGTTTCAAATCAGCATTTGAAATAAAACGGGCTGAAAATTCCACTTGCATTTTCAGCACGAGCGTTTTTCCGGCTTGTCCAGCGGGCGGCAAGAATTCCTCTTGCAAAACCCCTTTGATTTCAAGAGTGTCCAACAATAATAGATCGTCCGCGCCAATCTGCGCGCGCATTTGCATTTCAGCAGAGCGGCTTAATTTTTCCATCAGCACGGCGCGCAATTCAGCGCGGTCTTCTTCGGTCGTTCCAATCGTTTTTATATCCGTGCCGCCTGAGATCAAATCTGGATTGGTCACTGTTACAGAGAACCCAAGTGGTCCTTCAACGATCAAAATCGAATCTGGTTCGACGTTTCCCTGCGAACCCGCCTCCAGTGCTTCTATGCGAATTTCCACAAATGAATCAATGCCAGCGGGCAGACGCGTATTATTCAAAGTGAAAAAACGAGTCAAATCAATTGTGGAAATAAGCGTACCTGCCGGGATGTCAACTTCAACCTGACCTAAATTTGTGAAACGCGCAATGCCTTTCGACTTTGATTTTGGCAGCGTAATCTTGCCCGTCACTGCCAACGATCCTTCCGCATCCACAAGGACCCCTAAAGTTTGCGCGGGGATGTTGCCAGTGATGGATACGGATTCATATGATGGGCTTGCGTTCACTGGGATGCGGATGGATCGAGTCTGCGATTCGGGATACAAAGTCACCGCCGCACGCGGGACAAATAAGCCTGCCACTACCAAAACGGCTATTACCCCCGCTGTGAAAGTGACCACCCGCCCGAGTAGAGACTTCCGCCACGTGGGTTCTTCTTCATATACAGCGTCCCGCATCTGACGCAGGTCACGGCGCGGAGGCTTCGGGATGCGCTGAGTCCTCGTAGCAGGATCAGGCCACAGGTCCTTTTGAGCCGAGATCGTTGAAATGAAAACTGGAATGCCAAGCGACTCTGCATCACGCCTCACCTTCGTGCGGCGGGTGACTAATCCCAATTGCGCACCGAGCGAATTTGCATGGCGTTGCAGGACTTTCAAATCCAGCAGCCGCAAAGTGATTTTTTCATACTTCGGCCACACCAGCAAAATGCGCGGCGTTTTCGCCCACGATAATTTATCGCGGACGGAGATCAGGTTATCGTGAGATTCGAGGGTGATGATTTTGGTTTTCAAGGTAAAAGTAAACAGGTAAACAAGTAGACAGGTTAGTTGCGCAATTTTCTTGCCTTCTCTACCAAAGCAGGTAAAGTATTCAAGAAAGAATCAACCTGCTCAGGCGTGGAATCAACGCCGAGCGTAACACGCAATGAACCCAATGCCCAATCACGGGAATAACCCAAAGAAGTGATCACTTCACTCGGCTCAGGGTTTCCTGTTTTACAGGCAGAGCCGGAGGAGCAGGCAAAACCAGCAGAATCGAGCATTTGCAAAAGCAGGTTGCCATCTACATCTTTGAAGACAAATGAGGCGTGATTTGGAAGGCGTGATTTGGGATGTCCCGTTAATTGGGAATCGGGAATTGTTTCAAGCACTTTTCCAATTATATGATCCCGCAATGGCTTGACATGTGTTGTGCGGTTTTCGCGCTCTTCTGCGGCAAGGCGCAATGCTTCGGCAAAGCCGATGATATACGGCACATTCTGCGTCCCAGCCCGCAGACCAAACTCCTGCCCCCCACCGGTCATGTGCTCGAGAAGTTTTGTCCCCTTGCGGACGTATAACGCCCCCACGCCTTTTGGTCCGTAGAATTTATGCCCGCCGAGGGAAAGCAAGTCAACGCCGAGCTTTTCTACATTTACATCCAAATACGCCGCAGCTTGTACGGCATCTGTATGAAAGAGAATGTTATTTACCCTCGCAATTTCAGCCAATTCAGGGATCGGGTTGATCGTGCCGATCTCGTTATTGGCGTACATCACTGAAGCGATGGATGTATGGTTGCAAACCGCCTTGCTCAAAGACTCGGGCGTAACTGCGCCATATTGATCCATATCCAGCCACTCGAGCAGAAAGCCATATTCCTTTTCAAGCTGCTCGGCAGTTTTACTCACTGCGTGGTGTTCGGTCCTGGCGGTCAAAATCCATTTTTCACCTGAGGCTGCGCGCCTTGCCATTGCGGCGCCACGCAGGGCGAGATTATCCGCTTCAGTGCCGCAGGAAGTGAAGATGATCTCCTCAGGTTTGCAATGTAAAACAGTCGAGACTTTTTCACGAGCCTGGTCTACTGCGGTTTCGGCTTTTTGTCCGAGGCGATGGACAGAGGACGGATTTCCGAAAGATTCGCGGAAATATGGAAGCATCACATTAAGAACGCGCTGGTCAACAGGTGTAGTGGCGGCATAATCAAAGTAAATCATGGAAGGGATTATAGCAAACTATTTGCGTCAAATGACGTAATAAAAAAAACAGGGTCACACAAGGTTTGTTAGCTTTGCTCCTTTCCCTCACCCCAATTATGACGACTTTTCATCGTGCGGCTTCCCCCTTTCCCCTTGGAATAGGGCAGGCAATGCATTGACAGTTCGTCTTTCAATCACCGTGTCGTAGTGGTGAGGGAATTTTCACCGAGTTCTCGGTTTTGCTCAAATTAATCTACATACTTTGAGTGCATCCGAGACAAACTCTCGGAGTTTTTTTGTGGATGATATAATTTCGCAGGTCATCACTTCTTAGGAGAATATTTCATGGCACAAAAAATTAAATTCGGCACAGACGGCTGGCGCGGAGTTATCGCAGAAGATTACACCTTCGATAACGTGCGCCGCTGTGCGCAGGGATTTGCATCATACATGCTGGCTCAAGGCAAAAAGGGAGAGTGGATCATCGTTGGTCATGATATGCGCTTCAGCAGTGAGCACTTCGCCGCGGCAGTTGCGGAAGTGCTGGCAGGCAATGGCATGAAAGTATATTTGACTGACGGCGCAACACCCACTCCCGTAATTTCATACGCCGTAGTGGACAAGAAAGCCGCAGGCGCTGTGAACATCACTGCCAGCCACAACCCACCCACAGACAATGGATTCAAGGTCCGCAATGAGACCGGCGGGGCGATTGACCCAGAAGGATTGAAGCAGATCGAAGATGGAATTCCTAATGATGTAAAAGACGTTAAACGTTTAACGTTCAACGTTGGCGTTCAAGAAGGTAGTATCGTTAAGTTTGACGCGGCCACTCCTTACATTGAACACTTAACCCGTGACGGCCTGATTGACCTGCAACCCATCAAGGATGCTGGTCTCACCGTCATGGTGGATGTCATGTGGGGCAACGGTGCAGGCTGGTTTCCGCGTTTGCTTGGGGGCGGCAAAACCAAAGTGATCGAAATTCACAACGAGCGCAATCCATCCTTCCCTGAGATGAAAAGACCTGAACCGATCCAGCCGAATATTGATGCCGGCTTGAAAGCCACTGTTGACAACAAAGCCGATGTGCTCCTGATTACTGATGGTGACGCAGACCGCTGCGGTATTGGCGATGAGAATGGCGAGTTCATTAATCAATTGCGCGTGTATGCTTTGCTTGCGTACTATCTGCTTGAAATTCGCGGAGAACGCGGCGACATTGTAAAGACTTTGTCCACGACGGGCATGTTGAACAAGCTCGGCAAGATTTACGGCGTGCCCGTCCACGAAACGGGTGTGGGATTCAAATTCGTTGCGCCGAAGATGACCGAGACCAATGCGCTCATCGGCGGTGAAGAATCGGGCGGCTACGCCTTCCGTGGCAATGTCCCTGAGCGTGACGGAATATTAGCGGGCTTATACATGCTCGATTTCATGGTGAAAACAGGCAAGAAACCCACTGAATTACTCAAAGACTTGTTCGCCAAAGTGGGCGGGGAATATTTCTATGACCGCGTGGATAGTCCCTTTAGCGGAGACCCTGATACGCGCAGAAAGATCATCATGGACAACATCCCAAAGACCCTCGGCGGTTTGAAAGTGACCGAACTTATCACCGTGGATGGTTTCCAATTCAAATTGGAAGATGGAGGCTGGATGTTGATCCGCTTTAGCGGAACGGAACCCATCCTGCGAGTGTATTGCGAGACGCGGCATGGCGATAAAGTCAAAGCGATTTTAGAAGATGGGTTGAAAGTTGCAGGAATAAAATAAATGTCAGGTATCAGGTATTCCAGAGTCATGCTACCTGATACCTGACACCTGGAACCTGACACCATGCAACTCACCGACACCCACTGCCATCTCGATTACAACAAATTCAACCCCGACCGCGCGGAAGTGATCCAACGCGCGAATGATTCAGGGTTGTTTCGGCTGCTCGTGCCAGGACTCCACCACAGGTCCAGCAAAGAGGCGCTGCGGTTGGCAGAGTCATATCCCAGCGTGTATGCGGCGGTTGGGTTCCATCCAACTGATCTGGAGGATTTCTCCGAAGAAACTTTTCAGGAAGTAAAAGAGTTGGCAAGTCATCCAAAAGTGGTTGCGGTCGGCGAGATCGGCATTGATTATTATTGGGTGAAGGAAAATGAAAAGCGCGCCTTTCAACGCGAAGTGCTTAAACAACAACTTGCTTTTGCAAAGGAGATCAACAAGCCTGTCGTCATTCACATGCGCGAGGAAAACGACGCGTGGTTTGGTGATGCGTCTGCTGACCTGTTGGAAATTTTGGAGGAATGGCAAGGCAGTTTAGAAAGCCCGCTGACAGAAAGACCTGGTGTGCTTCATTCGTTCAATGGCACGCTTGAAACTGCGCAAAAAGCGCTTGCATTAAATTTTTACATCGGCGTCACCGGGCCGATCACTTATAAAAATGCGGATGAAAAACGTAACATTATCAGGCAATTACCGATTACCAAATTACTAATTGAAACCGACTCGCCATTTCTTTCTCCCGTGCCATGTCGTGGCAAGAGAAACGAACCTGCCTTTGTTCATCACATTGCTGATAAAATAGCAGAAATCCATTCCAAAAGCCCTGCGGAGATCGCCAGCATTACAACCGCCAACGCGGCGCGGCTCTTTGCATGGGGAGACTGATTTGAACGCAGTAACTTTTCTATCACCCGTAACAGAAGAAATTAAACTCGTTGAAGAACGAATGCGGGCACAGGCGGATGATGCTCATCCCGACTTGCGTGCCGCCCTGGAGCATTTGCTCGCGGCTGGAGGCAAACGCGTCCGTCCCACCCTTGGCCTGCTCATCGGAAACATGCTGGGTGCGCCTCTTGAAAAGCTCGTCACACTTGGCGCGGCGGTTGAGTTGCTTCACACCGCCACATTGGTGCATGATGACTTGATTGACGGCGCATTGCTTCGCAGAGGCATGGCCACGTTAAATGCACGCTGGTCGCCGCCTGCCACCGTGTTAACGGGTGACTATCTTTTTGCGCGCGCCGCCAAACTCGCCGCCGAAACCGATCACCTGCCACTGATGAAATTATTCTCCGAAACTTTGGCGGTGATCGTCAACGGCGAACTCACTCAAATGTTCACCTCGCGCGGACTCATCAACCGCGACAATTATTACGAGCGCATTTACGCGAAGACCGCATCTTTGTTTGAAATGACCGCACGCGCGGCGGCCATGGTTAGCCCTGCCAGCGATGCGACGATTGATTCCATGCGCGATTTCGGATATCAAATCGGCATGGCTTTTCAGATCGTGGATGACATCCTCGACTTCAACGGAGAACAATCCGCAGTCGGCAAACCGCTCGGCTCAGACTTACATAACGGCCTGGTTACCCTCCCAGCCATGTACTACGCTGAGGCAAATCCGAATGACCCCGATGTGCTTTCGCTTCCCAACGGCGGCTGGACAAACAACGACAACATGACGCGCCTCGTGGATAACATCCGCGCAAGCGAGGCGGCCCAAAAAGCCATGCGCGAAGCCGAAGGGCATGTTGACCGCGCACTGACCTGCCTCGATGCAATGGATCCCAGCGCTGAACGCGAGTCCCTTGAAAATCTCGCGAGGTATATTGTAGATAGGAAAGTGTAATTCTCACGATCAAGTCATGCTGAGCGCAGCGAAGCATCTCTGTCAAACATAAGAGACCATTCGCTTGTGACACAACTAATCCCCATGCCCAGCCCAAAAAAACCCTTCCGCTTTAACGTCGGCTTCATCGTCCATGGAGAAGTCGGCTACAACCATGACTTCCCTTTTGCATTTGACAAGGTCATCCTTGGTGATGACCTTGAACTGCGCAATTTTGAAGGGATTGCCAATGTCGGCAAAACCCCGCAGGGACTGATCCTGCAGGCGGATTTCTCCGCTGAAACCTCCCTCAACTGCGTGCGCTGCCTGACAGACTTCGAGCACGAACTGGATTGGTCCTTCACCGAGCTGTATGCTTTCGACAAACGCTCCGAAACCGAATCTGGTCTCATCCTGCCCGAAGATGCCCACCTTGATATTGCAGAACTTTTGCGCGAGTATACCCTGCTTGAAATTCCCATCAGCCCGGTCTGCAAACCCAATTGCAAGGGACTTTGTATGGAATGCGGCGAAAACTTGAATGAAAAAGATTGCGGCCATAGACCCGCACAGTCCGATTCACCGTTTGCCAAGTTGAAAGACCTTTTGTAAATTCAGGGAATTGGATTTTTTATGGCTTGCCTTGCTAATGGTGAAGGTTTAAAAACAGGAGCTTGCTTCGCAAAAAAATTATTCAACTCATCCATAAACTATTTGCACACTCACTAAATGACTTGCCAGACATCAAAGGACATAGTAAACTATTGCCCATGAATACGGGACCTGCTTACACAATGGTGACAATGACCATGGCCATGTCCATGCGAATGGAGATGTATTGCCGCGCTGAGCGGAAAGCACGTTAGGTTCACAAACCTGAACGAATACGGGCTGTCCATCACGCGGACAGCCTTTTTGTTTGTAAATGATATGTCATTGCGAGGGCAAAGCCCGAAGCAATCCCTTACACAGCGCTGGAGATTGCTTCGGGCGGACAATCACCGCCCTCACAATGACATATAACTCTGGAGGCACGAATGCCCGAAAACATCTTAGTTGCCATTGCCTGGCCATATTCAAACGCCGAGATCCACGTCGGGAATATCACAGGTTCCCATTTGCCCGGTGACATTGTAGCGCGCTACCACCGTCTTATAGGAAATAACGTTCTGATGGTCAGCGGGACGGATTCTCACGGCACGCCCGTTGTGCTTGCCGCGGACAAGGAGGGCAAGCCCGTCGAGGAAGTCTATAAAAAATATCATGAATCCTTCATCGAAGTTTTCAAAGGCTACGGCATCACCTACGATATGTTCACCACGACACACAGCGAGAATCACTTCAAGGTCTCGCAGGCGATGTTCCTTGCATTGCAGAAGAACGGATTTCTTTTCAAGAAATTCAGCAAGCAGTGGTACTCCCCCAGCGCGAATAAATTTCTCCCTGACCGCTACGTCGAAGGGACATGCTACATCTGCGGCTACGAAGGCGCGCGCTCCGATCAATGCGACAACTGCGGCAACGTGCTCGAACCCGAAAAGTTGAAAAATCCGCGCGCAAAGACAGGCGACGGCGCACTTGAATTGCGCGATACCGAACATTTTTATCTCGATCTTTCCAAGCTCGAACCCGAGGTCAAGAAGTTCTTACAGGAACGCGCCCCGCACATGCGCGATACCGTCATCGGCGAGTCATTGCGCAAGATCGAGAGCGAAGGACTCAAGGCCCGCTCCATCACGCGCGACCTTGATTGGGGTATTCCCGTTCCCGTCGAAGGCTGGACGGAAGCAGGCAAGCGCATTTACGTTTGGTTCGAAGCAGTCATCGGCTACCTCTCCGCCCCAATTGAGTGGGCACAGCTATCGAGCGCCGCCCTGAGCGCGTCGAAGGGTCAGAAAGATGCGTGGCGCGATTGGTGGACAAATCCAAACGCGAAGCAATTCCACTTCATTGGCAAGGACAACATCTTCTTCCACACGTCGCAATGGCCCGCCGAATTAATGGGCGCGGGAAGCGCGTTCATGGAAATCTTCGCGGGTGAGGAAGTCCCGTTGACCCTGCCGTATGATGTGCCCGCCAATCAGTTCATGAACCTCGAAGGCAAAAAGATCAGCGGTTCGGGTAATTGGGGCGTGTGGGGGCTCGACGCATTGACGCGTTTCGACCCCGATGCCCTGCGTTATTACCTGACCGTCAACATGCCCGAAGCGAAAGACAGTGATTGGGATTGGGCTGAGTTCGTGGCGCGCAACAACAACGAACTGGTGGCGACCTGGGGCAACCTTGCGAACCGCGTGCTGGCGTTCTGTTATAAGAATTGGGAAGGGCAAGTTCCTTCTATTGATGTAAAGACGCTTCGCGACTCCGACCTGAGCCTGCTCGCCGTTATCGAAAAGGGCTTCGCCCTTGTAGGCGCGGAACTCGAAGCCGTGCGCCTGCGCTCCGCATTGGGCGAAGCGATGAAACTTGCCACCGCCGTGAACGTGTATCTTGACCTCAACGCGCCGTGGTCTGCCATCAAAGTGGACAAAGCCGAAGCGGGCAAGGCCGTCTACACCGCGCTGAAAGCCATCGACTCGCTCAAGGTGATGTTCGCCCCCTTCCTGCCCTTCACTTGCGAAAAATTGCACGGCTTCTTCAACTACGAGACTCCGCTCTTCGGCGAGCAATACACCGAAACGGTCAAAGACTCACTTGGGGAGCATACGGTTTTGAGATATCGAAATGTTGGTTCAGGTCTCAGACCTGAACCAAACGTGCAATGGAAGCCCAGCGAATTAAAACCTGGGAAGAAGTTGAATCAACCTGCACCATTATTCAAAAAACTAGATGAAAGTGTCATTAACGAGGAAAGAGCAAGGTTAGGTCAATAACCGCTGTTTACGAAGTGCCGTGCAATGGCAAGAAGTTGGAGGAGAGTGCGATTGAAGAGGAAAGAGCGAGGTTGGGGAAGTAAATGAAAAAAAACGGATGTCACAATGATATCCGTTCTCTTTCATTGTCCCGCTAGGAGTGGCAGAGACGGTATCCTAGACCTGTCGAAGGAAAGACGCGGAGTTTACGGACCAATGACGGTCATTTGATATGCAAAGCCGAAGCGCTCAACATGGTATATATCAACTGCGAATTATTCACAAGCAGAAGCGCAATAAACACAAGCAGGGAAATTTGAAACCACCTTTTATTGGCGAGTTCCCGCCACGCCAGGGCAAGGAATAAAATGACGGCATAAGTCCAATTGGTTGAATAAAGGAAAACATCCTTTCCGTACCGCAGGTGAAGCACAAAATTGAATAACAGAATCAAGATGAAGGTAAATTGTAAGCGGTTATCCTGCTTTCCAAGGTTTTTCAGGAATAACAATCCACCCGCCAACATCAAAGCAAACCAAATCAACGCAACCGAAGTGCCGAACCAGTTTGTATATTCTGCCAGGCGCATGGGATCTTTTTTGATCGAAGCCCTGAACATCCAGACTTTCAGGAAGGGTATCTCTTCTTCAAGGATGAGAGGTTCAGGGGCAACAATGCTGTGCAGGAACATCACGCGCGCTAAATACTCACCACGCTGAATGCTTGGGGGAAAAGAATTGTGTCCTTCACCTTCATAGGAGGAGAGATCAAAAAAATATGGTTGGGAATTTGGATACACAAAATTATTCAGCAGGGTTAATGGGACAACCAGCGCAGCAACGATCAAACCGTATTTGACCCATTGTTTGATGTCACGCTTGATAAGCAGATGCGCGATGATAGTTTGACCAAAATTCGAGATGGTAATGCCAAAGGCGATGACACCGGTGACAACCAGGACGAAGAGCGGCTTGTCCTTGAGTAAAAAAATGAGGAAAATCAGGGCTGTTGCGGTTAAAAAAATATATGTCTCGATCAGCGAACTAAACACAAGTTGGGCTGTAGATGCGCCAAATAAAGATGCGATCAGAAGTGCATACAACGAATTGCCGAGCACCTGCTTTACAAAATACCAGACCAGAAAAACACAGAACGCGCCGGTAAAAGCAACCAGTACGAAAGTGGCATGAAGGGCGTTGCCTTTAAGGAAGAAAGCAATCAGCGCCACCAATGGGCGGATAATGATCAGCACAAAAGGATGTACGGGGCGCCAGTAATAATCACGGTAATCTGCCGTTGCAAAACGCCAGCGCCACAGGTTGCTATCTGCGTCAAAGAATATGTCGTCGCTATTGAATGCGGGCTGGTTGAATATGGATACAGAGATCAGGTATATCGAAAAGAAAAATGCAGCAACTGCCAGGCCAGCCAGGTTTTCACCCACATATTTATGGAGACGAGGTTGATTTATTTTTTGTTCTTCTACAAAAGACAACGCCCACCCAGTTAATAGCAGGGAAAGGATAAACGCAATCGCAAAGTAAATGAACTGGTCTGCCTCAAGATGATAAAAAGCCGCATCAAACAGACTTGGAAATTGCCCGGCCATATTGAACAGGGTCCACACGAGAGCAGATAGGGCAATGAACAAGGCTAAGGCAATACCCATGTCAAAGGGTTTGGATTGAAGCCGTAAATTCACCATTGGAAGTGTCAGGTACAAAAATAAAAGCATGCCAAAATGAAGAACCAATGCAACCAGAGTAAATCCAAAAGGAGTGGAATAAAAATTACTCAAGTAGCCCATTCCAAAATAGCCAAACGGGGCACTGATCAACCAGGCCAGGATGAGACGTTTGCTTGTTAGTCTCACGAATCAATCCCCTCTGGTTTTGGCAGGTGGAGTGAATTACAAATGAAGTTATACATAATATGGATTATAAAATATAATTCAAGCGGGACCAGAAATTCGCATGAACAGATTAGTTGTCACTTTTTCAAAATATAACGCCCACCTGCTTTTTATCGCCATTCTGGCGATTGGGATATTTGCCCGTGTGTGGGAGTTTGGCTCGCTTCCGCCTGGTTTAAACCCAGACGAGGCCTCCATTGGGGTGGAGTCCTATTACATTTACAAGTTCGGTATGGACAGAAATGGAATGTCTTACCCTGTTCATTTGATCTCCTGGGGCAGCGGGCAAAATGCGCTTTATGCCTATATGTTAATTCCGTTTGTGGCATTGCAAGGGATTAACGCTGCATCGGTCCGGCTTCCGATGCTCCTATCTGGCATTCTTTCACTTCCACTGATATTCATTGCAAGCAAACGGCTGCTGGGGAGGAAATTCGCCCTGATCGCCATGTTCTTCTTGGCAATTTCACCCTGGCATATTGTCAATTCACGTTGGGCGGTTGAATCAAACATCATGCCTTTTTTCTTTTTGGCCGGCTTTACAGCCCTATTGATATCAAATCCTAAAAATTGGTGGTTTCTGGTCTCATTTGTGTTTTTTGCGTTATGCCTGTATGGTTATGGGACTGCCTATGTCGGTGTGCCTGTCTTTCTTTTGCTGGTTATCCCAGTCTTGGTTTATTCAAAGCGCATGTCGGTATTACAGACAGTCACAGGTCTGATCGTTTTTTCGTTGATTGCTGTTCCTATTGTTTTGTTTATTGCAGTTAATACCCTTCATCTGGATACTTTGCGTTTAGGCTCAGTTACCATCCCGAGCCTGCCCGTGGAGGCGCGTTATGAAACCATGGCAGCTGTTTTCGGCGAAAATCCGTTGAACGCGATTAGGGAAAATGCCGCAATTATGTTTAAGGTACTTTGGATACAAGAGGATGCATTTCCCTGGAATTTCGTCGCTCCCTTCGGATATTTTTACAAGTTCACACTTCCACTTGCGGCAGCTGGGTTTATTCTAACCCTGCCTTTTACAGCGAATCGGGAGACCCGGGTTGAACGCTGGTTCTTGTTATCCTGGGTGGTTGCTTCACTGACGATAGGAATTTTGCACCCAGTAAATTTGACGCGTATCAATCTAATTTTCACACCCATACTCCTTTGCGTTGCAGTCCTTATTGTGAAACTGGAAAAGTATGTCCCACTGACGCTGCCAATTACAGTATTGGTCTTCTCAGTCGGATTTATTCTATTTAATCAGGCATATCATGGCGATGAATATCGAAAGCGGGCAAGTGGAATTTTTAATGACGGGATCATCCCTGCGATTGAGTTTGCAACCGAACAAAGTGATTCCCTGATTTGTTTTTCAGAGCAAAGGTATTCCTTATATATTTATGTACTGTTGACTCAGCAGTATCATCCCTCGGAGTATCTTGACCAGCTTGAGTGGATTAATCCGCTTGACCCTGCTGACCCTGCCCGGACTCCGCTCGCTCTAAAAAATTATCGCTTCAGCCTTACAGATTGTGCGGAAGACCCAAGCGCTGTTTATGTTCTTGTACTAAAAGAGAATCCGCCTGTTTCTGATGTTGAATATAAGGACAAGAAGTTTGAAAAATTCCTGGTGTACCTGCCGAAATAAAGGGGGATTAATTGAAGTAAGGCTCCAGTACGCCAAAAATCGTGCCCAACAACAGGCTATTGTTAATCATTAGAAAGACCACGAAGATTAACAAGGTGACCTGGAACCACCTGTCTTTTGCAAATCCCTGCCATGCCAGCCCCAGCAGGAGGATAAGCGCATAAGTCCAATTGGGTGAGTATAGGAATAATTCCTTGCCATATCTAAGGTGGAGCCCAATATTTAATAACATACATCCAATCAAAGCCAGGGATAACCTGTTGGAATTGTATTTTTTGTAATTTATCAAAAAAGTCGCAATACCAAGTAGTATCAATACCAGCCAGAACCATGCAGTAAATGTTTGTAGATATGTATCGTATACGCTGAGCTTGTTGATTTCAGGTTTGAAGAATCTGAATTGCGTAAAGGGAATATCACCGGTGTATAAAATAGGGGTTGGCGCAACCACATTATGGAACAAAAAGGCTCTTGTAACCGCCTGTATCCGAAGAGCGTTAAGGGGAAAGATATTCTGTTCTTCAGCAAGCAGCGCGGACGGGATAAAGAAAAAAGGATGCGCGCCTGGAAAGAAGAGATTGTTCAATAAACTGAGTTGAACAAGCAATACCAAAACTACTGGAACAAAACGAAGGATCACCTTTAGGTTTGTTTTAACCGTAAAAAGGGCAAGCGCATTTTGGGCGAAATTTGAGAGTGTAATGCCTATGGCTGGCAGGCTTGCCAGAACCAATGCAGAAAGGGGTCTTCCTTCCAGCAAAAGCAAATAGAATAATAACAAGCTTGCGGCTGAAAAAATATAGGTCTCAATTAATGATCCGAAAATTATGTGGGACGCAGATAAACCAAGTATGGAAGCGACCAATGAGGCATAAACAACGTTTCCAGTGACTCCTTTTATAAATTTCCAGGACAGGAAAACGGATAATGCTCCGCCAGTTGCGACCACAATATAAGCCCCGAACAATTTATCGCCCCTAAGCAGTATGGCAGCCAAGTCAATGAGCGGTTTGAGGAGTAATAAGACAAACGGGTGTACGGATCTCCAATAGTAATCCTGCCAGTTATCCGTAGTGAGGCGAAGTCGCCAGTTCAAGCTGTCAGCGTCGAAAAAAATATCGTCAACATCAAACCGTGGATGATTAAGAACAGTTGCGATCAGGAGGTAGATCGCAAAGAAAGCCAGGGCGAGCACCACTCCTGCCAGATTTTCATCTATATATACATATAGCTTCGTGCTTTTTATTTTTTCACGAATGCCGAGAGATTCGAGTTTGAAAAGAATCCACGCCTGCCAGGGGATAATAAGCACGCTTACAACCCCAAAAGCAGGGAGCAAGCTTTGGTCCAGCAAAAAATACTCGGGGGTGAATAGCACAGGGGATTGTTTGCCGTATTGAAATGTTATGCCAGTAAACATAAATAACACCAGAAATAAAGCGAGGGTAAGTATAAAATCAATTTTGTTTTGCTTTGCGAAATCCCCGAGTCTCTTAACAAGAAGATATCCCGTTGGTCCGATTAATAAATGCAATGTCAGGGCGATAAATACAATTTCAATAAAATTGCTGTAATAGTTATCTAGAAAACCCGTGATGATATAAATGATGATAGTTGAAAATGCCCACCCAAAAAGCAGGCGGGGGAGATTTTTTGTACCAATCACTTTTTGGAGGAAAGGGGCGGCGGGAACGGTCCCAGCAAAGAAAACAGCCAGCAAAGAGATGAACACAGAGGCGGAAAATAAATCCACTGCTCTTAATATCGGTACCTTAATCATTAAGGCTGAGAGCAGGGCAAAAACTAAAAGAATTATCCTTGTAAGAACAGACGATTGAATTAATGTTTTTTCGATGAACGGCAGTAAAAAATATGCACAAATCATTGCCGATACCGCCGGGACAGCAAAAAGGAAAAACTGATCTGTAGCCGAAAAATTGTTATTATAAAAATAATAATAAACCAGGGCGTATGATGCTGAGCCCCCGATCACAGCGCTTAAGAATATTTGTCTGATATTTATAAAAAATTGTTTTGTCATTATTGGTGCCTTGCATTGGCACCGGGGGGTTCGGAAAACCCCTGGTGTCAATGCAGGTTTAGGAAGGAGTTATTCAAACCCAAAATAGGGGGAAAGTCCGCGTAAAATGATGAACATGAACCTGGCGTTGTTAGCCATGAGCATGAGAAGGAAAACGGTTAGTGAGATATGGAGCCAGCGGTATCCTGCCAGTTCCTTGAGGGAAACGGAGATGAAAAAGACGAGCAGAAATGTCCAATAGGGCGTGTACAGGAAGAGCTCGGTTCCATAATTCATATGCAGGAAATAATTAAAAGCAATGCTGCCCAGCAAGCCAAGCAGGAGCGGCGTGTCCTGAGAGCGAATATTTTTCAGAAAAAATATGAGGGATGCTACGAGTAAAAGAAACCAGAGGACAAGGGGGATATTTGCCAAACCATCGTACCATGCGACAATGTCATCTTTATAATGATAAGTCTTGAGGTTAATGATCGGGGTGCCTGCCTGTTTGCCTGTAAAGACTTCGATGGGTGTGGGAGCCAGCACGTCATATAAAAATACGGTTCTGCCTACAATCTTTATGCGGTTTACCACCCCTTCAAGCGGATCTGCATAAATTGGTTGTGTAAAACGAGCTTCAAAGGAAATATCCTGCGGCACATAAAAGAAGGATTGATTGCCGGGATATAACATGCTGACAAAAGCAGTCAGGGCAATTCCCGCTGCAAGGAGGAGGACGCCATAATATACGAGCCGCCTGAAGCCGAATTTCTTAAAGAACAGGCCGATCATACTTTGCGCGAGGTTTGTGACGGCAATACCAAAAACGAGCAGTCCTGCCGGCACCAAAACAGAGAAGCGTTTTTCATCCGCCTGAATAAGCAGGAAAAAGAAGATGAGGGAGGCCATGCCAAATACATAAGTTTCAGTGAGTGAACCGAAGAGTAGGTGCGAGGCGCTTGTCCCGAGCAATACTGCAAAGATGAAGGCATAGGTATCTTTTTGAGCAGCGCGTTTGACAAAGATCCACGCCATAAGCACAGCTGAGCCGCTGATTGCCGCGATTGCGATCATGGGGGCCAGGAACCATTTTTCCCCTACAAACAAGCCGATCAAACGAACGAAGGGACGAAGGGTGATCAATACAAGTGGATGTACCGCCCGATTGACATTAAAACCTTCGGGATAACCAAGTATGGCTAACCAGGGTCCCGCATCAGCTTCAAAGACGATGCTGTTTAAACTAAAGGTAGGATGGTTAAAGGCTCGGGCAAGCACCAAATTAACCAGGAAAAACATTGCGCCTGCGTAGATACCGGGTAGGTTTTCTTTTATAAATAAAAATGCTTTTGTTTTACTAAAGGATTGATAAATTCCTCGTGTCTCGATCTGTTCAAGTATTGGGATGCCCCAGGCTCCGGCAACAATGGCGCTGGACAGGTATAGGTCGAACCATGCAGTGGGAATTTGGAAGTACCAGGCGCGAAACATGGATGGAAACTGGGTACTTATATAAAAAATAACCACTACAAATACCGGAAGGATTAAAGCAAGAAAGATGTTCAACCCGTTACTGAGAAATCCATCCTTTAGGGATCGTGCGGCGCGGCGTACGAGGTAATATCCAGCGAGGCTGCCGAGGATGGTGAGAGTCATTGAAAAACCAATGATGTGAAATCTGCCATCCAGAGTGCCGCTTAAAAATCCCATGGCTCCATAGGTAAAAAATAAGCTCAAAAAAAATCCGATCAGATAATGCCAGGTGGAATGAGCCAGGCGCAAGCGTTCCATTGGTTGTGCGGCTGGCAGCATCACGGTGAAGAGTGCAAGCGCAAATGCGAGTGTCCCGAGGTAATAAACACGCGATGTTCCGACGGTTAGCACGGTCTCGATTGCTGCAAGCAGGGCCAATAAGCCAAGCGAGAGCAGAATATCAACCTGTCTTTGTGAGAACCATGCCCAAAATTTGGGGGATATTTCATAAAGAAGAAATGCAAGTGCAAGTGTAGGGACAGCAACAAGGGAGAAGCGATCTATGGTTTGTGTGTACCCGGAATAGTCAAAATATATAACGGCAGAAGAAAAACTGATGGCAAATGCGATGGATAAGCTGAATCCCACTCTAAATAAAAATCGAGATAATTTCATTCGAAAATCTCCACGTATTTTTGACGGAGTCCGATAGGCTATCGGACTCCGTCTTTGTTATTTTAATTCCCGCACTAGCTGCAGGAACTCAGTCCATTCTTCTTCAAAGAAGTGGACTGTGACATTGTTCAATTCGATATGGTAGGTAACTTCACCATCGGGTTCTTCGGCTTTCCAGGCGAGGAAGTTTTCGGTCTCTGCGATGGTGTTGGTACTGGGTTCGTTGTTATTATTGGTCATGATTTTCTCCTTGGTTGATAAGGTTTATAAAACAATGAAACGGGTGGATTCATTTCCCCTTTTTTAGTTTCAGGCTGAGTTTACGAAAGAAGCGGCTGATCGAAGCGAAGAGGCGCGATCCTGGGGGATGGGGCGATTGATGCAATTCCTCATCGGGCCAGGAATCCATATCCAGCATTTTCCGCATGGTGTATTTCCATAAGAGTGTGGCGGTGGCGAGAATGGGGGCAGCAACAACCACACCGAGAATGCCAAGCAAATTGGCAGCGACGATGGCAGCCACCAGCACCGCGGCAGGGTGTACTTTAAGCGCATCTGAAAGAATGCGGGGTGAAACAATATTATCGAAGATCTGGTCAATGAAAAGTGCAATAAGCAGAACAAGCAATGTGTAATAGAAGGGCGAGAGCCCGAACAATTTATATGCTTGAAAATATGCCACCAGGACAAGTATCACCCAATTAACAGCCGGACCGACATAAGGGACAAAACGCGCAAGCCCGGCCAGGAAAGCAAGACCAATGGCGTTACGCACACCTAACAGGCTAAGCACAGTGAAGTACACAATGACAGTGAGAAAGAAGATGATGATCTGTCCGCGTAAAAATGCATTCCAAATGCGCCCGAGTTCGCGGCTGAGGCGGCCCAGATCTTGTGTATAACCGGGGATATCTACTGTGATTATGCGGTTTCGCAAGCCGCGGCTTTCTGCCAATACAAAGTATGAGACGAGGATGACAAACAACGTCCAGCCGATGAAGTTTGCGGCGCTCCCTGCCACGGTTCCAAGCAATGTACCTGTGCGGCTTAGTAAAGGTTGTACCATGTCCAGGATTTGAGCGCTCAAGTCGCTCAAGTCCATTGCGCTGAAATCAAGTTTGAATGGACCAAACTGATACACCTGCCCTGAAATATTCTCAATGAGTTGCGGGAGAGTTCTGAGCGCATCCTGCAAGATAATAACCAGGCTTTGGATCTGTTGCACCAAGCCTACCCCGCCGAGCGTAAGCAAGCCCAGCAACAGGATGATGATAAAAAGATAGATGACGCCAACGGAGGCATTCCAGGAGAAGCGCAGCTTCCTCTGAAAAAAATCTGCTACTGGGTGAAATAAATATGAAAGCACAAGCGCAATCAACAACGGGGTGATAATGAACTGAAATTTGACGAGTAACGCGCCGACAATCACAACAATGGTGAGAGCGACGACCAGTTTTGTATTTGTGCCCCAGGTTGGGGATGTTAGGTTTTGAGATTTGGACATGATAATTTTTCTATTCTTATTTGCATATTTACCAAGCGTGCATCAATTTAATTCTATCAAAGATGAGTGATTTTACAATATGAAACGATTTTTTTCCTGCCTGATAAATAAAACGCCCCGCGAGCCTGGCTCGCGGGGCGCACTCGGGCTTTTATTAACAACCAGACATAAATGGGAAGAAGACACACCAGCGGTAGGTCGCATCCACCCACCAGAAGAAGGAAGCGCACAGGCAAATGAAGAGGAAAACTCCACCGCCAATGAATATCGGAGTCATGTTGGTCTTCCTGCCAGCAGACGGAGGCGGGGCATAGGAGGCAGGCGCAGGGGTTGAAGCATATGCCGGGGCAGAAGCTTGTACAGGAACAGACTTGCGGGATATAGCCACGGTAGCGCCGGCATCCATATTGATCGCATCATACATCAGGACGATATGCTCACCGAGCGAGACCAGATCCCCAGCCTTTAGCACAACCGGGCCCACCAGACGTTGTCCATTTACAAATGTGCCGTTGGTGGAACCCAGGTCTTCGATCACATACTTGCCGCCTTGGAATGTAAGGCGCGAATTCCTGCGTGAAACTTCGGCATCATTGATCGCGACGCCGTTGGAGGAATCACGCCCAATGGTGAGTTGATCCCCATCAAGAGGGAAAGTCACGCCTGGGGTGGGGCCTGACCTCATAACGAATTGGAATTGTGCCATCTGCTTCCTCCGGGTACATAATCAAAATAATATATTTTTTTCCTAGTGTACAATCTTCGGGCTAAAAAGTCAAATCATTATTTTTCATTTGGCTTTTTGATGGAGTATATCTATATTTTGGGTGAGGATGGATTTGACTCACCCCGTTTTTTCCAACTCCGCCAGCGGGCGTAACCATGCAAAAACCGCCTTCAACGGCTCATCCTGCGACCATAAACCTGTTCCTGTGGAACAATAATCAGGGTTCCCCGACGGAGTGAAAAGCCCCGCCGCGCCCATCAACACAGCCGCATATTTAGATTGTCGGAACAAGTCCGCGGCAAATTCAATGCTGGTCTACATCTGGGAAGGGAAGGGATCATCGCGCCTTTTCGCGCTCAACAATCGTATCTGCTATTTTAAGGAATTGGAGTGAGATCATATTCGATGGCTCAGTCAGCACCGCTGGTGTTTGCATACGCGTGGCTTGCAGGAATAATTCAGGTGCAGGCGTAAGTGTAGCGGAGATCAAATGACCAAGTTTCTCCTGCGCCTGATTTAACGACATTAGAGCATCAGAACGCTGGCGGTTATTCAACACCACACTGATGTTCTTGCGATTAATGTTCAAAGAAGCAATCTCATCAATTAGATATTTAGTATGCTGAATGGAGCTCGGTGCACCTTCCACAACAACGATGCACTCATTAAACTTCGGGAGAAGTTTCTGCACAAAGTCGGGCAGACCAACTCCAATGTCCAAAACGATGAAGCGGGCAAGTGTTTCAAGGTGGGTCATAAGGGTTTCATAATTCTGAATTTGTGAAATCAAATTTACATCACGCGGATTCTCAGATGCAAGGAAAAGTTTTATTCCGGAATTGTGCTTCACCAGTGAAGCCATCACTTTCTCAAGGGTCACTTCAGCTACGCTGCCCCGTAAAATTTCAGTCAAGCCTTTTTGGTTCGGAGTGCCCAGATCCATGCCGAGTGATCCCTTTCCCGGTGTAAGCTCAGCAAGGATAACATCTGACCGCGACCTGGCATGCAGACTTGCCGCCAAATTGGAAGCCACAGAAGAAACCCCCAACCCGCCGCGCGCAGAAAGCACACCGATCATATACCCATGCTGATCATGCAAAGCAGTGGTGGTATGACCATTATTCTTTAATGCAGTGCGGGAAAGCAAAGCTTTTACGTGCGCTTGTAGTTCAGAAGGATGTGTCGGCTTTGTTAGATAATCATCTGCCCCCACCTCGAACCCTGTCACCTTGTCATCCAATTGAGTCTTGGCTGTAAACATTAAAATAGGAAGGGATGCAGTTGCAGGGTTTTTACGCAGGCGCCGCGTAACCTCATACCCATCCATGTCCGGCATCATTACATCCAACAAAATCAGATCCGGGCGCTCATCCAGCGCTTTTTTCAGCCCTTGTGAACCATTAGAAGCCGCGCTGATCTGATACCCCTGTTTATGCAACATCAACCCAACGAGTCTCAATGTGTCCACATCATCATCAACAATCAGGATTTTTTCAGCCATTTTTTCCTCTGCTTTTTCTCTACCGTACAAAAAGGCTGCACGCGCTGCAAAACGCTGATTCCGCTGACTTATTCCTGCTTTTTTCTCTGTAACCAGCGTCCCGCTATTTTAGAGGGACCGTAGGGAAGTGCCTTTAACTTACCCTACGCAACCCACCCACCAGATACATCAGCCTTCTGCCGAGTTTTTCGGGTTTTATACAAATGCAGCGGTCAAAATAGGGTCGTTTTCAGGCGCGCGGTAGCAGGCCTATATAATATTACCTAAAAAATAAACGCGCAAGTGGCATAATTGACCATTTTCATCAGGTTTTCTTCAAGTGGACAATGCTATTAATTGATGTTATGCATCGTCTGCAGGTTCCTGTAATTTAACCGTGTTTGCTATTCAAATTTACGAGATGTTCCACGTTAGGTGAATTATTAAATGAGTTTAACACAAATAATTATAATGGACAAGTTCTTATTCTCAATTAATATTGCGATGCTATAATAAAAACGCATCAGGAATCTTCCCAAAGTCGAGAATATCTCCGTTCTTTGGGAAAAATCTTCACTCATGGGGATGACAGGCTTCGACGGGAGAGGCTGGTTCCGGAATGCGAGCCGAGCGCGCGCCGAACTCGTAAACTCAGCGCAAATTTTAAGTGCCAACCGCACTTCATACGCCGCTATGCCCCTCGCCGCCTAGGTGAGATCGTAACGGTTGACATCTTAGGATGTCACGTCCGCCGGCACCGTCCTCTACCGGGTGACGGATCGGGCGAAACAAAGGTAGAGTGCCGCTCCTGACTCTGCTAATTGAGCGAAAGACCAGCAGATGGTCACAGAGTTACCTGCCCGCCGAGATCTCTGTGATGACTAACTTCGGCAGGCTACGCTCGTAGATTTCCGAGGGTCGAATCTTTCGGACGCGGGTTCAATTCCCGCCATCTCCAATTCTTTTCGGCCCGCAGTTACCTGCTGGCCTAACTACATTAAAAAGGAGAACTCATGAAAAAGTTGATCTTATTAATTGGATGTCTCACCCTCACAGTTGCCTGCCAAAGTGCTGTTTCCACGCCTGCGACTGAATCCACACCAACCGCAACGCTTCGCCCCACGCCCATACCTGCTACTACAGCCCCAACAGCTACACCACCCCCGTCCCCACTACCGCTATACTTTACAGAAGAATTCGATACAGACTCAACATTTTGGGAATTTCTCCAAACAGGCGGAGCAGATACCCCTCTCACCGCCTATGAAAACGGCATGCTCCGCATTGATATTTCAGCGCCTCACACATGGTATCTCGGAATCCACAACGCGCACACGTATTCAAATATACTCATCACCGCCAAATCTTCGGCAACGCCCACAGGTTCCATTGGCTTGGTCTGCCGCTACGATGAATCAAAAGGATGGTTTGAATTCAACACCGCCAGCGACGGAACATACAGTGCCCTGTTTGGGCAATGGCTGGCGCCAGGGATTGCACAATACACTCCCATTGCCACCGACCCAACCAAACATCTTGAAGCAGGAAATTTGAACTATGAAATTGGACTCTCCTGCCAGGACAACAGCCTGCTTTTGTATGTAAATGGAACACTGATTCGAAGATTGGATATTGAACGCTTTGAACTCAGCGAGGGCAATGTCGGCCTCACTACAGCCTCTTTCAACGAAACTCCAATGACAGCATTCTTCGAATGGATAAAGGTTGACGAACCATAAAATAATCAACCCCAGCAAGGGGAGTTTTTTGATTAAAAACCTACAAGCCGTTAACAGGATTCTTGCACAAGTCGTTTAATATTCAACTATTGAAAATCATGAGCAAGGAGTTTTAAAATGGCAAAAATTATTGGCATTGACCTCGGCACCACCAACAGTGTTGTCGCCGTTATGGAAGGCGGCACGCCCACCGTCATCACAACAGCAGAAGGCGGACGTCTCCTCCCATCCATCGTCGCGTTCAACAAGAACGGCGAACGCATGGTCGGGCAAACCGCCAAACGACAGGGTGTTGTAAATTCAGATAATACGGTCTATTCCATCAAGCGTTTCATGGGACGGCACTTCGAAGAGACCAGTGTCGAACGAGGCATGGTTCCATATAAAGTAATCGAAGGACCAGCCAATGATGTGCGCGTCAAAATCCCTGTGACAGGGAAAGAATATTCCCCGCAAGAGATCAGCGCGATGATCTTGGGCAAACTCAAAACGGATGCGGAAGCCTACTTGGGAGAACCTGTCACACAGGCAGTCATCACCGTCCCCGCGTATTTCAACGACAGCCAACGCCAGGCCACAAAAGACGCCGGCAAGATCGCGGGCCTGGAAGTCTTGCGAATCATCAACGAACCAACAGCCTCCGCCCTGACCTATGGTCTCGATAAGAAAAAGAACGAAACAATTTTGGTCTTCGACCTCGGCGGCGGTACCTTTGACGTATCCATCCTTGAGGTAGGCGAAGGCGTGATCGAAGTCAAATCCACGCACGGTGATACCCACCTCGGCGGCGATGACTGGGATCAGAAGATCACCAACTGGGCTGCAGATGAATTCAAGAAAGATCAGGGCATTGACCTGCGGGCTGACAAACAGGCACTGCAGCGTTTGCGCGAAGCCGCAGAGAAAGCCAAGATCGAACTTTCCACAGTCATGGAAACCGAGATCAACCTGCCTTATATCACCGCAGATGCAAGCGGACCGAAGCACTTGCAAGTTAAACTCACACGCGCCAAATTCGAGCAAATGACCGGCGACCTGCTCGCGCGCTGCCGCAAACCGTTTGAAGCCGCGCTCAAAGACGCGGGCTTGTCTGCGGATAAACTCGACGAGGTGGTTCTTGTCGGGGGTTCATCGCGCATGCCGATGGTCCAGGATCTGGTGCGTAGTTTAACGAATGGCAAAGAACCGAACAAAGGCGTTAATCCAGATGAGGTAGTTGCGATTGGCGCGGCCATTCAAGCAGGCGTGCTCGGCGGCGATGTCAAAGATATTTTATTGTTGGATGTCACTCCGCTTTCACTCGGCGTGGAAACGATGGGCAGTGTCATGACGGTGATGATCGAACGCAACACCACCATCCCTGTCCGCAAGACTGAAACCTACTCCACGGCCGCAGATAACCAGACCGCCGTTGACATTCACGTCCTGCAGGGCGAACGCCCAATGGCGAATGACAATATGAGTCTCGGAAGATTCCGATTGGATGGCATTCCACCGGCCCCGCGCGGCATTCCGCAAGTGGAAGTGACCTTTGATATTGACGCAAACGGCATAATACATGTAACCGCGAAAGACAAAGCCACAGGCAAGGAACAAAAGGTTGCCATCACTGCTTCAACGAACCTGAACAAAAACGATATTGACCGCATGGTGCAGGAAGCGCGTCAGAACGAAGTCGCAGATAAACAACGCCGTGAAGTGATCGAAGTGAAAAACAATGCCGATAACCTCGTCTATCAAACAGAAAAGGCACTGCGCGAACTTGGCGATAAAGTTCCAGAGGCGGAACGCGGTTCCATTGAAACTCAGATCAACGAATTGAAGCAAGCCGCGCTAGGTGAAGATATAACCAACATCAAGAAACACACCGAGATATTGCAAAACTCCTTTCACGCATTGAGCCAGCAACTCTACGCACAAGGCGAGCCGCAAGCGCAAGGGCAGACGCAAAGTGAAGGACAGTCCGCTCCACAAGATGAGGATGTCGTGGATGGCGAAGTGAAAGAGTAGGTAATTCAGACCTCCGAGTTTTCAAGAACTCGGAGGTCTTTCTGTTTTACAAGGTACTGTGTAAGCATGTATAATCTTCTCCATGAAAAGATTTATAAAAATAAATAAATTCTGGTTGATATCCGTTGTTTTCGTGCTTGGCATCGGCCTGTATTACATTTCACCCATTCATGACCGCCTTGCAACACGCGTGGAACTCCTGCGCACAAGGATCATCTACTTCTTCAATCCGCCCAGCCAGGCCGTGTTTCAACCAAGCGGGCAAACAGACTTAACCATTGAAACCGTCATTGCAACGACTCGCGCTGAATACTTGCTGACGTTAACTCCGAAGGCGACTTCGACTCCCAAGGCTGGGCCTACGCTTTCACCGACGATCACCACTACACCCCTGCCTGCTTCGGTTATTCTGCCGGATGTTATCTACGTTGACCAGCACAACCGCTGGAATTATTGTGGTCCTGCCAATTTAACAATGGCACTTAACTTTTGGGGCTGGAAGGGAAATCGTGATGATGTTGCCAAGGTGGTCAAGCCTGGTTCAGGCGACCCAAATAAGAATTTTATTGAACAAGGCTTGCCCGATAAAAACGTCATGCCGTATGAACTCGTAGACTTCGTCAACGAGAATACAAAATATCGCGCCCTCTCCCGCTATGGCGGCGATGAAGCGCTCGTCAAACGTTTGATCGCGGCTGGTTTTCCCATAATAGCGGAAAAAGGATATTACGAACGCGATTACAACGGCAAAATAGACTGGCTCGGACATTATCTTTTCACCACAGGCTACGATGATGCGCGCGGCGGATTTATCGTTCAGGATTCCAACCTCAAACCGGGCAAGGATCTTTTAAGTAAATATACCGACTATCTGGATGGCTGGCGCTCCTTCAATTATCTTTTCATGGTTGTTTATCCCGCAGACCGTGAAGCAGAAGTATTGGATTTGCTCGGTACCTGGGCAGATGAGAAATGGGCTTTGCAACATGCGTTTGAACTGGCTGAAAAAGAAGCCCAATCTCTGAGTGGTAATAATCAGTTCTTTGCCTGGTTCAACAAAGGCACAAGCCACGTGGCTTTGCAGCAATACGTGGATGCCGCCATGGCATACGACCAGGCTTTCCGTTTATATGCAAACTGGAACACAGCCCTTGCAAATCGTCCCTTCCGCATGCTGTGGTATCAAACCGGACCCTACTTTGCCTACTATTACTCAGCCCGTTATCAGGATGTGATCAATCTGGCAGACACCACATTGAATGACACGATCTCCACTCCAACACTGGAAGAATCCCTGCTCTGGCGCGGACGCGCGTACTATCAAATTGGCAATACCAAAAATGCAGTGGATGATTACCGCGCAGCGCTAAAAGTTCATGTGAACTGGGCTCCTGCTGTGCAAGCCTTGCAGGATCTGGGGCTGCAACCATAGTTTAATAGTTCAATAGTTATATAGTTGGGTAGTGTCATTCACCTATTCAGGTTAACTGAGATTGACTTACAATTGAGGTATGACATGGAAACCATCATACTTGACGCGTGAACAATATGGAAGAGAGGCGGCTTGAAGGTGGGCGCTTGTTAAAGACAGGCAATTATCACAAGCCGAAATTTCTCGCCAGTTGGGTGTTAATCGAACTACAGGAAGCGATTGGGCAAAAACAATAGAAGCAAAAGTTGAAACGTATGTTGGATCGTGGCGCATTGGCTTGTGGATTTCCAACAGACCGCTGGACGTTGGAACGTGTTCGTAAGTTGATCCAACAGGAATTTGAAGTCAGCTATCATCCGAATTACCTCAAGCGGTTATTGCGCAACTTGGGTTTCAGTC
>JAUXUL010000048.1 GCA_030680795.1 Anaerolineales bacterium | reverse complement strand
ACGCTTTGTTGGCTGGCGTTTTGTGCAAAGTACTCCGCCATCTATTTGTGATTGTAATCAAATTTCACAATTTCTTGGATGTCAAAACTTTCCTTCCAAAGCAAAGTGTAACTTGCTGGATATTCGCAAGTAACTAAATTTATTGGATGAGAGAAAGTTTCAGAAAATATTTTCAATACCTTGAGTACAATCGTCAAGGCAACTTGAGAATCATCAAAATCCATTTTTGCTAAAGGCTTAAATTTTGTGTTTGGAAATTTCTTCTTCCAATCAACATTGTCCTCTGTATCTATGACCGAATATGATTGCGTATTTTCGTCGTTGTCTGGGCTGTCTTGTGGGTCTAGTAGTAGTGTAGTTCGGTACACAAAACCATGAGCAATCAAGTTTCTCAAATTGTTCAGTTCACGCAGTTCGTTGAGGAGTTTTTCGGGTAATGATGCTTTTGAATATGAGAAAATAAATTCGAGTTTTTCAAGTGCTTTACCCTTGTCCCAGTTTGCCAAAAATTTGGTGAGTAAATAATCCCTCGTTTCTGTTGGGATGTATCGTTGAGAGTCTTTGTAAAAGAACATTTCATAGCCAAAATAATTAATGGTGCTTTCCAGAGCGCAAAAACCATGCAAAATGCTGGAAATCGCACACCGTTGGACTAACTCTTTTTCCCAGCCAGTTTTGGCAGTTTTGGAGACTGCTTTGGATTTACGCATTAAGTCTACTGCGTGACCTAAATGCAGCGATTCTAATGACACTGTCAATGTTTGTAAATCACCGCTTGAAAATTTTTGCATATTTTTATCCAAAGGCGACAGCCAGCCAACGCTTTGTTGGCTGGCTTTTAGATTGTAATAGTGCCATTGCTTTTGTAGCCTAATTCTTTTGCTTCTTGTTGTGACAAAATTGCCAGACCTTCCAAACCTTGTTCAAGAACGTTTTGCGACATGCAGCCGCCTACTGATTGATTTTGCCCAATCCAAAATAATGCTAAATCTACAACCAACGCCTTCAGGATAACCATTTTCTTAAGAACTCGTAACATCCCAGAACCCAATTCTACTATTTTCCCGTGGTCAATATCATTTCGTATGTCAAGTAAAGAATCGTCTTTTTCACTGTAACAAACCTGATATAAGGTCTTGCCAACATCTTTTCCGAAAATATTCGAGAATTGCTCTTTTGTTTTGTTATTTTCCTTCGGCTTTGCTTTATTGATGTTCGACTTTTCATTTTGCAACAATATTTCTAGACTATTGAAAAAACATATATAAGCCAATAAAGGAGATGCAACTTCAATATTTGCTCCATGTCGAAACCACCATAAGGCTCTTTGATAAGAATTTTTCCTGTCGGGCGCAATTTTATATTCAGCCGAGTGCAAGAAAGTATTGGCGCGTGTTAGCATTTCTTGATTAACTACTCGCCCAATTTTTACTTCATCAAACCAAACTTCCTTTGGGTGATTGAATGGAAGTTTGTGAGTTTCTGATAAAAGGTCTCGAAAAGGCTCCATTTTTACTGGTGCGCCTGCTGTGGCTAAACACAGATAATCGCTAACTTTTTCAAGCCAGACAAAAGCCCCACGTGCTACACCTATTTCTTTTTCATACAGGAAAAATTGACCTAAAAATTCCCAGTGCTCTGTGGATATTCTGGTAGACGGAGGGGAAAATCTGAATTGAACATTGCCGTCAACATCAAAGGCTTCAACAACTTGTTCACAAATTAAGCCGCCTTGCACGACAAAATCTATACACCCGAACTCCATCGCTTTATCTATGCACAGTTGATGATATTTTTCCAGTATGGATGTTTTTAAGATAGCCATAGATTTTTTCTTTTTGACTTAAGGACTTGCAAGTGCCAGCCAACTAGTGAATTAGTTGACGGTTTCCATATAACTGCTTATATCTTGTAATTGTCATAATTGTTTTATAAATCAGTCATCCTCAACCTAAACAGCAAGATACTATCATTTATCATATCGCAACATGTAGCATCCATTGTTTTCGATATGGCCATTATAGCAAAGCATTACCCCTTTACACAAACCAACCCCTTCAAATACGCGCCCTCTGGAAAATGCAAGCTGACCGGATGATCGCTGCCCTGTGACAAATGCTCGATGATCGTCGCATCCGTGCCTGCATCCAGTGCGGCGGAGGCGACGATCTTTTGAAATAAAGCCCCATCAATTCCGCCTGAGCAGGAGAAGGTGACCAGGATGCCGCCGTGCCGCAACAACTTGAATGCCAGCAGGTTGATGTCTTTATAGGCACGTGCAGCTTTTTCAGCATGAGCGGCCGTAGGCGCATACTTTGGGGGATCGAGAATGATCATATCGAATGAGCGGTTTTCGTCACGGAATTTTCTTAGTAATTGAAAGACATCGCCTTCGAGTGAGGTGTTACGTTCGGCTGGGAGATTGTTGATTGCGATATTTTCTTCGAGCAAAGCCAGCGCATCGGCAGATGAATCAACAGACAAGACAGATTTTGCTCCGTTCGCCAGTGCATGGATGGAAAATCCGCCAGTGTAGCAAAAGCAATTTAACACATCTCGGTCTTTTGCGAATTCACCTGCACGGTGACGGTTACAGCGTTGATCGAAATAAAAGCCAGTTTTATGACCGTGTTGAATGTCCACAATGAATTTCAGGTTGTATTCATTAATCGTGATTCGGAGATCGGGAATTGTGCCCCGTAGAATTCCAGTGACAGGTTTCAATCCTTCGAGTTCGCGCACATCCGCATTGGAGCGTTCGTAGATGTTTTGGATACCCGTCTCTTCGATCAAAATATCGGCGATGGTTTCTTTCCAGAATTCTGAGCCAGCAGTTAAGGACTGCAAAACGAGCACATCACCATAACGGTCAACGATCAAGCCGGCGATGCCGTCAGATTCGCCATGCAATAAGCGATATGCATTCGTATGACTTTCGACTTTGGACATTTGACGAAGTATTATTGCAGCTTGAATCCTCTTGCGAAAGAACTCCTTATCAACAGGCTCATCAGTAAACGTCCACACGCGGGCGCGGATCTGCGAATGCGGCGAGTAGGATGCCCGGGCGAGGAAATGTCCCTCGCTGGAGAGCAGGTCCACGGTCGAGCCTGATGCGGGTGAAGGATCATCCATGGATTGAATCGCGCTGGCAAAGATCCACGGGTGGCGTCTCAGCAGGCTTTTTTCACGTCCAGCTTTGAGGATGATTTTCATAAAGCGAGTTTATCACAGCATGGTATCATCAAATAAACTAATGTCATTGCGAGGGCGGTGATTGTCCGCCCGAAGCAATCTTGAAATAATTTATGGGATTGCTTCGTCTGGCTGAAGCCTGCCTCGCAATGACATGTTATTTACAGGAGCATAATGTTAAAACCAGTTCGTTGGAATACTTTTATTCGTGATTTTTTCAGGATCCAGATCGGTTTCTTTTTGTTTGGCCTGGCAATTACACTGATGATCCGCGGCAATATTGGCACGAGCGCCTGGGCAGTGTTGGAAGTGGCGCTGGCGCAAAGAATTGGCATCACGATTGGGACGATGTCGGTGCTGATGGGATTTCTGGTGCTTTCAGGAGCGTTGATCATGCGCGAAAAATTAGGGTGGGGGACGCTCGCAAATATTCTGTCCATTGGGCCGTGGGAGGATTTCTGGCTTTCGTTCATGCCATCAGTGACGACGAACCTGCCTTTGCAAATTGGCATGTTGTTGCTGGCGATCTTTTTGATGGGGCTCGCCAGCGCCATTTACATCGGTGTGGATGCGGGCGCGGGTCCGCGCGACAGCATGATGTTGGCGATCAAACGCACAACGGGCATCAGTATCCGCGCGGCGCGCGCCATGATCGAAGTGACAGTGGTTACGCTTGGCTGGTTCTTGGGCGGGCCGGCAGGCTTTGGCACGCTGGCTTACGCTATTTTGGTCGGACCATCTGTGCAATGGGGTTTTAAGATTTTCAAAGTTCAGCCGCACCAGCCCATGGACGAGGAAGTAGTAGCAGGGGTTGAGGGTGGTGCGGAGTAATTATACAAGGAGAAATCCATGACTGAATCATTTGAAAACACTCCCGTTTTTCAACCTAAAAACCGAAGCACAGCTGCGCTGGTCATCTTTTTGATCTTTGCGCTTCCCATGCCGCTGTGTTTGTTCATCTATCATTTCATCATCTGGTCTGTTGAGCAAAGCGCGATCCTTTCCTTGAGTTCGAAAAACCTTGCCTGGGCTGGACCAATTGGACTATTTGTGCAAGCCGTGGCAATGACGGGCGTGACTGCCGCGTTATGGCGTTTGACAAAAGATGACCGTTTCAAACCCGTCTATGCAGGCTTGTTCGGCGCGGCGCTGATGGCATTCCCTGCCCTGTTATTACGAACGCTCGGACCGAATCAAGATCAACTGGGTTCGATCCTACAGTTTGCGCTTGCGCTGGCTGCGGCTTTCGTTGTGATCCGTTTTCGTAAAGATAAAATAGTTTGGGATCGCGGCGCGCTTCCCTTTGGATTGCTGATTGCGGGCATCGGCATTGCGTCATTGGTAATTTATGGTTCGTTCGGATCGTTTGGCGATGCGTTTCTTAGCCTGCTGGCTGGCCTGGCCTTTGGTTTGCTTGCGGGGGTCTTGATCTCTCACACAACGGAGAATGTTTTATTGGATGGCGTAGGTGTGGGTGCGGCGCTGGCCTTGCTGGCCTCTGCGCTTGGATATGATGGTTCACAGCTTTTATTGCTGGTTCTTGTGCCGGCCTTCTCGTTCGCGATTGCGGCGGTTTTGCCTTCGCGGGTTGCGGCCGGTGCGGTGGCGGGCATCCTTGCCTTTGCGGGGCTGGCATTTTTTGACCCGACTGAATTGACCGTTGTGCTGGGAGATATTGCCGGACTGGCTGTAAAAGCAGTTGGCATTGCCTTGTTGATCGGCTGGGGTACGAGCCTCGTCGCGTTGATTCTGCGTCAGGTTACCTCACCAACTTCAGGCGCCAGAACGAAGCGGGCGGTCGGCTGGGCGGGCGCGGGAGTCACGTGGCTTTTTGTGATTGCCCTATTTTTTATATTCGGCCATCCGGGAAATTATGGCGACCGCCTCTTCGTCACCCTGAAAGATCAAGCGGATATTTCCGCTGTGGCAAATATCAAAGACCGCGCTGAAAGATTGACAGCGGCGTACCAGCAATTAACCGATCATGCAAATAAAACACAGGCTGTCATGCGCCAATTCTTCGACGCGGTTGGCATTGAGTACACTCCCTATTATTTGCAAAATGCGATGGAAGTGCAGGGCGGGACGCTGGTGCGTCTGTATTTGATGACCCGCTCCGAAGTGCAGCGCGTCATTCCCAGCCCGCGCCTGCGTGCCGCTCCCGAAGATTCTCCCCAGCCCGGAGATTTGACCGCCGTGGATGGCAGGGTCGGTTGGAATATCTCCATGATCGGCGCGGACAAGGTCTGGGATGAATTCAATGTGCAAGGGCAGGGCATCGTAGTTGGTCAATCTGATTCAGGCGTGGATGAGAATCACCCTGCCATCCGCAAGCAATATCGCGGCATCCTTCAAGGGGACGACTACAACTGGTTCGATCCGTGGGATGGGACAAGCTCCCCGAACGATGAAGGCGGGCATGGCACGCATACCATGGGTACCATCCTGGGCATAAATGGAATCGGTGTTGCTCCCAAAGCCCAGTGGATTGGCTGTGTCAATCTCGATAGAAACCTCGCCAACCCGGCCTTGTATCTGGATTGTATGCAATTCATGCTCGCGCCGTTCCCTCAGGGCGGCGATCCATTAGTAGAGGGCGACCCAACCAAAGCCGCGCATGTTCTTAATAATTCCTGGGGCTGTCCTTCGCTTGAAGGCTGCGACCCGAATGCCTTGTTGTTTGCAGTGGATAATTTACGCTATGCGGGCATTTTTGTGGTCGTATCCACAGGTAATGATGGTCCCAATTGTGAAACGGTTGAATCGCCTTTATCACTTTATGAAAATGTATTTTCGGTTGGCGCGATTGACCAGTTTGGCGATCTGGCCGAATTCAGCAGCCGCGGTCCCGTTGTTGCGGACGGTTCGGGGCGCATCAAACCAGATATTGTTGCACCAGGAGTGGATATTCTCTCGGCCTTACCCGAAGGCACTTATGGCACAAACAGCGGCACTTCGATGGCGGGTCCGCATGTGGTCGGCGTGGTGGCATTGATCTGGTCTGCCCAGCCTGCCCTGATCGGCGATATTGATGCAACCGAGCAACTCATCAAGGATACTGCGCGACCCTATACAGGGAATACGTCGGTTGGATGTTTTACAGGCGCTGTTCCAAGCAATGCCTATGGCTATGGCGTTGTGGATGTGTATGAGGCTGTAAAGCAGGCTTTGGGGAAATAACATTCATGTGGATCTATCTCTTGCAAGGCATTGGATACGGCTTCGCCGCCGCTTCACAACCGGGACCGTTCCAGACCTACCTGATTTCCCAAACTTTGACCCGCGGCTGGAAGCGCACCCTGCCTGCGGCCCTTGCGCCGCTTGTGAGCGATGGCCCTATCATCCTCGTTTGTGTTTTGGTGTTAAGCCAGGTGCCTGATTGGTTTCAGAGAGTCCTTTATATTGCAGGCGGGATTTTTATTTTATATCTGGCGTATGGTGGATTTAAAGCATGGCGCAGCTTTGATGAAAACCTGAGTCTGCCTGTGCCATCAGGCCAGCAAGGCTTCCTCAAAGCGGTGTTGGTGAATGTGCTCAACCCCGGCCCATATATTTTTTGGACCCTGGTAACAGGCCCGATTTTGGTGAGAGGTTGGCGCGAATCTGCTGTAAATGGGCTCGGTTTTCTGGCAGGTTTTTACCTTACCCTTGTGCTGGGACTGGCGGCGATCATCATGGTCTTTGGAGTTGCGGAAAAATTTGGAAACAGGTTTAACCGCATCTTGATCGGCGTCTCTGCCATGGCCTTGTTTTGTTTTGGTTTATATCAGTTGTGGCTGGGAATAACAGGTTGAATAACAAAGCTTTTTCCCTCCTTTGTGTACTTGGCGTCCTTCGTGTTTAGGCTTTTTCCCGCCAGAAACGGGAGAGTCGTTAATTATAGGTAAGCAGGAAAGTCTGCGCCTGCGCAATCGCCTCTTCCACATTTGAGTAATCATTTACAGTGAGCGCAGGGTCGGAATTTCCGGTGATCATTTTGGAGACTGTTCGCTCTTTTTGATGCAGGCATAAGACAGGTTTACCGATATGCAGGGCGAAACCAATTTCATAACCCACTCCATGTGAAGGCACGCTGACCTCTGCGATCAGCACATCACAATTATTTATCCAGTTCACATCGCGCTGATAGACATCCTGCGGTGTGAGGTTGCGCTCATTCTCCAGCGCCTCGGGCTGTGCCAGGTGTGAGGTTGGGATCTCATGGCCGTCTGCTGAAAGCGCGGCGACGATCTGCTGATAGGTTGCCTCAAGTTCACGTCCGCCCGTAATGGAGCAGGCAAAGTAGATCTTCATTTGTTATCGGGCAGGCGCGAGAGGATGGAATGATCCTGATTTTTCTGAGTGCTGGATGCGGTTAAGCCTGTACGCATACTTTCCAACTCCGAGCTGAAACGCATCCAATCATTAACCAGGATCACAAAATTCGGGGTCTTATCCTTAAAAAAAAGAGGCGAAAGGAATAAACGCAGCGATGATTGCGGCATGGGAAAAGCATTCAATTCAATCACGATGACGGTCTTTTTTGCAATGGGTTGAATTATTCCTGCCCGCCATGTTGAAAGGCTGTTTGGCGGGAACAATGCGCCCATGTTTGTTGAAGTTGTGCGGCGCATCCGCTTGTATGAAATGTTGAGCCGTAAAAACGGGGTGGCAAGCCGCAGATGGTCATTAAAGGCCTGAACGTATGCGCTCTTGCGAACGATCAATAATAAAAATCCAATGAAAATATTAAGCCCGCCAATACCTGCCATCCCCAGCCAGCGCCATTGCTCAAATCCGCGGTTGTATATGGCCCACGCCACACCCAGTAAAGCAAACCCCAGCGCAAAGATCGCCGGCCACCAGCGATCGATCATGTGGGTATAGTTAACCAATGGATAGCGACGACTGCCTCTTGCCATAACTTATTTATGTTTCTTTGACTTAAGACCGCTCGCGCCTCTCATCGGCGCCTGAGCCTGTTCGCTGTTTAAATGAAGGATCAACTTCCCAATGGCTTGTTCGAGGTGCTCCCCGCGCAGGCTAAAGGTGATGTCGCCGCGCGTCTTTTCGATGATGCCGCGCGCCAGGTCCGTTTGACGGCGCAGCCCGTTAGTGATCGCATCGGGATAATCCATGCTGACCAACACGGAATAGATCTCGTCCATGGTACCAAGCAAACGCTCGGCTTCCGGTGAATAGCCGTGACGGAGAATATCCAAAATTCTGCGGCGCAGCTCACCGACGACTTCTGCCAATCCGTTGAGAAATGTTGAGGGTTCAACGACCAGCTGCTCGGGAGTCTGAAGCGGTTCGTTTCGTATCAGGGCGCAGGTGACACTGGCTTCCACAAATTCCTTGAGCGCGTCCTGGGTATATCCCGCGTAAAAAAGATCGGGGTGAGATGCCAAAGAGGCGCGCAGCGTATCCGCCAGTTGACGCGCTTCCTGTAAATGCGCGTTCATCACATCCGCTTCATCACGATGCACGGCGCGGATGGCAAGCGAACAGGCGCGTGTGAGTTGACGCGCCTGCGCGAGAGCCTGGTCACGGGCGGATGTGCGTGTGTCAAATTTTTTTCGGATCTGTTCAGTAATGTGTACGAGTTTTTCCATGCCTACTCTTTGGGCGTTTCGGGCGGTTGTTGAAATGGACGAAAGAGATTATCTGCCAGTGTGGAGTTGGTGGGCAGGTTGATCTCTCCGAATGCTGTTTCAAAGCGTGCAAGATTTTCGGTGAGGGCTCTCACCAATAATTTTGCGCTCAGGGGGGTCATCACCACGCGCGAGCGGATCTTTGCTTTTAGCTCGCCGGGCAGGAGGTGGGCAAAATCAATGACGATATCAGCAGGGGAGTGAGCAATGCGCGCGAGGTTGGCATAGACGATCTCAAGATCGGCGGGAAGCTCAAGGACGGGGCCTGTGGGTTTGGGTGGTGTTTGGGGAGTGGTCATGGGGTATCCATATTTTAAATACAGGGCTAACATAACTAAAGACTTCGGAAGTCTGCCTCAACTACTTACTCACCTTACGCAATGTCATTCTGAGTGAAGCGAAGAATCTCGGATTTCAGAGGTAGAGACCCTTCGCTCTGCTCAGGGAATCACGATTAGGTGCGTAAGGTCACTTACTTATATCAATGAGGTTTATAAAAAGATCTCTAAAGTCTGGGACATTCTTGTGTGATTAGAACGGGATGTCATCCTCAGGAGGAAGCTCAGCCATTTCCACGCCGCTGCTGCCTGCCATGGGTCCGCTTTCACCACTTTCACTGCGTGAGGAGAGGAAACGGACAGTGGAGGCTGTTACATCAAACGAAGCACCAGTAGTACCGTCTTGTTTTGTCCAAACGCGCGGACCGCCAGTATTTTTATCCGGTGTGAGGCGTCCCTCAACAAGTACCTTGGAGCCTTTCTTGACATATTGATTGCAGACCTCAGCGGTCTTGCCCCATGTGGAAATACGGAACCAGATGGTTTCTTTTACCTGCTCACCATTCCCGGCAGTATATTGACGATTGGTGGCTACAGAGAAGGATGTTACAGCCTGTCCTGATGGTGTGTAACGCATTTCGGGGTCTTTCCCTACATTGCCGACGATAATAATTGTGTGATACATGGGATTTTCTCCTTATAGGTTGAGGTACCCGGCGAATTACGACGGGGAAAATAAGACAATCTGTATTTTACTCGCACTTCCTGTATTTGTTAACGAGTGAAACCCAAAGACGAGTTATGGGTTCTCCTGAGTAAGAAAGACCGTTCTTTATGTTGTCTTTTCAATGATTATCCAACCAGCATTTGCCCAACTTACCAATAGGAGAAAAAAAATGAAACTTAATGTTAGACATTATGGCATCATACTGGGCGGCTTGCTAACAGCCTATTTCCATCTTACTCTTTTTCCAGATCCTGGCTTTACCTTGAATGGTCTCGGCTACCTCGGCTTACTGGGAGCATATTTTTTGCCGATCGCCTTTTTTCAACAGCGGCATAAAATGATCTGGTGGGGGATTGTAGGTTACACACTGCTTACCATCGTGTTATGGGCAATCATGGGGAATAAGCAATTTGTGGCGGGCACAACCAGTGCCATCGGTTACTACGCCAAAGCCGCTGAGGTCTTTTTACTTGTATTCCTATGGACAGATAAACCAAAATAGTTATTTCATCATTCTCGCGGCTTTGCGCCCAATTTCAACCGCGAAGTTTGTTCCCCTGTCCCACGGATACACCTGACTCATCGAAGCGAAATACAAACCTTCGATCGGCGTTTGTATCTCAGGGATATTCTTTGAATGATTCACCAAAGGCACGGGCTGGGCGTAATTTGTTTTGGACACCCAAATTTTCCTGATCCACTCGCGCGAGAACTCCGGATTGAATTTTTGAAATGCGGGAATAAATCTTTCCAATAACTCGTCATCGCTCATCGAAAAATATTCGTGGCCCGATTCCAAATAATCGCCTGCATACATAATGTGATCGCCGCCAAAATATCCCTTCGGCACAAAATTCGTGTGTTCCACCAACGCCAAAAACGGATAGCCTTCATCCTTCGGCACATTGAACCAGTAATAGCCCTCTTTCGATAACGGCTGTTTGAGCGCCAGAGTCATCACCACCGCGCCCATGGATTTCAATTCCAGCAAACCCTTTAAATAATTTTCAGGCAGATCGGGAGATAACTTTGCCATCAGATTGGGTGACGAAGTAACCAGTACCCTATCGAAAGATTCACCGTCCACGCTCAAACTACCCAACGCCTGCCCCTGCTTAATTGACCCTACCTTCACCCCCAGCCGAATCTCGACTCCCATCTCGCGCAGTTTCTCCGCGAACAAATCCGCGAATTTCTGAAAGCCGCCTTCGAATGTGCCGAGTCGCGTTGTGCGCGCTTTGATGCGCGCCCACATCCACGCCATGTTGACATCTTTATAATACGGACCAAATTTTCCGATCAACAACGGCTTCCACATTTGCTCGTAGACTGTTTGTCCAGCCCACTTCATCATCCACTCATCGGCAGTGACTTTTTCCAGCGCGCGCCAATTATTCGTCAGGCGCAGAAATAAGCCGACGAAACCAAAGCGGATCTTGTTTATTCCCCAGCCCAAGCCAGGGAATAAAGCCATTTTGAAAACAGAGTCAAAGGGATACCATTTGTTTTTATACAGCATCACCGTCAATGGACGCGGGAATCGCACCTTGTCTTCCCATCCAAGCTCCCGAATCAATCCCAGCATTTCGCTATCCGATTGAAACCAGTGATGATAGTACTTCTCCACCGACCAATCCCAATGCGGCTCCTTGAAACCAGAAGCCAGTCCGCCAACATAATCAGCGGATTCGAAAATGGTGACATCATGACCCGCCTTCTTCAAGTCATACGCGGCGACCATGCCTCCGTAGCCTGCCCCGATAATTGCTATTTTCATTTTTCCTCGTTCTTATGTCATTTCGAAGGCGGTGTTCGTCCGCCAGAAGCAGTCTCCTACATAACCGGAGATTGCTTCCCTTCGACAGGCTCAGGTCACCGCGTCGCAAAGAGCAAAAGCGCTCCTCGCCACGACAAAATATTATTTTTCTGGTTCCATTCTCAAAGAATCGCTCCACTTCAACCCCTCGCGCGCCATGTAATATGCACCCAGCAATGTGATGGGCAGCCACAATGCGACATGTAACGTGATGGTGTATCCTGCCGCAGTGGCTTGATCCACTCCATAAGCTGTGAGTACCGCGATGCCCGGCGCATCAAACGTGCCGATGTAGCCGGGCGCGGATGGGATGGTCGTGGCGAGATTGACAATACCGTTCATCAGCATCAGCGCGAAGAATGACACGTTGAAATTAAAAGCGTGCATCACGAACCAGTATTTGCCTGTCTCCAACAGCCAGATGATGACCGAGGTAAGGAAGACCATCAACACGTTAAAGGGGGAACGGAGCGAAGCCAAGCCATCCAGAAATTTATTCATGATGCCGATGGTTTTAATGTGCAGGCCTTTGGGTATAATCCGCTTGATGATCCACAAGCCGATCTTTGCAGTAACTTGCGGGAACATGGCTGCCAGCAGAAAAACGCCCAGCGCGCCGAGGAAAACCCCTGTGCCGATAACCGCCGCTTGTTGAATGTTACCCACAAAGCCGGATGCGCTTGTGAGTTTTGCCAGCTCAGGCAGGTTGACAAAAACAAACGCCAGCATGACCACACCGTCGAAAATGCGTTCGACGATAATCGTTGCAAGTGAAGCGGAGACAGGTACACCTTCCTTGCGTTTGAGAATCACCGCGCGTAATACCTCGCCAGCGCGCGCGGGATAAATATTATTGCCCATGTAACCAATGGTTGTGATGGGGAACATGGTTTTCGTGGGGATTTTCTTGATGGGCCCAAGCAGGTAATGCCAGCGCCACGCCCTGATCCACACACCCATGAAATATACGCCAATGCCTGGGATAAGCCAGATGTAATTTGCTTTTTGAACTGTGCTCCAGAAGTCATTCAGGCGTAGTCCGCGCAGGGAAAGCCAGATAAATACGGTGCTGATTAATACGCCGAGCCAAAATTGCCATTTTTTCATTTGCATAGGGCGTGATTTTACCAGAGACGGAAGTAGAAAGAGGTATAATAAAATCACGATGTGGAATGAGCAGATTGAAGTTATCGGTGATATCACTGAGATTGAAACTATCGCCGTCGGCAATTCCATTCGCGATCTGGAAAGATTGCAGAAAAAACATGGCAGAGGTCGCTGGAGAAAACTCAAAGGAGTTGCCACTGTTCGCCTGCCAGATAACACAACTTGGTTTGCAGAAGTTCACTGGTACGAAGCGCATGGTATTGGAAAACGCGATATTAAAATAAAACATATTATTGGAAGATGACATGAACACAAACATAACCTCTCAATTTATAGTGTGCTTAAGAAATAATGGCTATGAAGCCTCCCTGGAACCCCGAAAAATCTATCAGGCATTGCCAGATCAGGAGGCGGAGACCCATAAAATGATCCGAGTGATTGATGAATCGGGCGAGGATTATTTGTTTCCTGCCAGCCTCTTTTCGCCAATTTCTTTGCCGAAGGAACTGATCGTCGAGTTGGCTCTTTCAGTATAAAATAAAAGCGATACGTTAAGGCTGGATATTCCCTTATCCAGCCTTTTTAATTTAAGTGGGTCTTTGTTTGGTGATAAAAAAGAAAGTACAATCATCCCCATGAAAAAATATTGGATAAATAGCCGGGACTACATTCTCATTGCGCTTGGCGCATTGATCCAGGCGGTCAGTTTGCGGATATTCTTTGTCCCTGCGAATCTGGCTTTGGGCGGCGTGAGCGGCATCTCGCAGTTGATCAATCATTTTACCGGCTGGCCGATCGGTTTAATGATCTTGATCGGGAACGCGCCGCTTTTCGCGCTTGGCTGGCGTTTCCTCGGCGGACGGCGCTTTGCCGTGCGTACTGCGGCTGCCATTGTCACTTACTCTTTGCTCACTGATTTACTATTGCAACTGCCATTCTTCGCCCCCAATGGCGCGGCAAGTATACTTATCAATGACTTGAAAGGCGATATTTTTCTTAACTCCTTATACGGCGCGATCATCAGTGGGATTGGTTATGGATTGGTCTATCGCGCGCGCGGCACAAGCGGCGGCTCGGATATCCTGGCCCGCATCCTCAATAAATGGCGTGGTATTCCCATGACGCAAAGTTATTTGATCGTGGATACGGCGGTCATTTTATCGGCGGGTTTTATCTTTGGCTGGAAGCTGGCCCTATATGCCCTGATCACACTTTATGTGAGCGGCATTGTTGCCGAGACAGTGCTTGAGGGCGGCGGGACTGTCCGCACGGCGATGATCGTCACGAACAAGCCAGAGGATGTTTCTGCAAGGGTGATGGAAAATCTTGAACGCGGCGTGACTGTGCTGGAAGGCACGGGCGCATTTACTGGAACATCGCGGCCTGTATTATATTGTGTGATCACACGCGCGGAAGTTGCAACGCTAAAAACCATCGTTAATGAAATTGACCCCGAAGCCTTTATGGTGATCGGGGTCGCACACGAGGCCTTGGGTGAGGGGTTTAGGCCTTTGAAGGAAAGGTAACGGATGTTCTCAATGGGTCGCTTCGCGTAACGGATAAACGGATGCGCATAATCCAAGACCTCCGAGTTTTCCAAAAACTCGGAGGTCTTCTTGTTTACCTGTCTACCTGCTTACTTCCTCTTAATATACCCAAACTGATTCAACATATTTTGATTGTCGCGCCAGTCTTTTGAAACCTTCACGCGTACTTCGAGAAAAACTTTTCTTCCGCCCATTTCTTCGATCTCTTTGCGCGCCGCGCTTCCAATGGATTTCAACATCTTGCCGCCTTCGCCGATCACGATTCCCTTTTGTGATTCGCGTTCCACAAAAATTGTCGCGGCGATGTAAGCCATGCCGTTCTCACGCTCTTTGAATTCGTCTATGCGGACGGCCAAACTATGCGGCACCTCGTCGCGTAAAATTTTCAGGCAGGATTCACGGATGAGGTCTGCGGCAATGTCGCGCTCGTAAGAGTCGGTCACTTGTTCTTCGGGATAATCAGGCGGTCTCTGCGGAAGCAGGCTGATCAGTTTCTCAAGCAGTTCACCAAGCCCAAGCCTTTTCGTAGCGGACACTTTCATCGCCCCAGCATGATTCAGCAATTTGGAGAATGTCTCCATCCGGGCAGACTCTTCGTCGGCGCTGAGGGTGTCTATTTTGTTTAGGACCAGCAAGCGGTGAGCGCGAAGCGGAAGCTTGTTGAGCAGGTCAGAGATGCGGATGTCGTCTTCTGTCGGTTCGGAGGAAGAATCCACCAGCCAGAGGATCACATCCACGCCTGCCACGGCTTCTTCAGCTTCGTGGTTTAGGAACTCGCCTAATTTATGGCGAGCCTGATGAATACCGGGTGTATCTACAAAAACGAGTTGGGCGTTTTCGAGGGTGAGGATGCCAAGCTGACGGCGGCGTGTGGTTTGCGGGCGCGGCGAAACGGCCGCAACTTTTTGCCCAAGCAGCGCGTTGATCAATGTGGATTTGCCCACATTAGGGCGCCCGATGATGGCGATAAAACCTGAATGATGCGCTGCGCGTGTCATGTGTTTTTTGGTTTCCCCGCACGTTTCATTAAATTAGAAGGAGACGTGCGGGATTTGTAATTCACGACTGCAAGACTCGCGATGATCAGTGCACTGCCCGCCAGCAATTGCCACGAAAGTTGTTCATCGAGGAAGATCACGCCGAGGATGACGCCGCCAACTGGAAAGAGATAAGTGACAAGTGTTGTACGGGTTGGTCCGATTTCATGAAGAAGATAATACAACATGATGATGGCGAGGCCTGAGCCAGGTATGCCGAGCCAAAGAACTGCAACCCAGGTAATAGGAAGTGTGGGGATTAAAAATGGCTTTTCTGCAATGGGGCCAATCGCCCACATAAAGATCGTTGCGGTAATAAGTGGAAGCGCTCCGCGCTCTACGCCTGTAATATGTTGTGTGTATTTGCGTCCAAAAACCGCGCTCCACGCATAAAAGAGGGAGGCAAGCACAACTGCAAGTTGCCCAATGACATTGAGATGCTTGCTGGCAAGCAGGTCTTCGCTGAACAGAAGGATGATGCCTGCAAAGCCGATCAACAAGCCAACGACTTTGGGGACAGTCATTTTATCGTCGTGCAGCCAGTAGTGTGCAATGATAAGCGTGAACAATGGAACTGTAGCGTTGAGAATGGACGCGACGGCTGAGTCGATGGTCAGCTCGCCCCACGAGATGAAGAAGATGGGAATGGCGAGGCTGGTGGGACCGAGAATGGCATAGATACCCCAGGTTTTCCAATCACGCGGCCATTCCACTTTTTGATAGATGGCAATGCCTGCCGCCGTGAGCGCGCCAAATAACATGCGGAATGCAACCAGCGCCATGGGACCGATTTCCTGCACGCCGATTTTGATCCACAGGAAGGATGAACTCCAGATGAGGCCGAGGGTGATAAAGACGATCCAGTGTTTTGTTTTCAATTTTCTCCTATATAAACTTTCCGTCATTGCGAGGAGGGTGTTCTACCCGATGAAGCAATCTCCAACATTGTAACGGGGATTGCTTCAGGCGAAAGAGCAACGCCCTCGCAATGACGGGTTAAATCTTTTTTACCAAATAGTATTCCCCGTGTTCGAAGCCGCGATCCAGATAATAGTGACGTGTTCCAATGGCAGAGATGACAGCCATGCGCGAAAAGCCGTTTTTGCGCGCCACGTTCTCCGCTTCTTCGAGCAGACGCGTGCCAAGGCCCAAATGTTGGGCAGCGCCGGATTGTTCCGCGCCGACTGCGAGGGATTGTCCGTAGACATGTACTTCGCGGATCAGCGCCGCATTATCGAGATCAGACATGCCAGTCAGCGGTGCGTCTTTTGCGGGCAATGACAAGCGGATAAAACCCGCCAGTCCGTCGTCGGGTGTGACGAAGGAAATGAAATGGTCCTCGACTGTCCCTGCCTGGTAGGTCAGGTCGTCGAGGTGTAAGGTTTCTGACTGGACAGGTTTGCCGCGCACTTCGCGGCAGCGGATGCATTGACAGTGTGTGCCGCGCTTTTTCATTTCACTTTGAATATCCTGCCGCAGACTTGTGCGCGTGTTTCCTTCCACAACGTTATTGCCTGGAATATCACGAACTACACGGTTGACACGACAATAACGCGGGATGCTCGGTTTGATGTCCGCGATGAGCTCCACTAATTCTTCAGTTGTGTATGGATGAAATTCTCCGCGCTGCCAATATTCATATAGTTCAGCATTCGCGAGCAATTGATTCGGGTAGATTTTTATTTCATCGGGGCAGAAATCCTGCCAGAATTTTTCAAAATCTTTGCGGTCTGATTCGGGGGTTGCGCCTAAAAGATTTGGCATCCAGTGTAGGACGATCTTGAAGCCAGCAGCGCGCAGTAAGGCTGTGGCTTTGCGTGTGCATTCAACATCGTGTCCGCGTTTGTTGATCTCCAAAATGTGGTCGTCAAAACTTTGCGCGCCCATCTGTACTTTGGTCACGCCGAGATGACGCAGCCAGCGCAATTCATCGGGATTAATTTCGTCGGGGCGCGTCTCGATTACGAGGCCGACATTGCGATGAATCGCGGTTTCGTTGATCGCGTGTGCTTTTGCCAATTGCCCCTCTCCCTCTGGAGGAGGGGTTGGGGTGAAGGCATTCATTGCATCGAAACAGCGTTTGACAAACCATTCCTGATAATCGCGTTTGTAAGACGACCAGGTTCCGCCGAGGATTAGCAATTCGATCTTGTCGGTTGGGTGACCCAGATTTTCAAGTGCGCGAATCCGCGCGTGGACCTGCTCGTACGGATCAAATTGATGTTCGAGCGCGCGCATCGCCCCAGGCTCGTCAGGTAGATAACTCTTGGGCATGCGTACATCGGTGGGGCAGAAGATGCACTTGCCGGGGCATGGATACGGCTTTGTCAAAACTGTCACCGTGGTCACGCCCGAAAGAGTCCGCATGGGTTTCATGCGAATGCGTTCGAGCAAAACCCTGTCAGGTCCAATCGTGCCCGCTGCCACCATTTGGTTGTAGGCGGCCACCAGCGCGGCTTTCGTCAGATAGCCTCCGCCACGCTTCGCGTCCAGCGGATGAGAGCGCAGCGCCCGCATCACATCACTGCCTTCACGGATCTGATCCAATACGTGATGAGCCAGCGCCAGCTTCTGCGGGGTCAGGGTGTTGAATTGTCTCCAGCGTTGTCGTTTCTCTGAAATTTCCATAAAACCTTATTTACTTTGGGAATAGAATGATCTCGGGCACCGATAACTGCCGGGATTATACCGTTATAATGCCGTTATGAATTCTGCCACAGCCGAACGCCTGCTTACGATAAACCGCGAATTTTACAACCGCTTCGGCGATTCTTTTTCAGCCACGCGCCAGCGCTTGCAGCCCGGGGTAAAAAAAATTCTCAATTCGATTCAGGATGATGATTCCGTTTTGGATTTGGGATGCGGCAACGGAATTTTCCTGCACGAGATCAGCAGACGTGGTCACAAACAGCCGCTTCTCGGCGTGGACTTTAACCTGCCTTTGCTTCGAAATGCAGAATCTGCGCCCGAGGTTATTTTCCGCAAAGTTGACCTGACACAGTTATCAGCGAACAGTGAACAATTATTAACTGCTCCCGCCGCCGGGGACGGCGGCGGGGACTCCGCCTTGAGCGAAAAAAGCGGAGGGTGGTCAGTGATCACGATGTTTGCAGCTTTGCATCATATCCCATCCAACGAGATTCGTTTGGATATATTGCGGACCGTGCAGAAATTATTGAAGCCAAATGGGAAATTCATTCTGTCCAACTGGCAGTTTTTGAACAGTGAAAAATTGAAAGCCAGGATCCAACCCTGGGACATGGTTGGTTTGTCAAGTAGCGATGTGGATGAAGGGGATTATTTGCTCGATTGGCGCAGCGGGGGACAGGGATTGCGGTATGCCCATCATTTTTCAGTGGAGGAACTGCTTGGGCTGGCTGAGCAGGCCGGGATGAGTGTGAGCGATTCTTTTTTATCCGATGGAGAGAATGGCAGGCTGGGTCTGTATCAAGTTTGGTCGGGCGGTTGAGGCGTCGCATTGTAACATGCCTAAAATGCGGCTGTCTGCGTCAGGTGAGTTATTCATTGAAGGAAAATTCGCGCTCAAACTCAAGCGCGAATAACGAAACCATTCTAAATGATTACTTGCTGAGGAGCCGCAACATACTGCCACCAGTTGTTGTGTATCCCGTTTTTGCGTCCTGCCACGCGTGGGAAGTGGTTGAACCACCACTTGTGATGTGCGCGGGTGTCGCCGTTTCCCCATTCTGAAGAAACAACAGTGCGTACGTCTCCTTTAAAATTGGGAAAGTTCAATAGCCAGTCATGGCATTCACTTTTTACAGGGGCAGCATTGTTCCAATCATATTCCACCTGGCTGTTGGGAGCAAAGTGGATATTGCCGCATGCGGCTCTGCCCGGTGCGATCTTTTCATACTGCATGTAGCGTTTCCACAAATTTGCTTCGCCGTTTAATTTACTAAAGGTCTTGTACATGATCGATTCTGCACGGTGTCCATACGCTTCCAGCATTTCACCGACTTGTCTTTCGTAGGAAAATCCCATTATGACAAAGCGGCGTTTGCTGGCTGACGTATTGTTCAATGGAAGCGCGTTGCACCAAAATGCGCCCGGCCCGCCCATGACCGATTCGTAAAAACCTGCGTGGGGGAAACCAAAGATCCACACTTCGTCTATAACATTTCCTGCCACGCGCTTCAGGATATTATATTTGCTGATGACGGCCTGGTAATTGACTTCCTGCGGCATGTGCGGCGAGGTTGTGCCGCGCAGGACATCCATGTAAGTCTGCGGGGTGTATCGGAATCCATCTGTTTTGGCAGGGAACTCATCCACCTCCACACGCTCAACGATCTGGTAGCGAGCCATCCCGCCGCTGACCTCGATCATATCGGACATACAGGCGGTGACCAAATCTGATGGGCGGAACCACTTTTGTTTTTGAGAGAGTTTCATCCCAGTTGTTTTATCCATGACGGGGTCATACACCAGCAGGAGAACCTTGGTCTGTGTGATCCGAGCAGGCTCCGTGGCGCTATCTGCAGGGTATTTGGCAGGTACGAAAAGTTTTAGAAGCGAACTTAAACCACTGGGCATAAATTCTCCTTTGGATCAAGGCATGTTCAACGCGAAATAAACCTGACCATCCACTGCCAGATATAATACATGATTGGGGCTGACAGTTACCGCGCCGATAGCTCCGGAGGGGATCGAGTTGGCTGTTCCCGTTGTTGGGCGGAGTTGGTTTTGCAATTCGAGTGTTCGTGGTGAAAACCGCAAGACACCCTGTGTGTCTGCATCCAGTAACAGGATGGATTGATCCGGGGGCGCGGCGAAAAGCAATTGTGTGAAGTGCGCCGTGGCGAACAGGTCAATATCCTGATAGGCTTTAAATGGATTTATCATCGGGAGCGGATCCAGGCATTGTGATGAACTTGATACAGTGCGGCTGTATGAGCAATTGGAGAGATGTCCGTCCGCGTGAAGCATATACAGTTCATCGCCGGATACGATGAAATCAATTACATCCTGAGTAGGGGTTTGCTGACCGAAGAAGAAATATGGACGATCCACGAAGGTTCCATCTTTGCCATTATAGACCCATACGGCGCGCGCGGGCGAATCCAAGACAAACAGATTCCCGCTATCCAGTGTAAAGGCAGTCACGCGTCCCCAGTTTGTATCTGGTGGGGGCAGGGGAATGGCTTGCGCCACTTGCCCCGGCGCGCAATATAAGAGATTACCGCTTGCATCAATACCAAGCAAAGTAGCGTTGATGGAGTTCAGCCCCGGCAGAGCCAAAATATCCACAAACGGGCCGACAGTGTAATTGCCATAAACGCCCGGCTTGCAGCTGAAAGTTGTATCCAATTGAAAGCCGCGTCCGCCGGCGGCTGGAAAGGCCCGCAGCGCTTCTCCTTTTGCTGCGTTGAGCAGGAAGAGGTCTGTTTGGCTGGCCGCCATGCGGCTGATATCAATGCCAAGGTCACTACTGAAAGCAGGGTTGAACTGCATGCGGGTAATGCCAAGGAGTTGATCGAGCTTGGTTTCCGCTTCCTGGCGGAGGCTGATCGTATCAGAAGTTTCGCGGTGTGATTCGGCGATCTCCACATTCAGTAAAACATTTTCCCAGGCGATGCGTTGTTCTACGGCGTTGCTGAGAGAACCCGCCTGATCACGCGTTTGCTGCGCCTGTCTCAAATAGGAGTCATATTGTTCACTGCGCCCATAACGCAGATAGACCACGCTGGCAATTGTGACCACCATCAAGGGGATCAGGATCGCCATGAAGATCATCAAAGAGGAGGAAGGCAGCGGAGTTTTAACCGCCTCGGTGTTTGGTAACAAGCGCGGGAGGAAATTCCTGAATTTTTCGCCAAGGGTATCGCTCAAGCGGCGGGTGGATTGTATGCCGGTTGCAATTGCCTTCGCAGTTTGCCGCATTTGTATGGATGGTTCTCGCGGGGGGGTGGGCAGTCCCGCTTTTTCAGGGATGGAAATTTCTTCTACTTCACTGTGCTCTTCAATTTCAAGAGAAGTTGGTTCAATTGAGTCGTCTGGCTTGGGGTGTTGCGCTCTCGGAATGGATACTGGAAAATCACGCGGCATGCTCGCTGGCGGGGTGGCGTATAGTTCTTGTTGCGGTGGAATGGCGTATGCCGAGGGATGCAGAACATGCGCGGGTAAATCGGTGGTGGAATCCGGCTCGTCCTCGCGCGCAGGCAGCGGGACGCTGTGAGCCGAGTCGTAGGGCTGAGGCGTGGATTCTGCCTGCTCGCGGCCAGGCAGGCTTGAAGCGTCGCCCTGAGCGTGTCGAAGGGTTAAAGAAGGAGGCGGTGTTTGGTCTTCTTCTTCTTTTTGTTCAATTAATTCAGCAGTCCCCTTTAATAGATTCAAAGCGCCTTTGCCTTCCGTTGCCTGGATCAAGACTGCGTTCAAGTCTTCCCTTGTCAACGTGGAAAGGCGGCGGCGCATGGCTTCCAATGAGGAGGGGCGCGGGTCAATCAATGTGCTTTCCCAGGCGCCAGGCGCTCTTCCAAAAAAAAGCATACGATCCCTTGTATTCAAAGAGATTTGAGCATAATAAATATTTGTCTTCTGGCTTGTGCCCAGCCCCTTGCCTGATGTGCCAGGTTCGTGGATGTGGCGGGTTTCGTTTTGCCCAAACCAAAAAACCTGCATGGGACCGCTCATTGAAAGCGTGCATTGTGAATCACGCAGCGCGGCGAGTGTCAGCCAGCCGCTTGCATATTGACCTCGCCCGCTGGTGGACATGTTGCGTTCGAGCAGGTCTTTATTTACATTTTCTGTTGCGGCGCGCAGGGCGCTGGTCAGTGACCCCGAGGTTTTGTAAAAAACATTTGCCGCATTCTGCGCTGTTTGCATGTATTCAGCTACAGAAAAAACCGCATTGCCTGTCAACAATAAATATACCACCAGCCTATCCTGCGCGCGGCCGCGCGTCGCAGTTCGCGGCGGTCTTTGCACAAACAAACCGGGCAGGCTGGCAATTTCCTGTCCATTAATTCGATAGAGGGGTGCAAGAGTAAGATCGAGAGTCATGTAAGAATAAACCTTAAGCGCCTATCCAAGTATGCGTTTCAACTTCCTAAAGGATACACTACGCCATCATTATACTGGTAAAATTCGGCGGTTATGGAATATACACTTCACAAAGATTTCTCGGAAATAAACGTGCAGGAGTGGAACGACCTGTTGAAAGACTCGGTCAGTAATACTCCATTTTTGCGTTATGAATATCAATATGCCTGGTGGGAACATCGCGGCGGCGGTGAATGGCAAAATGCCCAGTTGGTTTTAATAACCGCGCGCGAGGATGAAAAACTCATCGGTATCGCGCCGCTCTTCATTGCGGAATACGAAAACCAGCCCGCGCTTCTTTTAATCGGAAGCATTGAAATATCCGATTATCTCGATCTGATCGTGCGGATGAATGACCACGCGCGTTTCATCACTGGATTATTGGACTTTCTGGCATCGGATCAAGTACGGCCGGGGTCACCCCGCCCCTACAATTGGTCTGGCCTCGATTGGTATAACCTGCCCGATACATCCCCAACCCTGGCCGTGCTCAAAACAGAATCTGCGCTACGCGGCTGGACTCATCACGAAGAGATGTATCGTCCGACCCCGCGCATCGCCTTGAACGGTGATTTCGATGAATACCTCAGTCGCGTGGAAAAGAAACAACGCCACGAGATCCGACGTAAAATGCGCCGCGCCGAAGAAAGCAGACGCGGTGTGCGCTGGTTCATATCAGACATGGAAAATCCCGAAGCTGAAATAGATTTGTTTCTCGGTCTGATGGAATACGATCAGGGCAAAGCAGGTTTTCTGCATGAACCCATGCGCGCTCAAATGCGCGCGATCATCCGCGCCGCGCACGAAAACGGCTGGCTGTGGCTGGCCTTCCTCGAAGCAGATGGTAAGCGCATCGCGGCTTATCTCAATTTTGATTACAACAATAAACTATGGGGCTACAACGCCGGCGTCAACCGCGCTTTCATGGATCTTTCCCCCGGCTGGGTCTTGCTTAGTTATGTTTTACAGTGGTGCTGCGAAAACAAACGCTACGAATTCGATTTCATGCGCGGCGATGAGGAATATAAATACCGCTTTGGGGCGGTCAATCAATATGTGATGAGGGCGAGGGTGAGTAAAACGTAGCGGGGCGCTCCTGAAGTCAGGTATAATTTCATTATGCCTTTTGAATATGATCCACGCAAAAGCGATTTAAATCTTGTCAAACACAAGATCGATTTTGCTGACGCACAGGCATTATGGGATGATGAACAATATATTGAAATCCCTTCAAAGACTACGGACGAGCCGCGTTTTCTTGTTATTGGAAAAATCAAAGGCAAATATTGGTCGGCAGTGATTACATATCGCAGCAAAAACATCCGTATTATTTCGATGCGGCGTTCAACAGATGAGGAGATTGACTTGTATGAAAACTAAAGCATCTACCTTTGATAAAAAATTCGATGATGGCGATAGCATCATCGAACATCTTGACCTAACCAAAGCGCGCCGTCCTGCCGAGGAACAGAAACGAATCAATGTGGACTTTCCTGTCTGGATGATTGCCGCGCTCGACCGTGAAGCGAAGCGACGCGGCGTTACCCGCCAGGGGATCATCAAAATGTGGCTGGCGGAACATTTGCAGGCAGGACAGTAAATTTCCTTAATCACCCACCTTACGTAGTGTCGTGCTGAGCGAAGCGAAGCATCTCGTATTTCCTCAGTAGAGACCCTTCGCTCCGCTCAGGGAATCACAATTGAGTGCGTAAAGTGAGTTAATCAAAAAAGTGGAGCGGGCTATGTGAAGCCTGCTCCACTTTCGATTTCATGCGCGGCGATGAAGAATACAAATATCGCTTCGGCACGGTCAATCAATATGTGATGAGGGCGAGGGTGATTAAACCGTGATTCGAGTTTTACAAGGAAAACACAAAACAATCGAACTACTATTTAACATAGCTGTGCATTGTGCTATACTCGAATTCAGACAAACCTGAGTAAGCCTTATCACCAATATTTGGAGGGTGTCTATGTCATCGCTTGAAAATGAGCTGAAAGAAAAAGATGCAAACAAATTGGTTGATTCTGCCAGAAAATGGTTCAAGGAACTTGTTCAACCAAATCAATATATTGGCGAAGTCTTTTCAATAAGTTATGAAACTGCTTTGGTTCAGATTCATGACCACCATCGAAAGAGGGTTGGAGGAATTCCAAGTTTAAGTTTCCTAATAGCAACTCGAATTACTGATTTAGAAGAAAAAATTGAGTTCTCACAAGAGGACAGTTCAATTATCTTGTTGCGTGTTATGGATGCAGCGCAACTTCCTGGAGATGTGGAAGCCCAACGTATCAGAGCACAGAGTGCTCAACGAGTAAGTGGAGAAGTCGAGCAACATTGGGATAGTCCTGAAACTATGGATGCTCAAACCAATAATTTATTGTCGTTTGCAGGCATTGCATGCCGTGTTATCGGTACATTTTTCCTGGAAACTGATAGTAAAGGGGAATTAGCTTTGAAATTTGGAAGTGACCTATCAAACTATTATCCTAATAGAGGTTTGAAAGTTTTCAAGCCCAATGAAAATGCTTTGAAAATAATTGTGAATTATCAAGACCCTGACCGTCAGGCAGACTTGAAGAGTCGTTCTCGTGTTCCGATTGGAGAAATTCGATATGCCTCGACGAATCGCTCTTTTCAAGGTGTTTCGAATGTAGAAGTTAGTATCAGTCCAGCCGACCTGTTACAACAGAAAACAGCCTTGTTTGGAATGACCAGAACAGGGAAATCAAACACAACTAAGATTATTGCTAATTCGATTTTTGATTTACGCTTCTCTAGCAATGAGCCATTGCGAATTGGTCAGATTGTTTTTGATCCTAATGGCGAATATGCAAATGAAAATACACAAGACAGTTCCGATAAATCTTCTATCAATAAGACGGCGTTGAAAAATGTGTGGCGTTCTCATAAAAGTGGAAATAAAAAAGATGTGGTCACCTATGGGATTCTAAAACATCCAGATGATCCAGATCGAAATTTGATGCTTATAAATTTTTATGACGAAGCAATGTTGCAAATAGGCAAGGAAATGATAAATAACCAAGCTTTGTCTAATATTAGCACTGCACAGTATATAACCAACTTTAAATTGGTTGAATTTTATAAGCCTGATCCGAAGTATTTTGACGACAGTGAATATCAAGGCGAATTAATCAGATTTAATCGAAGGGTTTTGGCTTATCGAACTTTACTCAAAAAAGCGGGTTTTGAAGTTCCATCTTCAATCAAGCCTCGAATCGAAAGATTATTTAATCCAAAGCTCGTTGAACAAATGGCTAACTTCATTCCAGGAAAAAAAGAACAAGACTATGAGCAAGCGGTCAAAGCAGCGGGAGAAATTCTGCAAAGCAAATCGCCAAATTGGGATGCTCTAGCGACTGCATTTGAAGGTCTTTTCTACTTTATGAAAACGGATGCTTATACAGCATTCAATGCCGATTACATCAAAAAATCTAGCACTGGTCAGGGATGGGCAGACCCTGATTTAATACGATTATTGGAAATGTTTGCTTATCCTAAAGCCGCCAATTTACTTGGGATTGTAGCTCCTCAACATACATCAAGTGTTTCAACTGATTACGCAGACAATATTTATGATGATCTTGTTGCAGGGCGATTGGTTATTGTAGATCAATCCAGTGGTGAACCTAAACTTAATGTGTCTGTTGCAGAACGTGTCATGTGGAAAATTTTCAGAGAAAACCAAAAGAAATTTAGAGAGGGACAAATACCCCCCGATATTTTAATTTATATCGAAGAAGCACATAACTTGTTGCCATCCGATAAAGAAACTGATTTAGACGATGTTTGGGTAAGAACTGCAAAAGAGGGAGCAAAGTATATGCTGGGAATGGTGTATGTGACTCAAGAGGTGAGTAGTATTCAGAAAAACATCCTAAAAAATACTGCAAATTGGTTCATTGGTCATTTGAATAATACCGATGAAACTCGTGAATTGAAAAAGTTCTATGATTTTGCAGATTTTGAGTCATCAATAATTCGTGCTCAGGATAAAGGATTTCTACGAGTAAAAACCCTCAGTAATTTGTTTGTAATTCCTGTCCAAGTTAAAAAGTTTGAGTTGCCAGTTCTATAGATTACGAGGAAGATATGCCCTATCAAGGTGAATTTGCAGAATATAAATCAATTAGGCGACTTGTTGAAAACGAGAAAGTTAAGGGTCTTTTAGGTCGTGCTAAGGAAAGAGATACAAGTCAAGATAGTATTCCCCTATCAACCCTAAGTTATTCTGATATTGAGCCAAGTAAATGGCAACCCGAACTGGTGCTTGCGATAGATGGAAGCCACCAACCCGTTCTTGTCGAGAAAGGTTTCCCTGGTTCTGAGGTTGGTTACGTTACAGTTGCAGCCGTCCTAATGGATGTTGCTAAGATTCGAGAGTTGGATAAAAAAAGACCCGTAGATCCTAAAGCATTCAGGGCTACAGAAAATGCAACATCTGTTGATCGTGCTTTTCCAGGGTGTAACATTATTATTGATGATGAACAATCTTCTGATGCATCCTTACGAAAGGCTCTATTTGAGACTTTCAATGAAACGAGGCTTTTCTCTGATGGCGAGACATTGCTTGAAACTTATGAAGCGTTACTAGGTTACAAGAATCAAGATGATGTTAAGCAAAATTGCCCTTATGGCGACAATTGTCTCTCAGTTGACTCGAAATACAAAATAAATAATGGTATGTATAAATGTCATTGTGTAAAGCAAGGGACGCTTTATTCCACTGATGCTCTGCGTATTCATGAAGGAATGGTTCCTGATAGCACAAATGGCGCTATGTTTGCTGAGATAATGCAGACTATTGAGCGTGTGTTAGTTGTTCATGTTTTACGGTGGTTTGAACGAAAAAACTTGTTGTATCTTCTGACAGACATCGCTCTAGTGGTGGATGGACCTCTTGCACTTTTTGGACACCCTGCTGGATTGCTTTTGCCAATTATTAGAGAGATAAGAAGAATTAACGAAGAAGCAAAAAAGAAAACTGACGGAGTAAGTATTTTGCTTGTTGGTATTGAAAAAACAGGTTTTTTTGTCAATCATTTTGAGCGAATAGACCAAAATAAAAATGGTACAAGTGGTCTTTTTGTGCCGCAAACTGTAGCTTTGTTATCTGATGAATATATCAAGAAAAACATTGTGTTTTCTGATAGTATGAAACCTTATGGTCAAGAAACATATTTTGGCAGAAAATTTTTCTATAAAACCAAATCTGGAGCAAGGATTGTTGCATCTTTGCCAATGCTGGATGTAGCCCATGAAGATCAAAAAAGAGCCGAGCCTGACCAATACCCACGTTTGGCGGATACTTTAGCACTTTTCGATCAAGTTGCGTCCTCTCGATTCCCCAATGCGTTATCCCCATTGATTTCAGCAAATGCTGAGGCTGCTATTCCTATGAATCTTGGTTCTCGTGTCCTTGAGGAAATGACAAAAAGGCTAATAAAGGAAAGAAAGAAATAACATGGGAGAATACAAACCGGGACTTAGTACTCCAATAGGACGCTGGGCGGCAGTGGGTCCTTATTATGCTATGTTTCCATTGGATTTTGCCTTTGAAGTAATAGAAAATTATTCAAAACCAGGTGATTTGGTGGTTGATCCGTTTGCTGGCAGAGCATCCAGTATTTATGCAGCGGCAACTAAGGGAAGACATGGATTAGGGATTGAAATTAATCCTTTGGGATGGATTTATGCCCAAACAAAATTAAATCCCGCGCCATTGCAACAAGTTGAAGATCGTTTTAGGGCAGTTGTGATGGCGAGTAAAAGAGAAAAATATATTGACTTAGCAAAGGATTTGCCAGAATTTTTTCGGTGGTGCTATTCGAAGGAGATTCTTGCGTTTCTGTTGGCAGGAAGGAATTTACTAAACTGGCGGGCAAATAAGGTTGATAGAACTTTGATGTCGTTTATCCTTGTTTATTTACACGGTAAATTAGGTCAAAATCTATCTAATCAAATGCGACAATCGAAGGCAATGGGGCATTTATATTCAGTTCGTTGGTGGAAGGAAAGGAAATTGCGAGCACCTCAAATTGACATTAATGAATTTCTATTGCATAGAATTCGTTGGCGATATGAAATAGGTTTTCCGCAAATCACATCTAGCAAGGTCAAAATGGCTGATAGCTCTAAAGTTTTGAAGAAAGAAGTTGAAGCTTTTGAAAAAAAGATTGATAAACGTTGTTCTTTGTTTTTTACATCCCCTCCTTATTATGGATTAACAAATTACCATAAAGATCAATGGCTTAGGTTATGGATGTTAGGCGGAGAAGAATTGCCGTTGTGGGTGAGTGAGAAGCATAAAGGCAGATTTGAGTCACAGGTCGAGTATATAGAGTTATTAGAGAGTGTTTTTTCAGTTGCGTCAGAAATTATGGATGACACTGGCACTGTCTATGTGCGTACTGATATACGAGATTTCACAAGAACAACAACTTTGGAGATTTTGCGGAAGTATTTCCCTGATTGGGACGAAAAAATTGTTGAAGCACCTGTTACAGGCAAGACCCAAACGATAGTTTTGGGAAATACAAGTAGCAAGCAAGGAGAAGTAGATATCATTCTAACTAGGTAATGAATGCATATGAATGTAGATTGTTATAAGGAATTATTCACGATTTAATAAACGTATCTTCCTTTTTATCCTCCTCCACCCCCGCCTCCCGCAATCCCTCCCTCCGTCAACTTACGTAAATCCCCCAACGCGGACTCAATCTCTGCCACACTCACAGCGCGGTCTTCATCGCGGTGTTTCAGCGTGCCAGCTTTTGCTTTTTCAATGGCCAGTTCACGGATGGAGGCATTATTTGCAATTGCTTCTTTTACCAGCGCGGCTCCTTGCGAGTACCCGATGACAGGATTTAAGGCGGTCACAATGATCGCATTCTTTGCCAGCCAGCCCTCAGCTTTTTCGCGGTTGGCGGTCACGCCTTTCACGGTTCGCTCAGTAAACGCATTCACTGAGCCGATCACCACCTGCATCATCTCAAATAAATTATGCGCCAGGATCGGCATCATCACGTTCAATTCCAATTGTCCCGCCTGCGCCGCCATCGCCACCGTTGTATCACAACCGATCACATGGAACATGGCTTGGTCAAGCATTTCAGCCATTACGGGGTTAACTTTGCCCGGCATGATGGATGAACCAGGCTGAACGGCGGGTAATCTGATTTCGTCGAAACCGGTTGAAGGACCAGAAGAGAGGAGGCGAAAATCGTTTGCGATGCGGATCAGAGTCAGAGCCAGAGTCCGCAGTGAAGCGGAGAAATCCGCCGCATCCGCCATGGATTGCATCGACTCAAACAGATTATCTGATTCGGTTAAGTGGAGCTTTGTTAATTCGGATAATTTCTTCACCATGCGCGCATGATATTCGGGATGCGCATTCAAACCCGACCCGACAGCTGTTCCGCCAATTCCCAAACGACCCAGCCCCTCAGCCGATCTGCGGACTCGTTCCACGTCGCGTTCCACCGCCTTGGCATACGCGGAAAATTCCTGACCCAAACGTACAGGTACTGCATCTTGTAAATGCGTGCGTCCTGATTTAACAATTTCATCAAATTCGTGCGCCTTGGTCTCAAGTGCAGATCGTAAATTCTTCAATGAAGTTAACAATTCAGCCAGCCGCCATAATGCGCCGAGACGGATCGAAGTTGGAATGACATCGTTCGTGGATTGCGCCATGTTGACATGATCGTTCGGGTGGACGTAATACTTGCCGAGTTCGCCGCCCAAAATTTGTGTAGCGCGGTTGGCAATGACTTCATTCGCATTCATGTTGTGACTCGTTCCCGCGCCCGCCTGAAAAGGATCGACAACAAACTGGTTATCCCAATTGCCATCCATTACTTCCTCCGCCGCCAGTGCAATCGACTCAGCCAATTGCTTTGCAGTGAAATGTTTACCGTCCACTTCGCGGTCATTGAACAAGCCTAGTTCTAAATTCACAATCGCCGCCGCGCGTTTCACCGCCGCAATAGACCAGATGAAGGCGCGCCAGGGCTTCAAACCGCTGATGGGAAAGTTTTCCACTGCGCGCTGGGTCTGCACGCCATACAAAGCCGAGGCTGGCACCTGCATATCACCGAGTGAATCTTTTTCTTTGCGAAAATTCAGTGAGTTCATTTTTCCTCCAGGAATAATTTGTTTTAGTGATATTTTACACCTTTCCCAATTCTGATGCTTGCGTTGCACACCAGCACAAGCCATCCTAGTTAGTGGCGACCCGCCTAATATATTTGCGCGCAGGCTTTCACACCCCGCCCAATCCAATTCTTGATTCGTGATATAAATGGCACTATCTCATCTTGAGGAGCATTCTTCATGAAACGCGCAGTCAGCATCAGCATCGGCTCATCCAAACGGGACAAGGTCGTGGAAGTTACATTGCTAGGCGAAAAGGTTCGCATTGAACGCATTGGCACAGATGGCGATATGGAAGCCGCCGCTTTAAAATTCAAAGAACTGGACGGTACTGTAGACGCCTTTGGCGTGGGCGGCGCGGATCTCGGCGCCATCGTTGATGGAAAATGGTATACCTTACATTCAGTGGCACCCATGGCGCGGTTTGTAAAAAAAACCCCGCTCGTGGACGGCGGGGGATTAAAGAACACGCTTGAAAATAAAGCCCCTGCATTTTTAGATCAGAAAATTGGCGATTACATCAACTCCCGCGGACGCAAGGTGCTTGTCACCTTGGGAATAGATCGCTGGGGACTTTCCCGGGCGTTTGCGGATGCAGGCTATGAAACCATCTATGGCGATCTGATGTTTGGGCTAGATATTCCGATTGCCATACACAAACTCAGCCAGCTTAAGTTTGCGGCCGCCCTGCTTATGCCGATTGCAAGCCGCCTTCCTTTCTCGTGGATCTATCCTACAGGCGAAAAACAGGAGAAGCGCACACCCAAGTGGGGAAAATACTATACATGGGCAACCGTGATCGCGGGCGACTGTCACTACATCAAACGCTTTATGCCCGATGACCTGCAAGGGAAAGTCATCGTTACCAACACAACCACACCCGAAGATGTAGCCCAATTCAAGAAAGCGGGCGTGAAATATCTCATCACCACCACGCCCGTCATGGACGGACGTTCCTTTGGCACGAATATGATGGAAGCCGCACTCGTGGCGATTGCGGGCAAGGGACGCGCCCTGAGTTGGGATGAACTGAATGAAATGCTCGATAAACTCGGCTTTGAACCTCAATTGCAGGAGTTGAATTAATTATGGATGCCATAATAGCAGCTGGCGGAATTCCGCTGCCCGGTGAGCCTTTATACACTTATTCCAAAGGCGACTCGAAAGCCTTGATTGACATTGCAGGCAAACCCATGGTGCAATGGGTTTTGGATGCGCTGGGCGATGCCAAAAAAGTTGACAATGTGATCGTGATTGGGCTTTCCCCAAAAAGTGATTTGACATGCAAAAAACCTTTGCATTACATCTCCAATCAGGGACGCATGCTTGCCAATATCGTTGCGGGCGTGAACAAGTCACTTGAATTGAACAAAAAGAGCGAATATGTCCTGGTCGTTTCGTCTGACATCCCCGCCCTCAAAAGTGACATGGTGGATTGGCTGGTGAAAACCGCCATGCAGACCAGGGATGATCTGTATTACGGTGTTTGTCCGCGTGAAGTGATGGAAACCCGTTTTCCCACATCCAAACGCACTTATACAAAATTAAAAGACATGGAAGTGTGCGGCGCGGATATTAATGTGATTCATGTAAATCAAACCACACTACACCTGGATACCTGGGAGGAGTTGATCGGCAATCGCAAGAGTCCCTTGCGCCAGGCCGCGGTCATCGGCTGGGATACCCTTTTTCAATTGTTCACACGTCAATTCACATTGCAAGGGTTGGTGAAGCGCGCTTCAGAGAGGATCGGCATCAAGGGGCGCGCCCTCATCTGGCCGCAGGCCGAACCGTGCATGGATGTGGATAAACCGCATCAATTGGAATTGATGCGTGAGGATTTTGCCCGTCAAAAACGTAAGACGATTGCGGCGGTATGGAAATCCATCCCCAAAAAGAAAAGCGTCAAAGCGAAACCGGATAAAAAAACCTCTGCTCCCAAAACAAAAGCTAGAGTGAAGGCAAAGAAAAAATGAGTCTTCGCTCCATTCTTGAGTTTGACGCCCGACTCTCCAGTCAATTGCGCGTGGCTGAAAATCCGGGTTTTTTGCGTAATCTGGCCGCCTTCTTCGCGCACTCCGGCGACTCATGGTTTTGGGCCGTGGCGCTGATCAGCCTTTGGTTCTTTAGCAACTCGGCGTGGAAACAGTGGGAAGTGGTTGAATTCTTCGGCATGCTGGGTCTGGCTGGCGTAGTGCTTGTCATAAAATTTCTCGTCCGCAGGGAAAGACCGGAAGGCGAGTGGGGCATGATTTATCGCAACACGGACCCGCATTCCTTTCCATCAGGTCATGCCGCCCGTTCATTTCTGATAGCAGTCATCGCATCGGTTCTTGCCCCGCCCTGGCTTGCTGTTGTTCTTTGGATTTGGGCGCCGCTGGTAGCGTTGGCACGTACGGCGATGGGCGTCCATTATGTCTCAGACGTTTTCGCCGGCGCAATCCTGGGAATGATAATTGGCTTGATCGGCTTGCAAGTGTATCAGCCAATGATAGACTGGTTGACTGCGTTGATCGGCTTTCCGCTTTGGTAGTTGATTGATTTGAATTGAAAACACGGAGTCGAGATTGCTCGACTCCGTGTTTTCAATATTACCAAAACACATCAATCCATCACGAACGGATTAAAGTTCGTATCGCGGTCATAGTAATCTTCATGCTCTGCGCGTTTCAATGTCCGCACGACTGCATATGTGAGAGGCGTGAATAGTACTTCCACTGCCACCTTGAAGAGGTAATTTGTGACCGTGAGCGTTAAGAAAAGACCCCAAGGGAAAACACCAAAGGCGGAAGCGACCACAACAAACATAACTGTATCCACCAATTCGCCGACGAGCGTGCTGCCAATCGTGCGCAACCAAAGCCAGCGCCCATTGGTGAACACCTTCATTTTTGCCAAAGTGAAAGAATTGGTAAATTCACCGAGCCAGAAACCGGCCAGGCTGGCCGCGACAATCCCGCCGCTGCTCATGCCGCCCAGAATGGCTTGATAAGCGTTATCGCCTGCGTATCCCTGCCAGGTGGACTCACCAGGTAAATTGCTGATGACCCAAAAGATGAAGGCCGCCAATGCAAGTGAAAAGAAGCCCGTCCAGATCACGCGGCGCGAGCGTTTATAACCATACACTTCGGTGAGAATGTCACCAAAGACATATCCAATCGGGAAGAGGATCGTGCCCGCATCGAATGCCATGCGGATATTGAAAACGCTGAAGCCCAAATCCACGATTTTGGCAGATGAGGCGATATTACTGATCAACAGCACAGCAACAAAAATTCCCAGAATAATGTCGAAGAACCGATAATTTTTTGTGCTCATGTTTTTTCCTATTTATTTTATTCTTCCCGGCTGCACCACGCCGCCGCGCACATCCCAAATCTCTGCCTGCTCAACAAATTCGGGTGCGAACGAGTTCGTGTCTGTCGTTGTGAATAAGACCTGCTGTTCCTTGTTTACATATTTCAATAAATCGGCGCGGCGGTTCGCGTCCAACTCTGCCATCACTTCGTCGAACAAAATGACGGGCCATTCGCCAGTGCGTTCCTTCATCCATTCCACTTCGGCAAGTTTCAGGGCCAGCAGGGTCGTCCGCATTTGACCGCGCGAGCCATAATCGCTGACATCCGCTTTGTTGATGATGAAGCGCAGGTCATCGCGGTGCGGACCAATCGTCGTCACGCCGCGAGCGATCTCTTCGCTTCGTATAGTTTTCAAACGCGCTAAAAATCCATTTTGGATTTCATCCAATTCCAAATCAGAGCGGTCAACGGGCGTATCCAATTTTAATCCCATTTGCATCTCAGGCTTGGGAAGCGGATCGTACGCAGGTTCATAGGCGAGACGAAGCACCTCGGTTCCGCGAGTCAACTCGTGATGAATGCGGGATGCGAAGCGTTCGATCTCCTGAACAGCCTGGATACGCCACATAATGATCTGCGCGCCTAGTCGAACGAGCGCTTCATCCCAGACTTGAAGCTGGTTCGCGTCTCCTAAACGTTCATTCAACGATTTGAGGAGTGCATTGCGTTGCGTGAGTGCCTGATTATATTCGCTCAATGCGCGCGCATAAGAGGGGACAGCCTGCGCGAGCGCGAGGTTGAGATAGCGGCGGCGTTCATCGGGTCCGCCCTCGATGATCTGTGACATTTGCGGCACGAAAATGACCGCGTTGAAATGACCAATGACATCATTGGCATGCCGCTTGGCTCCATCCAGCAATATTTCCCTGCGCAGGCGTTGGCCATTGCTTCCCGTTGGTTCCAGAATAAGCCGCGCTTCAAGCCGATGCTTTGTTTTTCCGCGTTGATATTCTGCCACAAGCCGCGTAACCGCCAGTGGATTTTTTGCTTCGTGAAAGTTAACGATCTGCCGATCCACATGAGTTTGAAAGGATGCGAATGCTGCCAGAAAGTAAATGGCCTCAAGCACGCTGGACTTGCCTTGCGCATTTTCGCCCACAAGCAAAACAGCCCGCCGTGGAAGTTCTGCATCCAGGCGGGTGAGGCTGCGAAAGTTGGTCAGGGAGAGATGTTTTAAATACATGGTTGCAGGTCAAAGGTTGAAGGTTACTTTCAACCTGTACCTTTCCAACTTGTAACTTGTTTAGGCCAAATCTACTTCTTCATCAACTCGGGGAGTCCACACACTGGTGGCGCGGTCCGTGAACAACACCCCGTTCAAGTGATCGATCTCATGCTGGAAGATGCGCGCCGTCCAGCCTTCTGCTTTCAGTTTGACGATGTTGCCGTGGCGGTTGAGCGCTTTCACTTGAACGGACTCGTACCGCTCCACTTCTCCCAGTAAGCTGGGAACGGACAGGCAGCCCTCCACGCCGATTACTTTTTCTTCTGAAACTTTAATGATCTCAGGGTTGATCAACACATAAAGTTTCTTGGGCTTGGGCGGGGCATCTTCGTTATCATCTTCATCTTCGCCCTCTGCGTATTCAACGACAGCCAGTTGTTGTGAGACGTTGATCTGCGGCGCGGCCAGCCCAACGCCCGGCGCTTCGCGCATGGTCTCGATCATGTCATCTATTAGTGTTTGCAGGTCTTTATCGAACTTTTTGACTGGTTTTGCCTTGCGCCGCAAAATGGGTTCGGGCAAGTTCACAATTTGTCTTAATGCCATGCTGGTTATTTTCCTCATTGTTTTATAAGGCCTTTTACGAAAATCTCAAGTAGGTCAGGCTTGCAGCCTGACATTTTTTGAAACTAATGGGTTTGGCGGGCAAACTGCCAAACGGGTATTTTCAAGCTTAGAAGTCCATATCATTCATGGATTGGTCATCCACCAGATTGTCTATTTGGTCATCAATCTCATTGTCATTCATTGTCTGGCTCGCAAAGCCAATCTTGTTCATTTCGTCATCTTCCATAGCGGTTACCGGTACATCAAACTCCTTCAGATTTTGGTGATACGCTGCCAGCCAGGCGGCCATGCGTTCCCGTTCCACGTTAACGGTATCTTCGCTATTCCTGGCGAGGCGCGCCATGCGGCGGCGGTTGATGTCTGCTTGCACACCGGCGGGGTCCAGCACATCTTGAAACTCAAGGTTTGAGCCGCCTACTGAAATAAAGACCGTGCCAAAGTTTAATAAATATCCCGTCAGCCCCATCCGTTTGTATTCAGTGCTTAAGATGTTTTCGAGCTGTGCGGAGCGTCGTTCCTCTGTGCCCAGTGGGGTTTTATCCAGGTCCACTATTTCATCGGGAGTTACCAGATAAATATCATTCTTCCAGTCTATATATTCCCAGACCATCCAGCCAATGATGGGCAGCATGAGAAGGGGAATTGTGACGAGGATCGTGTCTGGTTTAAACCCGCCTCCTTCAAGCCGTTTCACAATTACGTTATCAGGGGATAGGATCAGATTCCACATGCGCACAATCATCAAGGCGGACATAATCAAAAAGAAGATCAATGGACGACTCAATTGTTGCAATAACACAAACCAATGTTTGTGATAAATGATCGTTTCGCCATCTTCAACGCGCAGTTTGAACAGGCTGGAAAGCACTATGCGAATCAATCCTTTTTTTTGGACTTCCTGCTCTTTCGATACATTATGGGGAGGCGGATCTTCCTGCGGTTTATTCTCCACCGTCAGCCCCAGCTTCGCGCGCAGGGCATTCTTCATCGCATCTTTTTGCGCCTGTGTGCCCTGTGACTTTGTGCGTTCCCAATGCTCGCGGATCATATCAGCCGCCTGGTTGGGATGATCCACATAGTCAAACTTGAGATTGCCAATGAAGGTACGCACGGCCACATTGCCATAGTCGAATGCGCGGCCAATGATGTCCGTTTCCACATTGACGGAGAGAATCGTCCCGAGCGGCACTTCCTGGCGGCTGTCGTAAATGCCGATCACACGCTCCACCGAGACTACGCGCCGGTTAGTCACTATAAAATAATCATTGCTCCAGTCAATCGCCTGCCAAACCACCCATAAAAGGATGCCGATCAGCACGATCATCCCAAGTACGACGAGTGTGATCGTGCCTGAGAGAAATGCCCATGCAAAAAGTGCAATGGGGAAAGTCAGGAAAAAAAATGGAGCGACCAAAGCCTGGTATAACCTGATGATATGTCTGCGGGCAATGAATAAAATCACTTCATTGGGACTCAGCCATTTGAACATGGAGGTGCGCGCCAATTTACGGCTTTTGATGGAAACCAGAAAATTCGGTCTTAATGTTTCGTATTTGGTAAGCAGGTCTTCAAATCCCTCTTTTGAGAGAAAAAGAATCGAAGTCTCTTCAGCGGTTTTCACGGTTGCCGAACGGCTACGGTGTTCAATCAAAGCCTCTTCGCCGAAATAATCTCCCGCCGCGAGCCAGGCCAGAAAGTCCCCGCCGTGCTCACGCGGATGGACTACATTCACATTCCCCTTGTAGATCAAATAAAACCCATCAGGTTTTGCGCCAAAATCAAAGATGATGGCATCCGCCGGGTAAACGCGCTCTTCAAGTTTTACTGAAATACCCGTCAACTGATCCTCATTCAAACCCTTGAAGAGATGGATCCTGTTTAAAAATACGCTGCGTTCATTAATCTCAATCACAGTATTATTCTATCAAACTTCACGCACAATCGTACAACCGTAGGCAGGCGAATCCGTTAGCTCTGGCAAATGCCCTGCGAGCAGCGACTCAACTGCCAGGTCCAGAAAGAAGCGGGTGGGAATCCGTTTTCGAAATGTAACGTCATCTATCGCGCCGCGGTAACGCAAGACCCCCTCACGGTCAATTACAAAGACATGCGGAGTGGTCTGCGCTTCATATATATCTGCGACGAAACACTGCGCGTCAATCAGGACCGTCCGCAGGCGCCGGGCATCAGCGGCAGTTTTCAACGCCTCGGCATTTTCGCTTCGATTTGACGCAATGGACAGCATCACCACACGCTGCGCGCGCCATTGCACAAACATGGACATGATCGTCTTATCCGTGCGCTCCGAGTGCGGACATTCACACGACCAAAAATTGAGGATAACGATCCTGCCGCGATAATCGCCGAGACGATGAATTTTATCGTCAAGATCAGGCAATTCAAAATCGGGAGCGGGTTGATTGATTTCTAAAGACATGTTTGCAGGTCGCAGGTTGAAGCTTGCAGGTTTACAGGTTGTAACCTTAAACTTTCAAGCTTCCAACTTTCCAACATTCAGACGATCTCCACGCCCGCAAGTTTTTCGATCACACCCACCACAGCGGAGTTATCCAACTCGCCCAGGCCTTGCTCGATCATCATTTGATAGAACTTTGTGTTTTCTTCTGTCGCTGAAATGGGGACGTTATATTCCTTTGCGGTATCCAAAACGATTCTCATGTCTTTGAGCTGCATGTAGGATTTAAAGCCAGGCCTGCGATTGCCTTCAAATAATCTTGGCGGTTTGATATCCAAAGCCCAGCATTGCGCGGCGCCGGCTTTGATGGCATCCACAACCTTGCGTGGATCAACGCCGGCCTTCTTCGAGAAGACAAGTAACTCGCCCATAGCCACCATTTGCGCGGCCACCATGATCTGGTTGGCGGCTTTCGCAACCTGCCCCGCGCCCGCATCACCGACATGTGTGATGGTCTTGCCGATTGCCTGAAAAACAGGCATGACCTTTTCCAACGCTTTCGCCTCGCCGCCGACCATGATGGTCAGCGTGGCGTTTTTCGCGCCTATATCGCCGCCTGAAACGGGCGCATCAAGTGAGAACACGCCTTTCTCTTTTAACTTCTCCGCGATCATGCGCGCGGTGGCTGGCTTGATGGTGGAGTTATCCACCATGATCAGTCCCTGGCGCGCGCCTTCAACGATCCCGTTTTCGCCGAGCGCTACTTTTTCCACGTCCGGTGAATCGGGCAGGTTGGTGAAGACTACCTCCACTTGCCCGGCAACTTCCTTGGGTGAATTTGCGGAGCTTGCGCCTTCCGCAACGAGTTCATCCACTGCGGCGCGGGAACGATTGTGCACAACGAGGGGAAAGCCTGCCCTCAGAATATTCCGTGCAATTGACTTGCCCATTAATCCCAAACCGATGTATCCAATTTTGAGCATGAAGATAACTCCTTGAGTGAGAATGATGTGGGGATTATACCTGCCAAGACCTGCTCTGCCGCCCACGAATGGGCAGTTTATCCTTGATGGTAAAACCAAATATTATTTCAATAGGAAGAATACCTGTGTTAAAAGAAAAGATCAAAAATACCTTCAAAAAGAAAAATTATCTGTAACAGCTGTGATCCTGATGCTGGTTCTGCTGGCATACGGATTGCTGATCCCCTGGATGGGATTTTATTGGGACGACTGGCCCTTTGCCTGGGTTCTGCGATTTTTTAGTCCCGCAGAGTTTATTAAATCGTTCCGTACATTTCGCCCATTTCTCAGACCGATCTTTCAATTGACCACCGCCCGCTTTGGAGGCGGTGCTCTTACCTGGCAGGTGATTGAATTAATCACCCGCTTCCTGCTCTCGCTATAAGTTTGGTTTGTGCTTCGATTGATATGGCCCACCCAAAAGCAGAACTTGATGTGGGTGGTCTTTCTTTTTACCGTTTATCCCGCTTATCAACAGCAATGGGTGGCATTGACCCATGTGAATCAGGAATTAATTCCTCTCCTCTTTCTTCTTTTAGCCTTTATCGGTAATAGCGAAAAACATCTCGTGGGACGCAGATGAACGCTGATTTTCGCTGATTCAAAAGGAGAATTCTGCGTTTTTCTGTGTGAATCAGCGTCCCGAATTAATTTCCGACAATGTCTATTGAATTGCTCCTATGTGTTTAAGCAAATTCCAGAAAATGCGGCGGGGCATACAGGTGACGTTTCCGCATCGGTTCAGGCGATTCTTTTTCACATAAAATCCGCAAGCGTTTCATGGTTGTCGCTGACTTGAGCAAAAAGAATGGCTCAGGAAACGCTCCAATTTCTTTTGTCCATGCAGGGGGAGTTTGCTTATTTCGGGCGGCTAATAACTCCACAAGCGCGGCAGACATAGCCAACAATCTTACATCGCTTGTTGTTGGACGCGCCGCTTTACCAAAATCCATTTTTGAGCGCGTCAAATCCTGCGTCAGACTGCGTAATTTTAAGGGGTCGCGCATGAGTGCGGCTTTTGCAAGTTGCTCAATCTGGTCCATATAAAGACTCCCATAGATCCCAAAAAGCATATTGCGCGGTCAACTCGTCGCCTTTGACAAGATAAGGCTCAAGAGTTTTCCAGAGATCCTCTTGTTTTTGTCCTCCAGCAATTTCCTGTAACAATCTGCGCGCATCTGAAATATCCACATCGTCACGCCAGGCAGATAGTTTCATCGCAAGCAACTGTTCCATGGATGGGGCGCGAGCTTCGATCCCTGGCGCTTGAAAAATGATCGGCCCATCGCTGATTCCCACCAAATATCCTTTTGCGCCATCATTCAACCAGTCTTCGGGCCAATCCCGCTCTTCTGCAACCTGCTTTGCCATTTCGCGGACAAGCCGCGCCTCGCGCGGTGAAAGGATGACTGCGTCCACATCACGAGTGGATGGGCGCGCGTTAAAGCGAAGCGTCATTACAGCTCCACCGACAAGCGTCAGTTCAATACGCAAATCTTTTGTCAGTGCGATTTCACCAAGGCGTCTTAAGCCTTCTTCAATATCCTGACGCGTAAAGGTTGCCATGACTTTATTTTACCCCACCTTCAAATCTCGAATCCCGACTGCTCTTGGTATAATTCCGCCCACTATGAAATATCACATCTGGACCGAAGGATGCCAAATGAACGTAGCCGACTCACAGCGGGTTGGTTCTTCATTGGAGCATCTTGGCTACACCCTCACCGAAACCATCGAAGAAGCAGATGTTATTGTTTTAAACACATGTGTCGTGCGCCAATCTGCGGAAGATAAAGCCATGGGGCGCGTCACCTCACTTGCGCCGCTTAAGAAGAAGAATCCCAATCTCGTCATCAACTTGATGGGCTGCATGGTCGGCGTGCGCGGCGCGGAAAAATTGCGCGAGAAACTTTTCTTCGTGGATGTCTTTTCGCCGCCCTCTGACCCTGGCCCGTTGATCTCTCATCTCACGCAGGGCGAAATCCATTCGATGGAAAACGCGGAGACCACGCGCCGATTCCTGATGATGGACGATGAGTTGATCCTCCCCGTTGCCGAGCAGGGCAAGCTCGTCAGCGCGCATGTGCCGATCGTGTATGGTTGTTCACATGCCTGCACTTTCTGCATTATCCCATCCAAACGCGGCGGTGAGCGTTCACGTTCCGTTGGCGATATTGTGTCGGAAGTCCGCTCGCTGGCGCGGCAGGGCGTAAAAGAAGTGACTCTGCTCGGTCAGATCGTGGATCGTTACGGCAAGGATATTCCTGATGGTCCAAACCTGGCGGCGCTTTTGCGCATCCTGCATGACGCGCAGGGCGCGGAAGGCATTGAGCGCATCCGCTTCCTGACATCACATCCAAATTATTTTGACGATGATCTCATTCAAGCCATCGCCGAACTTCCGCGCGTGATGCCGCACATCGAACTCCCCATTCAAGCGGGCGATGACGAAGTGCTTGCGAACATGAAGCGCGGATACACTCAACAGCAATACCGCGACCTCGTGGCAAAGATCCGCTCTCAAATCCCTGACTGTTCCATCGCGACGGACATCATCGTTGGATTCCCCGGCGAGACCGAGGAACAATTTATGGAGACCTACCGCGTCTTATCTGACCTGAAACTGGATGTGGCACATCTGGCACGTTATTCCCTGCGAGAGGGTACCGTCGCCACCCGCCGCATGGACGATAACGTCCCTGAAGAAGACAAACTTCGCCGCCTGCATATCCTTGATGATCTACAAGAGCAGATTCTCGGCCAGATCAATAAAAAATATCTCTGCGAAACTGTGGAAGTTTTGTTCGAAGAGAAAGTCAAAGGCCGCTGGCGCGGACGCACTCCCACCAATAAAATCATCTTCGTTGAATCCGAAGATGATCTGCGCGGAAAAGTGCTCCCCGTCACCGTCACCTGGACAGGACCTTGGTCCATGCAGGCGGTACTGCTGCAGAGGCAGCCCGCGTTACTCACGATATAACAAATTAGGACACAGCACCGCTGTGTCCTAATTTTATTCTGGAGTCCATTAGCAAACTGATGGATTGGGGTAATAAAAAAGCTTGGGCGGTACCCATATAGCAAGCGAGCCGCTCGACTCCAGAGGCAAACATCGGTTTATAATCCCAATACAAAAATCATCTTATGACCCTCAATGAACTCTTCACCACCTTCGCAAACAACCTGCTCCCGATTTTGCTGATCGCAACCGCAGGCTACATCCTCGGCAAATTTCTCACGGTTGACTCGCGCACGATTGGGCGCATTGTCTTTTATATCTTCAGCCCTTTGCTGGTTTTTAATTTGATGGTCACCAGCCAGTTGAATTTGAAACAGGCCGTCACAACCGTTGAATACACTGCCGCCGTGATTGCCGTCATGGGAATGCTTGCCTTCATCTTCGGAAAAATCTTTCAACTCGAACGCTCCCAATTATTAGCCGTTATTCTCACCGTTGCATTTGGCAACACGGGCAACTACGGCCTGCCTTTGGTAAAATTTGCGTTTGGGGATGAGGCGCTGGCAGTCGCGTCCATTTTTTATGTGACCACCACCGTCCTCTTCAACACGGTTGGTGTAATTATTGCCTCGCTTGGACATTCAGACCTGAAATCCGCTATACTGGGAGTGTTCAAACTGCCGATTGTCTACGGCGTGATACTGGCTTTATTGGTCAAGGCCACAGGCTTCCAGATTCCCGTTCCGCTTTCACGTACAATTGAGATTGCCGCGAACGGCGCGATCCCGCTGATGATCGTTTTGCTGGGATTGGAATTGACGAAGATCCAATGGTCGCATAATTTCCGCGCATTGGGTGTGGGTGTGCTTACAAAATTGATCCTTGGACCAATTGTCGGACTCCTGCTCGCTAGTTTATTCGACTTGCAGGGGCACACCCATCAGGGAAGTGTAGTTGAAGCCGCCATGCCAGCCGCAGTTGCGACCACAGTGATCGCATCGGAATATAAACTAGAACCGTCGCTTGTCACAGCCATTGTTTTTCTAGGTACGATATTAAGTCCGCTTACACTGACACCATTGATCGTGTATTTATCTAGGTGATGAAATGTTCAACCCGCGCAAATTTATTTTACAGACGATCATGGTCACACTCCTAGCGGTGACCATGTCTATGAAACCCGAGCAGGTAAACGGTCAGGGTGGAATCGAGGTGGAGAATCCAAACGTGGTGATTAACTTTGGGCAGACGATCACATTCCAGGCGAGGATCAAAACCCCGATCCCCACCCGGCAGGTATCGCTTCTCTTTCGCGGCATAAACGAGGATGTGACGCGTGTTGAAACCCTGCAAGTGGCGGAGGACGGCTCGGTGAGTTTTACGTATGACGCTTCACTAAATATTTTCCCACCCTTCAGTTGGATCGTGTTTTGGTTTCAAGCCACACGCAATGACAACATCACATACACAAGCGCGCCAACCCAATTTCAATACAAGGATGACCGCTTTCCCTGGCGGTATAACACCCAGGCAAATATAACTGTGAACTGGTACGCAGGGGATGATGCATTTGGTGCTGCCGCAGTGGATGCCGCCGGCGCGGGCATGCTCGCCATGAATGAGATCCTCCTGATCTCGCTTAGTGACCCAATTGAAGTTTATATTTACTCAAACATCTCTGACCAGCAAAACACATTACTACTTGGTGGCGAGGAATGGTCAGGTGGGCACGCCAACCCAAAACTTGGTGTGGCGCTGGTTGCCATCGCTCCCGGCCCAAGCCAATCCATTGAAATGGAAACAAAGATACCGCATGAACTTGCGCACATCATGTTATACCGCTCTCTCGGCGATAAATATGCGCGCCAGCCCACCTGGCTGATCGAAGGCATCGCTTCGATGGTGGAACTCTATCCGAACCCGGATTATGCCCGCGCGCTGGATATTGCGAGCAGAAATAATTCATTACTTGCATTTGACGACTTGTGCGCCTCCTTCCCCGCTGACGCAGGCTCAGCGTTTCTGGCATATGCCCAGTCCCAATCATTCGTCACCTACATTCGCAATTCCTTTGGCACATCCGGATTGGGCAGGTTAACCAATTCATACAGCGATGGGTTCAGCTGCGAACTGGGCGCGACAAACGCACTCGGCGCTCCGCTCAGCCAATTGGATGCGCGCTGGCGCGAAAGTGTCTTGGGGCAGAATGTTACCGGTGTTGCCATGCGTAACCTCGCGCCTTTTGTGCTGCTGATGGTATTGGTATTGGTTGTTCCGATCTGGGGCGCCATCAACATGCTGAGCCAAAGGAGAAAAGATGGAAGCCAGCCCAAATGAAAAAATTCGTGTGCATATCTGGGTAAAAGGACGCGTGCAAGCCGTAGGTTTTCGTGCGCATGTGGAATCCAAGGCCTTGCAAATCGGTGTTCTCGGCTGGGTACGCAATATAGGGTGGGATACAGTGGAAACAGTCGCCGAAGGAACTCGCGTTCAAATTGATGAATTCACTGAGATGGTCAAGCAAGGTCCAGGCGCCTCACGCGTGGATGAAGCGCGCATAGAATACGAACCCACCACAGCTCAGCTGAAAGCGTTTATTGTGAAGAGAAGCTTGTAATTTCACCACAGACAGGTAGTTGAATCTTGTCATAAAAATCAAGTGCCCGTCTTATTCTGCGACAGGCATGAAGTTATGATGACTGGTTGGATGATATTCGATCTTTTCATCACATTCGCATGGGTCAGTATGAACTACAACTTCCACTAACGAAGGTATTTTGTGAAACAGATTGTGGCGTACCTCTTCGGCAATGAAGTGACTCTGCAAGGTGGTCTGCTGGCAATTCACAGTAATGTGCATTTCGCCATATAGACGATGACCCAGCCAGCGTATGGCAGTATTGTGAACATCCATTACCCCGGGAATGTGGGAAGCTGTGTGCTTGAATTCCGCATGGATTTCAGGATCAACCGCATCCATCATGCGATGCCACATATCCTGCGCGGATTTCGAGACGATGCCAAGGATCGCGGCTCCAATTCCCAGGCCGACAATTGGGTCGAGCAACGGAAAGCCAAGCCATACCCCGATCGCCCCTGCCAGCACTGCCAGTGATGTGAATCCATCGGTACGAGCGTGATATCCGTCCGCGACCAGTGCAGCGGAGCCGATCTCTTTTCCAACGCGGATTCTGAAAACAGCCACGAGTTCATTTCCAAGAAAGCCGATGACGGCCGCCGCCGCAACCCAGCCAAGATGGCTGATCGGCTGTGGATTGATGATCTTCATAACGGATTGATAAATCGCTACGCCCGCGCTGAAGGCGATCATCAACACGATGATCACACCGGCAATATCTTCGGCGCGTCCGTAACCATAGGTGTAACGACGGTTGCGCGCGCGGCGCGAGAGCCAGAAGGCCAGTCCGAGCGGGATGGCGGTCAGCGCATCGGAGAAGTTGTGGATGGTATCCGCCAAAAGCGCGACGCTTCCACTGATTGCCACAATGAACACCTGGAAGATCGCGGTGACAAGCAATCCCGCCAGTGAAATTTTCAAAGCCCAGATGCCGCGATCGGTAGCGAGGTTGGGATCGAGAGCGGCTTGTTGATGTCCGTGACTGTGCGGCATGAATAAATGCTTCAGCCACGCAATCACCTTATTATTTGAGTATGAATGTTCATGCCCGTGGTTGTGATCATGATTATGGTCATGGTCTTGATGGTGTTCGCGCTCTCTATGCTCGTGTTCGTCATTGTGTTTCATAAAATTCTCCAGTACTTTATTATTAGGATTTGGGCGCTTCGGAGCGCAGAAATTTTGCTTACACAAACCCCAACCCGCGTTCCTTGAGCGAGGCCCATTTTTCCTGCCCGATCACCAAATGGTCGATCACATCTATATCCAATAATTTTCCCGCCTGCACAATGGCGCGCGTCACAGCCACATCATCGGGGCTGGGTGTGGGGTCGCCGCTGGGATGGTTATGCACAACGATGATCGCTGAGGCATTCGTGCGGATCGCATCCTTGAATAATTCGCCCACTCTCACCTGCGAAGAATTGACCGAGCCTTTATATACTTCCAATATCTCCAGCACCCGATTCCTCCGATCCAGCAGAATGACCCGTAGGTGTTCCTGTTCCAGGGCAGACATTTCATACTGCACAAGCGAGGCCGCATCGGCGGGGCTGTTGATGGCAGGTCGCTCCTCAGGCGATTCAAGTGTCAGCCTTCTGCCCAATTCAATGGCAGCCTTGATCTGCGCCGCTTTGGCTTCGCCAATTCCATGCTGGTCGGTCAATTCCGAAAGCGGGGCGCGATGCAAGCCTCTTAATCCAATAAATTTTTGTAACAAGCGCTGACCCACCTCCACAGCATTTTCGCCTTGAACACCCACACGCAGCAAGATGGCGATCAACTCCGCGCTGGTCAACGCCTGCGGGCCAAGAGAAGCCAGCCTCTCACGCGGGCGGTCTGATTCATGCAAATCTGCAATTCGATAGGTTGGCTTGGAATTGGATTCAGTCATAGTTCACTTCCTGCTAATGAGTTGGCTTATCTACAATCTTTTTTGGCCGCGCTTTCCATCCCCTATAACTGCTTTACAAAATGCACCAGCCGCTCCGCCTCAATATACCCAAGTTTTAAATGTGCGCGGATACTCGTCTCGTTATCCAGCCAGGTATCGGAAGCCATCTCAGTACAGCCTTTTTCCCGCGCCCAATCCTCCGCCGCTTGAGTTAATGCGCCCGCCACCCCGTTTCCACGAATTTCTGGATACACAAACCACCCCTCAATATATCCAATGGGACTGGTTTCACATCCTTCCCCATAGTCTCTTAAACGCGCCTCAAGCATTCCAACCGGCTTGCCATCCACCAGCGCGAAGAAGACCGCATCCCGTTCGCTTGCAAGGATGTCAACCATATCAATATTCAGATCTTCATCCGGCGCATCGGGCCAAATCCCTTTTCGCATCTTGAACCATTCATGGCTGTCTGCCTGTGTAATCCGGCGAATGACTATTTTCATCTCTCTCCTGATCTATTAAAGCGCGGAAACCAACGCGGTACAGTTTTCAAATAATTTTCGTAAGACCTGCCAAATTTCTTTTTCAAAGTGGGTTCTTCATATAGCAGAACAAATAGATGAAATGCAATGAAAAAAATTTTCATGCGCCGCGCTTCCCCAACCAATCCAATAACTTCTTTGTAGACCAGGTATTGATCACGTCCTTTGGCTCCAGCCATGCGCGGCGCGCAATGGCGACACCATAATGAAGCATATCAAGATCACCCTCAGAATGTGCATCGGTGTTGATGCTGAGCAGCACACCCAATTCCCTCGCGCGGCGGGCAAACAAATCGTCCAGATCGAGGCGGGAAGGGTGGGCGTTGATCTCCATCGCTACGCCGGATTCCGCGGCGGCTTGTAAAATGACTTCCATATCGAGGTCTGCCGCTTCCCTGTCTGGGATTTCACGTCCCGTTGGGTGACCGATAACATCGACATGCGGATTTCTCACCGCCTTGAGTAATCGTTGCGTGATCTTCTCACGCGGCTGCCGCAAACTTGTATGCAATGAAGCCACCACAATATCAAGCGTGGCAAGAAACTCATCAGGATAATCCAGCGAGCCATCGGCTTTGATCTCGACTTCGGTCGAATGCAAAACAAGGATTTCATCGTCCAGTTGTTTTTGAATCTTTTTGATCTCAGCGGATTGCTTTTTATGGTCTTCCATTTTCATGCCGCCAGCAACGCCCAGCCCCACAGAATGATCGGTAAATGCAATCACTTTTATACCGCGCTTTGCGGCGGCACGCGCCATCTCCAACATGCTTAACTTGCCATCGCTCCATGTGGAATGGGTTTGCAAATTCGATTTGATATCCTTCACTTCAATTAACTTTGGGAGCTTGTTCGCCTTGGCTGCCTGTACCTCGCCGTGGTCTTCACGCAATTCTGGCGGTATCCATGGCAAACCCAAAGTTACATAAACTTCCTCTTCCGTCGCACATAAAATCTCGCCCTTACCTTTTAGCTTGGTTAATGAATGTTCCGATAAAGATAAGCCCTTATCCAACGCAATTTGACGCAGCGCAACATTATGATCTTTTGAACCCGTTGCATATTGCAGAGCCGTGCCGAATTTTTCAGGCGGATGGATCCACACTTGCGCTCGCACACCATCCGTAAATTCGATGCTTGCTTTAGTTTCACCTTTTCCTAAAACGCGGCTGACCCCTTTAAGGTTGACAAAGGCTTCCATCACAGCGGATGAATTCTTAGCCGCCACCAAAATATCGAGATCTCCGACGGTGGAACGCATCCTTCTTAAACTGCCAGCGGATTCTGCTGCGACGACTCCCTTCACGCCTTTGAGGACTCCAATGATTTCCTGCGCCAGCGGATATGCCCGCCCCAGCGGAATCCGCCCTGACCTGCGGGCGAGGGAGGCGAGCCCCTCAAGGATGGCGCTTTCGGACTTGGCGCCCATGCCAGGGAGGCCACGCAGCTGTCCGTTTTTCGCGGCAGCTCCCAGCTCGGAAAGAGCCGTGATGTTTAACGTCTTCCAGATCAGTGCGATCTTCTTTGGTCCAAGTCCGGGTACTTGCAGCCAGCCTGCCAAACTTTCAGGCACTTCTTCTTTAAGTTTTTCAAGAAATTCAAGTTTACCTGTCCGCAATAACTCGTCAATTTTTTCGGCAATGGCTTTGCCCACACCGGGGATCTCACGCAGTTTTCCCTCTTTCCAATATTCACTGGCTGCGCGGCTGAGACTCATTAAGTTCTCGGCAGCCTTGCGGTAGGCGAGAATGACATAAATAACCTCACCCTTAATTTCACAAAGATTTCCAATCAGGGTAAATGTATCTGCAAGTTGACGGTTGTTCATCATAACAATAATCCTTTCAGGCTGCGTGGATTATACGCTTTTTATTTCACGGTCAGCCAAACGCCTGCCAGCACCACAGAGAGACCAAACACACGCGTAAGATCGATTGGTTTTTGCGCGGCTCCCAACAACCCAAAGTGATCGAGTAGCGTGCCGATCAAAAGTTGACCCGCAAGCAGAATGATCAGAGATGTCGCAACGCCTGCGCGCGGGATCATATAACTCATGGCAGATATCACAACCAGACCAAACACGCCCGCGCCGAAGGCATACCAGGGCACTGTTCGCCAAAGAGAAAATTTATTCCCGAAGATCAAGAGCAGAACAAGCGCCACAAGCGCGCCTCCGATATGAACAATGAATATACTTTCAAGCACACCCAGGCGCTGACTCATCAGGCTGGAAAGTGGTGCCTGTACCCCTACCGCCACCCCGCCTATCAAACCAACAAGAATAATGAAAATTATTGACTGCATGATTTATCCTTTTTTATTTAATTACTTACCTTACGCAGTGTCATTCTGAGTAAACCCACAGCGAAAAAAAAGTCGCTGTTAAAGCGGAAGAAACGTAGCGCGACATTCATGCCGCACAACAACCAATCTTGTTCCTTGGTAGCGTAGCGACACTTGCGCCGCGCGCCAGTGCGGTGAGAAACTCGGTTTTCAGAGATAGAGACCCTTCGCTCTGCTCAGAGAATCACGACTGAGTGCGTAAGGTGAGTGATTATAAATTGCATCAACCCTTCACGACGGGTTGATAATTTCGAAATGATGCACCTGCTGCCCCCAAACCTGATAAGATTAAGCCACCATGCAACAGACCCATCGTTTCTCAAAATATATCCTGATAATCTTCATAACAATCAGCGCAGCGCTGGGATTAATGCGCTTCAATTCGCTTCAATTGGGCGCATCCTACGACGACGCACATTACATTATCCTCGCTGAAAGCCTCTCCAGCGGACAGGGGTATCAGTTGATCAACTTTCCACGTCCGCAAATGGAGCGTGCCTTCCCACCCGGCTGGCCTATTTTACTGACCCTCTTCACCTTTCTTTTCCCAGGCAATTATACAATTCTAAAATTATTCTCACTTTTGCTCTGGCTGGCATCCATACTATTAATTTACAAACTTTTCTCAAGGCGGATCGAATCCCCCCACCTTGAGATTGTCACTGGCCTGGTTGCAGTGAATCCACTGCTGGTTGGGACATCCGTTACGGTGATGTCTGAATCTGCTTATCTATTTTTCTCTTTGCTCGCGCTGGACTTTTTCGACTCATGGAAAAGCAAGACTGGAGGCAAAAAGGACTGGCTTATCATTCTGATCGCAGTCATTGCTTTATATTCTCAATTAATTAGAACGATCGGGATTTCATTGCCTATTGCGCTGTTTATTACCTTCCTGCTTACCCGCCGCTTTCGCGAAGCAGGGCTTACGATGGGCGTGTTCATGGTGGGCGCGCTCTTACAAATGTGGATCAACCTGAGCAATGGCGGCGCGCTGGTCTCAGCGAGTTATCAGTCACAGGTATTCAACGGTTCAGTCATCGAAAAGATCGGGCAGATGTGGTCGAACGCACTCGGCTATTTCAACGAGGTTTTCGCGGGTTCCTTGTTCCCCATCTTCGGCTCAAAAGTGACGTCACTTTTAAGCCATTACGGATTACAGATATTGCCAGCGATTCTCAATGCAGCCATCATACTTCTGGTCATTTTCGGAATGGCAGGTTCGCGCAATAAAATCCATGCGATGGATATATATTTCATCATTTACATTTTTGGAATTCTGGCATTTTGGAATCCCAGAGTTGGGAGTGTAAAGGCGCGCTTTCTGATCCCGATCATACCATTTCTTTATTTTTATTTGATGCAGGGAATAACCTGGATCATTATCAAATTGACTCGCAACAAGATCATGCTCGGGATGCGCATTGCGGCGGGTGTGGGCGGCATCATCGCCTTAACGCTGCTGGTACGCAATCTTCAGGATTGGCGCAACCCGGTCATGGAACAGATGACGGATCTGTCTATCGGAACAAGCTGGGTCGCAGAAAATGCACCGTCAGACGCAATCGTCATGGTAAATGAACCTGTCCCTGTTTATGTGCATACGCAAAGAAAAACCATCGGCTATCCAAATGAGGGACAGGACCTGGAGAAATACCTGAACAATCAGGGGATTGACTATATTATCATCTCACCGAAACTACAGTCGCCTCGTACATCGGAGTTGGATGAGTTCACTGAAAAGCAGATTTTGCCTGTTTTAAATTCAGAGTCAGGCAAATTTGTGGTGGTATATGCCAACCCCGAATATAATGTAACGGTATATAAGGTTGAAGGTGACGCAAATCAATAAAAAAATTTGAGAGTCAGTTAGAATATTGCGAACCACAATAAAGCAGAGAAGGCAAATTGTAATTATGGCATCCAGGGCGACCGTTGCAAAAAAAATAAAAATAAAGAATCTTCCCAAAATCGAGCTGGATGTTTATTCAAAGATCGCGTTGAATAAACTCATCGTTTATGTTGTGCATTATTTGCAGGAACAGGGAGTGACTGCCACAGTAGAGGAAATCGTTTCAGTTTGTTTCAGGTTGTTTCCACACAGTTTCTCGCTGAAGCATTATCCACACTGGCCTGATTCCGCGCTGGTGATCCGTCGTTTGAATGCTGGCAGGGAAAAAGGAAATATCAAAGGCAATGCAGCGGATGGTTTTTCCCTGAAGTACAAAGGGAAACAACTTGCAAAAAGAATTGCCAGGGCGTTGGGGCTGGTCAAGCCTGTGCCTGTAAAGGTAAAGAAAGAGACTGGTTTAGTAATAAAGAAGGCTGCTCCTGTTAAACCTATTAAAAAACGGGTAATGAAAACAAAAGTTATTCTGCAAAAGAAAAAATTCGTTGCACCGGCTGCAAAGAAGAAATCACTTAAAAAGCAGGTGAGCAGGTTTGTTAAGAAGATCGTCCCAAAACATTTTAAGCCTGCTAAACCAACGATTGAGACAAAACCTGTTAAAGTAAAACAAGCGACTCTTCCTTTGAAAAAGAAGGCAGAGAAACCTGGTAAAAAGTTAGTGAAATTGCCAGCGCCAGTTTCTGTTAAAAAAGCGCCCCTTAGGAAAAAACCGCGGAAACCAAGCGCTGGAAAAATTGCGCAGCCAGCCCAACTGAGCATGGCGCATTCACTGCTGCCTCAAGATAAGAAAGTAAAACCCGTACAACCTTCAACTCAAAGGAAAAAAGCCATTGCGCCTCAGCCGGTCAAGACCATTGCGCCAGCTGCAGCGAGCCATGTATCCAGGGAAGAGAAGGCGAAAGCAGGAAAAGTCATACGTTTGATGGAATCATCAGACGCTTTTCGCCAATATAAAAAGAATGGCAGTAAATCAAGAATCAGTGAATTTGACTTTAGAAGCCTGCTGCTATGCACAATGGAGTCGCCACCAGAAACGCTGGCACGGAATGTGAACCTGTTCAGAGGCTATGTCAATATCCACAACAGAAGAGACCTGACGACTTTCCTGAATTTTTGCGAGGAAAGTTTTTCTGCCTTGTTGAGACCGACTCGAAAGAAAATAAATAAGAAGAGGTAGTCTTTTGTGCCATCGAGAGTGTGATTTCGCGATGGCGCAAAGGCATGTGAAATGAAAAGGTATTTTTATCGTGAGCAGTAGAAAATTACAATACGCAGACCGGGTGGCACTGCAACAAGCAGACCAGGCGATCAGAAAAGATGTCTTGCGCGCGCTGGTGGAGGTGATTACCAATTGCAATGACAGTTATTCACGCCTCGAACATGCAGGCTGGGCAGTGGACGGTGAGATCGTCATTGACGTGAAGAGGAAACATAAAAATTCCATCATCCGCGTGCGCGACCATGCCGAGGGAATGACCGACCTGCGCATGGACAAGGTGGTCGGCACGTATGGCGAAGCGACCAGCGGATTGAAGGAAGATAAACATGTGCGCGGCTTGTGGGGGCGCGGTCTGAAAGATTCCATTTTTGGGCTGGGACATGGCTATGTCTCGTCGTTCAAAGGCGGCAATTTTTATTCATGCTCCCTGCTGATCAAGAAAGGTGTCCCAACCTTTGACCTCGATGAGCCAATCAGAGCCACTGTCCCTCTGCGCGAGAAGTATGGGGTCTTTGAAGGGAATGGAACGGTCCTTGAGATCAATATTTCGCGCGGTGATGTAAAAGTGCCGCAGTTCGATAATTTCAGGAATTATCTGCAGAGGCATTTTGAACTCCGTCCGATTATGAGCAACCCGAGGCGCAAGATCATTTTGCGGGATATTGCGTCAGACGGGAATATTCGTCAGGAACACCTACTCAGCTACAAGTCACCGCGAGGCGAAAAAGTCCTGAGCGAGAGGATCAAAATTGAGGGCTATCCTGCCACAGCCAAACTGGAGGTCTATCGGTCGGGAATCCAATTATCAACAAGAAGCGAGGAGGGTGATTATGCAGACGGCGGTTTGCTGGTGATCAGCAAGGCGACCGTGGTTTCGCTGACCATGCTCAAGTTTGAGAGTGACCCGTATGCGGCTTATTTTTACGGTTCGATCCAATGCGACCATTTGCATGATTTGTTAAAGAACGACGAACCCGTCTTGACGGCAACACGAGACGGCATAAACTGGACGCATCCATTTGCGAAGGCGTTGAAACTTGCAGTGGAAAGTAAACTTGAACCGCTCGTTCAAGCGGAACGCGAACATTCGCTCCATGATGAGCAAACAAAACTGGATAAAAAGTTACGTAATAAATTAGACCATGCCTTGCATGAGTTGAATACGATTGCACTGACCGAACTCCGCGATCAAAGAGAAGGCGATTTTCATAAGGCAATTGAATTGCCAGAATCCGGGATTGGGTTTTTTCCCGAACGGCTTTATGTGCAAACAGGACAAACCGCCGCATTGATCTTGCGCGTTGGATTAGGTGAAAATGGAAGAGCGGGTGCAACGGTCACCGTTATTTCCAACAGCCCTGAAATCATTACGTTAACTCCGCAGGTGCTGCTCAAGCCGCATAAAACGGACGCGACCATTTTGGAAGCGCGCGTGAAAGTGGAAGGCAGGCAGGTGGGCAGTGAAGGGGTTGTGACCGCGTATCTTGGCAGGAACAGGGCCCAGGCAATCGTGCAGGTGCATTCCAAAAAAGAAACACTGGCTGCGCCGCCAACAAGAAGCAGCCATGCTTTGTTCACAGATATTCGTTTTGATGACCGCTCCGATCCGCGTCAGCGAGTTTATTTTGACCGTGTCAATTCGAGCATTGTGATCGCAACTGCCGCGCCTTCGGTAAAAATTTATTTGGATGAAATCTACCGTCTCGATACCACCCGGCAGGGTCAGGTGCTCTTGGCAGAGTTGATCACTGAAGCAGTCTGCCGCGAGATCGCGCGCAACGGTGTCGAAAAAGGAAAGTTCCTTGTGCTGGAAGGCTCCGAAGCGGATGCGATCCAAAACCATTTCATCCGTTTGCAAAACCGCTACGCGCACTTGATCCATCAACACATTGTGACGCTGGAATGATATTTGAAAATCAATTAACCACAAAGGACACAAAGGAACACGAAGGTTTGTTTATAACCTTTGTGCACTTTGTATTGTTTCGGCAGGGTCAACGCACCGCCTTCGTGTTTAAAGAATTGGAATCTTAAAGCGAATATTGCGTGATAACCCCCGCGATCAAAGCTATTTGACCGAGATGATATGCAGCGATGTTATAAATGCGCCCATGCTGGATGGGAGCGACGAATTTGTGCCACGCGAGAATAATGTCGGAGATATAGAACAGGAATGCGCCAAGGCTGACAAGTAGCGCCGCGCCCGCTTCCCACTTAACGTCGGTCAGCTTCAACATGGCAGACAGGACCATCAGCGAGATGACGATACTGTAAACCAAGATCGGCCCTCGCATGTGACCTTGCCCACGCGCGGCCAGCGCAGCAATGATCCTGCGAATGACTCTCGCCCCGCCCACGCCGATCATGACCGCCAGGGCTATCCCCCAGACAGACATCTCTGGCAAAGGAATATTGAAGCCGATCACATACGCGATATGCGCGGACAAAAATGCGACCAGTCCCGCCAGGAATAAACGGTCAAGTGAGATCATCAGCAGTACATCCCCCACAAGTGACAGAAGAAGCCCCAGCCCGAACCACAGCAAAACCCCGTTCAATCCAGCGGAGGTCCACAGCCAGAAGAACAGGGCCAGCATCACAGCAGGCTTGGCAATGTATTCCAGCCTCAGCAAATTCTTTGACAAAGCCAGCGCCTCAAGCGCGGCAAACACAAACGCGGCGATCAATAGGATATTCAAAGAAAGCCTCCCAATTTATATCGTATCATGAGATGTATTCCTCAGTTGAACACGGCTCATTATTAATCAGCCCCTCGCGGATAAAATAAAACGAGCAGCAGGTTCTTTTCCGCTACTCGTTTGCCTACAAATCTTCTGGTTTCAAACCAGTGACCCTTGCCATTCTCGCCAACATCTTCGGCCCAATTTCATCATTATCATGAATAGCAGGAAATACTTTCCCCGTTTTCAAGGCGATCTGCAACTACTCGTAACGCCAATGCTTGTGCATGAGCCATTGCATCGTCTGGGTCTTTTCCATAGACCATCACGCCTGGCAATTCTTTCACCTCCGCCAGCCAGCGACCGTCTTCTTCCTGTTCATATTCGACAGTAAAAGTCATTTCAGCCTGCCTTTCGTTGAAGTGATTATACTCTTTTACGATACTCCCCCTCGCGCGGACATGACTCATCATTAATCAGCCCTTCGCAGACGTGTGCATCTCCACATCACGTTCGGGGTAAACCCCTCGCATAATACATGGAAGCACTTCGTGCTAATTGCGCGAGTCCGCTTTGAGCGGACTTCCACGCAATAAGACAGGGATTTATCCCGCCGTTTCCACCCGTTGACCACCTCACGCGGACATGACTCATCATTAATCAGCCCCTCGCACAAACACACATCTCAAATCTAAGCCAGTTCTTCATTCACAAATAATAATACAGACACAAAACTTTGAAATAAATCCTCCCTATGCCAACAACATTACAGGGAGGATTAAAGATAATAAAAATTCTAAATTGCCAGCTCAAAAATCAAATATTCAAACTTGCAGCATATTCATAAGAAATAAGGTCTCCATCTTTTGTTGATTGATAGCCGATTTCTCTATGAGAAAGTTCGCTTATTGCCTTAGCAGTAAAATTAGAAAAATACTCCTTTACCGTAGTCAAGATTTTCAATTCACTAGTCGAGAAATACGATAAATTCGGATTAGTTGTTACCACTAAAAACTCTCCAATATAATCAGCGAAAACCCTCTCTTCAATCCGTATATTTTCCTCTTCATTATCCAATGCAGCAAGATAATATTGATAATGATCTGGCGCAGGACCAAAAGGCAAATGAGCATATTGAGCCCCAGTAATAGAAACAGTGTATTCCTTAAAATGCTTGAAATCAGCATAAAAAAGTAGTTTATTTAACTTGGTTTTAGGAACATCACTATCTTTGCAAAAGAAAATAATCGAGTTAAATATTTTTGCAATTTCTAGTTCTTTATATCCGCTATATTTACTTGGTTTATATCTACCAAACAATTCTTCATACATGATCATAAAAGATTTTTCAAAACCTTTCATGCTGTCAACTAGAAGACCGTTGATCTTTTTTCTTTTCAACTCAGAAACCACCTCAGGTTTATTTTCCAACAAATCTCTGAAATTGCGCGGCTCAAGAATTAAGCGCAAAACCGTATCATGAGCTTCATCTTGCAAAGCGCCATTTTCGTATCGGCTCAAAGTTGCGCCTCCCCAACCTAAAAGGTTTGACAACTCTTGCTGAGTGATATTGTATTGTTCCCTAAACTCTTTTATCTGCTCAGGTTGAACCATATTATGAACATGTCGGTATTCTCTATAAGCTATAGCTAAGGGGTCGTTTAAAGATTTAGGGTCTCTAAACTCAACACCACATTCCACACATTTGTAGAATTCAACATTTACTTTTATTGGTTCATTACGCACGATGATATTTTCATCACGCTTAATAAACTCCAGTGTAGTTTCCTTCTCGCAATTTGGGCAAATGCCTAACATTGCAAACTCTCTTTCTTTTTATAATCTTTTATAGTCTTTCTATGAATTAGTTCTTCAACGGATAATTTATTCTATGATTTGCTTTATGAAACGAGATACATTTTGCAATTTTTTCGCTGCCAATTTCGGCTATTTTGAGTTTAATGTAAATTTCGCGTTGCATAATATTCTTGCCGAACTTCCATATCACACCTGGTCTGGTGTGATCTTCCTCGGGACCAGAACAATAATCTTGTGCAGTCAGCTCAAGTATTTCTTTTTCTATATTTTTTCTTGTCAGACCCAATTCGATAATTGTTTGATTATTCTCTTCTCTGGGAATAATATCCAATCCTCGTTGACCATTTGTCATAATTTCCTTGAAATTCCTCAGGAAATCCAACACAGATTCCATCGACGTAGCCAAAATAACCTCCTAAGGGGGTAAGTGATATTTTCGTCTCATGATTTCTCCTTTTGTATCAATTGGTATGATTGACACAGAAAATATATCATATGATATATTTTCTGTCAAGCAAATAAAAGGCATCAATTCGGTGCCTTTTAACAAAACAAGAGTATTGTTGGTTAAGAGACCAGTGTCAATTATCAAAATCCAAGTTCCTTCAAATTCTGCGCCTCGCTCCGCTTTGCGTTCCCCCCTCCTCCCAACAGCTCCTTCCAAAACGCATCGTCATACCTGCGTGATCACCTGCGGGCAGGCAGCTATATCGGCAGGCCCCAGTCCAACAGTGGGACTTCCTCTTTCGGCTGCAGTTTTATCCCCCGTTTGATAACTGGCGCGATTTTAGGTCCCGTTCAATCCGTTCCTGCAAAAAAATTTTTATTAATGACTGATACGGCACATCGCGCTCATTTGCCATCTGGCGCAGAGCATCCAGAAGCGATTCTGACAAGCGCAGGGAAATTGCGCGAGTGGATGGTTTCAAATTTGGAAATAAAACCCGCTCGGCGCTTTTCCAATTCAGATATTCGGAGGAATCATGTTCGTTCCAAAAAGCGCGTTCCTCGTCTTCGTTTTTGAATTTAGGAATTGGTTTGCTCATAAATACTGCGCTCCTTTTTACTCATGTCGCGGGCAGAAATAACTCGAATTTTGTCTTCTCGGATCGTAAATGCTATAAACAAACGCCTGCCAGCAATTGTATGACCAAGCACATAGTATCGCGGCTCTTTTTGGGAATGATCGGGATCTGACTCAAGCAGAAGAGGTAAATTGAAAAACACTTCTTCACATTCACCTGCTAGAACCTGGTGTTTTTCCCAATTCTTCACGCGGTTATTTTCATCCCAATCAAAGCCCGTGACGTAGCTCAAGTCAATCATGAGTGTATATTATCATAATATACAGAATGGCGTCAATCATACTCTTTCAAAACCCCAACTCCTTCATATTCTGCGCCTCACTCCGCTTTGCGTTCCCTCCTCCTCCCAACATTCCAGAAGGCATCATTATATCTGCGTGACCCCTGCGGGCAGGCAGCTGTATCGGCAGGCCCCAGCCCAACAGCAGAACTTCCTCTTTCGGCTGCAGACGCGCCAGCATACCGCGCAGGGCGTCCCGTCCAGAAAGACCCGAGACGCTTCGCACCTCTTCTTTCTTCTTTTTTCTTTCCTTCTCGCCTTTGCCAATCTCTTCGATCTGCTTATAAATTCCCTGATAGTTTATCGGCATGAGTTCCTATTTAGAACATTTGTTGCAAAATTTTAGCCGTAAATGAACTAAAATACAAGGTACCGCGCCTTCCTGCAAATTTATAATAGTTGCGGTGCCAGGGAACTTTTTTAAGGCGGGCTCGTCTATGAAACAGCTTACAACACAAAAGGAGATAAACATGCGTACAAAAATTTTTGTTTTTGCAGTACTGGTTTTGGCCCTCGTCTTGAGCGCCTGTGGACCCACCACCATTAACCAGGCCGCTTCCGAAAACCTTCGCACCCTGAATGTGAACGGTTTAGGACAAATCTACCTGACCCCCGATATTGCTTACATCAACATCGGCGTAAACACCCAGGGTCCGAGCGCTTCTGATGCAGTGGCAACTAACAAGGAGCAATCCAACGCTGTGATCGAAGCCATCAAGGCTGCCGGCGTGAATGCAAAAGACATCCACACCACCAATTTCAGCATCTGGTCGAACCCGCAGTATGATGACTTTGGCCAAATCTCTGGCACGACCTATGTAGTGGATAACACCGTCAATGTGACCATGCGCGACCTCGACAAGCTCGGCGACCTGCTCGACTCCGCGATCAACGCGGGCGCGAATAGCATCTACAGCATTCAATTTGACGTAGCCGATAAAACCGCAGCCACAAAGGAAGCCCGCGCGAATGCGGTGGCAGATGCAAAAGTGCAGGCTCAGGAATTGGCAGATGCCGCTGGCCTGACACTCGACGCCATCCAAACCATCAACTTCTACGATAACAGCCCATATCCCTACTACGAGGGCAAGGGCGGCGGCGGTGGTGTTGCCTACGAAAGCGCGGCAGTGCCGATCCAACCTGGACAACTGGCAATTTCTGTAACCGTCAACGTCACATACACGATCAAATAAACAGTCATTCTGCCACCAACCAGCCTCCTCCAAAATGCGACAGAAGTTCGTCGCGTTTTGGAGGAGGCGCCCCTTCCATCGTCCCGACACAAGCGCCGTACACCAATACGGTGCGTCCCTGCGTAATATAGATAGCCTGTGCAAGGTAAGGTATAATCATCGCCGCGCGTTAGGCGCAAATTCATTACAAGGCTGAGTATGGCAGGCGCATTTAAACTTCCCCACGAATATTGGTTATCCATTCAAGTCACCCCGCAAGACGTTGAAAATCTACACACTATTCTTTTTGAGCGAGAGACGCCGTTAACAACCCGCGATCTTGCCGCTGAATATGTGGAGGCGCGCATTCGCGCAGAACGCAGCGCCGCAGAGAGCAAGCAAAATGCCGGCGGTAGAAGTTTTCTCCCGAAGGAAAAATATGAGGTTGGCGATCAGCTTGTTTTTCCTGCATTGAATTGGGTACGCGGTAAAGTATTTGCTGTACGTTCGGGCGTGAATCCGTCCGTCAGCGATTTTGATGTGCTTATCGTTGAAATGGATGACAGCACCGAGCGGATGTTTGCAGCAAGGCTGGATTCTCATCTTTTGAATGATACATCGCTTTCCACACCTGAAAGTGACGAGGTCAGTTCTGCCCATATTTTGCGGGAGCATGGGGATGTGGTTGAAACGAAACTGGAAGCGGCATTCAATACCGATGAAGGTTTGGTGAAGATCGCGGGGCGTTGGTTCCCGAGCGCGCTGCTGATTGAAATTAATCAAGGTCAGTTAAATCTTGCCGAAGCAGTTTTGGATATGTCCGCCGGCGAACCGCTTCCCACTCAAGCATTAATGAAGGATATTGAATTGCCCGCTGGTGTGAACCCAAAGCTGGCTGAATTCTCTTTGAATTATGCGTTGCAGGATGATGACCGCTTTGATGAGGTGGGTCCTGCGGGTCAGGTATTGTGGTGCTTGCGCCGCCTGGAGCCAGACTATGTGCGCGAAATCCCACCGCCGCTGGATTATATTGAGATCGAACATGACCGATCTGTGATGAGCCCTGCGATGAAGGACCTCGAATCACAACTTGACGATGAACTGACTCCCTCCGAGGAACTTGATCCTCGCGAGGAGATTTCCGCGGTCACGATCTCATTGATCTATCCTCATCTGCGCGCAGGGACATTACCCATGTCTGAGCGGGCTCGCAAATTATTTCCGACAGCTTATGAAACGCCGCGCGTGCGTTTTACACTGGTAGATGGCAAGACCAAACAACGTATCCCTGCCTGGGTAGTGCTCGAGCATGGCTATGTCTTTGGATTGCGCGAATGGTATAAATCACACCAATTAATTCCAGGCTCACTTGTGCAGGTACGCAAAGGCGAACAACCCGGCGAAGTGATCGTTGAAGTAAAAAGTCAGCGCTCCTCAAAAGATTGGGTGCGCACGGTCATGGTTGGCACTGACGGCGGATTTGTTTTCGCGATGCTGAAACAGTCCATTACAGCCGAGTTCAACGACCGCATGGTGATCCATGTGTCTGATTTCAAAACATTGGATCCCATTTGGGAAAAGAAACGCGCGTTTGAAGATTTGGCTTTACTTGTGATGCGTGAATTGGCAAAATCAAACCCGCAGGGACATGTGCACGCGCAGGAAATGTATGCAGCAGTCAATCTCGTCCGCCGAGTGCCGCCCGCGCCTCTATTTACCATGTTGGAAACCAACCCTGTCTTCAAACATGTCGGCGATTTACACTTCCGCCTTGCTGAGGAGGTTGTATGAGCCTGCTAAAACCAACTCCAAAAACACCATTCCACATTGATTTTGAATGGTGGCAAAAGAACGAACGCGACTGGCGTGTTTTTCTGCGTTCGTTGTTATGCGCCGAGCATCAGGAAGCCTTTGCGAACATCGAAGAAGACGAAATGATCGACTGGATCAACCCCCAAACCGCTGAAGTAAAACAGGTGGATGGTGTCCAACATGCCTTGATAAGTCATTGCGCATTGCTCCCTGAGTTCACGAATGAACGAACTGCAATGGTCGAAGCTGTCTTCCGAATTTTTCTGGTAAATGGCAATATTCCCATGTCTGCCGAAGAACTTGGCGAGAGGCTTAGCCGTTCCGCCGACATTATCTTGAAAACGATTGCCGGCCCGCGCGTGTATCGTGGATTAAGACCTTACCAGAGCCAGGAACCCAGCGTTTTATCTGGCGGGTAAAATGGTGTATTGCCCCCGTAGCTCAATGGACAGAGCAACTGCCTTCTAAGCAGGAGGTTGTGGGTTCGAATCCCGCCGGGGGCACTGACAAAGATAATTAGTACGTTCGCTTTTTTCCGCACATCCTTCGATCAGCTCAGGATAAACCTGCGCCAGTCCTCACGAATATTTTTGAAAGATTTATGCAGATTTGCGGATAATTTATTAGCAAGCGAAAGTCCTGATTAATGATGAAAGCGAATCAGAAGGAGAAATCTCAATGCCTACCGTTATTCGCAAATCAAGCGAAACACTGATCGAAACCAGGCGTGATAATTTGCGTATGGTGAGTTGGCAGGTACGCTCAAACGTCTGGAGCCCTCCAACTGATGCATATGAAACTGAGGATGCCTACATCGTACGCGTGGAAATAGCGGGGATGCGCGAAGAGGATTTTGAAGTTTCCCTCGAAAACGACACATTACTTGTCATGGGCCTGCGTCCTGATTCTTCCGGGCGGCGCGCATTTCATCAAATGGAAATAAGGTTTGGAAAGTTTGCAACAGCCATTGGCCTGCCAGTCCCCGTCAATGTTGAGCAGGCGCAGGCCGAATATGTGAATGGCTTCCTGACCATTATTATCCCTAAAGCAAAACCAAATCAGATCAAGGTTGAATAAAACAATGCCTGCACAAAGATGGCAATCCGGTATACAACAATTCTTTCAAGCGCTGGGCGAATCTGACGACGAATTGATGAACTCTTTCATGGCGTCGGTCTTTTCGCGTTTTCAAGACAAGGAAAATATCTCATCCGACACCCAAACTGATGACAAAAACGAGGGACAGAAGTTCCCCGACGTGCTTCCTATCCTGCCTTTGCGCGGAGTGGTAGTCTATCCCAACTCCGCAGTCCCGCTGACTGTGGGACAGGCGCGCTCCATCAGATTGGTGGATGAAGTCGTTGGCGGCGATAAACTGGTCGGCCTTGTTGCTGCGCTTAATCCTGAGCAGGAAATCCCCGGTCCCAATGAGTTATACCAGTTCGGCACGATTGCAACCGTGCACCGTTTGCTGCGCGCCCCGGATGGCACAGTCCGCTTGCTTGTGCAGGGTATGGCGCGCTTCCGTCTCGGCGAATTTGTAGCGGAAGAACCGTATCTAAAAGCGCATATCCACCTTGCGCCTGAAAATGATGAAACCAATATTGAGACGGATGCGCTCGCGCGTAATGCGAGAGATCAGTTCCAACAGATCACGCAAATGATCCCCTCCTTCCCGGATGAACTGGTCAACTCGATCACTTCGCTTGAAGACCCACTTCAAACCGCCTATACGATTGCCAACTTCCAGCGCATTGACTTAAAAGACGCGCAGGAAATTCTTGAATTGGATTCCGTTTACGATAAGTTGAAAAAATTGATCGGACTGCTTGTCCGCGAAGCTGAAGTCCTGACAATCGGGCAGAAGATTCAGAACGAGGCGCGTGGAGAGATCGAAAAAGTCCAACGTGAATACTTCCTGCGCGAGCAGCTGAAAGCCATCCAGCGTGAGTTGGGTGAAAAGGATGAGCAATCCGAAGAGACCGAGGAATTTCGTAAAAAGATCGAAGATGCGAAAATGCCCGAAGAAGCGCTGAAGCAGGCCAAAAGGGAGTTGGATCGCCTCTCCCGTTTGCCAACCGCGGCCGCAGAGTATGGCGTCATCCGCACCTATTTGGATTGGCTGGTCACCCTGCCATGGTCAAAATCCACGCTGGATAATCTTGAAATTAAGCATGCCCGCGAAATTTTAAACAAAGATCATTTCGGGCTGGAAGACGTGAAAGACCGCATTCTGGAATTTCTTGCAATTCGCAAATTACGGATTGACCGCCAGGATGAAGTGAAACCTGCTTCTGACGACGCAATTCGTCGTGAGCGCGAAGGTGTGATCTTGTGTTTTGTCGGCCCTCCGGGAGTTGGCAAGACCTCGCTTGGTCAATCCATCGCACGCGCCATGGAGCGGAAATTCATCCGTGCCTCGCTGGGCGGCGTGCGGGACGAGGCCGAGATCCGCGGACATCGCCGCACATATATCGGCGCCATGCCGGGGCGCATTTTGCAATCCCTGCGCCGCGTGGATTCAAAGAACCCGGTTTTCATGCTGGACGAGGTGGATAAACTCACCAATGATTTTCATGGTGACCCGGCTTCGGCATTGCTTGAAGTACTCGACCCGGAACAGAACAGCGAATTTCGCGATAATTATCTCGAAGTCTCTTATGATCTTTCGCAGGTATTTTTCATCACCACCGCCAACACACTCGAGACAATTCCACGCGCATTGCGTGACAGAATGGAAATCATCTATCTTTCGGGTTATACCGAAAATGAAAAGATGGCAATTGCGCGCGGCTATCTGATCCCGCGCCAGATACGCGAGAACAGCCTGCGTGAAGATGAAGTTAGATTTACCGACGAAGCCTTGCAGATGATCGTGCGTCAATATACGCGCGAGGCTGGTGTGCGTAATCTGGAGCGTAAGATCGGCGCAGTTTGCCGCAAGGTCGGCACGAAAATTGCGGAAGGCAGTCTTGATAAGTTCGAGATCACTCCCAAACTTGTCGAAGAATATCTCGACCACCCGATCTTCCTTGGACCGGAAGAACTGAGCAAGCGCACCTCCATTCCCGGCGTCGTTCCTGGCCTGGCCTGGACTTCCTTTGGCGGTGATATTTTATTCATAGAAACCACAGCCATGCCCGGTGGGCGCGGCTTTCAGGTGACAGGTTCCATCGGCAACGTCATGCAGGAATCGGCGCGCGCGGCATTATCCTATGTCCGTTCACGCGCCGATTCCCTGAATATTCCGCATGAGTTTTTCGATAAATTTGATCTACACCTGCACATCCCGTCCGGCGCGCAGCCAAAAGATGGACCATCAGCAGGGGTGGCAATGGCAACCTCTCTGGTCTCGTTGATCACCGGGCGCAACGTGAAATCTCAGGTTGGAATGACTGGTGAGATCACCCTTCGAGGTCAGGTTCTGGCCATTGGCGGCGTCAAAGAGAAAGTTCTGGCGGCGCATCGCAATGGTCTCACCACAGTGATCCTGCCAAAGCCCAATGAGCCGGATATTGATGACGTTCCAGATGAAATCAGAAATACCATGAAATTCATTTTTGCTGAATCTGTGGATGAAGTGATCAATGCCGCACTGGAAAAACCAAAAGTGCAGAAGAAACAAAAGAAGAATTCCCCCAAGAAAAAAACAAAATTAACCAAGGCAAAAAAGAATGTCAAAGGCAAAAGTCCTGCTCGCCGAAGATGATCAGAACATGGTGTCACTATTAAAAACATTGTTAAAAATGGAAGGATTCGATGTGGTGGCATTGCAGGCAGATGCAGATGTGCTTGCGGTTGTGCGGAGGGAAAAACCGGATGTGATATTGTTGGATGTGCATCTTTCGCAACAGAACGGGTTGGATATTTTAGACAGCCTGCGCAATTCACAAGATACAACTGATGTGCGCGTTGTGATGTCATCCGGCGCAAGTGTAAAAAATGAATGTATTCGTCGCGGCGCAAACGGCTTTTTACTCAAGCCTTACATGCCCGATGACCTGATCGCGATCTTGAAACAAACCATTCGATCTGCATGATGAATCCGTCAATAAATATTCGTGAATTTTCCTTTACAAATGATTATGACCGCATATTAAAGTTATGGCAGAGCATTGAAACAGGGATGAATGTGGGGCGTTCAGATACTCCTGAGGAAACCCAGAAAAAACTTGAACGCGACCCCGAGTTGTTTTTGGTTGCTGAAACAAACAACGAGATTATCGGCACAGTCATTGGCGCGTTTGACGGCCGCCGCGGCGCGATCTATCACCTTGCGGTTCATAAAGAATTTCGCGGACAGGGTATTGGCGTCATGCTTCTTACAGAAGTGGAAAAACGCCTGCAAGCCAAAGGCTGTCTCAAATGTTTATTGCACGTACTCGACGATAACGCAGAAGCCATCCAGTTCTATAAAAATCGCGGCTGGCAGCATGTAAAAGCTGACCTTGTTTTTGCAAAAGAATTTTACAGCGTGCCGCCCGAATAACCAAACCAGAGTCGTGATTTTTACACAGAATATTTTCAAGAAAGTTTGGTAATTTATGCAACGAGCGGTAATGACAATTCGATTTGGGATCCTAACTCTCTCTGACCGCTCCTCGCGCGGGGAACGGGAAGACGCCTCCGGCCCTGCCCTCGCGCAGCTTATTCGTGCTCAAAACTGGTCAATCGCCAGAGAGAAAATCCTCCCGGACGAATTATCTGTCATCCGCGCTACTTTGACAGAATGGGCAGACAGCGGTGAAATGGACGTCATCCTCACGACTGGAAGTACAGGCTTTGCCGCGCGGGATGTTGCCCCGGAAGCCACTCGCGCAGTCATTCAAAGAGATACGCCCGGGCTGGTTGAAACCATGCGCGCGGAAAGCCTTAAGATGACCCCGCACGCCATGCTCTCACGGGCCATCGCCGGCATCCGTGGACGAACCCTGATCATCAATTTACCCGGCAGCCCCACAGGCGCAGTCGAAAATTTACAAACCGTCATACCTGTTCTGTCTCACGCTGTTCAACTACTCAAAGAGGATCCATCCTCCGAATCCTCCCACTGATAACTGTTCACTGAAAACTGGACATTGCTCTAAACTCATTGGTATAATCCGCCCGCTTTATTAATAACTCACCTTGCGCAGTGTCGTTCTGAGCGAAGCGAAGAATCTCTGAGAATATCGTGGAGACCCTTCCCCTTCACTATCGTTCAGGGTCAGGGTGATACGCTAAAAGATATCAAAGTGCATAAGGTGAGTTAATAAAATCAAATAGTTAAGGAAAGTTTAAGTATGATCGATGTAAATGAACTTCGCAAAGGTGTCACTTTTGAATTGGACGGCAATCTCTTAAAGGTATTGGATTACAGCCATAACAAAACCGGCCGCGGTAATGCCAATATTAAAGTGAAAGCCCGCAATTTGTTAACCGGCTCTACAATTGAACGTACATTCAGCTCTGGCCAGTCGGTGCAGGATGTCAGCCTCGACTTCGCAAATGTTTCATACATGTACAACGATGGCGACATGTACTTCTTTATGGATAACCAGACTTTTGATCAACCGGCCATCAAAAAGGAATCACTCGGTGAAAGCGCTTTATATCTTAAAGAAGGCATGGAAGTCAAGCTGACTTTCTACAAAGGCGAAGCCATTGATGTGGAATTACCCACCTCCGTAGATCTCAAAGTTGTCGAGGCTGAAATGGCAATTCGCGGCGATACGGCCACAGGCGTAACCAAGAAAGTCACCACAGAAAGCGGCGTGACCGTGCAATGTCCCAACTTCGTCAACATTGGCGACACGATTCGCGTGGATACCCGCACAGGCGAATACGTTACACGTGTGTAAAGTTCGTAAACAAGGAAACAAATATGCAGGCGCATATTGTCCACCTGCTTACTTGTGTACTTATCTACCTTCCCTATGAAAACACCCGCCGGGCGCGAATGCCCACACTTCTTTGGCGATTATTATCGCGGCCGCAATGTGGAAGAATGCCGCTTATTGCAGGTACAGGGACAGAACTGGTCGCGTGACCTGTGCAATACCTGCCCAGTGCCAGGTATTGCGCGCGCCAATTCCTGCCAGCATATGAAATTGAAGGCTGTGACGGCTCGTCCGATCACAGCCATTTTTCAACGTCGAGTGCAGGTCAGCGCGTTTTGCGAAAAATCAAAACGGGAAGTTTCAGAACTGCAGGTCGGGTGTGGAGAATGTCATGCCCTGCCATTCACATTTGAAATAAAAGAGTAAACCCCAGACCCCGGGGGGTCTTAAAAAAATGACGCTCACACTCCTGCTTGACCTGGACGACACACTGCTTAATACAAATTTGCAGGTTTTTATGCCTGCATGTTTTCAGGCTTTATCCAAGGAACTTGCGCCGCACATCGCTCCCGACCTCATGTTCCGCGCTTTGCTTTCCGGCACCCGTCAGATGAATGAAAGTGATGATTTTTCCCGATCTCTGCAGGAAGTCTTCGAGGCCGAATTTTATCCGCAGCTCAACATTTCCCGCAGTGATCTTGAACCTGCTATTGAAAATTTTTACGACAATATTTTTCCAAGCCTGGCGGGCCTGACATCGCAGATCCCTGAAGCAAAACCATTTGTAGATTGGGCGCTATCAAAAGGGTATCGCATTGCAATTGCCACGGACCCACTTTTGCCTCGTAAAGCCACGTATCATCGTTTGCGTTGGGCTGGTTTTGACCCACAGCAGTTTGAACTTATTTCAACTTACGAAAATTTTCATTTTTCAAAAACACATCCCGCCTATTATGCTGAAATTCTCGCCCGCTTGGGCTGGCCCGCGGGTCCTGTACTGATGGTCGGGAACGATATGGAACGCGACATCCTCCCCGCGAAAAAGCTTGGGCTGTCTGCCTATCACGTGGATGTAGAACCCGCTTCCAGTTTTGGACACAAGGCGGGACCCCGCGGTAAATTAGATGATCTACGTCTGTGGCTTGAATCCACTGATCCCGCATCCTTAATGCCATCCTTCAAATCAATGGCCTCTGTAATGGGAATCATATCCGCAACTCCGGCCGCGTTGAATGGGTTGCTGCATGGATTAGATTCTGCTTCATGGTCGCGCAAGCCTGCTCCTGACGATTGGTCATTAACAGAACTTGTCTGCCATCTGCGTGATAGCGAACGCGAAGTCCACCAGATGCAGATCAGACTTTTCAAAGAACAAAGCGAGCCTTTTATTCCGCGCCCGGATACGGCAGTGTGGGCGAGCCAGCGTGATTATTTGCATGAATGTGGCAATTCTGCTTTAAAAGAATTTAATGATGCGAGATGTGAAACGCTGGCGCTGCTGAAAAATATGGCGCAGATAGACTGGCAGCGTAAAGCGCGTCATGCCATATTTGGTCCGACAAATTTTCTTGAAGTGATCAGTTTTATGGCCGACCATGACCGAATGCATATGCAACAAGCCTGGACTACTTTGAAAAAAATGTAAGGTTTTTGCGTGTCTTCCAGCCTGTGCCAGTGTTATTACAAAAATAGGGGACAAATTCACTTGTCCCTTATTTGTTATACCCAGGATTTTCGCTGAGCGGAGTGAGGACATGTTATTTGTCTGACCTCAGGCGACATCGTACGCGAATGGATCAGCGCGGGCTCCTGCGAATACTTATGCAAGAGGTCAACTGAAATACAATGTTTAAGGAGTATCAGAATAATGAGGAAACGCGTAGTTGTGACAGGTCTGGGTTGTGTAAGCCCGGTCGGAAATAATGTGAAAGACACCTGGGGTGCGCTGCTGGCAGGGAAATCTGGCGCGGCTCCCATAACTGCATTTGATGCGAGCGCCCACAAAACAAAGTTTGCGGCAGAAGTGAAAGGATTTGACGCTGCCGCTATGTTTGGCACACGCGATGCCCGCAAGATGGACCGTTTTACTCAATTCGCCACTGCGGCAACACTGGAAGCCATGGAACATGCAAATTTCAAGATAGATGAATCGAATCATAATCGCGTGGGTATATTGATCGGAACCGGCATCGGCGGAATCATCACCCTGCTTGAACAATACGATGTTTTGCGCGAGCGCGGACCTGAACGCGTCAGCCCATTCCTCATCCCGATGATGATTTCAGATAGCGCCGCTGGGAGTATTGCCATTCGGGTGGGCGCGCGCGGGCCTAACATGTCGCTTGCCACTGCCTGTGCATCTGGTACAAATTCGGTCGGTGAAGCCGCTGAAATGATTCGACGTGGTTCGGCCGATGCCATGATCGCAGGAGCGTCAGAAGCCCCAATTACATCAATCTCCATGGCGGGCATGAATGTTATGACCGCTTTGTCCACCCGCAATGATGATCCGCAAAAAGCATCCCGCCCATTTGACAAAGATCGGGACGGGTTCTTGATGGGTGAAGGTTCAGCCATTTTGATTCTCGAGTCGCTTGAATATGCACAGGCACGCGGTGCGAATATCTTATGTGAGTTTACAGGTTACGGGACAACGGATGACGCGCATCATGTCTCTGCGCCTGCGGAAAATGGAGTAGGGGCGGCGATCTCCATGACTCTCGCGCTGGAAAATGCCGGACTTAAACCCGCTGATATTAGTTACATCAATGCTCATGGCACTTCCACATATTTGAACGATAAGAGCGAAACTGCCGCAATCAAGAGCGTGTTTGGCGAACAGGCATATCAAACCCCTGTTTCTTCCACCAAATCCATGACAGGACATTTGCTGGGGGCATCCGGCGCATTGGAAGCGGTCATCGGCACGCTGACGATCCTGGAGAATATCCTGCCTCCTACCATTAACTATGAAACCCCCGATCCCGTCTGTGATCTGGATTATGTTCCCAACCAGCCGCGCAAAGCAACCGTAAATAATGTCATGTCCAACTCGTTTGGATTTGGCGGCCATAATGCCACATTGATCTTAAGCCGTTTCAAATAAAGGAGCAAGAATGCCATTTGCGCATATTACGGGCTGGGGCATGTATGTACCTGAGCCCGTTCTGACCAACGACGATATTGCCAAGCTTGTAGATACCAACGATGAGTGGATCCGTGATCGAACGGGTATTCGTGAGCGTCACATTGCCAGGGAGAATGAATTTCCGTCCACCCTGGCCGTGAAGGCTTCCATCAAAGCCTTGAAAGTTGCTAACCTTGCGCCCACCGAGTTGGATTTGATTATTTGCGCATCCTCCTCGCCTGAATATATTTTTCCTGCAACCGCTTGTCTTATTCAAGATCAAATCGGCGCAACCAAAGCAGGCGCTTTCGATCTATCCGCCGCCTGTTCGGGTTTTATTTATGCAGCCAATATGGCAACGCAAGCTATTCGGAGTGGTTCCATAAAGAATGCTTTGGTGATTGGCACCGAAACCCTTTCTCGTTTTATAGATTGGAAAGACCGTAATACCTGCATCCTTTTTGGGGATGGGGCGGGGGCTTTTGTTCTGCAGGCAAGTGAAAGACCGGGCGGAGTTTTATCCGCTGTGATGCACTCGGATGGTTCCGGGGCAGATTCGTTGACTCTGCTTGGCGGCGGTTCACGCCATCCGGCAAGCGAAGCAACCATTTACGAAGGCAAACATTTTATTCAAATGGATGGCAAGGAAGTTTTTCGGTTTGCCACCCGCGTGATGGGGCGTGCCACCCTTGAAGCGTTGCAGTTGGCTGGCATGACCCTCGATGATGTGCAATGTATCATTCCCCACCAGGCAAATTACCGCATTGTGGAAACAGCAGCAAAATACCTCAAACTTCCAATGGATAAATTTGTAGTCAATGTGGATCGCTATGGAAATACTTCCACAGCCTCCATTCCGATTGCCACAGTCGAAGCGGCGCAAGATGGACGGGTAAAGCCCGGAGATAAGGTTGTGTTCGTCGGCTTCGGAGCAGGCTTAACCTGGGGTGCCATGGTCGTCGAATGGACAGGCCCCATCCCGGCAAAGAAACATGTCCATCCCGAACAATATCGCTTCTTTGCGCGCCTGCGTTCGTTTGTCCGCCGCGCCATTCGTTTCATTGAAGGCTTCTTCTCGCGAAAAGAACTCTAACCACTTTTTCGTTCAAACGTGGTACGATACTTGCAATATCACAAAAGGAGTTAACCATGTTTCGATTAGGCGGTTGGGAATGGATCATCATTCTCATCATAGTGATTCTCATCTTTGGTCCGGGGCGCATTGGTAAGATCGCTGGGGAGTTAGGGCGCAGTATTAAATCCTTCCGCGAAGGATTGGGGAAAAAGGAAGAAGAAGTTGACAAGCCTGAAGGCGAAGATAATAAGTAAGTGATAAAACAAGGCTCTCCGATCTGGGGAGCTTTTTGTTATTGGTTTAGTGAATCCATGCCATTATTGTTCCGGTCTTTCCTCATACTTTATATAATGGATCCGGGTGATTGCTTTTAAAATCTTAATTGTTCGATCAAACCATCAACTTCAGTGGTGGGTTGTTTGCAAACAAATCCTTCGCAAACATATGCGGTGGTTTTGTTTTTTATCATGGACCTGTCGCTCAGCAGGGCGGGGGCGCACTCGTTTATTGGATGGGATGAAGCGGCAGTTACCACATTTGGTCTGTATTCCGCGCGAAGGACATTGAGCATACGCTGGAAGTTGTCATCCTGCGCTTCGCCCAAGACTGCCACCTGCTTCATGTTTCCCCAAGCATTCTGCGCCGCTGACAGCCAGTTGGCAAAGCCGAGTGGGTGGCGTAAAACAAAGCCCGTGATCAAGGTCAGTGATTTCTCTGCGAGGTCGCGGTAGCTTCCTTGATCTGTATATGCGGCCAATTTTATCAAGGCCTGACAAGCCAATGAATTTCCAGAAGGCGTGGCCTGATCCTGGATATCTTTGGGGCGGATAAGGAGTTTTTCGCTATCGTGTGGAGTATCGAAGAAGCCGCCGGCGGGGTCGCCAAATCGTTCGATCATTTCATCTGCCAGTTCTTTTGCAGATGTGAACCATTTATTGTTGAAGTCAGTTTGATATAACTCCAGCAATCCTGCTATCAACGCGGCGTAATCTTCGAGAAAAACCTGGTTTGTCGTTTGTCCATTTCGCCAGACGCGGCGTAGTTTTCCATCGGGTCTTAATTCCGAAAGTAAGAACTCTGCGCTGCGCGTAGCCATACCAAGATAGCCGGAGCGCGGACTTGAGTCTGGGAGTACTCTTGCCGCTTCTGCAAATGCCGAAAGCATGAGTCCATTCCACGCGGTGAGGACTTTGTCATCTGTGAGGGGGCGGATGCGTAGAACGCGTGCAGATAATAGCCTGGAGTGAGAGTCCCCCAGTTTTGCAGGAACAGCCTCCGGATTAAGTCCGAAGCGGGCGGCCAGGGAGGCGTCGTCCAATGTGCGTTGGAGAACTGTCTGGCCCTCCCAATTTCCTTGTGCGCTGATCCCGTAAGCCGCTTCAAAAAAATCTGAATCATCTTTCAGGACAACCCGAATTTCAGCGCGGGACCAAACGTAGAACTTGCCTTCTTCACCTTCAGAATCTGCATCGAGCGATGAGTAAAAACCGCCTTGCTCGTGGGTCATTTCGCGTGCGACGAAATTTAGCGTTTCTTCAACGATGCGTTTGAAGGCTGGCTCTTTGGTAACCTGCCAGGCATGCAAATATGCGCGGACGAGCAGGGCGTTGTCGTAGAGCATTTTTTCAAAATGCGGCACCCGCCAAAGGTTGTCGGTGCTGTAACGGGCGAAGCCGCCTCCGACGACATCATACATGCCGCCGCGAGCCATGGCTTGCAAACAATGTTTGACGGGTTCGAGATATTCCGGATTTTTGCTCGCAAC
>JAUXUL010000043.1 GCA_030680795.1 Anaerolineales bacterium | reverse complement strand
CCAATGGACAGGAGGGGATTTTAATTTAATCATGCGTAGGGGCGGGGTCTTCCCGCCCAGTGCGACAGAACGTCGTCCCTGCGGAACAAGGAGAACTTATGCTATTCGAAGCTTCCACCCAAACCATCATCCGCGAGATTTCCGCGGACCTCGAGACACCCATCAGCGTGTATATGAAATTGCGCGGGGATGGCACGTCATTCCTGCTTGAGTCCGTGGAAGGCGGGGAGCGGATCGCGCGTTACTCGTTTATCGGTGTCCAGCCGCGGGCGCAATATATTTTGCGTGATGGACAGATCGAGATCAAAGACTCCGATGGAACCCGCACGGTTCAATACGACAACGACCCAACGTATTTTCTGCAAGAGGAAATGCGCCGCTTTAATTTCAAGGCACAGACAGGTGTGCCGCGCTTCATCGGTGGGTTGGTGGGCTATCTCGGTTACGAGTCCGTTCGTTATTTTGAACCAACTCTACAATTCAGCATGAAGCGGGGTCAAATCCCCGATGGATTTTATTTGCTTGCCGATACCATCATCGCGTTCGATCATGCGCGGCGCAGCCTTTCCCTGATCGCGAATGTGCTCGATGGTGATGTCGAATCCGCGGAGCGCAAACTGGATGAGATCGAGTCGCGCATCCATCAGCCGCTTCCGCCCACGCAGCCGCGCGAAGTGAAATCATCGAAGACGCGCTCGAACATGACGCAGGGACATTTTGAAGACATGGTGCGCGACGCCGGGGAGCATATTGCAGCGGGAGACATTTTTCAGGTGGTGCTCTCGCAGCGCTTCACACGCGATACGAACGTCGAGCCGTTCGATGTCTATCGTGCCGTCCGCCGCCTCGACCCGTCACCATACATGTTCTTTTTTGATTTCGGACTCGTGGACGATGAACCGCTTTACATTGTTGGATCGTCGCCTGAGATGTTTGTTCGTTTGGAAGGAAGAACCGCTTCACTCCGACCGATCGCTGGGACGCGCCCCCGAGGAGCAGACTCCAAAGCCGACGCATCGCTTGCCAAAGACCTGCTCGCCGATCCGAAGGAACGCGCGGAACATGTCATGTTGGTTGACCTGGGTCGCAACGATCTGGGACGCGTGTGCGAATATGGCACGATCAAAGTTTCTGATTTCTTCACCGTTGAAAAATATTCACATGTCATGCACATTGTCTCCCACGTCGAAGGGACTCTGCGCCCCGAACTGACCGCCTTCGATTTAGTCCGCGCCGCCTTCCCCGCGGGGACAGTCAGCGGTGCGCCGAAAGTCCGCGCCATGGAGATCATCGCTGAGTTAGAATCTGATGCACGCAACGCGTACGCAGGCATGATCGGCTACTTCGGCTTCGACGGTGCCATGGACACCTGTCTCGCCATCCGCACCATGGTCGGGCGCGGGGACACCGTCAGCGTGCAAGCAGGCGCAGGCATTGTCGCGGATTCGGATCCGTCCACTGAATATCAAGAGACAGTGAATAAGGCAAGTGCGATGTTACGTGCTATCGATGCGGCAGAAAATCAAGGATGAAGGATGAAGGATGAATTATGAAGGATGAATTTTTCTTTCGTCTTTCATCTTTCTTCATCCCTCATCCTTTATCCTTCATCCTTAAATTTTGAAAGGAACCCAACCCATGCCAAACCCCAAACCCCGCCTCCTCACAGGTGACCGTCCCACAGGACGCCTGCACCTCGGTCATTATGTTGGCTCGCTGCGCAATCGTGTGCGCTTGCAGCATCAGTATGATTCGTTTTTTATCATTGCTGACTTGCACACGATGACCACCAAGCCTGAGCCGCAATACATCAAAGAAATCCCAACCTACATCCGCGAAATCGTTCTGGACTATCTTGCGGTTGGCATTGACCCGAACGTCAGCACCATCTTTGTCCAGTCCGCGATTCCAGAAACCTATGAAATGAATCTGCTTTTTGAAATGCTGGTCACTGTGCCGCGCCTCGAACGCATGCCTACACTCAAAGACATGGCACGTGACGCCAATATCGACTCCATGCCCTTTGGTCTGCTCGGCTATCCCGTCCTGCAAGCCGTGGACATTCTCTTGCCGCGCGCGAATGTTGTCCCTGTTGGACGTGATAACCAATCCCACGTTGAACTCGCCCGTGAAATGGCGCGTAAGTTCAATAATCTTTATAGCGCTGAAGTCTTCCCCGAACCAGAATCCATCATCGGCGAAGTCCCCTTGCTCGTCGGCACAGACGGACAAAATAAAATGAGCAAGTCATTGAACAATGCCATCTATTTATCCGATGACGCGAAGACCGTCGAAGAAAAAGTCAAAGGCATGTACACCGATCCCAGACGCCTGCGCGCTACTGACCCAGGCACAGTGGAAGACAATCCTGTGTTTATCTATCACGACGCATTCAATCCCTCTTACGCCGAAGTGGACGATCTAAAAGAACGCTATCGCAAGGGTCAGGTCGGCGATGTGGAAGTCAAGGAAAAACTTGCCAAAGCCATCAATACTTTCCTCGAACCCTTTCGTGAAAAACGTGCATATTACCTCGCTCATCCCACCATCCCGCGCGATGTGCTCGCCAGCGGAATCCGCCGCATGCAAATCGAAGCCAAAGAGACCATGAAACTTGTCCGCGATGTGACTGGCTTATCGTATTCTCTCGACCTCTTCGCTGATGAAGTGGATATCTTCGGCGAGTTTGATGAATAGTGAAACTCGGTGGTTGAGTAGCCGCGAGCAGCTTTGCGGCGAGTGGCGTATCGAAACCACCAGTGAATAAAGAAATTTCTAATACATGTTGGTTTCGACTGCTTGCGCTCACCCAACAGAGTTTGGAGAAACACATGTTAGCCCTAATAGACAACTACGACTCATTCACCTACAACCTCGTCCAATACCTCGGCGAACTGGGCGCGGACATTCGCGTCTTTCGCAACGACCAAATTTCATTGAACGAGTTGATCGCCCTCAAGCCTGACCATCTTGTCATCTCCCCAGGTCCAGGCGAACCCCTCAAAGACGGCGGTATCTCTGCTGAAGCCATCAAACATTTCACTGGCAAGATCCCTGTGCTAGGCGTCTGCCTCGGACATCAATGTCTCGGCGCAGTCTACGGCGGCAAAGTGGACCGTGCTCCGCGCCTCATGCACGGCAAGACCTCGCCTGTGAATCACAATGGGCAGGGAATCTTCAAAGACATTCCCACGCCGTTTGAGGGAATGCGCTATCACTCGCTCATGGTTTACGAACCCATTCCCGCCGAACTCGAGATCGTCGCACAAACTTCCGAAGGCGAGATCATGGCGCTCAAACATCGCCAGCACCCGACCTATGGTGTGCAATTCCATCCTGAGTCCATTCTGACCGAGCACGGCAAACAACTGCTCAAGAATTTTCTCGACATCAAGATCGCCCCGCCCGCTGGCGCGTCTGCGGAGCCTTCCATGTTGAAACCGTTTATCGCCAAGACCATCAACAAAACCGACCTGACCGCCGACGAAGCGCAGGAAGCGATGAATATCATCATGACGGGTCAAGCCACGCCTGCGCAGATCGGCGCCTATCTGGTTGCGCTCCGCATGAAAGGCGAGACCATTCCCGAGATCACAGGCTCTGTGCGTGCCATGCGTGCCAACGCGGTCAAGGTGAAACTCGCCGACTCGAACGAACGCATTTACGATATCGTCGGCACAGGCGGTGACGGCGCTCACACCTTCAATATTTCCACTGCTGCGGCATTCGTCCTTGCAGGCACGGGACGAAAAGTTGCCAAGCATGGTAACCGCGCCGCGTCATCTCATTGCGGTTCCGCCGATGTACTCTCTGCGCTCGGTATCAGCCTTGAACTCACACCCGAACAAATTGCTCATGCCATTGATACCATTGGCATCGGCTTTATGTTTGCCGCCAAATTTCACCCTGCCATGAAGCACGCCATCGGTCCGCGCAAGGAGATCGGTCAGCGCACGATTTTCAATGTCCTCGGTCCGCTTACCAACCCCGCAGGCGCGAATATTCAACTCACAGGTGTTTACGCTGCCGCGCTCACCGAGCCGCTTGCCAATGTGCTCAAGGAACTCGGCTCACGCGCCGCAATGATTGTCTACGGCGCAGGCGGCACGGATGAACTTAACACTTGCGGCGTCAATCGCATCAGTCATCTTAAAGATGGCGCGGTCAGCACCTACGATCTTGATCCAACCACGCTCGGCTTCTCCCTCGCCACAATGGAAGATTTGCGCGGCGGCACGCCCGACGAATCCGCGGCGATGATGCGTGATCTTCTCAGCGGCACGCCTTCGGCAGTGAAAGGCGCCCGCCGCGACTCTGTTCTGCTCAACGCCGCTGGTGCTCTCGCCGCAGAAACAGGTGATTTCAAGTCCGCGCTTGTGGAAGTCACCGCCTCGCTTGATAGTGGCAACGCTCTCGCCAAACTCAACGCGTTGGTTGAGTATTCAAAATCCGTTTCCTAATCCGTTCATCCGTTTAATATCCGTTGAAAAATGAACATACTCGAAAAAATTATCGCTCAAAAACAATTGGAAATTGCGGCGCTCAACGCCGTGACATTACGCCGCGCCGCTGAGTCTTCTCCTGCGCCCCGGGATTTTCTCTCCGCAATCAAACGCCGCCGCTTTGCACTCCGCCCAAGCCTGATCGCTGAACTAAAGAGAGCCTCTCCCTCCAAAGGGATTCTCGCCCCGCACCTTGACCTCTTTCAAGTCGCCGATATCTACACCCAAAACGGAGCCGCCGCCATCAGCGTCCTCACCGACGAAAAATTCTTCATGGGCAAACTCGAAACACTTTACGATTTACGTTTCACTCATCAATCAACATTGCCCCTGCTCCGTAAAGATTTCACCATAGATGAAATCCAACTCTACGAAGCCCGAGCCAACGGTGCCGACGCCATCCTGCTCATCGCCGCCGCGTTGACCGACGACAAACATTTTGCTGACTTGCATGCTTGTGCTTTGAACCTCGGATTGACCGCCTTGGTCGAAGTCCACGACGAAGCAGAAACTGAGCGAGCGCTGAAATTGAAAGATGTGAAATTAATTGGAATCAACAACCGTAACCTTGCCACCTTTGAAGTCTCACTCGAAACCACAGAACGCCTCCGCCCGATGATTTCAAATGATATTGCTGTTATAGCCGAATCAGGATTTTTTACTGCGCAAGATGTAGATCGATTAGCAAAAATAAACATTGACGCCATCCTTGTCGGCGAAGCGTTGGTGACTTCTGATGATATTCCTGCGAAGGTGCGCGAACTTTCTGGCTTTTCCGTCATTGCGAGGGGCGATAGCCCCGAAGCAATCTCCAACACGGTGAAGGGGATTGCTTCGTCGGGAAAAGCACCCTCCTCGCAATGACAATGGTTTATTGATTATGACGATCATAAAAATATGCGGAATCAAAACCTTGAAAGACGCCCTCGCCGCGATTGACGCAGGTGCGGATTACCTGGGATTCAATTTTTATCCCAAGGGTGTGCGATCCATTGAGAAAGAAACCTGCGCAGAAATAACGTCCGTTTTGAAGCGGGAACATCCAGATATTAAACTCGTCGGCGTGTTTGTGAATTCGTTTGTTGATGACATGAAAAATATTCTGGAAACCTGTTCACTGGATCTGGCTCAACTTCATGGTGATGAAACGCCAGAGATATTTGAGCAACTTGCGCCGCGTGTATTCAAAGCCTTTCGCGGAATTCCATCTGAGGTCACAGGCTATGAGCGTAATGGAGCACCCGCAATGTTAGTAGACTCAGCAGTCAAAGGTATGTATGGCGGAAGCGGCGTCACTGCGGATTGGTCAGCGGCGTCGGAGTTGGCGAAGCATTATCCGCTTTTGCTGGCGGGCGGGCTGACTCCAGAGAATGTCGCGGACGCGGTGCGGCAGGTCAAACCCTGGGGCGTGGACGTTGCCTCTGGCGTGGAATCAGCTGCAGGTGAGAAAGATGCGGCGAAGATGTCCGCATTTGTGAAAGCGGTTAAGAGATTGGAGACTGGAAATTGATCATACCTCCAGTCTCCAATATCGAGGATCTCATGACATTACTACCTACTAAATTTGGAATCTATGGCGGACAATTTGTCCCTGAAACTTTAATGCCCGCGTTGATCGAATTGGAGCAGGCATTTGTGGACGCGCAAAAAGACCCAGCCTTCAGGCGCGAGTTCGAAGGATTGCTGGCGTCGTTTGTGGGCAGACCGACGCCGTTGACCCATGCAAAAAGATTATCGGAACAATTGGGCGGCGCACAAATTTATTTGAAACGCGAAGACTTGGCGCACACAGGCGCACATAAAATCAACAACGCGTTGGGACAGGCATTACTCGTGAAGCGCATGGGCAAAAAACGTATTGTTGCTGAGACAGGCGCGGGTCAACACGGCGTGGCTTCGGCAACTGCTGCCGCGTTGTTGGGACTCGAATGTGTGGTGTACATGGGCGTGGTTGACATCGCACGGCAGGAGCCGAATGTCTTTCGCATGAAGTTGCTCGGCGCCGAAGTGCGCCCTGTGACATCGGGCACTCAAACGTTGAAGGATGCCATCAACGAAGCCATCCGCGATTGGGTGACGAATGTACGCGACACACATTATTTGCTGGGATCAGCGTTGGGACCACACCCGTATCCGACCATCGTGCGCGAGTTTCAATCGGTGATCGGGATCGAAGCGCGTGAGCAAATGCTGCGTGATGCAGGTCGCTTACCTGATACGGTCATCGCCTGTGTCGGCGGCGGGTCAAATGCCATCGGCGTCTTTAGTGGATTTGTGGACGATGAACAGGTTGAGTTGATCGGCGTTGAAGCGGGCGGCAGCGGAATTGCTTCTGGCAAACACGCCGCGAGATTTGGCGGCGCTACAAAAGCGCGCGTTGGCGTTATTCACGGCACGCGCACATATGTTTTGCAGGATGATGATGGACAAATCGCCGAGACCCATTCCGTTTCTGCAGGATTGGATTACGCGGCAGTGGGTCCCGAGCACGCCATGATGAGAGATAGCGAGCGGGCGTTTTACACATCCGCAACCGATGAAGAAGCATTGAGCGCATTCCAAACCCTATGTCACACCGAAGGGATTATCCCTGCGTTGGAGTCGTCCCATGCGGTGGCGGAAGTCATCAAGCGCGCACCGAAGATGAGGAAGGACCAGGTGATTTTGGTTAATCTTTCGGGAAGAGGGGATAAGGATTTGAATACGGTGATTAAAGAGTTGGGAATGAATTTGTAGGGGCGGGGTTTTCCCGCCCAATGTAGCGGGGCGAGAGGACCTCGCCCCGACGAGGAATTATTATTATGAACAGAATCGAAAACGCATTTAAAAACAAACCGATCTTCATGCCTTACTTCCCACTGGGCTATCCTGACTTGGATACATCCATTGACGTGATCGAAGCCCTTGCCAAAAACGGCGCGGACTTGATCGAAGTCGGGCTATCATTCTCCGATCCGCTGGCGGATGGGCCGGTCATTCAAAAGGCAACACAGACCGCGCTGGAGCAGGGCATCACGGTCAAGAAGTCGCTCGCGGCGGTTGCGGAATTACGCAAACGCGGCGTGACTATCCCGTTGATTCTGATGGGTTACTACAATCCCATGCTGGCGTATGGGCTGGAGGCATTTGTCCGCGGTGCGCGCGAAGCAGGTGCGGATGGATTTATCATCCCCGATCTTCCGCTGGAAGAAGAGGAAGAATTTACATCCATCGTAGGGGCGGATCGCGATCCGCCCCTACCATTAATTCGTATGCTCGCGCCGACATCCCCGAATGAACGCATGGAATCCATTGCGCGCAATGCAAAGGGATTTATTTATCTTGTCAGCGTGACAGGTGTGACGGGCACGCGCACATCCATTTCAGATGGACTCGGCGAATTGATTGCCCGCGTGCGCGAATACACATCCGTGCCTGTGTGCGTGGGATTTGGCATTGGCACGCCCGAACAAGCCAAACAAATCGGCGCGCTGGTGGATGGAGTCATTGTCGGCTCGGCGTGTGTGAAAACGATTGGGAGCAGCGAAAAGCCTGTCGAAACAGCGAAACAGTTTGCGGCGGAGTTCCGAAGCGCATTGAAGTGAAAACTATAAATCCTCGCGCTGCACTCCGTCGAATTGCAAAATAAAATCCGCGCCGTAGACTTTGCTTGGGGTTTGGAATCCAGTTTGAAAATCTGAGGCGATGATGCGCTTCATGATTTCAACTGAAGTTAATGCGGTTAGATAATACGCTTCAGGAGTCCGCAGTTTCGCGCGGACAGTTTGTTTGCCATCGCTCACTTCGGCGATCAATAAAGCGAATCCATTTTCATTTTGTTTGCGTGAAGGTCCGGGCGCGAAAAATTTCCCGATCAGCCACTTGATGAAATCTTTTGTGGTGCGCGTATAAAGTAAAAAACCAACATAGCGTGCCCCGCGCATTATGTTGATCATCACGGCGGGGAAGCCCATGTACACGGTCACGTTTGGAATGCCTGTGCTGTGATATGCGGTACTGACATCGCCCCAGCCCACTGAAACAAGGCGGGTGGGTCCGCGCCCAAAGTCGATATCTTTGCTGTCCCATAGATTTGGCACGCTGACGATCTTTCCCTCACAGCGGATGCGTCCCTGCCTGTGACTATTCTCAATTCCAGAGCGCGCCGTGCCGCGTGAGATTCCACTGCCGATACTTTTTATATAAAGTTCAAGATGCGTTGCGCTTGCAAGTTTATTAGCAACATATGCGATCAAACAATCCGATGGCACCACATCAAATCCGCCGCCTGGCAGCAACATAATGCCCGCGCGTTTTGCTTCTTCGTCCATCGCGGCCAGCGCCTCAAAGCCTTCGATCTCGCCGCTGATATCCAAGTAATGCCGTTTTGTGCGGATGCACGCCTCCGCCATTTGACGAAAGGTCAGCACGAACGGGCCTGCGCAATGCAAGACCGCATCCACTTCGAGTAAAGCCGAGTCGAGCGCGGCGGTATTATTCAAAGAAAAGGCGCGATATTCCAAACCAAACTTTGCGGCTTGCGTACTCAATTGTTTTTCATCACGCCCTGCCAGCAATGGCCGCAATCCCTCTTTGACCGCCTGCTCAACGATCAAACTTCCCGTATAACCATACGAACCATAAACAAGAAAATTTTTCATATCCGCTCCGTCCATGCCGGGTTTGCATATTTCTCTTTGATAAGTTCTTCCGCTCTTTCGGATTCGGATCGGGACATTTCCCCGCGCTGAAAGTGGATTCCCAATTGCGCTTCAAACCCTCGGACGAAAGCCTGCGCGGCTGTTTCCCAATCAGTTTCCACGCCTAAAACGGATTCAACAGTCGTCGCGCGCGCCAACAATCTTTGCGCAGCTTGTTCCCGTGACGCTTCATCTTTGAAGATAAGCGCCTCGCAAATGCGAGTCAAATCCCCTGTCAGCGGAAGTGAGCCATGCTGCAGCACGCCTTCTTTTTTTCGAGCCTGCGCCGAACCGATCAGCTTTTTTCCAGCCACTGTGATCTCGTAGGTAGATGGCACTTCGAAGCAAACAGGATTCAAAATCTTTGAACCGGTTCCTCTCGCGTGTTCTTTCATCTCAACAGGCAATCCCAATTCGCGGACTGCATACAACAAAGCTTGCGCCAAATGGTTATATGACTCAAGCACGCCGCCTGCCAGCATGGGTTCTTCCGCGCTGCCTGTGACAGAGTAGGTCAATTCATCAATATGCAGGATCGCCCGTCCCCCTGTGACGCGGCGCACCACCTCCCAGCCCTGGGATGTGAGCCTCTCAACGTCCACGTCCTTGAAGGGTTGTGCGCGGCCCAATGACAGGCAGGCAGGCTGCCATGCGTAAAGCCGCAACGTAGGTTGCGATTCCCCACGCTGGATATGCTCAAGAATGGCTTCATCCACAGCCATGTTCCATGCGCCGCGTGATGGAGGAGTGTGTAAAAGTCGCCAGGAGTTCGCCATGTTAATATGAAAGACCCTAAAGGTTTTCTTTGTAAAAGGAAAATTTGCGTGTCAACAAGAATCTGTTTTTTTATTTTACGATTGGCTTTACTGGAAAAACCTTTAGGGTCTCCCGGTTATTTCTTTTACTGCCTGCTCGATCAAAGCATCGTCAATTTCTTCCAATGGCAGTCTCACCGTCCAGCGCGGCAGGCCATGGATTTTATGCAACAACCCTTTCAAGATCGGGGCGATGGGCGAGTATTTTTCCAGCAAATGTCTTTGTTCGGTGACCTTCGCCTGAATTTCCGAGGAGTCTTGGCCTTCCTGAAACAAATCCCAAATCTGGCGCAAGTTGTCGGAGATCAAATTCGCAGGCGCGGTGATCGCTCCCTGTGCATGATTTTTCAAGGCATGCTGAAAATATGAATCCGTGCCGTTGAGCACGAGCAGGTCCCTGCCGAAGCGTTTGCCAAGTTCAACCGCAAAGTTTTCATCGTGTGATGAGTCTTTGATGCCAGCAAATTGAATGGGGAATTTTTCTTTCAAGCGGGCAAGCAAATCCAGTGAGAAGCCAACGCCTGTCATAACCGGGATGTGATAGCCAAGCAAATATTTATTTTTCGGCACGGCTTTCGTGATCAATTCACTGAACCAGTTGAACAAACCCTCATCTGTCGCTTTGCGGAAATAATAGGGCGGCAGGACAATCACACCGTCGTAACCGAGGTCAAATGCGAGTTTGGTTAATTCGATCGATTCCGAAAGGCTGGGTGTGCCTGTGCCTACCAGTAGTTTAAACCCGGGCAATTGCTGGCGATAGACACGCGCAGCACGCATCAATGTCTCGCGTTCTTTGGGCGAGAAGGAGGGTCCCTCGCCAGTGGTGCCGAAGAGCAAGACGCCGTGGCATCCGCGCGAGGCCAGAAAACGCAATAGCGTGGGAACAGATTCGAGGTCCAGGGATGAATCGGGTTTTATGGGAGTTACTGCGGCAGCGTAGACTCCGGCGAGCGGGTGAAGGTTAGTCATGTATTTACTCGTTTTCCTGGATGAATTGATTGGCGGCTGTTTCCGGTGGTTGAAGGGGCTGACCTTCTTCTTTAGATAAATAATGCTGATGGTCGAGTGTCCACAAATACAGATCGCCTTCGGTTTTGTTGGGGAATTCCTTTAAGATGCCGCTCTTGCGGATGATCTCAATAATGGGCGTGTAAACCGAGTCGTACCAATGAGCCACAGCTTCTTCTTCAGAAATGTCGCGCTCGAGATCTATTCCCATAAAGTAACGATGCACAGCGATGTGCTCGAGCATGCGTGTAAATCCATCCGGGATGGTGCTTTTTATCTTTGCCTGTGGGCGGAGGCTATCCAACGCGGTGCGTTCCAAAAAATCAACCTTTGCGCCGAGGATTTGAAGGTCCTCGGGTTTTATATCCGCTGTGATGTTCACCCTCGTGGCACATTCGCGCACTTCTGCATCTATGAATTCCTGTCCCTGCTCACGCGCCACCGAAACACGGTGATGGCCATCCACAACGAAATAGACATCGCCGACTTTATATAAAACCACGGGCGGGAGATTAATATCCTGATAAAAGGCGCGGTCAACTTTTTGCCAGCGGCTGGCGAGTTGATCTTCCCTGGGCAGGAAGGCGCGGTCAAATTCATGATAGCGGTTCAGACTCCCCGCAATCTGATCCACACGAACGGTTTTTACTCCCCGATAGATGGGACCCCCAATACGTAGTTTTTCCTTGATCTCGTCGTAAGACAGCAAAGTAGTAGTGTGCCTGCCCGCGATCACAGAAAAAACCTGGTTGATGAAGGATTTAAAACGCGCCCTGCTAAAGTCTGCGCGTGCGCGTGCATTAAGTTCGTCTGACATTTCCAACTCTCTTCCGTTATTAATTGTTCCAATAATCAGTATTTCGCGAAAAACTCTGGAGTCAGGCGGCCCGCTTGCCCTGTGGGTGCCGCCTGAAATATGCGTTAGCAATCAGCAAGCTGATGGACTCCAGAATGGTGATCGATTGATAATTTACACTTCCAGTATTTTGTAAGGATAAACATTTATAACTTTCGTTCTGCCAACCATGGTTTCCTGGGCTTCCAGGTTGTTTTTGTAAAAATGGGTATGACCATGAAAATGGTAGCGCGGTTTGGCAATGTGAATAAGCCAGTTCAGGGCTTTCAAGCCGTTATGCGCTGAGTCCAGGTCATCATGAATTCCGAAAGGCGGCGAATGGCTGATCAGGATGTCCATGGTGCGGCCATATTTGATGCGGTTCAGCAGTAATGCAGGAAGCATACGAAAGGCGCGCAGGCAGGCCTCAGACTGGGTGTATTGATTGATCCCGTCAGGTCGGTAACGGATGCTGCCGCCAAAGCCGCCGATCAAAATATTTTTGTGCCACGCAGTTTTCAGATCGAGGTTGGAGCCGCCTTCGGCTCTTGAGCGCTCATCCGTCAGGTCGTTTTGAGGGTCGTGGTTACCTGGCACGTAGCACATCTGCACGTTCAACATGGTGACGAGGTATTCCAGATATGAATAAGGCAGATCACCGCACCCTAGGATGATCTCTGTTCCTTGAAAGTGTCCGTTTGGCACAAGGGTGTACATGCGCTCAACGACCTGATCGCTTACTGCTAGAATTTTCACCGAAGTGCATTGTGCCGTAGAAATGGTTTTCATGCAAGCCTGTTCGTTGACAAAATTGCAATTGCCCCGCATTTGCAATTCCCTTCACTGCACACTATAATTCATTATTCACTTGCACGTGAGCAGGAGCCTTCTCTGGAAACAAAAAATATTACATCGCCCATTGGTTCAGGATCAGGAGATCAACCATCGCAGCGCCAGCAATTGCATTCTGGTGTGAAGCTTGTAGACCGATACACCATTCAGGATGTCATTGGTATAGGCGGCATGGGGTCTGTCTATCGCGCCCGCGACCTGCATTTTCCAAATGTGGTCAAGTTGGTGGCGGTAAAGGAGATGATCAATCTTGCTCCAGATCCGCTGGTGCGCCAGACCATTGTGAAAAATTTTGAGCGCGAGGCCAACATGCTTGCCACGCTCAATCATCCCGCCATTCCGCGCATTTACGATTATTTTACGCAGAACGATCATTCTTATCTCGTTTTGGAGTTTATTCACGGGAAAGACCTTGAAACTGTGATCAGCGATGCGGATGGATTTTTACCCGAAGACCAGGTGATCAGTTGGGCGATCCAGCTTTGTGACGTGCTGGCGTACCTGCACGGGCATAAACCAGACCCGATCATTTTCCGCGATATGAAGCCGTCCAATGTGATGATCAACCATAATGGGGATGTGGTGCTTGTGGATTTTGGCATCGCCAAGACTTTCCAATCCGGGCAAAAAGGGACGATGATCGGCACAGAAGGATACTCTCCTCCTGAACAGTATCGTGGTGAAGCCACCCCGCTTGCGGATATTTATTCGATGGGTGCGACTTTGCACCATGCAGTTACACACCGCGACCCGCGCCATGAGCCGCCTTTTTCCTTTGCGGAGCGCCCTGTGCGGCGTATCAATTCCAATATTTCAGTGGAATTTGAGGCGGTCGTGAACACGGCTTTGCAATATGACCCCACAGAGCGATTCTCCAGCGCTGCGGCCATGAAAGATGCGCTGATGAAAGTTGCGCATAAAACCGGGGCGCTCTCCAGGATCACTTCCGGATTGCCTGTTTCAAGCGGAGGAATTAAACCGTTGTGGTCATTTAAATGCGAGGATGAGATACGCGGCACGCCGTTAATGCATCAGGGCAGTTTGTTCATTGGCTGTTATGATAATAACCTGTATGCCTTGGATGCCGCAGATGGACGATTCAAGTGGAAATACCCGGCAGATGGCGGCATCGTTTCCCGTCCATTGGTTTATGACGACAATGTATTCTTCTGTTCAGAAGACCAGCGTTTGCATGTCGTCAGTGCGCATACCGGCAAAGTGGTGTGGACCTATTTTTCAGAAGGAAAAATTTACTCCTCACCCCGATTTGCGGAGGGGCATATTTTCTTCGGATCGGATGATCAGGACCTGCATGCTGTCAATGCTAATTCAGGCCGGGCAGTCTGGAAATTTTCTACAGATGCGCCGATCCACTCCACACCGCTGGTGGCAAATGAAATGATTTATTTTGGAACAGAATCCGGCACCATGTATGCCCTTGATTTTCGGGGCGAGATGAAATGGCGTTTTCAGGCAAAACGTTCGATCACATCCTCTCCGATCCATAAAGGGCAGGCTGTTTATGCCGCCTCAGTAGATGGGACTCTTTTTTCATTGGATGCCAGGAACGGCTGGGCAATTTGGAAGTTCCGCCTGGGTAAAGGGTCGATCTCATCTCCTGCGATCGCGGATGATCTAATTTTTATCGGTGCATCGGACGGATTTATCTATTGCATTGATATACGTACCTCCAAGGAGGTTTGGCGTTTCCGCACTGATAATCAGGTGGGCAGTTCGCCGGCCGTTTATAAGGACTCTGTTTATTGCGGGTCTGTGGACGGCAGTATGTATTGTCTTGAATATCGCACGGGCCGATTGCGTTGGAAATTTGAATCCCAGGCTGCCATCACTGGTTCGCCGATTGTATTTGACAATATTGTATATTTCGGCTCAACAGATCATAATGTCTACGCTCTGTCCGCCTAAAAGGAGTTCACGTGATTGATTTTTTTCGAAAACTATTTGGTGCTAAGAAAGAACGCGTAAAACAGAAACAGACCAATCCGGCCACCACTATGCCGCTTTCAAATCATCAGATCAATTCCATTATCACAAACCAGAATTTTAGATATGAGATTAAACAGCTGGTTGCCGCTGTGGGCCAGTCTGTTGGCAAGCAGCGTGAACATAATGAAGATAGCGTGCTTGCGCTTACCTCCACCATTTCAGGCAGCGCCGAAAACGTTCCCTTTGGCTTATACATTGTAGCGGACGGAATGGGGGGGCACCAGTTTGGAGAAGTGGCAAGCAATGCCGCCATTCGAATCATGGGCGGTAACATCACCAAAAAATTCCATTCCTATTTATACAACCTGCCCACACAGAACCTTCAGGTTTCTCTGCAGGAAGTGATGGAGGCTTCCATTATGGAGGCCCATCAATACGTTCAGCGTGAAGCGCCAGGCAGCGGTACTACCCTGACCGCCGCGCTTGTGTTGGGACAACAGATGACCATCGCACATGTGGGTGACAGCCGCGCTTATGCCATTCACCAGGACGGAAGTATCGAGCCGATCACACGCGACCATTCACTGGTCAAACGACTGGAAGAGCTCGGACACCTCAACAAGTATGAAGCCGAAAACTTTCCCCATCGCAATGTTTTGATCCGTGCGTTGGGCCAGGGAGAATCTCTGGAAGCCGATATATTTACCGTTCCATTTCCGAATAGCGGCTATCTGATGATCTGTAGTGATGGTCTGTGGGGTGTGATCAGCGAGGACGACATCATCCGCATCGTCACCCAGGCGCCCAGCCTGCATCGCGCGTGCCGTAACCTGGTTGAAGCCGCCAACGCCGCCGGTGGACCCGATAATATTTCAGTCATCCTTGCGCAGATGATCGGATAATCATGCCGCCTAGTAAGCCCGATTATTATGAAGTTTTGGGTGTCTTCCGTGATGCACCGCAGGAGGATATTAAACGCGCTTACATTGAGTCGGCCCAGCGCCTGCACCCTGATAAGAATATAGCCCCTGGTGAGACCGAGTTATTTCTTGAAACACAGCAAGCCTATGAAGTGCTCTCGAACCCAAAACGGCGTAATTTATACGATGCAACCCTGCCTCCTGAAATTGAAGTCAGCAGCGTCATAAAACATGAAGTAAGTTTCAGCCGTCCCAGCCTCATGCAGTTGAATGAACCGCAATTGATCTATGCCCTTCTTGAAGTAAGTCCGCGCGAACAAAAGGAAAAAATTTCATCCTCGCCGCTGAATATCTGCCTGATTCTGGATCGTTCCACATCCATGCAGGGAGACAAACTCGATTTTGTAAAAGCCACGGCCGTTCAACTGTTGCGCAGTTTGCGCCCGGAAGATGTTTTGAGCGTTGTGGCTTTTAGTGATCGCGCCGAAGTCATTGTCCCTGCCTCGCTCGAACTCAATAAAAAGAAGCACGAGGAGCGCATACGAATGATGCAGGCCTCCGGCGCAACCGAGATCTATAAGGGCTTGCAGGCGGGGATAAAAGAGATTCGCCGCACTTTGGATGCCTCGCGTGTTAACCATATGATTCTTCTAACGGATGGAAAGACCTATGGCGATGAACAGGCCTGCTTGAAACTTGCCGAAGAAGCCGCCGCTCAACATATTGGCATCACCGCTATGGGCATTGGACATGAGTGGAACGACATCTTTTTGGATGCACTTGCAGGTAAGACGGGCGGTTCGTCCGCTTACATCTCAAAACCAAAGGATATTGAACGCCTGCTGATTGACAAATTCAAGGCGCTGGTCAAATCTTATGCAGACGAGGTTCTACTTGAATTTAAGCAGCAGGGACATATCAAGATAAATTATGCGTTTCGTATACAGCCTGAAGGCGGGTTCATAGAAGTCGAATCGCCCATCCATCTCGGACCTATTTTGCAGGATACTGCCCTGCATGTATTATTTGAATTTCTTGTCAATCCAGATGCGCTGGATGGCGATGTGCTGACACTACTTGACGGTTCCATAAAAACCTCGATCATGGCCAGACCAAGACCTGTTCCTCCAATTCGTTTAAAACTGACCCGTGATATTATGCAAAACCCATCAGTTGAAGCGCCTCCCGCCCAAATCTTGAACGCCCTTTCGCGCCTCAATTTATATCGGATGCAGGAGCGTGCCCGGGCTGCGGCGGATGCGGGCCAATTTGATGAGGCGGTCCGTCAACTGAAAAATCTTGCCACGCAGCTGCTCTCGCTGGGGGAACATTCCCTGGCAAAGATCGCATTGTTCGAAGCTAATCATCTGGAAAAATCGCATACCTGGAGCCTGGCTGGCAACAAGGATATAAAATACAGTACCCGGGCATTATTATTAAGCGGGGACAAGGAGAAGGCAGGATGATCGTTTGTTCCAACTGCAAACAAGTCAATATGACGGGAGCAATGTTTTGTGCAGAGTGTGGCGCTCTCTTGGCGGGTAAAGATTCCCCGATCACCCATCCGCTCACCACAGATAAACATAAAACAGTCATTAAAAAATCATCTGGTGATTTATATCAGCCCTTTGGCGGCAGTGATACCTGGGGGAGTCTTCATCTAATTGAAACAGGGCAGGTTTTGCCGCTCTCGGAGCGGAATGAATTTACCATGGGACGCATCAGCGAAGATCAGCCCATCATGCCGGATATTGACCTTTCGCCCTATCAAGCCTATGATGCGGGCGTCTCACGTCTGCACGCAGTCATCAAGAGGGAGGGCGCTCGGGTCACCTGCATGGACCTCGGTTCAGCCAACGGCACGTATGTCAATGGAAAGCGGCTTTCCTCAAATGTCGAGGAAATCATCCATCATCGCGATATTGTTGCGCTTGGAAAAATGAAAATACAAATTCTGATAAAATATTAATAAGGAAAGTGAGCATATCATGGCATATACGGTTATTTTACACATATCCGGTGAACCTTCAGTGGCAGGTGAATTGGATGATCTGCCCAAACCCACAGACAACTTCATCGTCGTGATGAATCCGCGCCAAAAAGACGGCAAGGATCTGCATTATATCGAGAGCAATGTCGTCAAAGTAATCTGGCCCATCAACAAGATAAATTTTATTGAGATCCTCGAAAATGCAGAGGAAGAAAAGATCATCAGTTTCGTGAGGGAGTAATATGCCAGATTCTATGGAACGCCGTCGCATTCTCGTAGTGGATGATGAAGAGCGCATGGTGCGCTTCATTCGTATGAACCTGGAACATGACGGCTTCCAGGTCAGCGAAGCGTTTAATGGCAAGCAAGCCATTCAAAAAATGCGTGATGTCACGCCGGACATCATCCTGTTGGATGTGATGATGCCCGATCTCGATGGCTTCGAAGTATTGGAAACCGTGCGCGAGTTCAGCAATGTGCCTGTCATCATGCTGACTGCCAAAGGCGAGGAAGATGACCGGGTGCGCGGCCTTGAACAAGGCGCGGATGATTACATCACCAAGCCATTCAGCCCGCGCGAACTCGTCAGCCGCATCAAAGCGGTCCTGCGCCGCACCGAGGGAGTCAGCGGCTCGATGCACGGTTTGCTTGAAATTGACAAACGCCTCAAAATTGATTTCGACCGCCGCGAGATCTGGCTCGAAGGCAAGCTGGTTAAATTGCGTCCAACCGAATATCGCCTGCTTTTTCATCTGGTACAAAATGCGGGTTGGGTTGTTTCACATGACCAGTTGCTCCAAAAAGTTTGGGGCTACGAATACCGCGACGAACCGCATTACGTTCGGTTGTACATCAACTACCTGCGTCAGAAACTGGAGAAAGAGCCAGCCGACCCCAAGTACATCCTCACCGAGCGCGGCGTGGGCTATCGCTTTGTGGATTACAAACGAGGTAAAGAGTAAAGCATTGCTCATACAAAAAGAAGTCGAGTACACTCGGCTCTTTTTTGTTTTATGATTGGCTGGGTAGATCACGTTTTGAACGTGACGAGGAAAATATAAAAAGGTCACACTGAAAGTGTGACCTACAATCTTCTACAATGACTTAAATCTCAAGCCCTCACCACTTCGACAGGCTCAGTGTACCGCCTGCCCTCTCCCGAAGGGAGAGGGGAAATCGTCCCGACGAAGAATCGCCACGATCGGGGTGAGGGGAAGGAACAACCATGAAACAAACCTCCCTCCTTCTTCTTTTATCCATTTTTCTTGCTTCATGCGCAAATGTGGCGACCTCCGCGCCTGCTGCTCCCGATTCCTCTACCCTCGATTCTACCCCCACTCCCCAATCGACGGAGACGCAGACTGTCGTGCCTACTGCCACCGAAATGCCTGACCCCAATATGCCTCTTGGCGAGATGGGGAAAGATGCAGAAGGCAAGTATGTAAAAATGGAAAATGGGGATATTGCGCGAAAAGTAGAATATAAAAACTCGGCAGGAGAAATATTGTACGAAGGCTGGGCTGTAGAAAAAACGCAAAAAGGTGGAATTACACTGTTAGGTACTGGTGGTCCTTATAGAGCAGTTCCTGTGAAGCTGATGATTGCTTCAAATGTGTCAGGTGGTGAGGTATTCGCTTCATTGACGAGCCCGGATAACCCTGATTCTGGTTTTGATTCTCTGAACTCGGTAGTGGGTACGGCTTTAAGAGCTCGTAAAAATATTTCTAATTCAGATCTCGTTGGTTTAAACGATTATATTGATAAATTAAGAAAAGGGGAGTTATCTCTTCCATTTATCACATCTTTTGGGAAATCAGTTGAAGGGTTCCTTGGCCCTGATACTGGATTTATCACTATTGTTGTTCCATACGATTCGCTTGATCCGGCAACGGTAAATGGGGTTACTGAATGGCTAGACGCTTATCCTGAGTCGCGTTCAAGTTTTCGCTCCACCGTGCTCGGTGTTGACAAAGATGGTAATATCGTCGGTTTGATAGCATCTAAAAAACCACTTAATGAATTACCGGATAATATTACTCGAATGTTACTTCTATATCACGCTGCGAATATCATCAATGACGAGGATCAAACACATCAGGAGTGGAGTAATAATTTGTCGATATATATTCTATATGCTGACGCAAAGGGAGATAAAAAAGTTCCGGATATCATTATCACGCGCAATCCATAATCCTCTCTTTGTGCCATCTTGTATTTTCCCCCACATTCTTCCACGCTATCTATATGAAGCGTCTATGGCTCATTATTGGCATTGCGATCGTGATTTTTCTGCCTATTGCACTGCTTGTCTATCAAAATCTTGATGTAACAAAAAAGAATTTATCTCTATTAAAATTTATTACCAACCATACAATAAGTGAGCAGTATAAAGTCGCAAGCAAGGTGCCAGACTATACACCCAAAATTGTTGATTCTTCCTATCTTGATTATGTGATGGCGTCTCTGAAGATTTTTGATAATCAGGCGATTGCTGATCCTCAAATTTATCGCGGATCCCGAAATTCCAAAACCCGTTATACGGTCTCGCGCGTTCAGATAGAACTCGTTCCGCGTATAGACCAATTCCTTCTTGCAATAGGCGGAGAACATGACTTTGCGGGAAGGGGGACCTATTTGGTGGAAAATGACACATTAATAGTGCAGGTGTCCATAGATCCAAATGAGATTTCTAGTGGCGGTATCAATGGACAATATGCCCTTGAGGTTGGCATTGTAGTAGGCCACGTTTTAAACGTGACTACGTGTAAAATTAGGCAATTAATAACAAGCCGGTATCTCATGAAAAACTTTGACCCAAAATATAACGACATCCCCAAGACTGAAATTCATTGTCACCTCGAAGGCGCGATCCGCACGCAGACCATTATTGACATTGCGCGCGAATACAAATTGAAACTGCCTTCGTATGAAGCCAGTCAGTTGGACAAGCACGTCAAGGTCTACGACCAGTTGCGTGACCTGCAAGCCGTGCTGGAGGCCTTTGAGATTTCTCAGAACAGCATTACCTCGCCGGCTGTCTTCGAGCGGATTGCCTGGGAATTGTTTGAAGATTGCGCGAAACAAAATATTAAGTTGTTCGAAGTTCGCTTTTCGCCGGATTGGGCCTTACACGGACATCATGTTGATTGGGATGCCGGCTTGGATGGTTTACTGCGCGCAAAAGAACGCGCGCAGGGAGAGTTCGACATGGCGATTGGAATCATCGCTATTACCTCGCGCGGCATGGGCGCGGAGTCCTGTGTCAAAACTGTGGATTGGGCAATTCGTCATAAAAAGCACATCCAGGCCGTTGACCTTGCCGATGGTGAACTGCTGTACCCAATGCGTGATTTTGTAAAGCCCATGCTGAGAGCAAAGGATGCGGGCTTGAAAATCACTATTCATACAGGGGAAGATACACCTGCTTCCGCAGTCATTGATACCATTCATGCCTTTCGGCCTGACCGAATTGGACATGGCATTCACAGCATTGAAGATATGCAAGCAGTGGAATTGATATTGGAAAAAGGAATTACTTTGGAAGTGAATCCATGGAGTAATTACCTCACCAGTTCCGTGCGGACAATTGAGTCGCATCCGCTCAAAAAATTGTTTGACCTCGGTGTGCGCGTAACCATCAACTCAGATGACCCCGAGGTTTTGGAAACGAACGTCAATAACGAATATCGCATCGCGCACGAGATCTTAGGCATGAGTATGGAGGATATAAAAACTTGCAATCGCTTTGCTTTCGAATCTTCATTTATTGAAGATTCAACAAAACAAAGGATATGGGATAAACACTTCGCAAGACAAGCCTGACGGATTTCGAAAATAGCCTGCATTAAAATTTGACCAAATCGGAATCATCGCGGTATAATACTGCGCCAGTCTAACCCAAGCATGCCTACCCCAATTTGGGATCAGTGCAATCATCTTTTACGGAATAAGGAAGTAATTTAGAATGCCCAAGCGAACGTACCAACCCAAGATCCGCCGCCGCGTGCGTGTGCACGGTTTCCGCAAACGCATGTCCACGGCCGATGGTCGTAATGTGCTCAAGCGCCGCCGTTTACGCGGCCGTACTAGGCTCACTGTTAAGTCCAACGAGCACGTAAAAAAAACTCGTTGGTAGGATCTTTTACGAACGGATATCTTATTGAGGCGCGGGTGCAGAGCAAATTTCGCCTGACTCGATCCGAAGATTTCAAGCGGGTGCGGCGAACAGGAAAGTCCTATGCCCATCCGCTTGTTGTGTTAGTAGTACAAGCCAATGAGACTTCAACCCGGCATGTGCGCGTGGGTGTTGCTGCAGGCAAGACAACCGGGACAGCCGTCCACCGCAACCGTGCCAAGCGGTTATTACGCGAAGCCATGCGGCCTTTGCTGCCCTCACTCGCCTCAGGCTGGGACCTCATCCTGATCGCCAGACCCGCGCTTGTGACTGCCGCTTTAGCAGATACTCGCTCCGCTCTAATCAGTCTCCTGCGACGTGCAAAAATCCTCCCTGCGGATGAATCCTGAAAATCAATTCCACCTGCATGATTATTCTCATGAGCCGCGCTTGCGGGATATGCCGTGCAAACCGGTAAACTGGCCGCGCATCGCTTTGCTGGCTTTGATCCGTTTATATCAAATGGTGGTTTCGCCAGGTTTGCCCGCGAATACCTGCCGTTTTTATCCTTCCTGCTCCCATTATGGTTATCAAGTCGTTTATAAATTTGGCGCACTGAAAGGATCGCTGATGGCGGTTTGGCGTGTCTTACGATGCAATCCCTTCAATTCTGGTGGTTACGACCCTGTTCCATAATATAATCATCGTCATATCGAATGACGATTAAGACAAGTTAGGAGTAATACGAATTTGAATACAAGACGATTGTTGTTATTTTTTCTACTCGCCCTCGGCGCAATTGTCCTCAGCGCTTGTAGCGGGGGACCTTTGGCAAACAACTGGGCCGGGCTTGCCGCAGACGCGGAACATGCCTATCTTGCCAGCGGTTCTTTCATCTATGCCGTAGAATTGGAAAGCGGCAAAGAAGTATGGCGTTACCCTGCTAAAGCCGATGGCAAGTTATTGTTTTATGCAAACCCTGTGCCCACCTCTGACGGTCAACTCTTGATCGGGAGTGCGGGTGCAAAGCATCCCTTTGTCAGCCTCGACCCTGCCACTGGTAAAGAGAAGTGGGCTGAAGCTTTTACCAAAAGCAAAGGCGGGTGGATAGGTTCCCCGCTTGTCTTAAATGATACGATCTATGCCCCCAATGCGGATGGCTTCCTGTACATCATTGATATGGACGGAAAGGAAGCGGCTGACCCAATTGAATTGGGCGGCGCGCTGTGGTCTGCGCCTTCTACGGATGGTTCGCTTTTATACGTTACATCACTGGACCATCGTTTTCATGTGATTGACCCCGCTGTGGGTGAAACGAATGAACCTATTGATCTGGGCGGCGCGGCTCCCAGCAGTCCCGTAATTGGAAGTGATGGTGTTTATGTAGGCTCGTTTGCCTCCACAATTGAGTTCATCAAACCCAATGGTGAGCATGAAGTCATTGCTGCAACCGAAAGCTGGATTTGGGGTTCGCCTTTGCTTGACGGTAAAACGCTTTATTATGCTGATTTGAGCGGCAAGGTTTTTTCGCTGGACCTTGCCAGTGGAAACCAAAATTGGGACACCGTGCAACCGGATGGGCCAGTCGTGGCGAGTCTGCTTATCATGGGGGACCAGATTTACGTTGCGACTGAAGCGGGCACCCTCGTCGCTTTGGATCGTGAAGGGAAAACCGTCTGGGAAAAAACAGTCGGCGGTAAGCTGTACACCACACCCGTCATTTCGGGTGATTTGATTCTCGTCGCGCCGTACCAGGCCGAGTTTGTCCTTGCCGCTTATGATGCAGCCGGCAAGCAAGCCTGGACCTTCGCGCCTGAGAAATAAGGAAACTGACCCATGTGGGATACTATTATTATCCAACCGATGACCAACCTTTTATTGTTGATCTATGACTTCCTTGGACATGGTCCGCATATGTTTGGTCTTGCGATCATTTTATTCACCATCCTTATTAAAGTGATTACCTGGCCATTAAATGCCTCGCAGGTAAAAGGCGCTCAAGCCATGCAGGAATTACAGAACGACAAGGAATGGCAGGCTATCCAAAAGAAATATGCGAAGGATAAGGAAAAGATCGCCCAGGAACAGATGCGTATTTATAAAGAGCGCGGCATTAATCCTTTTGCATCCTGCCTGCCGACGCTCGTTCAATTTCCCATCATCATTGGTTTATATCAAAGCATCACGCGTGCGCTTTCTGCGACGCCGTTTGACATGCTGAAACTTGCTCGCACGATCTATCCATTCCAGAATGTGGAAGGTATCATCCCGCTGAACAGTACATTTTTGTGGATGGATTTGGGCCGCCCCGAGTCTATTCAGGTCTTGGGGTTTGCTTTACCAACCCTTGCGATCATCGTGGCGCTGACCACTTATATTCAATCCAAATTGACCATGCCTGCTTCGACCAATCCCAATGATCAAGGCGCCCAGATGACAAAGATGATGAGCATCTACATGCCGCTCATGCTTGGCTGGTTCGCCTTGAACTTTGCTTCGGGCATTGCGGTTTATTTCATTATCAGCAATGTCCTGGGTGTTGTACAATACGCTGCAACAGGCCGTGCCAACTGGAGCAATCTTCTGCCCGGTGGCGGCCAAAAAAAATCTTCTGCAAAAAAGTAGGGAGGCAAAATGAACGAGCGCACTACGCTTGAGATCATCGCTTCAACCGTTGAAGAAGCCCTCCAGCAGGGTTTATCACAGCTTGGCTTAACGGCTGAGGCTGTTTCTGTGGAGGTCTTGGATTCGGGGACAAAAGGATTATTCGGACTTGGCGGCCGTCAGGTGCGTGTGCGCCTGTCGGTCAACCCGCCGCCCGGGGAACATAAGCCTAGTGCGGATTCATCCAGCGCGGTTGCCGGAGAACAATCCAAACCCCCGCCTCGAACTGACCGTAAGCCTGCTCCTGCAAAAAAGGCAGAGTCAGCGCCGAAGGAGAAGGAGGCCAGGCCGCGCCGTGCTGAAAAGAAACCTGTAGAAGAAGCCCTTGTCATTGCTAAAAAAACAGAGCGGCCAGGCCATGACCAGTTATTGGATACGACAGAAGAAGTTGTCTCCAGGTTGATCCATCACCTTGGCATGGAGGCGCAGGTCTCTGCAGGTTACGATGTTTCCAGCACTGACGACCGTCGCAGTATTCAAGTGGATGTGCGCGGGGATGACCTCAGCGCTCTGATTGGCCGCCAGGCGGAAACATTGACGGCCTTCCAGCACATTGCATCCTTGATCGTCGGCAAACAAACCCAGCAATGGGTGCAGTTGACCGTTGATGTGGAAGGCTATCGTTCCCGCCGCGAAAAACAGATCCGTCAACTGGCAAACCGCCTGGCAGACCAGGTGACCAGGATGGGCCGCAAAGTAACCATGGAACCGATGACAGCCAATGAGCGCCGCATGGTGCATATTGAGTTACGCGGTCATCCCGCAGTGATCACAGAAAGCACAGGCGAAGAGCCCTATCGCAAAGTTGTAATTTTTCCGAAAGAATAAAATCACGAAAGATTCCAAAAAGACCACCGATCGGTGGTCTTTTTTCTTTGATCTTCCTGCTTTTATCAAAGTCGAAAGGAGAAAGAACGTATTACCCCTACGGTATAATCATGCCATGCTGGAACTCGTCTCTATTGAACCCGTGGATTATTTGGCGATCGGCCATGTAGCCGTGGATGTTAGTCTCACAGGCAAACAACTTGGCGGGACGGTTTCATATTCAGCGTTGACAGCTCGTGTGCTGGGTTTACGGGTGGGAATTGTCACCTCGGCGGGAGAGGATGCGCCCTTGCTGGCTTTGGAGGACATTCAGATTGTCAATGTGCCAAGCGAGCATAGCACGGTTTTTGAAAACATCGAAACCGAAAGCGGACGCAGGCAAACCTTACATGCTCAGGCGTCGCTGATTAATTTTGAGCATATCCCGCAAGCCTGGCGAAATGCGCCCATTGTGCATCTTGCGCCGATTGCCCAGGAAGTGGATGCGAAGCTGGCGGGGCAATTCCCTGCTTCGTTGGTCGGCGTTACGCCGCAAGGCTGGATGCGCAGTTGGGACGAAAATGGTAAAGTGTTTGCCACTGCCTGGGAAAACAGCGAGCAGGTTCTCGGTCAGGCGGGAGGCGTGGTGATGAGCGTGGACGATATTGACCGCGACCTGGAACTTTTCGAGTTGATGGTGCATCATACGCAGGTGCTTTGTCTCACAGAGGGCGAATCAGGCGCGGTTTTGCATTGGAATGGAGATCGCCGTCGTTTTCGTCCGCCTTTGGTGGAGGAAGTGGACGCAACGGGTGCGGGTGATATTTTTGCTGCGGCGTTTTTTGTGCGTTTGTCTGTGACGCATGACCCGTGGGAGGCGGCGCGGTTTGCGACGAACCTGGCGGCCTATTCAGTTACGCGTATTGGCTTGGATGGAATTCCCACACCGCAGGAAATTGAAAGTTGTTTGATGGAGGTTTTATCTTGACGAGAATCTATACCCTGGCGAATCAAAAAGGCGGCGTGGGGAAGACCACTTCCACGATCAATATGGCGGCATACCTTGCGCGGCTCGGGCAAAATGTGCTGGTTGTGGATCTGGACCCGCAGGCAAATGCCACCTCCTGTTTGGGTGTGGATAAGCTGGGTGTGCAGGGCGGCACCTATGAAGCCTTATTGGGTGAGACCAATATTTTTCCTTATGTCTTATTGAATGAGCGTTTGCAATTGTCGTTACTGCCTGCCTCTCCTTCTCTTGTTGGCGCGGAAGTGGAATTGGTGGATGAACTGGCGCGTGAGTTTCGCTTACGGAAAGCCCTTCTTTCAATTTCAGATCGTTACGATTATGTGCTGATTGATTGTCCGCCTTCATTGGGTTTGCTGACTGTGAACGGTTTGATGGCGGCCATGGATGGTGTCATCGTGCCTGTCCAATGTGAATATCTCGCTTTGGAAGGACTCGGCCAATTGACTCAAACCATTGAACGTGTGCGCTCGGCATTGTTCCCTGAGTTGGAGGTACGCGGCGTGTTGTTGACCATGTTTGATAGCCGCACCAATCTTTCCACTGATGTGGTTGCGGAAGTGAGCCGTCATTTCCCGAACCAGGTATTCAAGAGTGTTGTGCCGCGCAGTGTGCGCCTCGCGGAAGCGCCTTCCTACGGTTTGCCGATCTCAGAATATGCGCCTGCATCTGTTGGCGCGCTGGCTTATGAAGCCGTGGCGAAGGAATTGTTGAAAGGCGATAAGGCTTAATAATCTGGCTCTTTCGTGGACTTATGCCAAGAAAGAAAGTGTTGTGAATTATTTTAGGAGCAAGCATGGCTCAACGAAAAGGTCTTGGTAAAGGTTTGGAATCACTCATTCCCACCGGCGTGAAACCGCTGCCTGTTTCTTCTGGCGCTGGCGGCGTTCAGCAAGTGGCTGTGGAATTAATCAAGCCCAATCCGCGCCAGCCGCGTTTGAAATTCCAGGAAGAAGAATTAGCTGGGCTGGCTGCCTCCATTCGTGAACATGGGGTGATCCAGCCGCTGATCGTGTTGCCGAATGGCGATGGCTCTTTTATTTTGATCGCAGGTGAAAGACGCTGGCAGGCTGCGCAAAAAGCAGGCTTCCGGACCGTACCCGTCATTACGCGCCAGGCGAACAATCAGGAACTGCTTGAGATCGCGTTGATCGAAAATGTCCAACGCGAGGATTTGAATCCAATGGAGGAAGCCGAAGCCTATCGTCAATTGGTGGAGGATTTCGGTCTTTCGCATGAGTCGGTGGCCAAACGAGTCGGCAAAAGCCGTGTGGCCGTGACGAATACTCTGCGTCTGCTTGGGCTTGCAGATGCTGTCAAACAGGCATTGGTGGATGGCAGCATCACAGAAGGTCACGCGCGTGCTTTGTTGATGCTTACCACACAGAAGGCGCAAACCTCGGCCTTGCAGACATTATTGAATCTCTCCTTGAGCGTCCGTCAGGCGGAGGAGTTAGTGCGAAAACTTGCAGGGCAGAAACCGATCAAGGCGAAGACACCAGGCCGCAGCGCGGATGTGAACGATGTGGAAAAACGCCTCCAAAATAGTTTAGGGACTAAGGTCGTATTAAAGCATGGCAAAAAAAGCGGCACGGTCACGATCTACTATTATTCCGACGAAGAGTTGGATGCGCTGTTGGAAAAACTTGGTTAGTTACGTGGTTGTGTAGTTGAATGGTTGGGTAGTTATAATCACTCTCCGACTACAAAACTATCGAACGAACTAAACTACTAAACTATGAAACTCCTCTATAACGCAAACATCCATACACTTGATCCCTCCTTTCCACTTGCCTCCGCGATTTTGATCGCAGGCGGAAGGATTATTGCAGTAGGGGAGAAGAATAAATTGGAAAGCCTCGCGCATGGCAGGGTGGAAAGGCAGGATATGAAAGGCAAAACAATTCTGCCCGGTCTCACGGATGCACATATCCACATCCAGCATTACGCGTTGGGACTTGCAAGGGTGGACTGCGGAACAAAAACGGTAGAAGAGTGCCTGCGTCGCGTGGCTGAACGTGTAAGTAATTCCAAGTCTGGCGAATGGGTGCTGGGACATGGCTGGAATCAAAATGAATGGAACTCCTCTCCCGTAGGGAGAGGACAGGGTGAGGGGGATGAATGGCCAACTGCAATTGAACTAGATGCGGTTGCGCCGAATAACCCCGTTTATCTCACTGCAAAATCCCTGCATGCCGCGTGGGTAAACACTTCAGCCTTGAATCTTGCAAAGATAACCAGTGATAGTCCCAACCCAAAAGATGGTGCGATTCAACGGGATGCCAAAGGGCAGGCAACCGGCATTTTGCTTGAAACCGCAATGCAATCGGTGGGCGACATCATCCCCGAACCATCCATTCGTGAAATAGAAACTGCCATTGAAAAAGCCCAACCCATTTTGTGGAAGATGGGTTTGACAGGTATTCACGATTTTGACCGTCGTGATTCTTTCATGGCATTGCAATCCATGCACGCGAACAGTAAACTAAAATTACGCGTCAACAAAAACATTCCCGTGGAAAACGTGCAGCAAGCCAATGAACTTGGTTTGCGTACTGGCTTCGGCGATGAGTGGTTGTGGATCGGTTCTGTCAAAGTCTTTATGGATGGCGCGCTGGGTCCGCACACCGCCGCGATGTTTCAACCTTATGAAAATGAACCGGAGAACAAAGGCATTCTCAACATGGATGGCGAAGAACTTTTTGAACATTGCCGCAAAGCCGCCGATGTGGGCTTGAGCATGACCGTCCATGCCATTGGTGATCGCGCCAATCACGAAGTACTCAATGCCTATGAACAACTTCGCAAATACGAAACCGAAAAGGGATTGCCGCATTTGCGTCACCGCATTGAACATGTGCAGCTCATCCATCCCGATGACGCGCCGCGGCTTGCAAAGCTCAACGTGATCGCCTCCATGCAACCCGCTCACGCGCCCTCCGATATGTTCGCCGCAGACCGCTTCTGGGGAAATCGCTCCGCGTTCGCCTATGCCTGGCGGACACAACTCAATCATGGCGCCCCCCTCGCTTTTGGATCGGATGCGCCAGTCGAATCGCCGAACCCATTTTTGGGACTCCATGCCGCAGTCACGCGACAACGGGCAGACGGTTCGCCCTCCGCTGAAGGCTGGTACCCCGAACAAAAATTGACTTTGGCTGAGGCATTCTCCGCCTATACTTTCGGGGCCGCCTACGCAGCAAATGCGGAGGATCGCCTTGGCAAACTCGCTGAAAATTACCTTGCTGATTTAATTGTTTTGGATCAGGACCCCTTCCAAATTGAACCGAATGAGTTGTTGATATTAGATGCAGCTGCGGCGATGGTAAATGGCGAATGGGCCTGGCAATAGATACCAAAGGAACAGACTATGGAAAAAAACCTTTTGAACCTGTCTCCTGAAATGCTGATTCCCCGCATGGGCGAATATATCGTCCAAAAGGGTTTGATCAGCGATGATGACCTGCAGAAAGCGCTTGCCTATCAACAAGAACGAACCTCAGAAGGGAAACGGTATCTGCTTGGCCAGGCATTGATAGACATGAATCTGTTGGACCGCGCCACACTTGACCAGGTGGTCACTGAGCAGCTCATTCAGTTACGTTCCGCTTTGCAAGCCGCAAATCGCAACCTGGATCAAAGGGTAAAAGACCGCACTGCGGAACTTAATAAAGCCCTTAACCGGCTTTCTGAACTCAGCCAGATGAAGGCAAATTTTGTGGCAAACATCTCGCATGAGCTGCGCACTCCGCTTACACATGTAAAAGGATATCTCGAATTATTGATTACCGAGTCTTTAGGGGACATTTCAGACGACCAGCGCCAAGCCTTGCAGGTCAGCCAACGCGCTGCCACGAGACTGGAAGGCTTGATTGGAGATTTGATCATGTTCTCGCTGGCCTCGCGCGGCGAGATGAGTATGAAATTGGAGCTAGTGGATATTCGCCAGCTTGTTTCGCTTGCAGTTAAATCTGTCCTGAACAAAGCGGAAGAACGCAGTGTTCAGCTTTCAGTGTCAGCGCTGGAAAATATCCCTGTAGTGCAGGCCGACCCCGAGAAAATTGGCTGGGTGATGAAACAACTCCTCGATAACGGAATCAAATTCACCCCGTCAGGTGGAAGCGTGGTCATCAATCTCAAGGAAGAAGGGGATAATCTTATCCTCGTTTCTGTTACAGATACAGGCATTGGTATTCCATCGGGCCGGATGAAGGAAATTTTCGAACCATTCCATCAACTGGATGGTTCCTCCACCCGCCATTTTGGAGGAACAGGGCTTGGCCTTTCTCTTGTCCGCCAGATCATTGAGGCGCATGGTTCTTTGTTGGATGTGCAATCTGTGGAAGGGAAAGGCTCCACTTTCAAATTCCCATTGCTGGCTGTGCGTGATTAATAATGGATATATCAACCCTTTCTCTTTTACATAATATCTTTCAGGAAGTTCAAGGTAAACAGGATTGGAAAGCCGCACTCGATACTTTGTTTGTATCTTTGCGCGGTTCTTTTGTCTATGATAATGTTGCCATCTATCTTATAGACCCGCAGATAAAAGGATTGGAAGTTGTATACGCGCGCGCAAAGGGACGCGGCAGGAAGGCCGAAGCCGAGGCTGCGTGGGGGGAGAGCACAGCAAATGATGTGCTGGCATCTGGGAAAATGGTTCTGCATTTACCTGCTCAGGGCGCTCAAGGTACGGACCGTTTGGCGCAGGCGCATTTATTGGGCATTCCTTTGAATATTGGATCAAAATTAAGCGGCGCACTTGTATTCATTCGTTTTGGCGGACCTGAGTTTTCTGACCTGCAAATTCAAATTGGCTCATTGCAGGCGTTTTGGTCTGCTGCTTTGATCGAACGCAGAGATTTGCAGGAGGCACGCGCCGAACTGGATTCTGTGCAAAGACAAATGCGCTTGCAGGAAGATTTTGTCTCTACGATCTCTCATGAATTACGAACACCGCTTGGTTTTATTAAGGGATACACAACAAGTCTTTTGCGGCAGGATACAATTTGGGATGAAACCACCCAGCGTGAATTTTTAAATATTATTGATGAGGAAGCCGATCAGTTAACCCGTTTGCTGGAAGATATGCTCGAATCTGCGCGTTTGCAAAGCAAGACAATTCAGTTTAAATTCTCGCCGGTAAGAATGGATGCGCTTGTGCGTGATGTTGCCACGCGGGTGAAGACGCGCCACCCGGAGTTAAAGATCACCTTTGATGTTCAGCCCCTTCCACCACTTCACGGCGACGGTTTTCGTCTTTCACAGGTCTTTGAGAATCTATTCAGCAATGCGTTAAAGTATGCGCCTAATTCCGAGATCAAAATAAGTATGTGGTTCCACGATGGGAAGATCCGCATCACCTTTGCAGACCATGGGGATGGCATCCCCGAGGAGTATCTTCCCTTTATCTTTGAGCGATTCTATCGCGTCCCCGGTGAGCGCACAGTGACAGGCACAGGCCTGGGGCTGTATATTTGCAGGCAAATTGTTTTGGCACATCATGGTAATATTTGGGTAGAGTCAGCTTTGGGTAAGGGCACAGCCTTTTATATTGAGTTGTCCGTAGATCCGCAGCATTGACCATTGTTATTAAGTTTGATGTCATTAAGGAGATCGTTATGGCCAAGCGTATTTTGATCGTAGACGATGAACCTCGTTACCTTCGTCTTTTGGAAGCGAACTTGCGAACCGAAGGCTATGAAGTGACTACTGCAAAGGATGGTCTACAGGCCCTGGAAGTGTTTTCAGCTCAGCCAATAGACCTGGTGTTGTTGGATGTAATGATGCCTCGTTTGGATGGCTTTGAGACCTGTCAACGTTTGCGTGAATTCTCAAATGTGCCAATTGTGATCCTGACAGCTCGCGGCGAAGCGCAGGATCGTGTCCGCGGGCTCGATCTTGGCGCTGATGATTATCTCGTAAAACCTTTTTCTGCCACTGAGCTGCTTGCACGTGTGCGGGCTGTCCTCCGCCGTGCACAGGCTCCTGCTGAAACAGGCCAGGCGCGCTTTTTTACCCATGACGATCTAAAGATCGATTTTGCACGCGCCGAAGTTTGGCGCGGCGAAAATGCCATTTCACTTTCTGCAACAGAGTACCGTCTCTTATTGCAGTTTGCGCATAACATTGGCAAAATTCTCACGTCGGAGGAGTTGCTGACGAGCGTGTGGGGCACGGAATATAAAAGCGATAAAGAGATTTTGTGGGTTAGTATTGCCCGCCTGAGACAAAAACTTGAGGAAGATGCTCACAACCCCCGCCATATTGTCACGCGATCTGGGCTGGGTTACTTAATGACTCCAAATGAAGCGTGATGTGTATACATGCATGAGCATGTATAAGGAGATGATTTATGATTGGAAATAAGATCCTAATAATTGATGCAGATGTAGTCAGCCGAAATTTCATAGCTCACAACCTGACGGACCAAAAATATGATGTACTTCAGGCGGATTCTGGCAAGCAAGGTTTGATTTTTGCCTGGCGTGATCATCCCGATCTTGTGATTATTGACCCGATCATTGCTGATATTCCTGGGGAGGAGTTGGCTGTAAAACTACGGCAGGATCCGCGTACAGCGGACCTACCCCTTATTGCTCTCAGCAGTGTCTCCAGTTCGGTCCGTATTAAATCCTGTTTTGAGGCTGGTTTCAATGAATATATTACAAAATCCGAGCAGGCGGTTTCCATTCTAAATGAAACCATAAGCCGCCTGCTTGGGCATATGAATGCCCCCATGAAGCAGGGCGGATTGCTGGTGGTTTTTCTAAGTGCGAAGGGAGGCACCGGCACCTCATCCTTGTGTGCGAACATTGCCATGAACATTTCACAAAACAAGCCGAAGGCGCGGCTGGTCGTTGCAGACTTGGTACTACCGATCGGTTCCATTGCGCCGATTGTCGGTTATGAAGGATCGCAAAATATTGTCACAATTACGGAAATGTCACCGGAAAAGACAACCTCCGAATTTTTTCGCAAGGAATTACCAGAGATGAAGGTCTGGCGTTTTAATTTGCTGGCTGGTTCGCCAGACCCTGAAAGCAGTAACAATCTCAACGTGGGAAGAATATGGGATATTGTGAACGCCTTGAAGGACTCCTATGATTATGTGCTGGTTGATATTGGGCGCTCTCTTTCAAAGATCACCTTGCCGCTCCTCCAGAATGCAGATCTTGTGGCTTTAATCGTCAGCACGGATACAAGCACGGTGACGTTGACAAAGACTTTATTGGATTACTTAAAAAACAAGAGTGTCAATGTCAGTTCCATTTATCCGATCCTGAACCGTGCTGCGAGCATGGAAGGCTTGAGCAAGGTGGATGCAGAGAGTGCGCTGGGCAGGAAGATCATGACGACTATGCCGTATCTGGGTAGTAATTTAGCTTTTGCCAACAGCCGTCATCGGCCGTTCTCATTGGAATTCCCCAACGATACCGCTTCCATTATTTTTCAGGATGCAGCCAGGGAAATGGAAAGTTTGGCGCGTAAATTACGAGCGGTGTAATTTATTTTCCCGCCTTTAGCGTAATTTACAGTGTGCGCACAAAGGTTGTCAGTAACCTATGCACCAGCCGCCGTCCTCGGCGGCGTTTACAGGGTAAATCCTGTGCCGAGGACGGCGCAAGGAGCAACTTGCCTGACATGTTTTGCGTGCACATAGTTTACATCTTGTCCCATCTGTTCAGTGGAAATGATAAAATTGTGACAAGGAATTATTAACACATGGGAGTATAACTGTAATGATTGAATATGATGAAAAGGGAAAGTATTACACGGATGTGGTCACAAAAGTGCCCGTACCTTCCATTCTTCAAACCACAACCCATCTGATTCGCGGTCTAATACACGTATTAAAAGGAGCACGATTTAAAACTGAACTGGAAGGCAGTGAGCAATATATAGCTGTGACCGAGGCGAATGTCTATGATACTGAAGGGAAAATAATATACCAGGGCCCATTTCTTGCTGTTCAAAAGAAACAAATCGTGTGGATTATGCCGGTGGGGGAAGATGAAAACAAGGTAACAAAAGAATGAGTACCCCAAATCCCAGTGGACCTCAAAGACTCACCGGCCAGGACCTGATTAAACTTAAAAAATATTTGGCAGATAATTTAATGCGTGCCCTGGAAATGGAGGGTGTCTCGGCTGTACAACGCAGTTCTTTTCTCCAGAAAAATATTTCCCGTGTATTTGAACAAACTCAATTAAGACTCCCTGAAGACCTGAAAAAAGATATATTCAGCCAGGTCATGAATGACCTGCTTGGTTTTGGGCCGATCCAGGTTTTACTTGATGATCCTGATGTTTCTGAGATCATGGTGAATGGGCCAAATAAAATTTTTATAGAAAAGAATGGGCAGCTTACCAAGAGCAATGTTGCTTTTGATGACGATGATCATGTCCTGCGCATCATAGATCGCATTATCCTGCCTCTTGGCCGCCGCGTGGACGGTGATTCCCCTACAGTGGATGCGCGTTTGCCTGATGGTTCCCGTGTGAATGCTGTCGTGCGCCCTGTTGCGATTGATGGACCGTCTATTACGATACGCAAGTTCCGTAAAGACAAATTACAAGTCAATGACCTGGTGACTTTTGGATCCGTCACACAACAAATGGCGGATTTTTTGGAAGCCTGTGTTAAGGCGCGTTTGAATATCGTCATTTCTGGCGGTACGGGCTCTGGAAAAACCACGTTATTGAACGTTTTGTCTGGTTTTATTCCTGAGAATGAGCGCATTATTACGATTGAAGATGCCGCGGAGCTTCAGCTTCAGCAGGATCATGTGATGCGGATGGAAACAAAATCCGCGAATGCAGATGGTCTCCACGCAGTGAGTATTCGTGAGCTTGTCAAGAATTCACTTCGTATGCGCCCGGACCGAATTGTCGTGGGGGAGGTACGCGGTGGGGAGGCATTAGATATGCTTCAAGCCATGAATACCGGCCACGACGGCTCATTGACTACTGTCCATGCGAACACACCGCGAGATGCGATCTCACGCCTTGAAACCCTTGTGCTTATGGCAGGCTTGGATTTGCCCCTTAAAGTGGTGCGCCAGCAAATATCATCCGCAATTGATTTGATCGTCCAGCAAACACGTTTGAAAGATGGTCAACGTAAAGTGACGGCTGTTACGGAAGTTGCAGGCATGGAAGGCGAGATCGTTGTGCTAACCGATGTGTTCAAATTTAATAAAACGGGCGTTGCTACTGACGGGAAAGTTCAGGGTGAATTAAGTGCCACAGGAATTCGCCCCATCTTTACGCCGCGTCTTGAAGCGGCTGGTTATAAACTCAAGGCAGAGATATTTGCGCCAAGGCCATCTGCCAATCAAAGCTCGCGGCGCTGAAACACTCTGCTATAATCGAGGCATCCAGCCAAATATGAGGAAATATGAAAAACGCTCAGATCACCATACGTGAAAAGAAACTTGGTTTGCTTATCCGAAATACACGCATGGCAGAACGCCGCAGCATAAAAGAGTGTGCCGATGCAATTGGTATCAAACCGGGCTTATTTCGCGCTTACGAAGAAGGACGCCGCTCTCCATCCTTGCCAGAACTTGAAACGCTTGCATATTTCTTAAAACTTCCGATCTCACAATTCCTGGGAAAAGAGACCAGGTTTGATGCGGGCACTTCGCTCGAATCTGTGGATATGCCACAATTGATCGCCTTGCGCCAGCGCATGATCGGGGCCTTACTACGACAGGAACGGACAAGCGTAAACATGTCCATTCGTCACCTTGCTTTGGAAACAGGAATTTCACACTCGAAATTGAAATCATATGAATTGGGCCAGCGCCCCATCTCTGTGCCTGAAATTGAAAGCATTCTTGCAGTCATGGGAAGCCGCATTGAAATATTCTTTGATCAGAGCGGCCCGCTAGGCCAGTGGATGAACAGCCAGCGCGCCATGCAGAAAATCCTTGAATTGCCTCAGGAAATGCAAGACTTTGTCTGCCAGCCTGTCAATCGCCCCTACCTTGAATTGGCAATGAAACTCAATGAAATGTCAAAGGAAAAATTGCGGTCTGTTGCAGAGGGCTTGCTTGATATTACGCTTTGATATTTTTGAAAGAAATCCCGGTAAAATCCTACATGACACTTGAACCAGCACATCTCGAAGCCCAGGGTAAACGCGCTTATCAAAATAAAAAATACAAGGAAGCCGCCGATTTATTCTATCAAGCTGCAGAAGGATACACTTTGGGGCACGCAGAGTTAATGGCCGCTGAAGTGAAGAACAACATGAGCGTTGCGCTGTTGCAGGCCGGCCAGCCGCAAGAGTCGCTGGATGCGGCGCTTGACACGGATCAAATATTCGCAGGCGCAAAAGATTACAAACACCAGGCCATGGCATTAGGGAATCAGGCCGCGGCGCTCGAGGCTCTCAAGCGGTACGATGAAGCCATCGCAAAGTATGAATTTTCTGCGGAGTTATTCAAGCAGGTCAATGAAGGCGATCTGGTTTCCATGGTCATGAAATCAGCCGCCGCTGTCAAACTAAAAACAGGCCAGCTCACCGAATCAGCATTTAAGATGATGGGCTCACTGGATGCAAAACAAACACCGGGCTTTTTTGAGCGCATCCTAAATTTCTTCCTTGGCCTGATCAATAGAGGATGATCAACCTTAGCTTGCGGGTTCGGCGCGCGCTCACACAGGATTATCACCAGATCGCCAACCTTATTTTACATGAAGCCAATCTACACCGTCATTTGGATTGGCGGTCTGCGCTGGATTGGGTCGGCTCGCAAAATTACTGGGTGATGGAGGAAGATGGACGAATCAATGCCGCCCTGGCTTGCCCCGAAGACCCTCCACATGTTGCATGGATACGTCTCTTCGCGTATCACCCGCATCTTTCTGGACCTGAAGCCTGGTCTGCCTTATCGGGAGCTGCGTACCCTGAAATTATCCGCGCCAACCCGCACACTTGCCTTGGCGGGCAGTGCCAGGGAACACAAATCGCGGCGATTGTAGTAAAGCCCTGGTTTCAAAACATCCTGCTCTCCAGCGGCTTTGAATTAAAACAAAATATTATTCTATTGCAATGGAGCGGCGAAAATGCCAAAGCATTCAATACGCCTGAAGGGATGCGGATACGCCCCATGCTGGCATCGGATTTGTATGCTGTCACAAAAGTGGACTTTGCTTCGTTCGGTCATTTTTGGCACAACACCTTTGATTCACTTCAACGAGCGCGTTCTCAGGCCCTGCATGCCACAGTCGCTGAAGATGATTCGGGCGTGATCGGGTATCAGATCAGTACAGGGAATTTGCTTGGGGCGCACCTCGCCAGGCTCGGAGTTCAGCCTGAGGCGCAAGGCAGGGGAGTAGGTGCGGCATTAGTGAGCGACTTGATCCAGCGCATGAATTTTGGTCAAATCGGCAGGCTTTCCGTCAACACACAGGCGGATAATGCTGCATCTTTGGCCCTTTATGAAAAGATGGGTTTTAAATACACAGGCGAAAATTTTCCAGTACTTGTGTACCGCCCGGATATGACCCCCCAATCTGCTTCGTGATCCTGGGCTTGATCCATGAATGTTTATACTGGGCAGATGGCAGGGAACATGATATTGAAGAACGCGCCTGCCGTGCGGTGGGCGCACATCAATGTGAATTTAAGATCACCCTTGGAGGATTAAATGCAGCATCATGAACTGACCTGGAAAACGCGCGATGGTTTGAATATTTTTGGACAAGCCTGGGAACCGACGGAATTGCAGCCCAAGGCGGTCATCTGCCTGCTGCATGGTCTGGGTGAGCATAGTTCTCGTTATGCCCATGTCGCCGAAGCATTTGGGAAGGAAGGCTTTGTACTGTTTACATCAGACTTGCGCGGGCATGGCCGTTCTGGCGGCGCGCGGGGACATATCTCGTCTATTGAGGATTCCATGATGGATATAGATGTCTTACTTGAGCAGGCCGGTGGACGCTATGCAGGCCTGCCGCTCTTCCTGTATGGGCACAGCCTGGGAGGGATTCAGGTTTTGTATTATGGACTGCAGCGCAAACCGAAAGTGAAGGGAGTGGTTGCCACCAGTTCGGGATTGCACACCGCTCTTGAGAAACAAGTCATAAAAGTCAGCATTGCAAAGGTGTTGGGGACAATTATGCCAGGCGTATCCCTCGCGAGCGGACTGGACCCGACAAGTATTTCGCGTGATGAAAAGGTTGTGCAGGCCTATATCAATGACCCGCTTGTGCATGATAAAGTTTCGCTGGGCTTTGGAAAGATTATTCTTGGCGTTAATAAATGGTTGTTGGAACATGCGCGCGATTTTTCGCTTCCGTTGCTGCTTTTGCATGGCAGGAACGATAAACTCGCTTTCCCCTCAAGCAGTATCGAATTCGCCGCTCCGCTGAAAGAAAAGTGCACATTGGTTTTGTGGGAGGACGCCACCCACGAACTTCACAATGAACCCGAACAGACTGAAGTCTTCAAAACAATAACACTTTGGATGGATGCCCGTTTGCGCAAATAATAAAATAAGAACATTTTAACGCTTCAATGGACAAATCTGTTTCAATATGAGAAAATAATAATACATAGTTAAACTTATAACATAGGAGTCGGTATGAGCAGCAATAAAGAAATCAGCAAGCGGCAGGCACGCCGTGATCAAATACGCCGTAAGGGACAGCGCTCTCGCTTATTGAGCATAGGCCTTATTTCCGTTGGAGCGCTTTTTTTGGCTTTTTTGTTCATATACCCGAATTTCAAGCCCGTTGGCGAGGTGTTTTCTGCGCCTGTTATTTCCCGCGCGAATGTGGATTTCAACACAATAGGTAACCCTGATGCCCCAATCAAGATCGATGAATATTCAGATTTTCAATGTTCTTTCTGCCGTGTTTTCTTTGAGAATACGGAAGAACAGTTAGTGGAAAGATATATCAGCGACGGCACTGTATATTTTGTGTATCACTCCTTCGGCGACTTCGTTGGCGCGGAATCTGGCAGGGCGGCAGAAGGGGCATATTGCGCAGGCGATCAGGGAAAATTCTGGGAAATGCACGATATTATATTTGTAAATCAGGCTGGCTCGAATGTCGGCGCTTACGCAGACCGCCGCCTGTTGGCTTTTTCTGAAAAGATTGACTTGAACATGGATGCCTTCCGCTCATGCTTTAATGGCGGAAATTATAAGAGCCTGGTTGAAGAGGATTTCAAGAATGGTGTTCTTGCCGGTATTCAGGCGACTCCTTCATTCCTGTTGACCTATTCTGTAAATGGAGAGGAAAAGACGGTATTGATCGAAGGTGCACAACCTATTGAGATCTTCCAGGAAAAGATCGAAGCGGCTCTGGCTGAGATGGGTCAATAAAGAGCGAATACCTGAGTGAATGATTTTTATTAAACAACTCTCTACTGTACAAATATGAGTAAATTCCATCATCGCGAGGGCACTCTTGTTTTTACCCGAAGCAATCTCAGACTGCGGGGAGATTGGTTCACCGCCGAAGTACAAAAGCGGCGTCTCGCAATGACGGATGTACGGCAGCGAATTAAACAATAAAGCGATGGTGGAAATTATCCACCATCGCTTTATTGTCGTTGAGCTTATCTATTTCCTATCCAATGCCCTGAATCTGTGAATAAAATACAGCGCCAGCCCAAACAGGACGATGGCATTGGCCTGGTGGATCAGCGCAATCACGATGTTAACGTATGACAAAATGGTTAACACGCCAAGTGCGATTTGCAAGGCGACGATGCTAATCAACCACTTGAGTCCGTTTTGGATATCGGCGGGGTAGTTTTGTTTCTTGACGATGTAATACAACACAGGCGCGAGGATCATTCCCAGCCACGCAAACCAGCGGTGGATGAAGACAATGGTTTGTGGGGTTTCAAACAGGTCGCTCCATGAGTTGAAGAGGTTGGGCGGTATTAATTTTCCAAACATAAGCGGCCATGTATCTGAAACATGACCTGCCTTGAGGCCAGCCGTCATACCGCCGTAGGCGATTTGAATCAGCAGCACAACCGTTGACCAGAAGGATACTTTTGACGGCAGGGACCATTTGGCTTTCTTCGATGTGTCAGGTAAGCCATATTTGTGACCGAGCGCCGTCCACAATGCAATGCCGAAGAGGGTCAGTGCAAATAACAGATGAACGGTCAGGCGGAAGTGGCTGACGGCGGGGCGCTCCACCAATCCGCTGGCGACCATATACCAGCCCATGAAAGCCTGCCCGATGAAGAGCAGTCCCATCACAATATAAATGCCGAATTCCTTGAAAGGGATGGTTTTCTTGAAAAGGAAATAGAACACAGGAATGGCATAGAACAAGCCTGCCAGGCGGGCAATGATGCGGTGGACCCATTCCATGTAGAAGATGAATTGGTATTCTGGGAGCGTCATACCTGTGTTGATCTTGATGTATTCAGGCGTGAGTTGATACTTGGTGAATTCCTCCTGCCAGGCTTGCTGACCGATGGGAGGCATCACACCGCTGACGGGATTCCATTCAACGATGGAAAGCCCGGAACGAGTAAGGCGGACAAATCCCCCGAAGATAATCAGGAATGCTACCACGAAGCTAAAAATGAACAGCCAATTCATGACGGCGTTGTTTTTCGAAGTACTGGTGTTCTTCCAGTGGGTTTTTGGCATGTTGCTTCTCCAGTATTGAAATCGCAGGGATTATAGCATGCAGGCTTTGTAAGCCGTTAAAACTTTTGTCACAAGTTGGGATGACTATTTGTCATGTCGAAAATGCTGTGCGGAACAGAGACAGGTTTGGAATTAAATGCGAGGCGCAGGAAAGAAAATGCCCATTGTTTGTGATGGCCCCCTGTCTTCTTAGGTATTTCGCATTTGGATGAGCAGTTGCCGGTAATCCTCCACCTTCGGCGGGTTCATCAATACGATCTGGTTGATGACCTGCATGGCGCCTGGCTTGTCACCGTTTTGCATAAGGGTTTCACTGAGTTTATCAAGCAGGGTGATCGCTTCATTTGTGCGACCTGAGCGGTGAAGTTGTGCAGCGAGCGTGCGATTCAGGAGGGGTTGGTTTTCATATTCATTTACAAGTTCTTGAAGGAAGATGATTGCCAGATCGTTATTGTGCTGACTCTCCAAGTGATTGATGTAGTTTTCAATTTCGCTCAAGGCTTTATCGGGCTGTTTCATGCGCAGGTTGAGTTCGACCAATTGTTTGCGTGCTCCATCGTCGTCGGGGTCGAGTGAGCGTATTTGTTCATAGACGCGCAAGGCTTGTTTCCAATCCAAGCGCTGCAGGTCAATATCTGCCATACGCTGAAGGATGCGTGTGTTCCACTCGCGGGCGGCATTGCCTTGTTGAACCATGCGAAGAGCAGATGTGTAGGTCTTGCGAGCCATATCGAGCTCGGCGAGGCGATAGTAGATCTCAGCAAGTTCCAGGTATTCATGGATGGCGTCATCGGTTTGTCCCCTCGCCACCAGTTGATCAATGAGTCTGGTGCGGGAGTTGAGGTCCATCGGTGAGAGTTGGATGATGCGGCGCAATAATTTTTCGGCTTGAAACACCTCGCCGCGCGCACTGTAGGATTGCGCAACCACACTGAATTTTGAGATCGCCTCTGTGGTGCGGCCTTCCTGAACAAGCAGATCGCCCATGAGAATGTGGAGGGGCAGGTACGTCGGTGCTTGTTGTACGGCGTCGTAGGCTTCGCCCATTGCGGAGCGTAAACTTCCCATGCGCGCCAGTTGATTGATGCGGTTCATCGATTCAAGCACTGTACTGGATTGTGCCTGCAGGATGACATCTGCAAGCGGAGCAAGCATATTGCCCTCCTGTATCGGCATCTGTTCGCGTGTTTTGTGGAGTTGCTCGCGCCAATCCGGGCGCATGAGCAAGCCGTTGATGTTTTCGCACACTTTACGTAAGGCTGCTTCATCGTTCTTGCCCTGATAGGCCTCAATCAGCGGTTCATATTGCTGGCGGATGTCATCCGATTGTTCTGCCGGGACGGTCATTGAATCGGCGAGTTTCAACGCTTCCAGATATTCCAATACGGCTTCGCGGAAGTTGGATTTTCTCACAAGCAACTGCCCCAGTAACAGGCGGGTTGCAAGTGCATAATCGTTGTGTTTGACGGCATTTTGTAAAAAGCGTTGTGCGCTTTCGAGCCGTTCCCCCTTGAAACGTAAAAGACCGAGGTTGAAATATAGGGACGGGTGTTTAAAGCCCGCTTCCAGGGCGCCTTCCATTTCTTCGACGGCTTGGGACTCCCTGCCTTTGCTTTGCGCATCAATAGCCTGACCGAGGTGCAGAATCACTTTGGCCTGCTGCGCTTGTTGCATGGAGACGTTGCCTGTCCCTTTCATAATCTCGAAAAGCCCGCGGCGTTCCTGCGAGGAGGGGCTTTCATCGGAGTATTCGAAGAGTAACTCTGCTAGCTGGGTCAATGCTTTTTGACGAGCTTCAGATACCGGGTCCAGACCGGAGGCGGTTCGCGAAGCGTGAGGGGTTTGCAATTGTTTTACCTGCGCCATGCGGATGGGACCCGTCCCGCCTTTGCCGCGGATTGGTTTGGGAAGCAGTTGTCCTGTTTTGAGAAAAGTCTGCGCTTGCTTCACTTCGGGGCTGTTCGGCAAAAGAGACTGCGCTTTTTCCACCATATCTTTTGTTTTTTCGGCGTTGCCTGCGCGCTGAATGATGCTGGCAACAGCGAGATATTCCATCACAGCCTGTTGGGTGTGCCCAAGTTTTTCATGCACCTGCGCGAGGCGCGAATGTGCAACGGCATGTTCTGGATTTAAATTTGTAACGCGGACCCAGTTTTCAAGAGCTTTTTGGGTGTCCCGTTGTTGTATAAAGAGATCGCCCGCGCGCAGGGCCGCATCGGTTGCGTTTTTTAAGTTGCCGAGTCTTTCAGAAAGGTGCGCCACTTTTTCCATCGGCACCGGGTCATCTGGCGAGATCTTTGCCACGATCATATAGACCTGCAAAGACTCTTCGATGCTGCCAATTTGATAAAGCGCCAGCCCAAGACTGTTGAGCGCTTTGGGCTGATCGGGAATTTCCTGTAAAGCGCGGCGATAGGCACTGACAGCCTTATCCCATTCCTGATCCCAGGCGGCGGAGTGGCCTTCGTTCATTGCTTTTTGAAAAATGTCATCTCGTCCGGGCATAATTGATTCTACTTTCGCATTTGCGATGATTTTTGATCGGTAACGGAATTATAACCTTGTATAAAAAGGATAGACAAAGCGCACCGGTGATTACTTTAGTACGGTCATTTCGCCCCAATTCGCGCCCGCTCTTGCCTCTGTTTCGAGGGGGATACTCAGCGGGTAGGCATTTGCCATTGTTTGTTGAACGACCTGCGCGGTTTTTTGCACTTCGCTTTTAGGACATTCCAGCACAAGTTCATCATGCACTTGCAAAAGCATTTTGCCTTTCAAGCCGGCGGCTTTCAATGCGGATGGAATTTTCAACATGGCGAGTTTCATAATGTCCGCCGCAGTGCCTTGAATGGGAGCGTTGATGGCTTCGCGTTCTTCGCGGTTTTTCATTTGTACATTGACCTTGCCTTGCAAGGCGGGAAAGTAGCGTCGGCGCCCAAGCAAGGTTTCCACGTAGCCGATCTCAGCGGCTTGCTTTCTCATTCCATCCAGATATTTTTTTACAGCGGGGAATTTTCTAAAGTAAGCTTTGACAAAATCCTCCGCTTCGGCCAATGTCAACTCTGTGGAGCGGGTCAGGCCAAATGCCGACATGCCGTAGATCAACCCGAAGTTGATCGCCTTTGCGTGGCGGCGCATGTCTTTGGTCACTTGATCCAGCTCAATATCGTAGATGGCGGCGGCTGTGGTGGCGTGAATGTCTTCTTCCGCGCGGAAGGCGGCCAGCATGGCTTCATCCTCTGCCATGTGCGCGACGATGCGTAACTCGATCTGTGCGTAATCCACTGAAAGCAGGACGTTGCCTTGATCTGCGATGAATCCGTTTCGCACGCGGCGTCCCGTCTCGGTGCGGATCGGGATATTCTGCAAATTCGGATTATTGGAGGAGAGACGTCCCGTGACTGCGCCGATCTGGCTGTAGGAAGTATGCACGCGGCCGGTGTTTTTATCCACTGCGCCGGGCAGTGCATCCACATAAGTGGATTTTAGTTTGGAGAGTTCGCGCTGCTCGAGGATCCAATCCAAAATGGGATGCTTGCCGCGCATGGACTCCAGCACGTCTGCCGAGGTGGAGTAAAAGCCAGTTGCTGTTTTGCGCCCTTTGTCGGGTGGTTCGAGGCGCAGATGATTGAAGAGAATATTCGAAAGTTGCTGCGGCGAGTTAATATTGAAGGTCTTGCCCGCCAGGTCGAAAATTTGCTTTTCAATTTCAGCGAGGCGTTTGCCCAGGTCAATGGACATTTCGCTGAAAAATTTTATATCAATCAATGCGCCTTTCATTTCCATTTCTGCCAGTACGGCGGTGAGAGGCATGTCAATATCATCCAGAATTTTTGTGCCGTTCACGCGTTCCAATTCTGTTTGCAAAATGGGCATCAGGCGCAGCGTGGTCTCGGCATCGGCGGCGGCATAGTTCGCGGCGGTTTCAATCGCCACATCGGCCATGCTGATCTGCTTTTTACCTTTGCCGAGCAGATCTTCAATGTGAGTCATTTCCTCGCCAAGACGGAACGCTGCAAGATTTTTCAACCCAAGATTACGCGAGGCAGGATCAACAATGAATTCAGCCAGCATGGTATCGAAGGTGAGCGGGGAGGTGATCAGACCATAACGCGCAAGCAGGATGTAGTCATATTTTGCGTTGTGCGCTATTTTTCCGATCTTTGCATTTGTCATGGATGGCGTCAGCGCAGAAATCACCCTATCAATTGAAAGATTATTTCCCGAAATATGACCGATGGGGATGTAATAACCCTGCCCTTCCCTGATGGCAAGCGAGATGCCGACAAGCTCTGCTTTCATTTCCTCCGTGTCGGTGGTCTCTGTGTCAAATGAAATTACTTTTGCTTTTGATAGTTTCTGGACGAGATCATTTAATTTATCATCTGTATCAATGGTAATGACTTCAATGTTCGATGGTTGGGGTGAATAAACAACCTGCGGTTGGTTGACGAACATGGCCATCTGTCCGCTTTTTGTTTTTGCGGTTTTGTGCGCTGTTTCAACGGTTTCTGTCGCGCCGCTGCTGATGCCTGGCACTTTGCTTAGGAGCGTGCGGAATTCCATTTCCTTGAAAAAGACTTCCAGTTTGGCTGGGTCAAATGGTTTTACCGCGGCATGTTCAAGGTCCAACTTAATATCAAGATTGATCTCAATCTGGGCCAGGTCACGGCTCATGTAAGCCGTATCTTTATTTGCCTCGAGTTTTGCCTTCCACCGATTTTCCACCTGATCCAGGTTTTGATAGATCGCGTCCAATGTGCCGAATTTTTCGAGCAATGCAGTCGCCGTCTTTTCGCCGACACCTTTTACACCGGGGATGTTATCGGATGTATCTCCCACCAGGGCTTTGTAATCCACCACCTGGTCTGGGCGCACGCCTAATTTGTTGATGACATCCTCATCTGTGATGTATGTCTGGTCATCGCCTGCAAGATAAACGGCCGTACGCTCGTTGACCAATTGAAGCAGATCCCTGTCACCTGTAATGATCTTTACGCCCAGTCCTTGTTCTGCGGCGACCTTCGCAATGGAACCAAGCACGTCATCTGCTTCGTATCCTTCCATTTCAAGGCGCGGGATATTGAAGGCATCCACCATTTCGCGAATGCGTTCGATCTGCGAACGCAATTCATCGGGCATTTTTTCGCGGGTCGCCTTGTATTCGGGGAAGATCTCGTCGCGGAAGGTTTTTCCCACATCAAATGCCACTGCCAGATATTCAGGTTTTTCCTGTTCCAGCACGCGCACCAGTTCACGCGCAAAACCATAAATGCCGGCGGTGGGTTCGCCTTTGGATGTCTGCCAGCGCTGACTGCTTCCGCCGGCGGTCAGGGCAAAGTACATACGATAGGCCAGAGCATGTCCATCAATTAGATAAAGTGTCGGGGGCATGATATTTGTGAATCCAGGGATTTCAGAAGTCAAATTTGGTTGACCCAGATTGGAGAGTCGTCAAAACCCACAGGGTGCTTCGCGAAGACTTCCGAAGTCCGGGTAAAAATAAAGCGTAGAGTTGATTATACTCTGCGCTTTCAATTTATTACCGGCTCTCACGCACCGGGATTGGGGTGGAATCCTGTCCCTGCCTTTGGCGGGTTTGGAGAATGTAATCCCGCACGAGTTGTGGCGGATGGGGATGTGTGCCCACCATTATAAGGTAGCCTGGCGCCCAAAAATCACCCGAGGGGTTCTCTTTTTTCAAGCGAGTAAATTCGTTTAAAATTTTATCTGAAGTTTGCTGGCGCATAATGTCCATGAGATACGCAGGGGATGTGTCAGGCTGCACATCGACCACCCATTGCAGATACTCAGGGCGCACTGCCAAAAATTCCATCCGCCATCCAAAGGCGATACAAATATTTGGGAGCCATTGGCCAAGATTTTCTGCAAGGTCACCTGTAAGGTAATGCGCTGAAAATCTCGGAACGAGCAGACAGGCATAAGTGAGATGGTAAATGCCCGCTGTAATCGGTTCCAAAACAAGATTGCGCGCCGCTTCAGTGGTTGAACTGGCGCGGGTTACATCCGTTTCACCGATGGCAGGTTTGGTAACCGGAGTTTCAGGTCTTTGCCTTGGGCGTGGTGGCGCGGAGACATCCAATTCATCAAAAGGTGTTTCGGAATCTGCGCTCATGTCCGGACCTGAAGGCTGGTCTGTCATAATCAGATTGTTCAATTGGACAGCGGGGGGCTCTTCACCATTGAAAACCGGTGCATTTGAAAGCGGTTTGGAGATGCGTGGTCGATTGGGGTCAATTTTTTCTTTCCGTCCAGGCAGACCAATGCCAGGGGTAGAGGCGGGTTCGGGATTTGGGGAAGGGATGTTGGTGAGGATGTTTGAGATGGAGGCGATTTTCAGCGGGTCGCCTTCATCCAAATCGCTGGGAATATCAATATCTGGTTGTTGCTCGGGTTCGGGAGGTTTATACGATTCAGTTTGTTCACTGCCAAAGTTGTTGGCGAGCTGACTCGCTTGAGCGCGGATAGTGCTGAAGGGGGTTTCTGCATCAAAAACAAATGCAAGTACGGTCTCGTCTGTGAGACGGGTGGCGTAGAGCATGTGCTCGGCTTTTGTGCTTTCAAGACGGATGAATCGCAAAAGGTCTGAACCTTTTTGTGCATCCCAATTGCGTGAGACGGTTTGAGCTACTTCCTTTGCGGCGTTCTGGGAAAGGCCGCCAGCGTAGGCCCACAAGTCGCTTTTGAGGGTAATCAAAGCGGCTTGAGCGGAAGATTCCAAAGTTAGGCGGGTGAGGTGCTGCGCGGCTTTGGTGGCGTCACTGAGCCAGAGCAGGTTAGGCGCTGTGCCGACTTGTGGAGTGGGTACGGGTTGGGGTGGATTAATAGCGGTCATAAAATTCGACATTCTAAATGGCTTACCGACGAGGATCCATGGGCGCAAATTATTAATGGGAGGAGGAGTTGCATTGTCATCACATAGGATGAGGAGCTTTATGCCCGGGCGAAAGGTGCGCAGGGCATATCCGATTTCGTTTACCCAGTCTTCGCCAAGAGCGAAATCGAGCATTGCAACCGGAGCCTCAACCTCAGCTGCGCGTACAACAGCAGATGACTTCTTGTTAACCACATGGATACGGTAAAGCCCCGTCTCTTCTAACGTGCGACGGATCGTATCTCCAAGACTGGAAGAGGGGGTAACGACAAGAATATCCGTTGGCATTTTTATGAAGTTTATCACTTATAACAGGCTGAATCAAGTTGCACAATGGGAAAAAACATGGCTTTCTCAAAAGGCCAAAATTATGTCACCCTCCCGAAGGACATACCTGCACTCCTGGCACCGCCCCACAGCATAACATACCCCATTTTGCCAAGCCACTTTTCAAGAGGCGTCATAATCTGCCTGGAGTTCTTTAATGCCTAATAATGCCATCAGCGCTTCTGGCGGGATATCGGCTTCGGGCAGGTCTGTTATGTAAAGTTGTTGATTTTCGGCACGTTCACGTAAAGAGCGCCAGAGTATCTGGCGTTCATCACCAGCTACTACGAGGTCATTTAGCGTGGTTGCATTTAGTAAATATTCACCTGTGGAATATAAAAAAGTTAATCGTTTCCACTTGTCTGTGGAAATTGGTCGAGGTAATTTTTCAAGCCCGCCTATTTGAATCCTGTAATATTCTTCCTTCGCGCGCGGATGATTGATTTCATCACGCAGTAATTCGCCCCTCGTAGTCAGTTCATGCCCATGGACCGGCGCAACGAATTCAATTTTCCCGCCGCGCTCGCCAAATGCCGAAGGTTGGTAAAAAGCTAGATAGTCAACGGCCACAACTTTGGGCGCTGTGCGAAGCGGGATGCGGTACCATCCCAAAAGCCGCGCGATTTCCATATCCCGCGGTGTCGGAAGCAGACAGACCAGAATAAGAGATGTTGGGATGAGAGTCATGTTTAAAATAGAAAGTGGCAGATAGATTCTACCCTCTACTTTCTACTTTCCACAAATGACTTTCGATTTGCTGATCGAAACCTATCCAAGCCCAACTTCCTTGTTGAATTCAACGATCAACGCGTCAATTTCATCGGCTTGCTTTTGAACATCGGTCCAGTAATTGGGTTCGTACCATTGGTTTTGGATCTCTTCGTATGTGCGGCCTTGCTGTTCGACCCAGGTGTAGTATTTCAGGTTGTGTACTCGGCGGCGTTCGGGATAGGTCAACTCGAGCATGTTGTCGGTGGATTGGCCGTGCAGGTAGCGGGCGAAATCAGCGGCGGCGTTGTTTTCGCTATATTCGCCGAATTCCTGGTGCATTTCATACAGGCGTGAGCGATAGAGTTCCATCGAGTCGGTGAGGACGGTGATCATCACATCATTTTCGTCCATCTCATAATACTTGGCGACTTTGATGCAGGAAAGCACATTCGAGATGCCAGAGAAGCCAAGCAGATCGAGATTGGAGATGATCGATTCGGGAACACCTTTTTCTGCGAGATAGGCACGTCCGTTTTCTTCATTGAAGAGGCGGGAGATGTTGACCACGGCATTATCGTCAATGGCTGTGACAAAATCGGTGTTCTTTGTATTATGTATCCACGGCACGTGCTTATCGCCGATGCCTTCGATACGATGCGACCCGAAGCCGTTTTCCAAAAGTGTGGGGCATTGCAAGGCTTCGCTTGCCACGATTTTGCTTTCAGGGAAGATCTGTTTGAGATAATCGCCGCTGGCAATTGTTCCTGCTGAACCCGTTGCAGATGCCATGCCGCGGAAACGGTCGTTTTTGTCCATGATTTTCTTGAGCACTTCCTCCATCGCGTGACCCGTCACTTCGTAATGCCAGAGGTAGTTGCCAAACTCTTCAAACTGATTGAAGATCATTAAATCCTGGCCTGATTTTTTTAACTCCCAGCATTTATCGAAAATCTCTTTTACATTTGATTCAGAGCCGGGTGTCTTGATCGTTTCACCTGCCACTTTGGCAAGCCACTCGAATCTTTCCTTGGACATACCCTCAGGCAAAATGGCAATGGATTCACATCCGAGCAAAGCGGAGTCGTATGCCCCGCCGCGACAGTAATTGCCTGTGGATGGCCAGACCGCTTTTTGACTGGTCGGGTCAAACTGACCTGTGACCAGCCTTGGTACGAGACAGCTAAACGCCGCCCCGACTTTGTGCGCGCCCGTCGGGAACCATTTGCCAACGACGACAAGTATGCGCGCCTTGACTCCCGTCAGCGAAGATGGAAGCTCGAGAAAGTTGACCCCGCCAAATGTCCCGCCTGAAGCGCCGGGTTGATTGTGCCAGTTGATGCGAAACAAATTGCGCGGATGAATGTCCCAGAGGCCGATACCCTTCAATTCATCCTTAACCTTTGTGGGAATTTTTGAAGGGTCTTTCATTTGGGCATAAGTGGGGATGATGATATTGCGCTCTTTCGCGCGCTGAATGGCGCGGGCGCGGCGGTCTTTTTGAATGGTCAGGTCAATGGTTGTCATGGGATGCTCCTCAATTTAATTGTAGGACAAAATTATAGCGCACATTCTTTTTGATTAAAATTCAAATACAAACAGGTCATGGTATTTGAAGCGGGAAAACAATATGATTATTTCATCTTATTAAGAGAGGAGATATTCAAAATGAAATCTGACGACCTCTTCATTTCCAGGGCGTGTGACCTGGTTTCTTTTGATTGGATTGATAGGCACATGTATTATACCTGTTGCCACTCAGAGCCCGCAGGCATTAAACACCAATGCGCTTGAATGACAATTTCATTCAAGCGCATTGGTTATAAAAGTAACCTTGGCGGTCCCGACGGGGATCGGTCCCGCGGAGCGTAACTTTTTCGCTTACTGACGATAAGTTGATTTTTGTGTCTTTTTAGGGCGTTTTTCCTCTAAAGACAGGCGGATTTTATGCGAGGTCATAGAGATTGTCAAGCAATTTATGGGGTATTTGTTAAAGTTGAGACGTATGTCCACTCATGAGACAGAGAGAACAATTTTCCTTCACTAATCTGGGCGGATGAACCAAGTAGCCAGCACAGCGTGTTTCAATGATCAATCACAGATTAAGGCTATACCGCAGATCATCAAGGTTGATATACCCTCGTATCAGGTTTGAACGCCGCCCATGAAAACCAGAAGTGATTGATGGAAACAACAGGCGTTAGCTGCTTTCCTTTAAACTCACCTGAAATTGACTGACCAAAAATATTCCATTCACTGCCTGTTTGCTCATCGGTAATTTTTCCATCGGCAAAATTGAAGGTGAGCGTTTGACCATCGAGCAAGCGCGAGTATGCCGCTGCCGCGCCGACATCGCGTCCTTCGGGGATATTATTTGTGTCCAATGCGGAGGCGGTTCCTTTTGTCCAGAATATCGCGACGGATTCCCCGCCAACCGTATCATTGATGATGTTTGCTTGACTCAAAATACCATAAGGATATGCAACCGCTTCATCCTTCAAATCAACGGTCAACACGCGCGCCATCGGTGGGAGTTGATTGGGTGTTACGCCTTTATACAAAAATGGAGATTGATTGATATCATCGTAACCGAAGTAAGGGTTTTTCCCATAGTCGCGGGAAAAACCTGTCTCGCGTGAAAGCACACTGCCATTGGGGTACAAGTTTTTGAAGTCTGCCCATGAAATCATGGAGGCGGGATAAAACTCCAATTGCGCGCCAGTATGTTCACCTGCAATCGCATCGCCTGTGGCTTGCTGCCACCAGGTTTCGGTCTGGCGGTCGTACATGATCAAATTACTATAACGCAATCGTCCCGTTGTTCCAAAATCCAAGACCTGACCATTGAATGTCCGCTTGAAGGCGATGGCTGTATTACAAAGTGGGCAAAAAGAAACGATAAGCGGTTCGCCGCCGACTACATCGTTGACAATCTCATGCCAAATCAGGATTTGGATTGGATAGGCGCGGGCGTCATTGCCGACTTGAACAAAGACGACAGGTTCGCGGTCTTTCAACCATCCATTTGCTTCATTCACAGAGATGAACTGGGGTGTGTCAATGGGCGGAATCCCATCTTTGGGGGGACCTCCCGAAAGAATCTCGTTGTACGAAACAGTGTGTTTGCTGAAGTCTGTCTTGAATTCAGACTCGGCGCCGCTCGGGGGAGATTCGGCTGGAAGGTTGGCGGGAGTCATCGAAACAGTATCAGGCTCGGGGGACGCAGAGCGAGATGCAGGAACAATCGTTTGCGAAGGCGCACAGGCATAAAGAATCCAGCCCGCCGCGAGAATCCATAAAATCCATTTTCTAAACATAGTGGCTCCTTTATGGGGTTAGAGCAAAACCGCTTCGTAAGTCTTACCTGTTGGAAGAATCGAGTATTCTATTTAAGCGTAAGAAGAAGAGCATATATTGTCATCCATAAATAGATGAAATACGAATTGAACAAGGAGATCACTCATGAACGATCAAAAAGCTGACATCACCATTTATGGCGCCTATTGGTGTCCGGACTGTCGACGCAGCAAACAATTTTTAGGCGAACACCAAATCCCCTACAATTGGGTGGACATCGAGCAGGATAAAGTTGGCGAAGCATACGTGCTGAAGAAGAACGATGGCAAGCGTATCATTCCCACGATTGAATTTGCGGATGGTTCCATTTTGGTTGAGCCATCGAATGCAGAAATTGCCGCTAAACTTGGATTGAAAACCAGCGCTTCACGTCATCATTATGATTTGATCGTCGTCGGTGGCGGACCTGCCGGGTTGACCGCCGCACTTTATACTGCGCGTGAAGGGATTGATACGCTGGTCATCGAGCGTGCCGCACTGGGCGGACAAGCCGCAGCCACCGAACGATTGGACAACGTGCCTGGATTTTCAGAGGGCGTGCTGGGTTCGGAATTTGCTTCTCAACTCCGCAAGCAGGCGGAGCGCTTTGGCGTGGAAATGTTACAAGCGCAGGATGTGGTTCGCATCCACAGCCACGATAATTACCATTGCGTGGATACTGCCGATGGCAGTGAATACTCTGCGCGCGCGGTTCTATTTGCAACGGGAAGCCGTTACAAACACCTGGGTGCGCCGGGCGAGGACGATTTTATCGGCGCGGGGATTCACTTCTGCGCTACTTGTGACGGACCGTTCTATAAGGGCATGCCGGTAGCAGTCATCGGCGGCGGTAATAGCGCGGCGGAAGAGAGTCTCTTCCTGGTCAAATTTGTGGAGAAGGTGACTCTACTCGTGCGCGGCGACAAATTAATCGCCAGTCAGGTCATTCAGGAAAAGACGCTCAACCATCCGCAAATTGACGTGCGGTTCAATACTGAAGTTTTAAATTTCAGCGGCGAGGGCGGAAAACTCAAAGCGGTGGAAATCAAAGACCGTAAGACTGACGCGAGCGAAACCATTCACCCCGCTGGCGTATTTGTGTTCATCGGTTTGACTCCCAATACCAGCTTGTTAGAGGGAACAGGTGTGGAACGCAACCAATGGGGTTTTGTCCAAACCGGGCATGATCTGGTGCACGACGGGCGGAAAATTCCCGCATTTGGCGGACGTGAACCGATGTTCCTCGAGACCAGCGTACCAGGCATCTTTGCGGCAGGCGATGTCCGTCAGGGCAGCACCAAGCAGGTGGCGTCCGCGGCAGGTGAAGGGGCGACCGCCGCGCTCTTAATCCGCGAATATCTCAAGGAAGTGTGAAATCAAACGTGTTGCTGAAATATTTCAGCAGCACGTTTTTACTTAATTTTTGCCAGCACATCCTCCACTGCATCTTCGTTTGCGCGCGGTTCCAGGTTGCGGGGATCGTCGGTCATGCCTGTCATCTCTGCTTCAAAAGTATTTCCGACTTGATGGAGTGTAAGTTCTGAATGGCAAGCGCGGCAGTAAATGATTTCGCCGTTGTGTGTATTGCGGGGAATGGCAATCACGGGTCCGCAATGTGGACAGGTGATGATCGGGATTCCGTTGGCGCTATGCCCAATGATGTGAGCCAAATCGCCCGCACGCCCCAACTCACACATATCATCCACCAGTCTCGCGTCGAATTGCGTCCCCGACTCTTTTTCGAGAATAGATAGAGCAGTATCAACGGTCATCCCTTTGCGGTATGGGCGTGTGCTGGTCATCGCATCGAAGGCATCCGTTATGCTGACAATCCGCGCAACCAGCGAGATCTGTTCGCCGCGCAATCCATTCGGATACCCTTTTCCATCCAGGCGCTCGTGATGGTCATTTGCCGCGGAGGTGACCATCTCTGCCAGAGGATGTCCGCCAAGCAACCTGCTCCCGATGGATGGGTGGGTCTTGACGATGGCGTATTCCGCGTCGGTTAGCGCTTCGGCTTTTTGCAATATATGATCGGGGATTCCGACCTTGCCCAGATCGTGCAAGTAAGCGGCAACGCTGATCTTGATAATTTCATCTTCGGGCAATCCAACTTTGGTCGCCAGTAGTTTGGCAAACTGTGAAACGCGCCAGACATGACCGCCCGTGTATGGGTCACGCGCTTCAATGATATCCGCCATAATGAGAAGTGATTTGAGCAGGGGTTTATCAATGTTCATGTATGCCTCTGTTTTCCATTTTAATCATATATTGAGGAATTCTTTCATCAGCTTTTTCTTACGATTCTTGAGATACGAGTTTTCCATGAAGGGTAAGAAATTTTCAACCTTTTTCCTCTATTCGGGGAGGATACATCTTCATGGAAAATTCGACTCAACTCTCACCTCCCAAATCCTGGATTCAGGAACATGCGCAAAAATTGATTGCGCTTGTGTTTTGGATACTATTGATTGCTGGCTATCAATGGTACGCCAATGTAAATCATCTCTCGCCATTGCAGGTCGTTCAGCAACTGCTGGATTTTATGACGAATGGATTTTGGGGACCGATCATCTACATCGTTTTGTACACCATTCGACCATTGATCCTGTTCCCATCCACGGTGTTGACTCTGGCGGGTGGCTTCGTCTACGGACCTGTTTTGGGCGTGCTATATACCGTCATCGCCAGCAACATCTCTTCGACAATTGCTTATTTCGTGGGGCATTTCTTGGGCGAAGGCATGCTTAAGGATGATGGCTCGGATAATCTCATTCAGCGTTATGCGCGGCGAATGCGCGAGAACAGTTTTGAGACCGTGATGATTATGCGTTTCATCTTTTTGCCGTATGACGCAGTCAGTTACCTGGCGGGATTTTTGAGGATCAAATATTGGCCGTTCATCCTTGCCACTGCGCTTGGCTCTATTCCTGGCACGATGGCTTTTATTGGCTTCGGCGCATCCATCGAACGGTTTGACGGCGCGCTGCCAAAACTCAATCCAGTGACACTCGGATTTTCAGTTGTAATTTTCATTGTGAGCATTGTACTTTCAAGAACATTCAAAAAACGTGAAGGCACCCCCCTTTCATCCCCCCATTTTCCCCAAGAAAATGGGGGGACAGAGGGGGGCGAACATTTTTCAACGATTGTAATTGGCGCAGGTTCGGGCGGTATGACCGTGGCGGTTGGCACGGCAGGCCTGGGACGCAAAGTCGCGCTGATTGAAGGCAATCACGTTGGCGGCGACTGTACCAATGTGGGTTGTGTGCCATCCAAGACACTCATCCATCTGGCGAAGAACTTCAAACCAGGCATGAGCGCGGATGAGGTCTTGCAGGAAGTTATTCGCAAGCGTGATGCGTTGCGTGATAAAGAGACAGAAGAAGTTGAACACCTGGCAAACTTAACCTTTATTCGCGGCATGGCGAAATTTACCGCTCCAAAAAAGTTGAGCGTGACTCAAGATGGAAACACCCGCGAACTGACTGCGGACAATATTGTGATCGCCACGGGCGCGCGTCCGCGCGGGTTGGATATTTCTGGCTTGCCGAAAGAGCGCACGCTGACGAATGAAAGCCTGTTCGATTTGATCAATGCGCCGAAGCATTTGGTAATTGTTGGCGCGGGAGTGATTGCGCTGGAGATGGCGTTCGCTTTTCAAAAACTTGGAACGCAAGTCAGCATGTTTGCGCTGGATAATCGTCCGCTGATGACTGCCATCCCCGAAGCGTCTCAAGCCATTCAAGCAGAACTCGAAAGGCGCAGGATTTCCACCTTCTACAATGCCACAGCAAAAGGCTTTGACGAGTCCACGCACACGCTGACTTTGAAACAGGGCAAACTGGAAATCACATTGCATAACGTGGACAAGGTTTTGGTTGCAATCGGTCGCGTGCGGAATCTTGACTCGCTCGGACTGGATCAGGTACATCCTGAGCACGGTCGAAGGGCTGGGGTCAAGATTGATCCGCGCCAGGGAATTCTGGTCAACTCGTATGGCGAGACCAACATCAAGGGCGTGTATGCCATCGGCGATGTAACTCCCACATCCGCATTTACACATTCAGCCAACGCGCAGGGACGCAGAGTCGTCCAGCGTATCGCATTTCCATACTTGCCAATCGCAAAAAAGGAACCGATTTTTCCGAACGCGACATTCAGCGATCCCGAAGTGGCGGCGGTTGGATTGACCGAGAAGCAACTTGCAGAATATTGCCACCCGAAAATTATCAAACGCATCCGCGTGGATTTCAAGACGCACACGGATCGCGGATACACGGATGACGTTGAAAATGGATTCATCATCGTGGACGCGGTGCGCCTGACAGGGCAGATCTTGCAAGCCACAATTGTCGGCCCGCGCGCTTCGGAGATGATTTCGTTCTTCACGCTGGCAATCAGCCAGAAGATCTCGCTGTATAAGATTTATCGCCTAGTGTATCCATATCCAACTTATTCGAGCGGCATTTTGAAGGTCGCCGATTTCTTTATGCGCGAAACACTGCCAAATCTTGGAAAAGAATTAACAGCCTATCTAAAGTATCGCTTTGCAAAACCCAGTTAATTCATGTCGTTGCGAGACGGTGTTCTTCCGTCGAAGCAACCCCCAGTTAAATGGAAAAATCTTGTCGAGAAGCATTCGCCACTTAATCGGAGATTACTTCGTCGCTCACTGCCGTTCGCTTCTCGCAACGACATATAAAAATTCAGGAGAAAAGAAAATGAAACGCATCGCATTTTTGCTCGTTGTATTAACCATGCTATTGTCGGCTTGCGCTCCCAGCGTGGCAACCCCCGCTCAACCAGCGGCAACCAACCCACCCGTCGCGACTGACGCGCCGCTTGTCGCAGGCGAGTTCGACATCAACAACTGGGACATCGTCCTCGCGGCTGCCAAAGGTCAGACCGTCAACTGGTATATCTGGGGCGGCTCGGACAGCATCAACGCCTTCGTGGATAATTTCTACGGCAAAGCATTGAAAGAACGCTATGGCATCACCCTCAATCGTGTGCCGATTGCAGATACAGCCGACGCGGTCAATCAGGTGTTGAGCGAGAAGCAGGCAGGTAAGGAAATTGGCGCAGTGGATATGATCTGGATCAACGGCGAAAACTTCTTCACGTTGAAGCAGGCGAGTCTTTTATATCCTGATTGGGCACAGAAACTCCCCAACAGTAAATACGTCAACTGGGGCAACCCTGCCATCAATCTCGATTTCGGTCATCCAGTGGATAGCATGGAAAGCCCGTGGTCATCGGCGCAATTTCAATTCGTCTATGATTCTGCGCGCATCAAAGCAGATGAACTTCCGCATTCCTACGCTGACTTGAAAACCTGGGCTTGCGCCCATCCTGGTCGCTTCACTTACATCGCACCCGGACCTGGCGGATTTCTTGGCACACGCTTCGTCAAGGGCGCGCTGTATGAGATCAGCGGCGGCGCGGAACAATGGCAAAAATTCGATCAAGCCGCGTGGGACAAGTGGTCTCCTGAATTGTGGAAATATCTCAACGAACTCAAACCCTGCCTATGGCGCAACGGCGAGACTTATGCTAAAGATGAAGCCGAGTTGAAAAATCTCTTCGCTAACAATGAAGTGGATTTCAGCATGACCAACGACATCACGGGCGCAGGCACGGGCATTGCTGCTGGTTTGCTCCCCGCCACCTCGCGCGCCTTCGTCTTTGACAAGTACATGATCGGCGATTTCAATTATGTTGCCATCCCGTTGAACGCGCCGAACAAAGCCGCCGCGCTCGTGCTTGCGAATCTTTTGCTCGAACCTGAATTCCAAGCCGCACAGATTCTTCCCGAAAATGGATTCGGTCTCGGCTACGCCATTGACGTGACTCTTGTGACGGACTCTGCGGCTCTTTCCGCGCTCCAATCTGCTTCCACCAAACTGGGCGACTCTGCCACTCCAGCCTCTGACCTCGCCAAATCCCTCGTCGGTGACACCGCCGCCGAATATCAAAACCTGGTCGAACAAGATTGGGTGACAAATGTGTTGCAAGCAAAGTAAGTAGGAATCAGGGATCCGACACACTCAATTCCTAATCCTTCACCCATGCGTGATAAATTAATCTTCTCCCCCTGGCTTTCCCTCGCCCCAGCATTGACCATCGTCTTCGTCTTGCTGGGCGCGAGCCTTTTGTATGCCATCACGGAGAGTCTCGGGTTCGTCCGTGTTATTGGTCAAAGCAAAATCAGCCTCGACGCATATCGCAATACGCTTGATCTGAATTCGGAATTTTGGACATCCCTGGAATTCTCATTATGGATCAGTATTGTTTCGACCTTTATTTCATCTGCCATTGCATTACTGTTGGCGGTCTGGCTTTCCGAACAACGCGGTAAGACTGACACGCTCGCGCTTAATTGGAATTTGGCTTTTCCGCATTTGGTCTGGTCGGTTGCTCTTTTATTATTCCTCTCGCAAAGCGGATTGTTCTCACGCTGGGCGGCTTCGCTTGGTCTTATTTCAACCACCGCAGATTTTCCCGTCCTTGTGCGGGATCGTTTCGGCATTGGAATTATCCTCAGTTACATCGGCAAAGAGATTCCGTTTCTTACAATTACCATTCTTTCCGTTCTTCGTTCGCAGTCCGTTGGCTATGATGTCGTTGCAGAAAATCTCGGTGCGAGCCGCTGGCAGCGTTTGCGCTATGTGACCATCCCGCAGGTTATGCCTGCATTGATCGCAGGGGCATTATTGGTATTTGGATTTATTTTCAGCAGTTACGAAGTGCCCGCGTTGTTGGGAGTCGGCTACCCGCGAGCATTGCCCGTCCTCGCGCTGCGCTTCTTCCTCGACCCCGACCTGCGTGCCCGCTCCGAAGGCATGGTCATCAGCCTGATTATTACTTTGATCGTGATGATCGTGGCGGTGGTGAGTTTAAGGATGGGGGAGCGGAAAGAATGAAACGTATCACTGCTTATTCTCTCCGTGCAGTTTTGTATTTTATTCTTATTGCGCCGCTTTTACTCTTCGCGGCGTATGCCTTTTCCACGCGCTGGTTCTTTCCCCAACCTTTTCCCGTCGAGTGGACGACGATAACATTCTTACGCGCCATCAACGACTCGCGAACGTTATCCAGCATGGCGCAGGGGATCTGGATTGCAATTCTTGTCAGCGTTCTTTCCCTCATGCTTGCATTACCCGCCGCGCGTGTACAGGGATTGCGTGAATTTCGCGGGCGTCAATTAGCGTGGCTGCTTCTCTTCCTGCCTACCATTATTCCGCCGCTGGCTATTGGTATGGGACTAAATATTTTATTTCTGCGGATCGGTCTGGCAGGCACAATTGCGGGCGTGGTGTTGGCGCACATCATCCCAACCCTGCCTTATACCATTTTCACCTTGTCCAGCGCCTTTGCCCGTTTTGATGAAAACTACGAATTTCAGGCGCTGGCATTGGGAGCCAGTCCCTGGCAAATCTTTCTCAAAGTGACTTTGCGGATGATGACTCCCAGCTTGGTGGTGGCAACCCTGTTCGCATTCTTGATCTCATGGAGTCAGTATCTCCTCACTCTGCTGATTGGCGGTGGGCAGATCATTACCCTGCCCATCCTGCTTTTTTCCGCCGCCTCGGGCGGTAATCCATCCACCATCGCAACGTTGTCGCTGTTATTTGTCGCACCGCCTGTGATGGTGATTGCCTTCACCGCGCGATCCTTGAGTCAACATGATAATGAAATTCGTGAGCAATACTAATGACAACCGTAAACATCATCTCTCTCAATAAAACTTATCCAAATCAACCTGTGCCCGTGCTGAAGGATTTTTCGCTGTCCATCAATGATGGTGAAATGATCGCGTTGTTGGGTCCGTCTGGTTCGGGAAAATCCACACTGCTGAAACTGATTACGGGTATTGAGCGCCCTGATAGCGGCGACATTCAATTTGATGGTTCATCTATTTTGAGTATCGACCCCAATAAGCGCGGCGCAGTGCTGATGTTTCAGCAATCGTACTTGTTTCCTTTTCTAAATGTGGAAGACAATATTGGTTTCGGTCTCAAAGTACAGGGCGCTTCGGCGGAAACGATTCGTGGAGAAGTTAAGCGCATGTTGAATTTGATCGGCTTGCCTGGAATTGAGCGACGCAAATCAGGTCAACTATCAGGTGGCGAGCAACAGCGTGTTGCGCTGGCGCGAGCTTTGGTGACCAACCCAAAATTGCTTCTGCTCGACGAACCATTGAGTAGTCTGGATACATCCGTACGGATGAATTTGCAGGAAGCCATCCGAAATATTCAACGCGAGTTGGGTGTGACGACGATCTTTGTGACGCATGATCTGGGCGAAGCGATGGCAATGTCTGATCGCATGGCGTTGTTGCTGAACGGTGAGATCGTCGCATTGGATAAGCCTGAGAATCTGTTCCATCGTCCGCGTAGTTTGACGGCGGCGAAATTTATGGGTGTATCCACTTTCTTAAGCGGCGACCAGCTCACAGTTAAGAATGAAGCGTGTTCTTCATCCGAAAAAATATTTGCCATTCGACCAGAACATATCCGCATTCAAAAAGAAGCCTGCAAAAATTCCATGCTAGGCGTGGTGAGTGATTGCGTTTTTCGCGGCGAGTACATTGAATATCAGGTAGATGTAAATGACGTGACGGTGCGCGCGCGTATGCCGATGCCCGCGCCGATGTTCCCGCATGGCGAGCAGGTGCGTGTGAATTTTCCGCAAGAACATTTATTTGAAGTGAATTAACGTAGCGCGACATTTATGTCGCTTTGCCAGCCAGCGACATAAATGTCGCGTTACAAAATTAAGGAGTCCCCATGACAAAAGAAAATCGCAGAAGCCAGAAACAACTTCGGCACGAAAAAATTCGCGCGCAGAAAAACAAACGTCAGTGGATTGGGTACGGCGCGCTGGCGTTGATTTTGATCGCCGCCATTTTTTGGATTTCATCTCGTCCGAAAGCCCAGCCGTTGGATGAGACGCGCCTCGCCTCCAACCCGAGGATTGGTTCTGATTCTGCCAAAGTGGTCATTACCGAATATGCAGATTTTGGTTGCCCCGCCTGCCGCACCTGGCACCGCGCAGGGATTTTGGAACAGGTGCGCGCCGCGTATGGCGATGACGTTCAATTCGTGTGGAAGGATTTTCCTGTCATCACCGCGCAATCCCCCAAAGCGGCGGAAGCGGGACAGTGCGCTTTCGATCAGGGAAAATTTTGGGAATACCATGATGTGCTGTTCGACAACGCCCCTGCGATTGGCGTGAGTGACTTGAAAATTTATGCCGCGCAAATTGGGTTGGACACCGCAAAATTTAATCAATGTTTGGATAGCGGACAGAATCGCGCAAAAGTTGAGCAAAGTCAAAACGAAGCGCAGCGTCAATACGCATTTCCTGGTACGCCATCGTTCCTGGTCAATGGCAAGAAGTTGGTTGGTCCGCCGAGTTATGAAACGTTGAAGTCCATGATTGATGCGATTTTGGCGGGAGGATTGAAATAGAGAGGAGGGCTTGACATTCCAGTTGCTGGAAGGTGTAGACTCCAATTACGTCACAAGGAGACGCGATGAAAATTCAAGAATTATCGCAAATGACAGGCGTATCTGCCAAGACGATTCGCTATTACGAGGAAGTCGGTTTATTGCCTGCACCTTCCCGCGCAGAAAACAATTACCGCCAGTATAGCGAGCAGGATGTGGAACGTCTGCGTCTCGTAGCGGGGGCGCGGCGACTCGATCTCTCATTGGATGACATTCAGGAAATACTTGCCCTGCGCGACCACCGCGAAGCGCCCTGCCGTGTCTTGCTGGAACGCATGGAGCAGAAGGCGGATGAAATTGCCGAGCGCATTCATGCGTTGCAACGACTTGAGGGCGAATTGCACGCACTGCATACTCTCGGCTTGACATTTCCTGTGGATGATGTGGACGGCAAGAATTGCGTCTGCCACCTTGTGAGCGAACACACTGCCAAAGAATAGGAGCAACGTATGTCTAATTTATTCAAGAAATTCAATCCTCTCAAAACGGGAATCATCGGCTCGCTGGTCGCCGCCCTGTGTTGTTTCACACCCATCCTGGTAATTTTACTGGGTGCTTTGGGAGCGGGATGGCTGACGGGCTATCTCGATTATGTGCTGTTCCCCATACTGTTCATCTTTCTCGGGTTGACCGCGTACGGTTATTACCGTCAATCAAAAGCGATAAAGAGATAAAGAATATCGTGTGGATTATTTTCGCCTTGAGCGCGGCACTACTAACTTCCTTTAATCCCATTCTCTACAAACGAATGTTGAAAGACGCAGACGTGATCGTCTTAGTCTGGGGAGTCACCTTGCTGGCGCTACCTTTACTGGGTTTGTTTACTTTTGCACTCACACCGCAATTTCCTCATCTTGACTGGCTTTTTGTAGTTGGAGTGTTTGGTTCGGCAGGGTTAAATGCTGTAGCACATCTCGCTTCAACACGCGCGCTCAAACTGGCAGATGTATCACTTGTGACGCCTTTGCTGATCTTTAGCCCAGTATTTACCGTGTTGATATCCGCTCTCTTCCTGAATGAAATACCCTCAGCGCGTGGGGTGTTGGGAGTGGGATTGGTTCTTATTGGCGCGTATTGGTTGAATCATCGTTCTGGCGCAGGATGGCTTGCGCCATTCAAATCGCTTGCTCTCACGCCTGGTGTGGCGCTCATCTTACTGGCTGGCTTGCTCTGGGCGATCACGCCTTTATTCGAGAAGACCACCATTCTGCACACGAATCCAGAAAGTCCACGCTTTGCTGCATTCGCGGCAACCGCTCTCTTAACGCTCATACTAACTCCAGCGGTCATCGCACGCGGCAGACCATCCATTGGAAAACTCTTTCTTCATCGCCGCGAGTTTTTTCTTGCTGGACTCATTGCAGGTATTGCGCCTGTCCTGGGCTATACGGCGTTCAGTCTCGGCTTCGTCGGATACGTGACGACGCTTTTCAAACTCAGTATTCTAATGACAATGGTTTGGAGTTTTTTATTTCTCAAAGAGCGCGGACTCGCGCAACGATTGCCTGCCTCATTGGTGATGGTGATTGGTGTCATTCTTATTATGTCGTAAATCCATTCAATCAAACAAAGGAGTTCAAAATGGAAAATAAATTTGATCTGTTGATTTTAGGTTCTGGCTCGACCGCCTTTGCGGCGGCGATCCGCGCCGCTGAATTGGGCAAGACCGCCGCCATGACCGAAATGCGAACGCTGGGCGGGACGTGCGTCAATCGCGGCTGTCTGCCGAGCAAGAATCTAATCGAAGCCGCGCGCATTGTCTGGGAGTCTGCTCATCCGCGTTACAAAGGACTCAAACCTGCCAGGATGAAATTGGATTTCGCAGAATTGATTTCCCAAAAACAGGAAGTCGTGCAGTCTTACCGCGATAAAAAATATCAGTCGCTGGTCTATGAAGAAGACAAAATCAAGGTCTTTGAAGGCAAGGCGGAATTGGTGGACGCACACACCGCCCGCGTGGGCGAACAGACTTTAATCGGCGACCAGATTCTCGTCGCGACAGGGACGCGTCCAATCATCCCGACAACAATTGAAGGTTTGGACAATGTGCCTTATCTAACATCCGATCTTTTGACTTCGAACGAAGCGCAAGAATTGAAAGAACTGCCCGAATCAATGATTATCGTTGGCGCGGGTTATATCGCCCTGGAACTTGGGCAGATGTTTCACCGCTTCGGGACGAAGGTCACGATTTTGGAGCGCAGTCAGGTTATTCTTCCCCATTATGAGCCAGAAGTGTCTGACGCGCTGACCTTTGCCTTGCGTGAAGAAGGTCTGAAGATCGTGACCGAGGCACTGGCTGTCCGTGTGGCGCAGAAATCGAAAGATCAAATTGAAGTGACGGCGAATGTCGGCGGTAAGGAACAATCCTTCAAAGCACAAAAACTTCTGATCGCCGCAGGCAGACAGCCAAATACGGATGGCATTGGGCTGGAACAGGTCGGCGTACAGTTGGATGAGCGCGGCTATGTGAAGGTCAATGTTGAACTGCAAACGAACGTCGCCAACATCTGGGCGGCGGGCGATGTGATTGGCAATCAAACCGACAGCCAGCCTGCCACGCCTGTCGGCGCACACGATGGAGTGATTGTTGCCAAGAATGCACTTGCAGGCGCACATCAAAAAGTTGACCATCGCGTGATTCCGCGAGTGATTTTCACAGACCCGCAAGTGGCAGTCGTTGGGAAAACTGATGAGGAAGTCGTGGGTTCAGGCGTCCGCTGTTGGTGTGGCACGATCCCACTCGATTATGTCCCCCGTGCAGGCGCAACTCATCAGACGAATGGCATTGCCAAAATTGTGATAGACCGCGACACGCAGGAAGTTAAGGGCGTCTCGCTGGTCATGCCCAATGCGGGCGAAATGATTCACGAAGCGGCAATGGCAATGCGCTTCCACGCCAAATTGGAGGATTTCATTGATATGATCCACGTCTATCCCACAATGGCGGAGGCGTTGAAGATTGCGGCGATTTCTTACTTCAAAGATCCCGCAAAGTTGTCTTGTTGTGCGGAGTAATCAAACTACAATATATGCAAGGAGGCTGTCGCTTATAAAACGACAGTCTCCTTGTTCTTTTTAGGTGTGTATGCAGCCTTTACGCGGACTTACAAAAGAAGATGTTGAAAAATTTTATGATCACTTCGGCGCAAGACAGGACAAACAGAATTATTACGAGAATGTCGCGCTGGCTGATTTACTGGAGCATGCCCGCTTCGATACGGCGCAGGCGGTGGTGGAATTTGGCTGCGGCACGGGACGTTTTGCAGAACAATTACTTGAGATACATTTACCGAATGCCTCATCGTATTGGGGGTGTGATGTCAGCACGACAATGATTGAACTAAGCAGGAAGAGACTCTTAGGTTTCGGAAGCCGCGCCAGGTTGTGGAAATCGGCAGGCGAAGTATCCCTGCCATTGCCATCTGAAAGCGCAGACTGTTTTGTTTCCAACTATGTGATGGACATTCTTTCCTTCGAAGAAATTGATGCTGTGATTGGTGAAGCAAAGCGAATTCTCAAAAAAGACGGATTGCTTTGTTTAACAGGTCTGACGAACGGCAAAGGATTATTTTCAAAACTATGGACGGCTTTCTGGAATGTGCGCTTTGCCATAAACCCAAAATGGGTAGGCGGATGCAGACCCATTTATGTACGCGAGCTTCTCAATGGAGATTGGGAGATCGAACATTATCGCGTTGTAGTAGCGCGGGGTATCAGTTCGGAAGTGATCGTCGCAGGAAAACGATTATCAGGCAAATCGTTTTCGTAATTGCTTGATTAATTTGGGGAGAAACAAATATCCAAGCAAAATAAGATTCAACCCAACTTCAAAGTAAACGAATTGCGACGCGTAATGAGCCTTGTCCCAATAGCTGATCGGGCTTTGGAAGCGTGTGTGCCAGTCGAAAGGAAAGAACAGCACGGGACCGTCATTGAAGTGAGTGAGAATATCAATCGCCGAGTGCACCATGCAGCCAAACACGAACCACAGCCACCAATGTCCGCGCGTGTTGGGTTGATTAAGGTAACGCCAGAGAAAAACGGCGTAGATGATAAGGGCAGTTGGTGAATGTAAAAAATTATGGCTTGCGATCCACCAGGGATTTTTGAAATATAGGTTGTGGAACGCGCCATTCATCAACCCTGATACAGGCTGGGCAGCTAAAAAGCGATTGTATAAAATGAAGCCCAGCGAAAGTAATGCAAGGGGAATATCTGGCATGACCGAACCCCACAGAAAAGCGGATTTGGCGATGCTGGCTTTGCTGCCATATTTTTTCTCGATGGCGGCGTTGATGACAAGGTGGGTGGGGAGGGTGTTCATAGTTTTTCGATTACTTTGAGCAAGTCGTCCACAGGTGGTCTGTCTGCTGGATCGTGACTGGGATGGACGAGGCGCAAGATGCCGTTTTTGTCCACGATGAAGTCGCCGCCAAGTTGGGAGGTGTCTGAGTCATCCTGTTTAGAAATCCATTTGCGCCCAGCAAGCAGTAGTTTGGCAACCGTCCAAATGGTGCGCGGACTCCACGAGCGCAAAAGGGAACGTTCAAGTTGGTAGGCGCGATAGACATTGCGGTCGGGGTCAAACAGAACATCGAAGGAGGCGCAGGTTTCGTTCATCCATTTATGCAGGGCGGGAAGCGTTCCGAATGAAATGATGAAGACGCGGGTATTCAATTGGGAAAATTCATCTTGGCGCGCGCACAACTGTGCGGCATGTTCGCGGCAGGGTATTCAGCCAAGATGACGAAGGAAAACAAGCAGGGCGTTTCCGCCTTTGAGGACTTCGCTGAGGGTGACTTGTTCACCTTCAACGGTTTGCAGGGTGAAGTTGGGAGCGGGGGAGAGGAGTTTGAGTGTCATGTGTTTTGGTGTCAGTGGGGAGTGATCAGTAATTGGTAATTGGTAATCAGTGAAATGGCGTGTTTTCGTGTCTACCTGTATACGTGTTTACCTGTCTACGTTTTTACGCGCCCAGATTAACCATTGAACGGTGGTGATGAATACCAGCGCGGCAAAAATGGAGAAAAGGATTGTGATGTGCGCGGGGACTAATAAAAATATTCCGTAGGCGATGATGGTTTCAAATCCGCCGATGATGCCAGCAGGCATGACAATAGTGGTTTGGGTATCAGAATCATGCGCGGCGCGTTTTTCAAGGATGGCGGCAAGATACATCCACGAGGCGGTGTTGACATAGAAGACAGCCAGTAGAAATATCAAGGCGAGATAATGCTGCTCGGAGGGCGAACCAACTACCAGTCCGATCGGAAGCGCGGCGTAGATCACAAAGTCGGTCAGGATGTCCACGTATCCGCCGAAGTCGCTTTGACGTTGATGCAGGCGCGCGATTAAACCATCCAGCCCATCCAATATGCGGTTGAAAACCCAGAGTGCCAATGCCCAAAGATACTGCTGTTTGTATGCCGCGCAAGTTGCAAATAAACCCATGGCAAGCCCGAGAATGGAAATAAGGGTCGGCGAGACGCGGCTCATGCGTCTCGCCAGCGGCGTGCCAACCTGATCTTTGAAACGGCGAAGAGATGAATCAAACATTTACTTTTTCACAACCTTCCACGCAAGCCGATTCTGAGAACGCTGTTTCCAATTTAAGTACGGCTTGGAATAACGAATTACGTCGAGCGCGCCTTTGATGCCCAAATCAAGCAGAGACATATCGCCGAAGAAATGTTTACGATATTCGCCATCACCCATAAAGCCATCGCGTTTGTTGAAGAGCGTCAGACGGAATTTATTTTTCGGCAGGTGGTTCTTTCCGTCGAGCACAGCCTGGAAAGGTTTTGGCAGCCATTGGAAGGATGCAAACAGCGCGCGCGCTTCGGTGACGACGCGATCCACATCGGCTTCGTCATCGGGATTGACCTGCTCGAAGAGCGCGTCAATCTTTTCCTGAATCTCGAAGAAGCGGTTGAATCCACCGCCCGTGAGTTTGTTGTCTTTCAAGATAGAGATATATTCATCGCGGTCTTTGGCGCGCATACGCGTGATGCTCAACATCAGGTATTCGAGATACGCACCCAACAGCCACTGCACCGAATAGACGCGCCATAACTTGTAGTTCGACCAGGATTTGATTGAGTTGGCAGTCAGACGGTCGTGCATGTTGACGTAGTTAAGCGTCATCGTTTCAAGCGGCTGAAAAGTTTCGGCAGAATAGTCGCTCGTCTTTTTTGCCTTGAGCAACAAGTCTGCCAGCATCATCACGCTTATGTGCGTGACGTACAAGCCTTTGGAATAAAGCGGATCAATGAAGCCCGCCGCGTGACCAAGCAATGCGAAACGATCACCAACAACATGGTGCGATGAAAATTGCAAACGCTCGGCCCGAACCCAGCCGCGCACGGCTTTGGCGTTCTGGAGTTGTTCCTTCATCTTTGGGAATTGGTTGATGAACTCGTTGAACTCTTCTTCGGGACTAATGTCGGTGCGGGCAGGATATACGCGCGGATCAATTTGCAAGCCGACACTGCAAAGCGGATTGTTCGAATCGGCGTGGTTATTGAACGGGATGATCCACAACCAGCCGCCTTTGAAGATGTGATGCAAGGTCCCTTCCGACCAGCGAAACGGGACGTCAAATTCTTTCGGCGAGACGCTCACATCGTTGTAGCAAGGCACATCAATCATGTGTGTAATAATGGAACGGGTGTGAGTCTGCAAATCGTGATGCCGCCAGCCGAGTTTATCAGCCACCAGCGAACGGAAGCCGCCCGCGTCCACGAGATATTCGGACTGATAGACCTGTCCGTTTTTGGTGGTGATTTTCACGCCATCAGGTTGAATGTCCACGTCGGCGACAAATGTATTTTGTAAAATGGTCGCGCCGTAAGAGATGGCAACGGAAGTCAGAAAATAATCCGTATCCTGGCGGTAGAGGTGCATTTCGTGACCGTAAGGTTGTTTGGGAATGACAGCTTGCAGGCTCAGTTTGATATCCTGTTCCTGCCCGATGGCATGATGAACAAAACTAAAATGCCGCTTAACACCATGCGATAATCCTGCGTACTTAAAGTAATTTTCCGAACTGAAATACGCCAGTTCAGGCACATCGTAGAGTTCAGCCAGGGCGCGCATCATCTCAGATGTTTCAAGGATCATCGATTCTCCGACTGCAAATTTTGGATGCGTGCCGCCCTCGAAGACAATCACAGACAATCCCTGGCGAGCCAGAACGCTCGCCAGGGTGGAACCGCCGATACCAGAACCGATGATGGCGACATCATATTTTTTTGGGGAATTTTCCATAAGGCTTTTTTCCTAAAACGTAATAATCTGATAGCCCTGTGAAACACGATTACGCAGGCTGGGATGTTTTTCGTATTCATCCAGAAGCGGGATGTTCAACGCTTGTGCCTGCTCATACACGCCGAAGGCTTTGGCACAAAAGGCGCACACGCCGCCGACACCTTGTCCTGCACGGCAGCATACAGACGATGACGCTTGTTTTCGGGGTCGGCAAACGCCACCGCCGATGTCACGCCGCCGCCATCGAAGATGAGTTCAACTTCATCGCCGCCTTCTTTGAATTCTTTGGCAACTTCCAGCGCATTGACGACGCGCGCCAGGTCGGAATGTGATTCACTTTCCGCGAAAACAACCAGGGCGACCTTGTTCATTTCAGCAATCCGTCCATTTTGGCTTTGATGGTTAGAGCGGGGACAACGCCGACAATGCGTTTTTTGATTTGTCCCTGGTTGATAAATAGAAGAGTCGGAATGCCTTGAACGCCGTATTTCATTGCCCATTCTGGGTTTTCATCGGTATTGACCTTGGCGATGGTTACCTTTCCGTCATATTCGGCGGCGAGTTTTTCCAAGACGGGCGCGATCATTTTGCAGAGTCCGCACCAGGGCGCCCAAAAATCCACAACCACGGGTGTGGTTGATTTCAATACTGTATTTTCAAATTCAATGTCGTTGATGTGGATTGGTGTTTTCATTTCTATTCTCCTATTCTAGTGATTGAATATTTTTTCGCCAGCGCGGACAGAAACTTTCAAACGGTTTTCGGCTGGAGTGATCGGACATGACCATTTTTCGTTGTACGCACAGTAGGGGTTGTATGCCAGATTGAAATCCACAAGGAATTTTCCGTTGGGCAGCTTCTCTGGTTCAAGATAACGTCCTGCGGGATATGTCTCTTTGCCTGCCAGATTATCCACAAATGGCAGGAAATATCCGTTCTGATTTTTGTATATCGTGAGTTCAGCGGACTGCCCATCAACGAGAAACTTGAATCTGCCGAAGCGTTGATAGGTTTGAGGTTGTCCGCCAGTTGTATCAATCATGATGTTTTCCAATGTTGACGATGTTTCAACATCAACTTCCAAACGCAGTGCGGTACTTTCAGGAAAATAATTGAGTCCTTTAAAGTGTTGTTTTTGAACTGAAGTCAATGGGCTTTGATGATGGCGCGCAAAGAAATCGTCTTTTTCTACGCGGAATGTTTTGAGAGTTTGCATAATCATCTCCTTTTATGTCAAAAATAAAGAGAGCAACCTGCGTGGTTTTCTTACCCTGTTTCAATCACAGAATTACCTGTCCCAATGTAAGCGCCGCAACCAGAATAAAAATGATTGCCAGTCCAATTTCCAGCGAGCGTTGTGGAATGCGGCTGGCGATGCGCGAGCCAATCTGCCCGCCGATAATCACGCCAGGCACAGTGAACAGGCAAATGCTCAAGACTGTTGTGAGTGTATCTCCGCCCAGTTGAACGAATTTGACAAAGTGCCCCGCCGAAGCGACCAAGGCGGTAACCGCAACTACAAACACGCTGGTCGCCACCGACACTTTGCTTGGCACGCGGCAGCGCTGGAGCAGGAAGTAGCCATTCATTTCGCCCAATCCTGTGGAGACCATGCCCATAAACATAGCGCCGATTCCGCATAGGATCATGCCTTCGGTGTGGTTGCAAACGGTGTAGCGAATCTCTTCGCCGTTCGCGGCAACCAACACAGTCTCTGCTTTTTTGCCGCCATACTCTGTTTTAATCGCGTCATCCATTCGGGCAATATCTTTCTTCTCGTGCTGGCGCAGAAAACTGAGCGCAACAATAAACAACCCAACGCCGAGAATAACTTTCAAGTATACGGGCTGGATTTGTCCTGATGCCCAGGTGCCGATCAAAGCCAGTGGAACAGTAACCAGCAACAGGTTAAGTCCGAGGCGGTAATCAATCAGACGTTTGCGGGCGTAGGCGAAGAGTCCGCTGGCGAAGCCGAAGACTTCGGTGGTCAACGCAGTTCCGATGGCAACTTCGGGGGAGAGTTTCAACGCGAGAACAAACAGCGGCGAGAAGAACGTTGCGCCTTCCACACCCGATGCCATTGCGGTGGTGGCGAACAGAATGGAGATGGGGAAGACGTACCAATATTGCAGGGTCATAGAGATGTTCCTTCGGGGAATATGGATTTCTTTGAATGGATAGATATGGGTTCGAAATCCTTACGAGCGGACCGTTAACAGGAATGCGTAAGAATATTTTGTTGGTTACTATCGGTTAGTTAACAACCCCTGTTTCCCAACCTAAAAGGAGATGATATGACAGAAAAAGTTTTTGATTCAGCCAGCAATACTTACGAAGTAACGTTTACCTTGCCCGCGGAAGCGCACGCAGAGATCGCCTGCCTGTGCGGAGATTTCAACACATGGGACAAGACTGCCCATCCGATGAAAAAGCAAAAGGATGGCAGTTTCGCATTGAAGATTAAACTTGATGCGGGGCGCCATTACCATTTCCGTTATTTTCTCGACGGCGAACGCTGGGAGAATGATTGGGAATCCGATGCATACATTCCCAACGAGTTTGGGAGTGAAGACTCAGTTCTCGATTTGGAGGTCACGCCTGAAAAATAATCACCTTCGTTGAATTCAACATAAAGCAAATTCCATCCTGTTGGGAACTCTCCCGACTCGACGGAATTTGTTTTAATTTATATCCTCACCTTACGCAATGTCGTTCTGAGCGTAGCGAAGAACCCCTACGACTATCGTAGAGACCCTTCGCTACCGCTCAGGGTGACATGGTAGAAGGAAACTGCGTAAGGTGAATTTATAAACCGAAATCCACCCAGAAGAATTGACCTGCTTGTGCGAGTTGTCCAAAAACGCCCGTTAACAACAATACGCCAACAATCACAAGCAGCGCTCCCATCCCAATTTCAACGTAGTGAGTTACTTTGCCATATTTCCTCAGAATGTTGGACACCCAGCCGACACCCAGCGCGGCAATCAGAAATGGAATTGCCAAGCCTGCTGAATATGCAGAAAGCAATGAGACGCCTTGTGAGATTGAGCCGCCGTTCAAGGACAGCGTAAGAATGGCGCCAAGCACAGGTCCCACACAAGGCGACCAGCCTGCCGAAAAAATAACACCCATAAACGCGGATGAAAGGTAGCCCCATTTTCGGTCGGGCAGTTGTTGGATGCGCGTATCGTATTCAAAAAATGGGATGCGGAATACGCCGATCATGTGCAAGCCAAAGATAATGACGACAATACCGCCAATTTTCGTCAGCACGAAGCGGGCATCATAGACCAACCGTCCTATCATCGAGGCGGCAACCCCCAGCGTAATGAACACAACGCTAAAGCCGATCACGAAAGCCAGTCCATGCGTGAATGTGATCCAGCGATTATTTTCGTTTGTTTCTCCGCCCACAGCGCGCCCGCCTAAATATCCAATGTAGGCGGGCACGAGCGCGAATACGCAAGGCGAGAGGAAGGATGCCAACCCTGCTATAAATGCAAGTCCGATGGTGATGTTTACAAGATCCATAAGTTTATTCCTTCTTCTTTAAATTAATGGAATTCTGTTTGGCGAGCAATTCGCGGATGGTCAAAACCAAAGTGGCGTGACTCCACGTCAGCGGGCTGACCGAGAGCGGTGCGCCGCTGTATGGGTGGACTTGTTCCGCCATGATGCCGCTAGTCAGCGTGTGGCGCGCTGTCCAGTTCAGGATGTCGAGCGCGGGTTTCAAATCATCTTTCGAGTTTGCGACGGCGATCTGCCACTCCGCCAGCCAGAGGGTGCAGATGAACCAGGGATTGCCAGGCACCTTGGCTTTGTCATCCGTGACTTGATGGTAATAATCGTTTTCGTAACGAGCCACGCCGCCAACATCGGTCTTGATCCATAAATGGTCTTGAATGGCTTTCATCGTGGAGACGATGCGCGAATCGTCAGCGGGGAACATGCCAAAGTACCACAGACCAAACAGGGAGGAGTCCAGAGCCGTGTCCACATCCCAGATGCCTGACTTATTGCGATTAATCATGCGGACAAAACGATTCATTTCTGGACGCCAGAGATGCTTCTCGACCCCGGCCTTGATCTCCGCTGCGGCTTTGCGATAGCGCTCGGGGAGATGCGTTTCGCCAAAGGCATCGGCAAAATTTCCAGCCGCCTGCAAACCCGCCCACGTCGCGGCAACTGTCCAACTAAGAACGCCGCGCCGCTCTTCCCATAAATCCCATGAAGGTAAGGGCAAACCATCTTCGACGTCACGATAACTTGTCAGCCAGTTGGCAATGCGAGTGATGAGTCCGCGATAAAGCGGCTTGACAAACTCGACATCGCGGAAACGCTCGAAATGTTTCCAGAGCGCCCAGATGACAAGCGCCGATTCATCCTCCTGGACGGGGAGTTGTTTTTTGCCATCCTGAAACCATGCGTGCCACGACGACGCCAGCGCGCCATCAGGGGTGTACTTGTGCAGGAGATAGCCTTCGGAAGTTATGACGTTGTGACAAAATTCAAAGAAGCGGCGTGTGACTTCAGAATAGCCAGCGTCAATCAACGCGGCGGATACCAGCGCGCCGTCGCGTGGCCACATATAGGAATAAGTATCGCGCGCGAAGGTTGTGATGTCGTAATCGTTGGCGGCGATGATCGCGCCGTCATTATCAATCTGCGAGCGGACAATCAAAAGACTTCGGCGATATAGGTCGGTCAATTCGGGCGAAAGTCCCAGTGCGTCGTCAGGTTCTTTATCAGCCCATAACTTCCAATATTGACGGGTGCGTTCCAAATATGTGTCAGGTCCACGTTCACGAATATTGCGGTTGATGCGAATGACCGCGTCAAAATCTTCGCCGACTGCAATCCAGTACCAACCCTTCGCTTCACCATGACCTGGAACAAGCAGATGCAATGCGCCTGTCGAATCCACGCTGCCTTGCGCGACCGCATTGCCTGAAAGCCAGCCATCTTCCGCATCGCGCCAGGTGCCTTCCTGCCCATTTATTTCTTTTGTGCCAACCGCCCATTGATCGAGACCCAGATCGTTTTTTCCATGGAGTTCCTTTGCGGCGTTGATTAAAAACCAGCGCTTGCCTTTGTAATGGAAGAGAGCCTTTCGTTCAGGTTCATAATATGCCGAGTCGCCGACTTCGTATCCGCCGATGTGAAAATCGTGGCTGAAAAACAGGCGGATTTCGCGCTCCTGATCGTGGTCATTGTGAACAGTGATCTGACGTAAATAAAGATTTTCGTGGAAGTCCACCACATCCTTGACAAGCAGGCGCAAGCCAAGTTTGTTGTTGACAAGACTGACATTCGTTACCAGTGTGGCGGGTTCGTATTCGAGACGGCGTTGCCAGTTATCTTGCGAGACCCAACTGAATTGTCCATCCACCCATACGCCGAAGCGAAAGGGATGACCCGCAGTATGATTTTCCAGCCCAACATGAGGCCAGTATAGATCGCGGAGTTGATAATTCGAATCAAAGTTCACCAGCAAAGAACCATTTCCAACAGGGATGTCACGCGGCATGAGTTTTTCCTTTCGGGGTATGAGGCTTAGCCCAGCTTTGCGAGTAGTTCAGGGTTGGATGGTTCGACCAGAATCGAGCCGTCGCCAAAGACAATCGTGGGAATACTGCGGTTGCCGCGATTGGCTTCCAGGACGACTTTCTCGCCTGCGCGGTCTGTCTCAATATCCACCCAGCGGTAGGGGACTTGACGTTCATCCAGCAGGCATTTGGCGCGACGACAATCTGGACACCAATCGGCGCCATATACTGTGATTTCGGGGATTGAGTTCATGTGATTCATAATGATTCGATGCTCCTTAAAAAAATTGGGCGTAAATTGGTTGATCGGGTTTGATTTCGTTTCTCTTTTTTGGATGAAAAACATTGACGGTGATAGCGCCTATATCCTCGTAGGCTTCATGGCATGTCTCCATATTCATATCAAGCAAATTGCCTGCCAGTTGGTAAAAAGACTCGGTCATCAGGATGTATTCATTGGACGGTATCGAGTTCTTGATCAAACGATGCACGATGATGACATCTTCACCTGCCATCTCTTCAAACTGGCGTATCTTTTTGAACACGACCTCGCCGCAATGCAGGAATGCTTTTAATCTCAGGTCGAGTATGCGCTGGCAGGCATTGCAATCGCAATCGGTTCTTTCGCTTGAAAGCAGGCGGGCGCGTTCGTAAAAGACATCGTAGAAGGCTTGGGCTTGGCGGGCTACGTCGCGGGCAACGGCGGCTTCATCATCTTCTAATTCGGCATAGAGCAACGCGGCGTCGCCATCCAGTTTATTTAACATCAGTGGATAGGCGGCTTTGTCAATCACAGCCTCCAGTAAATTAAAAATGATCTCCTCGGCATAGACGGCGCTCATTTTTTCAGAGCGGATAAATTGGGTGTAGCCGCTGATGTCCACAATGACGAGCGTAACTTTTTTGTTTCCATCTTTGCTCCTATCAACTATTGGCGCTTACACATCAGGGATATTCATCGGGGCAATATTCTTACGCGATAGTCAGCAATGATGTGAGCGCCTAATTTCCCCGAACGCCTTTATAATTCTGTGACTGCAATTGATTTTTTGATATATATGATTGGACACACTCAATGAACGATCTTCTGGCTCGCTACAACTACGATAGTTTTGTGCCTGAGAAATTTGAACAGTGGCTGAACTTTGAAGCCAGCCCGAAGACAGGCAGTCCATGGCTTGATTTCCCTTTATGGAATTTGGATCAAACGCCCACGCACCTGAGTGAAGTCTGGTCACAACATGACTACACTATCGTGGAGTTTGGCAGTTTCACCTGACCCTACTGCGGGATGGCGTCGCCATCCATGAATACGATTGCTGATGAATATGCGGCGCAAAATATTGGTTCGATCTTTCTTTATACGCACGAAGCACACCCCGGCGAAAATTATCCGCACCTGACTTCGATGGAGCAGAAATTTCGCCATGCGCATGACCTGCGGGATGTTCTCGGCATAACGCGCCCGATCCTGGTGGACGCGCTGGATGGCGCCTGTCATCGGGCCTATGGTTCAATGCCAAATATGTCTTGGATCTTTGCGCGATCAGGTGTGATCGTATATAAATCCGATTGGACGGACGCGCACAGCGTAGAAAACGCGATTCAATACTTTACCCAAATTTCAAAACGACGCAGGGCAGGAGAGCGACTTGCGCCATTCCATGTTGAGCGGTTGGATTATCGCAACCAGGAACGTGAACAGTTCTACAAGAGTCTTGAGCGCAATGGACCCAAAGCAGTGGATGAATTTAGGAAGGCTTTTCCCTCTGGCTGATTTTTTTCTCGCGGTAGCGCACAACTCGGTACAAGGCAATGCTGACCGCGAACATGCTTGCAGAAATTACCAGTGAAAGCGGATCAACGGTGACGCTTTGGGCGGCGAAATTACCTTGAATGGACGCTCCCAACATCCCAAAGGAGATGGTGCCGGGGATACTGCCCAAAACCGTGGCCAGCATGAACGCACGCATATCAATGTGTAGAAAGCCGGAAAAATAACTGACCAGGTCATACGGCAGGAAAAGAAAGCGCAGGATAAGCGTCGTCTGAAAACCATCCTGACGCAGGCGGTCGGCATATTTTCCAATCACCGCATTCCTTTCGATGTTTTTCAAAAATCCACTGCCGAAGAATCGCCCAATTAAATAAGCCACCATCGTGGATAAATTGCTGGCAATCAGGGCGTAGGCAATGCCTTGCACAGGACCGTATAGATAGGTCGCAGTCATCGTCACCAACGTAGCGGGAAACAGGAAGACCGGGCGGATCATGTAAACAAGCACATAAATCGGGAAACCATAAGGGCTTTCGGAGACAAAGTTAATCAAGTCCTGCATAGTCTGCATGGGCGTTAAGCCATTCGCGCTGGTATACCACCAGTAACCAATTAGCAACAACGCCCAGGCAATCAGCGCGATGATTTTGCTCCTGTCTCGCGCGGGAGGAATAGTTTCCATTTTATCGGTCATTATGATTCCTGCAATTCAATGCGAATGATATGGGCGTGTTTCATTTCAGTTGGAACAACTGTCCCGCAGGTTGAATTGAGCCAAATTAGCCGTCTTTCAAAACCTTCGGGACGTTCTTTCTTTCATACTTCCACTCGAATCAAATCGCTTTCGGCAAACAGGGGCGATACAGAAATACCCATTTTTGCATATAGTTCTGGAGGGACACTGATGTCTGCAAGATACAGTTCGCCAACGTAAGGCTGCGCTTGCGGATTTAACAAGCCTTGTTTTGGTAAAGCCAAAGTCAATGTAGCAGTTGCGCGAATGGTGGGTTCGTATGCCTGCCCGTCGTTCGTATCCAAACCAGAAGGCGTATCCAAAGCAAGAATTGGAGCGTTTTGCATATTCGCCCAGCGGATCAAATCCGCCGCCGTGCCGCGCGGGGATCCGCTCAGGCTGTAACCAATGATCGCGTCGAGGATCAGGTCAACGGTCGCAGGAAGCGAGGCGGGTTCGATGATTGGAATATTCATCCGCTTTAGAATATCCAGTTGATGCGCGGGGACGCCGCGCATTCCATCCGCTGATTTGGTCAGGGCGACGAAGACATTGGCTCCCCAGTTATGCAGACGACGTGCGGCGGTCATTCCGCCCCCGCCGTTGTTTCCGTTTCCGCAAAGGACCACTACGCTGTGACCTTTCACCGCTCCCCCCATCTGACGGCGTGCCAGTTCCGCAAAATTGCGCCCGGCGTTCTCCATCATCTGAATTAATTCAATATGGTAATCCTCGATCATGGCGCGGTCTATTTCGATCATCTGGGCGGTAGTCAGGGATGGGATGGGCATGGACTTCTCCACTTCGTATTGTTTCGTAGTGCGACTTTCAAGTCGCCTGCCTCCGCAGGCAAGCAGCTCAGTGGCGACATGAATGTTGCTCTACATAAATTAGGGATGTAATTTGTATCAGAACTATTACCTGTTGGTTTATAATCCAAATATGGACAAACGAACCAACGAAGAATGGATTGCCGATTTACGCGCTGGGGGAGACCAGCAGGCTCAGGCATTGGAAGATTTACGTGCCATAATTTTGCGCGGCTTGCCGTATGCCATTGCCGGAAGAATCGCACCCAACAGCCCGCAGTCTGAAGCGCTTGTTGAAGAGATCGTGCAGGAAACGCTGATGCGCGTGCTGGAGTATCTGGACACCTTCGAGGGGCGCAGTCAATTTACCACCTGGGCGCATAAAATTGCTGTGCGCGCCGCACTGACCGAGTTGCGCCGCGTCCGCTGGCGGGAAGTGCCCCTGCCTGAAATGGGTATGGACGAGGAAGGCGATGCTTCATATCGGGAATTGCCAGACCGTCAGGCGAGTCCTGAAGATCAGGTGGATCGAAAAGATATGATGAAACGGATCAACCGTATCATCATGGAAGAGTTGACTGAGAAACAGCGCAAAGCGTTGATGGCAGTTGCCATGCAGGGATTTCCACTTGAAGAAGCCGCACAGAGGATGGGAATGAATCGGAATGCCTTATATAAACTTATGCACGATGCCCGCCTGCGCCTCAAAAAACGAATGGAAAAAGAAGGGCTGACGCCGCAACAGGTGTTATCCGTTTTTGAGCAGGTTGGGAAGTAAGATATTGGGCAGGCATTACTATCCATCCGTAGAAGGAATTTATTATGAAATTTAAACAAGCTTTCCATCGGCTGTTTGGTTCAAACAAACAAAAACCTGCATACCCACAGAATGGGATGCAAGCGGACAAATCCGAGATGATGCAAAAGATGCTCACAATGTTATCCAATACGCAGGATGTTGAACTGACCTGCGATGAGGTCTTTGCCGTGCTCGATCAGTTTGCCGAACTCGCGGCGCAAGGAGAAGATGTCACCGGATTGATGCCGCTTGTGCAACATCACCTGGATATGTGTGCGGATTGCTGGGATGAATATAAGGTGCTGGAAAGTATCATACAGAATGTCGCCTAAAGAACAAGGTTGACAAGCATTTACTGAAACGCTCTTTTTATAAAAAGCCGTCGTTCGATCATTGGATTGAAATGACCGCTCTTTGCATTAATTGGTAAATGTGCCAGGTTGAAAAATGCCGTTGTGCAGGCACACAGGCTAAGTGGCGGAGTGATCGTGGTCAGTCCAAAAGAAAAAGTCATAACGAATCATTGGGTTTGAAAATGGGTAAGAGAAATCAACGGTTTAATATCAGGTGGGTATAAGACCAATTTCAAAAGGAGATAAAAATGAATATTCTTAATGCAGTCATCGCTGGCATTGTCGCAACTGTCGTTTTCACCATGATATTGATGATGGCGCCCAAAATGGGAATGCCCAAAATGGACATCGTGGGTTTGCTGGGCAGTATGTTCAGCGCCAAGTCCAACCCTGTATTGGGTTGGATGATACACCTGATGATGGGTATGATTTTCGCCTTGATCTACGCTTTCCTCTGGTCATCGGGCATCGGCGCGGCAACCTGGGTGGGCGGCCTCGTCTTTGGCGCTGTCCACTGGCTGATCGTCGGCATGGCGATGGGCATGATCCCGATGATGCACGTTGGAATTAAAAGCGGCGCAGTCCAAGCACCTGGTTTGTGGATGACTGGCAATGGCGGCGGCGTGATGGCCTTCATGGGCGGGCTGGTTGGACATATGATCTTCGGCGCGGTGGCTGCGCTTGTTTATACCGCTCTCTAGTTTTAGATTTTTCTCCTACGTTGGCTACTTTGATCATCGGTTCGGATTTGTAAGCTAAAACAAATTTTAGATTTAATTCCTCATCATATTAAAAAATTAAACACCAACTCACTTGAATGAAATTAGCATTCAAGTGAGTTGGTTATAAAAAAAACTTAAGTTGTCTATACCTGCGGTCCCGACGGGATTCGAACCCGCGATCTCGGCCTTGACAGGGCCGCATGTTAGGCCGCTACACCACGGGACCAATTCGTTAAGCGGGCGAAAGTTTACCATGACGGCATGGCGATGTCAATGCAAGTTCTTAAAAAAATAAGATGGCGCACTTTGCTCGATTGAATACATAAAAATGCCTTTGCAAATTATTAGGCGTGAGTACATTAATGAAGGAGAGAGATGAATTGTATGTATCTGAATTTGTTGGGGGCTTACTAATATGCTGCCATACAAACTGTTGAACTTGACACAATGAAAGCCATGTTCTAAAATAGTTACACGATTTTAATAATTATGCGACCCAGGTAATTAAGGCGTTTATATTCTCCCGGGAGGGTTGGTTTGGCTAAAAGCCGTACGCAACAAATGGTTGATCGCCTGCGCGATTTACAGGCATCGTCACCCGATATCGAAGCATCAGCGGTGGTTAGCGTTGATGGTCTCAGCATCGCATCTGCTCTTCCTCAGGGCATGGAAGAAGATCGTGTTTCGGCCATGTCTGCGGCTATGCTTTCGTTGGGTGAACGCATCGCAAGCGAACTGGGGCGCGGTTCTCTTGAACAGGTTTACATCAAGGGCTTGAACGGGTACGTTATTTTAATGTCAGTCGGCAATGAAGCTGTCCTTACCGCGCTGGCGCGCGAACAGGTCAAGCTTGGCCTGATCTTCCTTGATATGCACCGCGCCGCTGAAGATCTGGCCAAGTTGATCTAGCGGAGTTGTCATGGGCCCTCTTCAAAAGGCTGGTCTGTACTACCCGAATAAATTTGGCTTGATGACCATCAAATCTCTTGAAGAAGTGATGGGCAAAAACGGCCTGAATGCCATTTTAAATCTTGCTGGATTGAATCATTACATAGAAAACTATCCCCTCGATAACCTCGATAAAGGTTTTGATTTTGCTGAACTTTCCTCAATCGGCTCTGCATTGGAGGAAATGTATGGGCCTCGTGGAGGACGTGGTCTTGCTCTTCGTGCAGGCCGCGCAACTTTTTCAGATGCCTTAAGGAATTTTGGAGCGCTGGCAGGCGCGGCGGATCTGGCATTTGTAGTCCTCCCGCTTCAATCCAAACTGAGAATTGGTCTGCCGGCATTTGCAAAGATATTCTCCCAATTAAGTGACCAGCAAACAACAGTTCTAGAAAAACGTACTGAATGGATATGGACAATCCATAAATGCCCGTGTTGCTGGGCGCGCACAGATGCCGATAAACCAGTCTGCTTTATTGCAACCGGTTTATTGCAGGAAAGCCTGAAATGGATTTCAGGCGGCAATGAATTCCGCGTGAACGAATCCAAATGCGTTGCAATTGGCGATGGTGTTTGCGAATTTATCGTACAAAAAGAACCAATCACCTAATAAAATGGTCTGGCATGACAGACACCGATCTTGTCTTCCTTGATATTCGCCTTCCCGACATTGACGGTTAAGAAGCAGCCCGCCGCCTGCGCAGGGATCGTCGTACCGCTGAAATCCCGATCACATTCCAATTGAAAAACTTGACCGCGCAGACCGTCTCCAAGGATTGGAAATTGGCGCTGGTGATTACATCACCAATCCTTTTGATGTGCAGGAATTGCGCCTGCGTGTTCGCAACGTTATAGATCGTGTCAGCTTAGCATAAACCTGGATGAGATTTCATCGCTTAATACTCGTTCACACGACGTGAAAGAGATAAAGGCGGAATTGATAAGTCATAAGAAATAGGAGATCTGATGCGTATCACCGTTGTCATCCCCACCTATAATGAAGCGGAGAACCTGCCCAAACTGGCCTCGGCTTTATTTTCACTTCCGCTCAACTTGCGCATCCTTGTTGTGGATGACAACAGCCCGGATGGCACAGGTCGTATAGCGGAAGAACTCGCTGAAAAATTCCCCGGTCGTCTTGACATACTTCATCGTCCCGGTAAGTTGGGACTACGCTCTGCATATTTGAATGGATTTCAAAAAATATTGAATAGTGACGCACAGGCTATCGTGCAGATGGATGCGGATTTTTCCCACGATCCTTCAGCGCTTGTGGATATGACTCAACTTCTTGAGTCATGCGATGTTGTGCTTGGCTCCCGTTATGTGCAGGGCGGTTCTGTGGATACGCAGTGGCCGCTCTGGAGAAAGAGGCTTTCTTCATTTGGAAATTATTATGCACGCAGTATTTTGGGGCTGCCTTTGCATGATGTTACAACGGGATATCGAATATGGCGCAGCGAAACATTAAAGCAAATGCCTTTCGAACGTATCCAATCGAATGGGTATATCTTTCTTGTGGAAATGGTGTATCTGGCACATTGTCTTGAGTATAAGATCGGCGAATCCCCAATCTATTTTGCAGACCGACGATGGGGAAAATCCAAGATGTCCTTTAAGATCCAGTTGGAGGCGGCGTTTCGCATCTGGCAGGTGTGGTGGAATTATATTGACTTAAAGAAGGCTGGCAGAGCAGGCAGGTTGTAGGCGGGTGTCTGTGAAATTTTGACACCCCCCTACCCAAATCCATAACTCTCTGTTATTATACACTTTGCACGCCGAACCACTGATTTCAAGCCCTCGGCCTCCCCGGCGGGGGTTTTTTTGTGTGTCTTACGAGTGTCAGGTGCGAGGTGTCAAGTGTCAAGTACCGATCATCGAATGTGAACGATCCGACTACCAAACTATCCAACTACCAAATTACCAAACTACTGGAATGACAAATGCAAATTGAAAGAACTGATCTTCGTAATATCGCCATTATCGCGCACGTTGACCATGGCAAGACCACCCTCGTTGATGGTTTACTCGGTCAATCACACACCTTCCGCGAACATCAGCATGTTGAAGAACGTGTCATGGATTCAAACGATCTTGAGCGTGAACGCGGTATTACCATTCTTGCCAAGAACACAGCCATTTCCCTGATTGACCCAGTCACCAATCAACCGATTAAAATCAATATCGTGGACACTCCCGGACATGCCGATTTTGGCGGCGAAGTGGAACGTGTCATGAACATGGTTGACGGTGTTTTGCTCCTTGTGGATGCGGCCGAAGGACCCATGCCCCAAACCCGTTTTGTGTTAAAGAAAGCGCTTGCGATGGGCCACAAAGCCATTGTGGTCATCAATAAAGTAGACCGTAAGGACGCCGAGCCGGCACGTGTGCTCAATGAAACCTTTGACTTATTTATTGAGCTGGACGCTACCGAGGAACAAGCAGACTTCCCTGTAGTGTATGCTCAGGCAACTGCTGGAAAAGCCGGTCTTTCCGCGGACCTCGGGCCTGATCTGCAGCCCATGTTTGATACCATTCTCAAGCATATCCCGCCTCCCAAAGTGGATCCTGATGCGCCTTTACAGATGCTTGTCACCGCACTGGGCTATGATGATTATCGCGGCGTGACCGCCATTGGCCGCGTTTTTGCAGGGACGATCAAAGCCGGTCAAAAGATGGCGCGCATGAAATTGGATGGAACGATCCTGCCTGAAACCGCACGCTATCTTTATACGTTCAAAGGCTTGAATAAGATCGAAATTGATGAAGTTAAAGCTGGTGATATTATTTCGCTGGCTGGACTCGAAGGGATTGCGATCGGTGAAACCCTTGCCGACCCAACCAACCCCGTCGCGTTGCCAACCATCAAGGTCGAAGAACCAACTGTCCGCATGACATTCGGCGTAAATACATCCCCATTTACTGGTAAGGAAGGCAGATGGGGCACTTCACGTAAACTGCGCGAACGTTTATTTGAGGAGCTGCGCACCAATGTTTCCTTGCGCGTGGAAGAAACCGATTCAGCTGAAAACTTTCTGGTCTCTGGGCGCGGTGAGCTGCATTTGGGTATTTTGATCGAAACCATGCGCCGCGAAGGTTATGAATTCCAGGTATCGCGGCCAGAAGTGATTTATCACAAAGCCGAAGATGGCGTTTTGCTTGAACCATATGAAGAAGTGCATGTGGAGACCAGCGCTGAAACTGTCGGCGTAGTCGTGGAAATGCTAGGGAGCAGGCGCGGCAAAATGACCGAGATGCATGATGCAGGTCAGGGGATGACGCGCATTGTGTATATCGTCCCAACGCGCGGCTTGCTCGGCTTCCGCTATCAATTCCTCACGTCCACGCGCGGCGAGGGAGTCATGCACACGATCTTTAATGGATACGATGAACTGGCTGGGACAATTACTTCACGACCAAGAGGTTCCATTGTTGCCTGGGAAGAGGGCGTGACCACTGCGTACGCACTTAAGAGCGCAGAAGAACGCGGGCAGTTATTTGTGGGACCGGGTGTGATTGTTTATGAAGGTATGGTCATAGGCGAAAATGCGCGCGGGCAGGACATCCCGATCAATGTTTGCAAAAAGAAACACCTGACCAATATGCGCGCATCAGGCGGCGATATGGAAATCCGCCTGACACCGCCGCGGTTAATGAGTTTGGATGAGGCGATAGAATACCTTTCGGATGATGAATTGTTGGAAATAACCCCTGAGAACTATCGCATTCGCAAGCGCATTCTGACAACCGATGAGCGCGGCAAACAAACCAAGAAGGTGAAGGAGCAGATGGGGGAAGCGTAAAAGTAATGCGTGACCCAAAGAGGTGGTAATGCGTAAAAAATTTCGTGTCCATGAAGGATGCGAAATTTTTTATTATCGTTGTCTCTGTGCCGAATTTTTTTCTATGGGCAAGTTATGGTTGCAACAGCGCTGTCGGTCTCGCCGATCAGGTTATAAGCCCGGATTTGATACCCAGCGCTTTGCCCTGAAAGTAGTGCGATTGTCTCGGTAAAAAATGTGGAATCCGCAGGTAACTCGGCTACAATTTCTCCGTTTCGTAAAATGCGGTATCCGGTTTCATTGTCAGCCTTATCATTCCAGGAGAGGGTAATATCTGCCTTTCCGGGTCCGTAGCAGGAAAATGTCCAACCGTTTTCTTTCAGGAAGGTCGCCGCTTTAGGTGCGCCTCCTTCTGACTGGGGCGGAGCGGTCACAGTAGGTACTGCCGCAAAACTACCAGCAGGCGTTGCGAATTCACCAGATAACCAGCACTCACCATCCTTGGTGGAAACAACCCAATAGTTTGGCGAAAAGAAGCCCATGATCTTCACCGGGTCTGTCGGGAGAATTTGTGTCACTCGCTTATAATTTACGCCGGGACCTGTACGGCAATTAATCACCTCGCCAACGCTTGCCATGGGTTGGGAAAAAGTCGGCGTTGCTTCGACACTCTCGAATGAAGTGGCTGTTGGGCTGGCAAGCGGAGTACCATTGATGGCGGCTTGCACGGTCAGCGCGGCGGATGTGGCCAGGTGCGGATCTGGCGCACTTGGAACGGGTAAATTACAGGATGACAGAAACAACCATGCTGCAAGCGCCAGACTTACGCTTCTATTCACAATTTTCTCCAATGATATTTTTTTAGACTTTCCAAACTAATCACATCCGCTATTCCCCATTGCCTTCGAGCCAGGTATCCATGTATTCAGGCTTTTCCATTTCAAGCGCTTGTTTGGTGAGCTGTAATGGATGGAAGGTGTCCACCATGACGGCTAGTTCCTGTGTTTCTGTTTTACCGATGCTGGCTTCCGTCATGCCGGGTTGCGGCCCGTGCGGCAAGCCAAAGGGATGCATGCTGATATCATAGCGGTCAATACCTTTGCGGCTCATGAAGTTGCCCTCCGCGTAGTAAATAATTTCGTCAGATTGAATGTTGGAGTGGTTGTACGGCACAGGGATTGCATCCGGATGGTAATCAAAAAGACGAGGCACGAATGAACAAACAACAAAATTGTGTCCGTCAAAAGTTTGGTGGACTGGTGGCGGCTGATGGATGCGCCCTGTGATCGGTTCAAAATCTTCGATGTTGAAGATCCAGGGATAAAGATAGCCATCCCAGCCCACGACATCGAAAGGGTGGTGATCCAGTAGGTGGCGGGATAATCTGTCACGCACTTTCACGCGGACTTCAAATTCGCCGCGTTCGGTGTGCGTTTCCAATTCTTCAGGGACTCGGATATCGCGTTCACAATAAGGGGCATGTTCGAGCATTTGACCGTAGTTGTTGCGATAGCGTTTGGGCGGTTCGATCTGGGATGGGTTTTCAATAGTAAAGAAGCGTGTTTCACCGTCCAGGATCATTTGCCAGGTGACGCCGAAGGGAATTACGATGTAGTCGCCTTTGCGGAAGGGCAGATTGCCGAATTGACTCTTGAGCGTGCCACGGCCTTCATGCACCCACCAGGTCTCGTAACCCTGAGAGTTGCGATAGAAATAGTCCATGCTGTCTTTAGCGCGGGAGACGCCCAGGATGACATCGTTGTTGCCAAGTAGTGGAATCCGCGCGGTGACAGGATCAGGCCCCAGCGGAGTCTGAGCGGTTTTGAAGGCGCGGTGACGGATTGGGCCAAAGTCCACATATTCGGATTTTGCCGACCCCAAATCTTCAGTCATCCTAACGCGCGGGGGTAGGAAGTGATGGTAGAGGATAGATTGAATGGAGGAGAAGCCTTCCAATCCCATCAATTCTTCGCGATACAGTTTGCCATCCGCTTTTTTGAATTGCGTATGGCGTTTATGGGGAATGCTGCCGAGCTTATGATAAAAAGGCATGTCAATTCTCTATCCTGATTAATTGGGGAACAGTGCGGTTGAAACCATAGCAGGCGTCGGTGCAGACGGAAGCGCGCTGATCGGGGCGAAGATCATATTGTGGCGTTACAAATTGCCGCGTCGTTCCTGTTCCAATTCAAGAGATTGGAACAAGGCTTTGAAATTGCCTTTTCCAAATCCTTGTGCGCCGTGTCTTTGAATGACTTCCACGAACATGGTCGGGCGGTCTTGAATGGGTTTGGTGAAGATTTGCAGGAGGTAGCCTTCATCGTCCTTGTCTACGAGGATGCCGAGTTCCTGAATGGCTTTGTAATCTTCCTTGATCCTGCCGATGCGGTCGGGCAGCAATTCATAATACGTGTCAGGCACGCGCAAAAATTCAACGCCGTTCTTGCGGAGTTTATCAACGGTTTCGAGAATGTCGCCGGTGATGATGGCGAGGTGCTGCGCGCCGGGTGTGAGATAGTAATCGAGGTATTCCTCGATCTGGCTTTTCCGTTTGCCTTCTGCCGGCTCATTGATGGGGAATTTGACGCGCCCATTTCCGTTTTGCATGACCTTGGACATGAGCGCGGAATATTCGGTGGAGATGTCTTTGTCATCGAAGTGCATCAGTTGGCGGAAGCCCAGCACCTGATGATAGTAGTTGACCCAGTGATTCATTTTGCCCAGCGGCACATTGCCGACGATGTGGTCAATGGCGGCCAGTCCTGTGGATTCTGTCTCGTATTGAATCGGTTTGTAGGTGGGGGCGAATACACCTTTGTAATCGGTGCGGTCTACGAAGGTATGGATGGTTTCGCCATAGGTGTAAATAGCCGAGGTGCGGAAGATGCCGTAATCATCCCGCTCTTCGCGCGGCGCCCACGCAGATTTGCCTCCGCGCGAGGTGGTGGCTTGCCAGGCTTTCTCCACATCGTCCACTTCCAGCGCGATGACTTTGACGCCGTCACCATGTACCATGTGATGCGCGGCGAGCGAACTGCCTGGCGCGTAAGCCGCAGAAATAACAAAGCGCGCTTGTCCCGATTCAAGAACATAGGAAGCAAAGTCGCGGTTGCCTGTTTCGAGGCCGGAGTAAGCCACAGGTTTGAAGCCAAAGGCCTTCCACCAATAATACAGGGCATGTTTGGCATTGCCCACATAAAAGTGAACATGGTCAATGGATTTGATCTGTAGGAAGTCTGCCTCCTCGGTCATGGGGCGCGCTTCAGTTTTTGTTTTTGTAGCCATAGAATCTCCTTTGGGCTTGTCCTGAGCGCCGCGGTTGATCAGCGGCAGTCGTAAGGATGGTTGAGGTGATTTTACGATAAAGGGAGTTTGTGTGCAATGCAAAAAATTAGATTTTGGTTTAGCAAATTATGAATACCCATGCAGAGTGCGGGGTATTCGTTCTTGAGGAACGAATATTAGGTGCAAGTCATTCAACAATATCATCCATAGGCTGGGTACTCTCCTGATCATTTTTCAATTCGAGGGGATTGGTATTTAGGATGACCTGTGTTCGGATCAGGCGCGTGAGGCTTTCGGCGGCGAGGCTTCCGTAGCGTTTGGCTTCTTCGCTGACGTGCGGATCTGGCGCACTTGGAACTGGTAAATTACAGGATGACAGAAACAACCATGCTGCAAAAGCCAGACTTACCCCTCTATTCACGTTTTTTCTCCAATCATATTTTTTAGATATTCCAAACTAACCGCATTCACTTCCCCCATCAATCGGATTGTCTCGCGCAGGGACACGACCACAACCATCCACGAATTTTCACCACGAATAAACGAATGTCTATCCTCCATTCGAGTATTCGTGATCTATTCGTGGACGGTTGATTTCGTATTTGATTTCGGACATGGTTTAGGTACCCTCCAAGTAAATATAAGAATGAGATTCATTACAATGTAGGCGAATTTACTTTGCGTTATGAAGCGCGATCAATCCGCCAATCCAGTTGCCCAATTCTGTTTTCGCTACTTTCGCGTCAGTTAGTTCTTTTTCCTGGTGGGCTATATAATTATTACGGAAATTGTAAATATTGGCAACGCGCTCGGGAAGGGTTTCGTTATTAAATTTGCTGAATTTCTTTTCGATTGCTTTGAATATGCCGCCGACATTCAACCCGCCTTTTTTTGCATATTCAAAGCAAAACCCAAGTATTCCCAGCGGCATGATAAAGGTACGATATACAAGAGCCTTCTTCAAGGCGGCTCCCTTCGACTTGAGCCATGTGACATCACGGTTTTCAAGTTTGGCGTAACTCGGTTCAAAGTAAACTCTTTGAGCGTCACGGGCAAGGGGCATTTCAGGTTCAAGAATGGACAGGATCAATGCTTTTGCAGATTCATCCAACACACCAAGCATGGATGTAAAACAAGGCGATAATGTGCCGCCTTTATTTTCAAGGAATTTGAAAAGCGATACAGATTCTTCGATTGCCTTGCGATAGCGAGATGGCAATTCTTCAAACGCTTTGGCGCTGATGAATTCATTGATGTAATCTTCCTTCTTTTCAACGGAAACTTCGTAGAACGGCAGAGTCATTTGCGCGCTTTGGGCTTCGGAAAGAAGATTTACAAGCGCAGGGACGCAGGCTTTGGCAAGCATATCAATGGTATTGCCATTGAAGGTTTCAAACACGTTTTCAGGGATAAAGAGATATTCCCATTTCACGCCTTGTGCGGTTGCGGACTTGCACCACTCCACGGCGGCGCGGGCTTTGCTTGGCACGTCAATATCTTCGCGTCCTTTCGTTTCAACAAGCAAGTATGAGCCGTCTGATTTGCGGACAAAGAAATCGGGAGTGTAGAAGGCAAGACGATTTCCACTAGTGAGAAAGTCCACGCGCAGAGATTGTGGTCCTGCGTTTTTGCTGAAAGCAACAATATCAGATGCTTCGTTGGTAAATTTGGTAAAGGCAACTTCCAATTGACGGTTGCAAGAGACAAGGTTGAAGGGTGTTCGTTCAGCCTGTAAAGCAGGGTGACGTTCGGAAAGCGTTGCTTGAAACGGACGCCAGTTTATGACTGATTGCGGCGGGTCAGAGGGAGTGCGTTTCTCAGTGAGCGTGGTCTTATTGCGGATAAGTGGCACAAAAATCGCTCGGATATGTTCGCGCACATCAGCGTCGGCAAGGCGGGTGACAAGGCGTTCATCAAAGATGCTGGTCTTGGATTCAAATAAAACTTCTTCAAGGAATTGTTGAATGAGCGGAGCAATTTTTGCATGGTTGCCGCGTATGCCGCAGACACGTTCCAATTCTTCACGGTAAAACGAAATCGCGCCCATGCCACTTTCAAGCAAGGGTAATTTGATCTTCATTTGCTCAACGATTTCATTCGTGAACAATGTACGCCCTTCATATTGAATTTCCCCTGAGCGTTTATTTCCCAAAGGCAACCGCGCATAAAGCGTAAAGGCTTTTTGAATTTCATCGAAGGTAATATCATCCACCAGCGGCACGATATGATGGGATGCCGTCAGTCGCGGGATGAGAATATCCAGTTCTTGCAGGTTCTTATGTTCGGCATCGGGGAAGATACTGATGGTGGTACGCGGCACATTGTCCACATCCACAATTTCGATGGGCAAACCTTCCTGGCTTAATTGTTCTTTATAGAGACTGGTAAAAGCGGGGTGTTCAACAACTGTTACAATTTCAGCCGCAGTGCCTGGGACGGTCATGCGACGTAAGCCACGTCCAAGAGTTTGTTCGGGCAGGATATTGGCTTTGGAACTATAGGGACGCAAGGGAACGATGGTCGTCACATTGCGGACATCCCAGCCTTCGCGCAACATCAACACAGAGACAATGCAACGATAGGGACTTGTGTTCTCATCAAGTTCGCGTGAAAGTTTGCGTAACTGGCGCAGGTCTTCATCGCTGATGTCAGCTTCGGTCTCTATGAACTCCATTTCGCCAGTAGTTTTATTCTTTTTGAGTTTGCCTTTCAAGTTGGTGTGCAGGTTGATGGTTTTGCCATTCAAGTCTTTGAAAAGCGGATCGGTATTCAGACGTTGCGTAATTTGATCAGCGGCTTCGGTGTTATCGCACATGACAAACATCAAGGCATTCTTGCCGCTTTTCACCCACTCATCTTTTGATTTTTGCCAACGGGAATAACCAAGCAATATGTGTTCCTGATATTTGAAAGCGGCGTTGGAATCGGCGCCTTCCACCAGATTGTCGCTCCGACCTATAACAGGCGTTTTGACAATGCCTGCGTCCACGGCTTCACCGAGCGGTGTATCACAGATAACATGCTTGAAGATATTGCCTTTGTTGTCTTTAGGCGTGGCGGAAAAATCAAGTTGGGCAACCAGACCCGACCCAGTCCGTTCAAGATACGAATCATTCAGGAAAGACATGGCTTCATTCCAGGCGGAATCGGGATCCCAGACGTGATGCGCTTCATCGTTCAGCACCATCAGGCGTGGGTGGGATATGATGCGCTTTCGCAAGGCTTCGCCCGTATCCAAGGCTTTGGCTTTCGAGACAGCGGGACCCATCCAAGCATAAGTTTCCGTATTGCCGCGAGTAGCTTTGCGCGGCGCGTAAACGCGGTGAATATTAGTCAGGTAGAGTGTGCCACCTGTCGCCGCGCCCGAGGCCTCATCCTGCAAGACAACCGAGAGATTGAGATCGCCTTTCCAGGCGGGCGGAATGACGGGGTCGTTATCAAAAATTTTGCCGTACTCGAAATCTTCTTTCAGGCGCTCAAAAACTGTGAGATTAGGGGCAATAACAAGGAAATGCTTTGCCATCGGTGAATCGGACTCGCGCTGCGCGTGGAAGTAACTCCAGACAATGGCAAGACTCATGATCTTGGTCTTGCCTGCGCCTGTGGCAACCTTGAAGGCATAACGTGACCATAAATCTTCTTCGGGATTGATGCCGACTGCCGCAAGTTCAGCGGATGCGCCGCCAAATTCGGCAGTAACCGCGGAGAGCGAAGTCAATTGGCGGACTTCCATCAAATAGATAAGCGACTCGATGGCTTCGCGCTGACAGAAGTAATAGTTAAAAGGAATTGATTCGCCGTTTGGCGTGGTGATGCGATGGTCACGACCGAACCAATGCAGTAGCAGTTCGCGGCTGGTATCGGATGCGCCGGGATAATCATTTTGCCGCCATTCGCTGACCGATTGGCGTAAATTTTGCGCGATGGTAATGGTGCTTGGACGGCGACCTTTCAGTACCTTCGCGGGTTGATTCGCTTTCTCGGCGCGTACGCGGTGACTGTTCGGTTCGTCCCACGGCAGGTAGAGCGGTTCGAGGGCGGAAAGGTTGGGGATTGTTTCGGGCATGGGATGATTGGTCTCGTTAGCGATTCGCTTCAAATATTTTTTTCACGGTCTTATGACCTAGGAACTGTGAATAGTATTTATATTCACCTGTCTCCCAACGCAGACGACCTGCGACAATGGATGGCGAAATGCCTAATCGGTATGCAAAGTCTCTGATGTCCTCTTTGTTGATCAGGTTGCCCTTCTCTTTTTTCCACTGTTTCCATACTTCTGCGGAGATGAGCAGGTTTGCGGCAAAGTCGTTGGCTTCACGTTCCTTGGGATCGCGTGATTCGGGTACGCCCGTTTCGGTATCGTCGAAGAATGCCATGTCGCTGTTTTCCAGATGAAGATGCGCGTGCGCCAACTCATGGATAAGCGTAAACCAGAAATTATCCAAACGGTCATGGCGCAGGGTGATGCCTATCACGGGACGTCCCGTCGGCGATTTGAAGCAAGCCCCATCCAAATATGTACGCGGCAAGTGTTCTAAAACCACGAGCGGAATGCCGCGCTTTTGCAGAAGTTCCTGCGCGTGAAGCGGACCCTCTGATAAATTACTAAGTTTCACCACATCACGAATAATTTCAGAATTCAATGTTCCAGAAACGTATGGTGGGACATCCTGCTCAGAAGCAAGTTCCAAAACGCGGGCTTGCCAGGCTTCCAGGGCGTATTCGTCCATTTGACCTTCGGAATTGCGGCAGTAAACTTTTTTCGTTGTTTGTCCTTGAAAAACGGCAAGCAGTTTTTCCATCAATTCTTCGGCGTATTCTTTCGCGTCCTGCAATGTGCCGTTGAAGCCTTTGAAGTAACCGCGTTTGTAAATTACGCCAAAGGGATACTGGCGGTAATCGTATTTTGGATCTTCCAGTTGTCTGCCCTGTGTCTGCAACAAGACTTCGGCGGGAATTTCCAGCCCTTTGTGCAAGGCGCGGATCATCGCCACGCTGAGGGAGCGTTTGCGGTTCAGCACCTCAGACACTTTGCTTTGACTGCCGATATATGGCTCCAAATCCTTGCGCGTTAACCCTTGTTGTTCCATGCGGAACTTGATGGCTTCCACGGGGTCAGGCAAGCCAATAGGAAAATTTTCGCGCTCATAGTTTTCAATGAGCACGGCAAACAATTCCAATTCTTCCTCTTCTGGAGTGCCTGAATGGGAGTCCATCAGGGTCTCAAGATGAGACAGAGCCAACTGGTAATCGGCTTCGTTTTTGATCACTTTCGGCTTCATCATATTTTCTCCGCGTTTATTCTTTCGTATTCCTTATGCGTGCCTGCAAATCGAATGTAGACAACCTGCGTGTTATAGTGAATCTGGACGATCAAGCGATAGCGATTTCCTTTGATGTTGAATACCACCCGATTGTTTTTCAGGAAATCAGCCGTGCCATATCGGGCTTTGATGTCGCTTGGGGTTTTCCACTGGGCGTGTTCGGTCTCCTTACACCACGCTTTCAGCGCATCTTCGGCGTCTTTATGGGTTTCCCAAAATTGGGATAACTTCTGTCTGGTAATGAGGCGCATTTTTTATTTTATCCCATTTCGGGAATAACGCAAGTGCCAATTTTCCTGTTTTGGAATATAGCGGCGGGATGCCATCCCGCCCTACACATCCACTTCCACCGTTATGGACGTATCCGCCCCAAACACATCCACGACCTTGACACAGGCAATATGCTTGCCTTTCTTGTCATAGACATATCCCTGGTCGGTGATGGTAGGCAATGACCGATCTTTGCGCGTGCGATAGGCTTGCCAGTGATGATTGAACGGCTGGTCTGGATGGTAATCAAAATCCACTGCCCAGAAGTCAATGAAATCAAAACCGCTTTTAACAGCGCGTTCCTTCAAGGCTTCGAGTTCTTTGCTTGGAACTTCTGCAAGCGATGGAAGGAAATTGGATAACTTAATATCCACCGTGCGACCCTCACCCTGCCCTCTCCCAGCGGGAGAGGGGGACTTGTGATAGACAGGCTCGGCTTCCAAGGTGGCCATTTCCAAAAAGGGAGGTGGTTCCTTGCGGTTCTTTTCCATGATCTCGCGTGGAATGGGAATCAACTTGACCTTGACACCGATCTCATTTTCAATCGCGTCGCAGGTGAGACGTAAATCCATCTCGAATTCCCACGCGAGACAATTGACTTCCTTGCCGCCTGCCTGCTTGACAGCAAGTGCAACCTGCTTGACTTCTTCGCGCGTGAAGATGCTGTCTATCTTATCCACATGCACGAAGGCGCCCGCCTTGCGACCATGAAGTAAAGGTGAAGGTGAATTAGTCAAAGGTTCTGCGCGATAGAATTCTAAAATAATTTTTCGATGTTCTTCATCTGCGCCTTTGAGACTTTCTTTTTGCCACCATTGACGTTCGTAACGCCCAAGATTGTAAACATCAAAAGAGCGGTATGGATTTTGCTCGGCGTGTAAATCTCGTTGTAATCCAATTAGACGTTTGCGTGAAGTATGAATAGCAAAGCGACCTAAATCACTCATAATCCAGCGACGACCAAGACGCTCTGCCACCGCGCCCGTTGTGCCTGAGCCACAGAAGAAATCAGCGACGAGATCGCCTTCGTTGGATGAGGCGTTAATTATGCGTTCAAGCAAAGCTTCGGGTTTTTGAGTGGCATAAGATGTATGCTCATCAAAATGAGTTTTCAATGGTGATATGTCTACCCACCAATCATTTAATGGTGCACCGCCACCAGCATTTTTATCAAGCCAAACGCCATCTAAATCACGAACACCTTTGAGTTTTGCAAATACTCCTGGATTAGTCTCTTTCAATCTACGATAGGTGATTTGCCCATTCTCATCAAAATACTTTTCAAAACGCTGTATAGTGCTTTGAGACAATCCCTTTCGTTCTACGTTAAATGTGCGAGGTTGTGATTTTTGGTAAAACAGTAAAGTGTCATGCTTTCGCTTGAAATATGACACAGCCCTACCGCCTATATCCTCGTATGCCCAAACAATATCATTTACGAAATTTTCAACTCCAAAAAGGTCATCCAAAATCAAACGAACGTAACTATTTACTCGCCAATCGACATGCACATAAATACTTCCTGTTTCGCTTAGTAATTCTTTCATCACTGAAAGTCTTTCAGCCATCATTTGTAGGTAAGAGTCCGTCCCTTTTCCCCACATATCCCGATAAGCAACCATCTCCAATGTTGATTGATCTTTTGCAATCTCTTCCCTGTTATCTCCTACTGGCACATTCATCGTAAAATCTGCGCCCACATCGAAGGGCGGGTCAATGTAGATCAGGTCAATCTTGCCTTTGAAGTCCTTGAGCAAGGAAGCCATCACCAGTTTGTTGTCACCCCATACCAGCATGTTGCGAAAATCATCACGGTGGGCTTTGGCAGGCTCAAAGAGTTTCTTTTGCACTAATGCGCGCGAACGCGGCTCGTCTACCGTTTCAATTTTTTGCAGGGGCATGGCAAGTCCCGCCACGTCCACTTCACGGCGGTTGCCGTACTCGTCATATTTGCCGTCCCAGACGAGTTCGGTTTTGAGTTGGGAGAGTGGGTGAGGGTTGTTGGGTCCGTAGGGTGTAGGAGGCATGGTTCAAATCCTTGCTTACTGTAGGGAACTCGCTCTAATGATTAGGTCGAGGATCGTTCTGCCATCGTCTTGAAAAGCCATGTTTTCATAATCAATGGGCGGATTAATTTTAAGTCGCTCGTTCTCTGCAATCTCTTTCACTTCAAAAACAGACTTATCGTACAGATTTATTTCCTCGCGTAAGTTCTGGCAAATACGTTCAAACTCATTCAAGAATTCGCCGATTAAACCAAGGACTTCGTCGATTTCTATAAGGGAGGTTTTGGGCATTGAAGCCTGCCCAAGCAAGACATCGAAATCTCGATGCGCCCCCCATTTCATGCGACAGTTTTCAATTCGTGAGGATTTTGATTTTATCTTTTCGCGTATATCTTCTAGATTGGCAACTAATCCTGGATATGCTGTAGAATCTAAGGCATCAATTAGTTGCTGTAAACTCGCATTGGAATATTTCTTAGTCTTCGCTGGGTCTAACAAGTGATTTGTCATCAAGACGATTGTATCCAAAAGATCATTGCGAAGTGTATTAAAAAACCGATATGCGGTTTTGTTCAGTAAATCAACGGTTTCTTGGGATGTAAATAATTGTCTCAAGACTCTCAGCCGATAGTGGATTCCGATCAATTCTGATCGAAGGCTCTGATAGAGTTCTCTAGTTGGGTTGGGAATGTCGCTCATTTTTTCAATTGGTTATTCTGGTTAAGGATGATTTCCTTTGGGCGGGATTATCCCCGCTCGCTATCGCAAGCATACAGCCAAACCCCCAATTGGACAAGTGAAATAGAAGCCGTACTATTTGTGGGACTCGTTTATCATTTCACTCCTACTATTTTCCCGCCAGTCATTTTTTGCAAGTCTTCAATCTTCAATTCAAATATGGCGTTAGGCGTGCCGGCCGCAGCCCAGATGACTTGATATTGAAGGAAATCCTCATCCAGATAGGTTTCCATTTTTTCATTATGTCCAATCGGTGGCACCCCGCCTATCGCGAAGCCCGTCACGGTTCGCACGAAATCGGCATCCCCCCGCCCGATGGTTTCGCCCGCGTATGCGCTGATGCGTTTTTCGTCCACGCGATTTGCGCCGCTGGTTAATACTAAAATGGGCTTGCCACTCGTCTTGCCGCGAAAGATGAGCGATTTGACGATTTGTCCAAGTTGACAGCCTGCACGATCTGCGGCTTCCTGCGCCGTGCGTGTAGATTCGGCGTGCTCGATTACAGCATAGTTATAACCAAGCGAGTGAAGTAAATCCTGTATCTTTTGTGCGGAGGGGGAAAGTGGGATCATGACGCATATTATAATTGTTGTATGCCCACACAAGCAGAGATCTACAATACCGAAGGGGATAAATACGAGGCCTTGATTACGCGGGAGGATTATCAGGGAAATATTCTGAAGTCACTGCGTGAAATTACAACACTAGAAAACCGCTTCGTTTTGGACCTCGGAGCCGGTACGGGAAGGTTAGCCTGTTTAATTGCTCCTCACGTTTCACATGTCCGCGCCTTTGATATTTCCGAAGAGATGCTGCGAGTCTGTCGCGAAAAATTGACAGCCAGCGGCTTAACCAACTGGCAGGTAGAGGCGGCCGACCACCGTCAATTGCCTGTGGATGATAAATCTGCCGACCTCGTCCTCTCAGGGTGGAGTTTGAGCTACCTTGCCGTTTGGAATCCTGAAACAGCGCGGACTGAGTTGGATATATGGCTGGGCGAAATGAAACGTGTTTTAAGACCAAACAGCTGCATCGTCCTGTTTGAATCGCTGGGCACGGGGAATGAGTCGCCGATCAAATTGAAGCATCTCCAGGATTTTTATCCCTGGCTGGATGAAGTCGGTTTCCAAAATAAGTGCATCCGCACAGACTATAAATTTGAGTCGCTGGAAGAAGCGGAATATCTTTCACGCTTTTTCTTTGGCGATGAATTGGGGGATCAAGTGAAGGAAAATAATTGGGTGATTTTGCCTGAGTGCACAGGTGTGTGGTGGGTGGAAATGCAGGGATGAACGCTTCTCGTCAACCTGCCAGCTCAGGGCAGCGCCTGCGGGACGATTTGCTATTTGATCAATGCGTCTCCGCCTATTAGTGCATCTTCCACGCGGCTTTTGTGTTCGCCGTGCATGGGCATGTTTTCCATTTCCTGTAGCGAAAAATATCCGAAGGCGGTGGTCTCATTGCTCAAGTCCAGATCACCCTCGATGATCTCTGCCTCAAAATTCAGCACGACCATGAAGACTTTGTCGCCATTGGGATATACGACCAGTTGATCTGGATTGCTGTATACCCCGATCAAACGCTTTACGCGCACCTGTAAGCCTGTTTCCTCCCACACTTCTCTTTCACACGCCTCAGCCGCGCTTTCGCCAGATTCCATTCCTCCGCCTGGCAGGCACCAGCGTCCGTTATCTGTTCGTCGGGTGAGCAGTACTTTCTCCCGCGTTTTGTCAAAGATGGTCGCGCTACACCCAACCCTTAATTGACCTTCCTTGCCCAGGCGCGGGCTAAATAAAACTTGTGACATAATAAAATTATACCTCCGAGTCTGCCAGACCTCGGAGGTTTTTCTCCTATTGTTTAATAAATGTGCCGTTGCGTAGTTCCTGAATGGTTTGCTGAATTTCTTCAACGGTGTTCATGACGAAGGGCCCGTAGGGGACGATGACTTCTTTAAACGGTGCGCCTGCGATGAGCATGAACTGCACGCCCCTGCCTGCGGCGTCACTCTTGACCTCGATCTGGTCGCCGTCGTCTTTGAAGACTGCCATGCTGACGGATTCTACAAGACCCTGCCCTGAGCCTGTCGAAGGGTCGCCAGAGAATTCGCCTGCGCCTTCAAAGACATAGGCGAGCACGGTATGTCCGCTCGGGATGGGATAAATGAATTTCGCAGCAGGTGCCAGTTTTACGTCCATGTAGAGAGGCGAGGCGGCGATCTCTGTTACAGGGCCGTGAGTCCCATTATATTCTCCAGCCACGAGACGGACGGTGGCTCCATCCTTTTCAACAACGGGAATTTCCCCCGCGCTAACTTCCTGATAACGGGGCTGTCCCATTTTTTGCGCGGCGGGCAGGTTGACCCAAAGTTGAAAGCCGTAGATATTTCCGTTTTCACCGCGGCGCGGCATTTCCTCGTGCAGGATGCCTCGCCCTGAGGTCATCCATTGCACGTCGCCCGAGCCAATCTTGCCAGCGTTGCCGAGGCTGTCGCGGTGGTTGACGGAGCCTTCCAGCATGTAGGTGACGGTTTCAATGCCGCGATGTGGATGGGTGGGGAACCCACGAATGGGTCCTTCGAGAGGATTGTTGAACGCGAAGTGATCGAAGAGCAGGAAGGGATCGTATTCGTTGCTCGCGCGCGGGGCGACGGAGCGTCTCAATAAAACCCCCGCGCCTTCGATAACGAGTTGTGGTTCAATGATGTGGGAGATGGTTCTGTTTGTCATGTGGTGTGGACGATTTGAGGATGGGATGTATTACGAAGGGTAGGCTTCATCCCATTCTTCAATTGAGTTCTCTGTTATCATGCTTTCAATCATATAACCTTTCCCGCTTTATTATTAAGTGACCTTACACACCTAATCGTGATTCCCTAAGCGGAGCGGAGGGTCTCGCCCTCAGAAATCCGAGATTCTTCGCTCCGCTCAGAATGACATTGGGTAAGGTGAATAATAAAACCTGCGGGAAGTTCTGTGTTAGGTGAGTTAAAAGAAGGAGCGCGACATTTGTCGCGCTCCTAAGGTCGCCGCCTATTCCGATTTTTCGCTTGAAGCGGGCTTGCTCTCTGATGTTGAGTTTTCCTTGGCTGGGACTTCCTTGGCTGTACTTTCTTTACCTGAGCTTTCTTTCTCTTTAGAACTGGATTTTTTCTCTGTGGGTAAAGCGCCCGAAGGTGATTTGTGGTCTGTGGCGTAGAATCCTGAACCCTTAAAGATGATCTTGGTGGGAGTAATGACCTTTTTGAGCGCTTTTTTACGGCATTCAGGGCAGGTCCTTAATGGTGCGTCTGTGAATGATTGGTGGCGTTCAAACTGAACCCCACAAGATTCACAACGGTAGGTATAAACTGGCATGGTTCTCCTTACTTCTTTCTTACACTCTTGAAACGATGTGTCATTATAGCGTGCATGACAGGGCGTGGCAAGCCTTAAGACGCTGCGTGTTATAATTTTCTAACAAAGGTGACAGTCACTTTAAAAGTGACTGTCACCTGAATCATGGAGAACATCATGCTGAAAATCGAGATCGTTTACTGCGCGGTTTGACATTACACCAATCGGGCCGTGAGCTTGGTGGATGAATTACTCAAGGATTATGAACATGTCATTGAGTCGCTGGGGTTGATTCCCTCGGACGAGGGCAGGTTCGAGGTCAGCGTTAACGGGCAGTTGATCTTTTCCAAATTGGAAACAAAACGTCATGCGGAAGCGGGCGAAATCGTCAATATCATCTCAAAGATGGTGGATTAAGAGGATAACGAATGACTAAAAAGGGAAGAGTTTTTTCGGGTGCCCGCCCAACGGGACGCCAGCATTTGGGGAATTATCTTGGCGCAATTCGGAATTATGTTGCGCTGCAGGCTGAATACGATTGTGTATATTGCATTGTGGATGTCCACGCATTGACGACAGTGGAGACTACGCAGGACCTGAAATTGAACACATTTGAAATGGCGCTGGACTGGCTCGCGGCGGGGATACGTCCTGATGAGTCGATCCTATTTGTGCAGTCGCATGTCCCAGAAGTGATGGAATTACACACCTATCTTTCAATGGTGACACAATTAGGCAAGTTGACCGACCTGCCAACCTTTAAGGAAAAAATTCGCCAACAACCAGAGAATATCAATTATGGACTGGTGGGGTATCCCGTCTTGATGACTGCGGACATCGTGCTTTACAAATCGGATGTTGTCCCCGTTGGCATTGACCAGGCGCCACACATTGAATTTGCGCGTGAGATCGTGCGTTCTTTCAATTATCGTTACGATACCAAAGCGTTGATCGAGCCGCAGGTGAAGCATACCGAAGTTTTGAAAGTAATCGGCATTGACGGTAAGGACAAGATGAGCAAGAGTTTGAACAATCACATCGAACTCGCGTCTACGCCGGAAGAGACCATTAAGCGTGTGCGTGAAATGGTCACTGACCCTGCGCGCCAGAGACGGACCGACCCGGGCAACCCCGATGTGTGTAATGTCTTCACCATGCACAAGATCATGTCGCCACAGGTAGAAGTGGATATGATCAATACTGAATGTCGCATAGCCGGCATCGGTTGTGTGGATTGTAAATTGCGTTTTGCGACTAATTTGAACAAACATCTTGAACCGTTCCGCGCCAAACGCGCCGAACTTGTTTCACAAGAGAGCTACGTCCAGGATGTCTTGCATGATGGCGGTCAACGCGCCCGTGCCATTGCCCAAAAAACTATGATTGAAGTGCGCGAGGCGATGCAACTTCCTTAGAATCGGGAATCGATAAATTGGGATTCGGAAAGCGGCTCCCAAATCTCCGAATCCCAACTCCCGAATACCGATTCCCAAAATTATGCGCCTATTAATCCAGCGAGTCTCTCAAGCCAGCGTAACAATAAATCAACAGACCATTTCAAAAATAGGAAAAGGTCTGTTGATTTTATTGGGCGTTGGTCATAACGACGGAGAGGGGCAAGTGCAGTTCTTAGCGGAGAAAGTGGCCAACCTGCGGATCTTTGAAGATGAGGGAGGCAAGACCAATTTATCCATTTTGGATGTCAAAGGCGAAGCCATCGTCGTGTCACAATTTACATTGTATGCCGATACCCGCAAAGGACGCCGCCCATCCTTTATTGATGCGGCTTTGCCGGATACCGCAGCTCCTTTGGTGGATCGTTTTATTGAGTTATTACGCGGACATGGCGTGCCAACACAGGCAGGCCAGTTTGGCGCACACATGGAAGTGGAAATTCATAATGATGGACCTGTAACCATCTGGCTGGAAAAATGATCAAAAAACCAAATTCTCTTCAACGACTCCTTCATCGCTTTGTGATGCTGCGTCCGGTCACATTGTTTTTTGCCGCCAGGATCCATCGTTTGGATGGCATGATTTTGAAATTAACAAATGGAAAACATACCCTATCTGAACTATTAGGATGGTATATCGTTCAGTTGAAAACCACAGGCGCAAAGACGGGCAAGCCGCAGACAGCCCCTCTTATCGGTGTGATAGACGGAGAAAAGATCGCCCTGATCGCATCGAGTTTTGGGCGTCAGCATAACCCAGGCTGGTACTATAACCTCAAAAAAAATCCTGAATGTGATATTCATTTGAATGCTCGTTCAGGAAAATACCTGGCGCGCGAAACTAGCGGCGCAGAACGCGAGAAATATTGGCAGATGGCAGTTTCTTGTTACAAAGGATATGAAAAATACAAACAACATGCCGCGCACCGCCACATTCCCGTTATGGTTTTGGAGCCAGTGAAATAATTGCCAAGATGAGATTTCCATGATAAAGTTGCGCTTGTAGGAAGCAAGTAGGTTTTCGTTGTGGAAGTATCAAGAAGAATGCTCAAAGCACAACCTTTGAGTCGCTTTATTTACACCCGATGAAAGACATACTGCGTCACCTTATTTTTTTTCTTTTGCTTAGGAGGCAAAAATGTCTGAACGTGTCATCGGTACGGTAAAATGGTTCAATGGAACCAAAGGCTTTGGTTTCATCGAACGCGAAGGCGGCCCGGATGTCTTCGTCCACTTTTCAGCGATCAAAGGCGACGGCTTCAAGAACCTGCAGGAAGGCCAGAAAGTGGAATTCACAATCGAACAAGGTCCCAAGGGTTTGCAAGCCGCTGATGTAGTGGCTCTCTAATTCCGAATCTGACAAAAAGAGTCCCGTCGAAAGGCGGGACTCTTTTTCTTAACTGCACCGCGCCTGACTCGATGAGATAAAACGAATCGATAGGATTTTTCTGATCAATAGTTAGAATCTGCCCGTCTGGTGCGACGCAGTCTATGTCAACGCCTCTTTCGGGACCCATAACTGCGCGTCTGTTTCTACAGCCATTGCCCCCGCCTTGACCATGGACTCCGCGTCTGCGTCCGTCCACACGCCCCCAGCGCCGATGATGGGAAGCCCGATCATGGCCGCTGAGCGGACGACCTCCAACGAGCGCGGGAATAATGACTGCCCATATAAACGCCCGCTGATTAACACTCCATCTTTATCATATAACGCTCCGCGAGGCGATGCGAGGCTGATCGCATCCGCGCCGTGCTGAATCAAACGAGGGCCTAAACTTAATACCTGTTCGTGAGGCAGTGAAAATATCAATGGTATTTCACCAAGACACATTTTCAGGTTTAATAAAATAATATCGTCTGATAGCAATGGCGCAAAACCAAGTTGAACCGCCATCACATTCTCAATATATTCAAGACCTCTTACCATTTGCTGTGTTTCTTCCGGCCTATCCGCCATTAAGTGGACAATGATTGGTAGGTCGCTGCGGTTCCATTTTGCAGAATATTTTTTCAACACGTTTTTAAAGCCGGGATTCGGCAGGCCGGTATGGAGCAGGAATCCGCCGGGGAATTGGATCAAGGCTGGTTGGGCAGTTGGCAGGCGCGGGCGCAGCGAGATCGGATTCGTCACAAATGCGCCCAAATCGTTTAGACCTCCGAGTTCTTTAAGAACTCGGAGGTCGGGCGCGAATCCAAGTGATCCCGCCGCATTCATGAGTGGTTTGCTAAAATATAAGTCGCGTTTCATATTGATAGGAGAATCATGCAACCATTAACTGGAATCAAAGTGTTGGATTTAAGCCGCGTGCTGGCTGGCCCTTATTGTACGATGGTTCTAGGCGACCTGGGCGCGGATGTGATCAAAGTGGAACCGCCCGCAGGTGATGAAACACGAGGGTGGGGACCGCCCTTTGCGGGAGGCGAGAGCGCGTATTATTTATGTGTGAACCGTAACAAGCGCGGCATGGTGGTCAATTTGAAAACGGAGCAGGGGAAAAATATTTTGTGCAACCTTGCCAGGCAGAGCGATGTGCTGGTTGAAAATTTCCGCCCCGGCACATTGAAAAAATTTGGGCTGGATTTTGAAACCCTGCATGAATTGAATCCGCGTCTGGTCTATTGCTCGATTTCCGGTTTTGGGCAGACGTCTTCAATGCGCGATAAACCCGGCTATGATTTTATGATCCAGGCCATGGGCGGCGTGATGAGCATCACAGGCGAACCTGAAGGCGAGCCAATGAAAGTGGGCGTTGCCGCCGCAGATCTGTTTGCCGGACAAAACGCGGTCATCGCAATTCTGGCCGCGCTGCAAGCCCGTCATTCGACGGGGGCAGGTCAGTATTTGGATATTTCCTTATTTGATTCACAACTGGGTTGGCTGGCGAATGTAGCCAGCAATTATTTGATTTCAGGCGATCTGCCCAGGCGATATGGCAATGCGCACGCCAACATCGTGCCGTATCAAAGTTTCCGCGCGAGGGATGGATGGTTTGTGATTGCGGTTGGGAATGACAAACAATTTGAAGCCTTGTGTGAGGTAATTGGTAAGTTGGAATTGGTAAACGATGTTCGTTTTGCTGCAAATTCTGTGCGGGTCGAGAATCGGGATGTGTTAATCGAATTGCTCAAGCCTATCTTTGAAACAAAGACAGTCAATGAATGGCTGGTTATGATGGAGAATAAATTTCCATGTGGCCCCATTAACAACCTTGAGCAGGTTTTTTCCATGCCGCATGTCAAAGAGCGTGAAATGCTGGTGAAAATGAATCACCCTACGATTGGGGAGTTGCCTTTGGTCGGTTCGCCGCTGAAGATGAGCGCTACGCCTGTAGAGTATCGTCTCCCACCGCCGTTGATGGGGGAGCATACTGAGCAGGTGTTGAGAGAACTGGGCTATGGGGATGAAGAGATTGAAAGTTTTAGGCAGAAAAATAGGAAATGAAATATTTCGCAAACCCACAAATAAAATACTCACAAATCTGTAATATGAAATTTAGATATTATGTGTATAATATCAAAGTACCGTCAACTAACACAAAAACAAAACAGGAGTCTAAATTGGCAAACAATCCTTTTGGCAAGTCAATTCTACCTGACATTCCTGACTTCTATGCAGACAGGATGCGCTTGACTGTAACAGTCTTTGGAGTAAATATCTCTTTCGGAATGGGTAATCCTCATCCTGACCAAAACAATCCGGAGAATGTGTTAGATGTTTTAGAAAATGTTCGGATCAGAATGAGTCTTGAACACGCTAAAGTCATGGCAATGATTTTGAAGAAGCAAATACAAGAGTACGAGCGTCAGAACGAAACACAAGTGGCAATACCTAAACAAATAATCGAGGCTTTACAACTAAACGATGAAAAATGGTAAATTGAGGTTGGGAAATGCCACTAAATCTGGATATGATTTCTGAATGCTTCAGAATTGGAAGATATTCCATTACTTCGCATGGTTTTCAAGAATTGGATAATGACCACATCACAATCATAAAACTAGAAACTGCAATAGGACATGATAGCCCAGAAATTATCGAAGATTATCCAGATGATCCAAGAGGTGCTTCTTGCCTTGTATTAGGATGGTTTGAGCCTGACCTTCCGATACACGTATGTGTGGGTATTTCATCTGATATGCCTGAAATTATCACGGCTTACAGACCAAGCCCATTAAAATTCCATGCACCTGAATTTAGAAGAAGAAGGAGATAACATGAAACATAGATGCGGAGGCGAGTTGCGGCCTCAAAAAGTAAAAGTCGAAAAGAAGGTTGGATATTACTTCCAAACTTTTACTGTAGATGGATTTAAGTGCGACTATTGTGGCGAGGAAGTGATTTCCAGAGATACCGCTTTTGGAATTGATAACGCTATCGAAGGATTGAAGAGACTGTGGAAAGATTGGAAAGTTCCTTCAACTACAAGTATAACAGGAACGTATATAAGAGAGCAGTTGTTTGAGGATGATACTTATGTCAGACTAAGATACTAAGATACTAACAAAAAGACTACGAATGAAAAACCTATAACCCTATCACCTCTGAGTTTCAAAGATGCACTTGTGGCTTTGTTGAAAACAAGGCCTGAACCAAAAGAAAAGAAGAAACTCAAGAAAACAAAAGAAAAGACTGGCTAACCGCCAGTCTTTTCTTTTGTGTCTCGATATTTCAATCTCTTACCGCCTCCCACCGCCTTTGATGGGGGAGCATACGGAGGAGGTGTTGAGGGAGTTGGGGTTATGGGGATGACGGATTGGTCGGGTATACTTGGAGAAAATGCAGGGTTGAAATGTTTCTTGATACAAATGATTTGACGCTAGGAAATAAAAAGGAATTGTCTCATGAAACTTACCGACAACGAAAAACGTGAACTCCTAAAGCTTATTGAATCAAACAAACCTCTGCCCGATAAATACCGCTTCCTGCTATTTGACGACAAGCGCGAAGTGGAATTGATCTGGAACGGCAAGAGCAATGAAGTGACGAATATCGTTTTGCCGTTTCAAGTCATCGAGCAGGTGGACGAGCCACGCGCCGAAAAGCAAGCGGACTCCACCCTGCAACTGGATTTATTCGATACACGCGGACGGCAGAAAAGCGGCTGGACAAATAAACTCATTTGGGGCGACAACAAACTGATTCTCTCCTCCCTAAAAAATGGACCCCTGCGCGAAGAGATCGAGAAGAACGGCGGGATTAAACTGATTTACATTGACCCGCCCTTCGACGTGGGCGCAGACTTTTCAATGGATATGGAAATTGGCGATGATACTTTTACCAAAAGACCAAATGTATTGGAAGAACTCGCCTACCGTGACACTTGGGGCAAAGGCGCGGACAGTTTCATTGCAATGATTTACGAACGCCTGATTATCATGCGCGACTTGCTGGCAGATGATGGCAGTATTTATGTGCATTGTGATTATCGAGTGAATAGTTATCTTCGCTTAATCTTAGACGAAATATTTGGAGCAGATTATTTTAGAAATGAAATTGTGTGGCAAAGAACAGGAGCGCACAATGACGCAGGCAGATTTGGAGTAGTCCACGACACAATTTTCTTTTACGCAAAAACCGAAAAGAATTTTTTTAATCCAGTTTATATTCCGCTTTCTGATGGACACTTAGAGACACGATTTAACTCGGTTGAAGAAGGCACAGGCAAAAGATTTTTTGCGGGTCCAATAACAGCCCCAGGCGCGGGTCCAGCACGTAAATTCAATGGAAAACTTATAAGCCCGCCTAAAGGAAGACATTGGTCTTATTCACAAGATAATATTGACGACCTTGAAAAGAAAAACCTGATTTACTATTCAAGCACTGGCACTCCTTACCTAAAACAGTATATGGATGATTATTCAGAACAAGGTCGGCGCGTCCAATCAAATTGGGTTGATATTTTGCCAAGCAAAACTGGAACTGAACTTCTTGGATACCCAACACAGAAGCCAGAGAAACTTCTTGAAAGGATAATATCAGCATCAACTGTTGAAAATGATATTGTTGCCGATTTCTTCTGTGGTTCTGGTACGACATTGGCAATGGCTGAAAAACTGAATCGAAAATGGATTGGTTCTGATTTGGGTAAGTTTGGCATTCACACCACACGCAAGCGATTAATCGGCGTGCAACGTGAACTCAAAGCCGAAGGCAAAGATTTTAGAGCCTTTGAGATTCTCAATCTCGGCAAATACGAGCGGGCGCATTACATCGGCGTGAATTTGAATCTACGTGAAGCAGAACAAAAGAAACAACTTGAACAACGTGAGCAGGATTTTATCGCCTTGATTCTCCGCGCATACAGAGCCGAAAGCGTGGAGAACTTCCGTTGTTTTCATGGCAAGAAGTCAGGGCGCATGGTGGCGGTGGGTCCCGTCAATTTGCCTGTTACACGTTTATTTATAGAAGAGATCATTTTGGAGTGCCGCGAGAAGCGCATTTCCCGCGTGGATGTGCTGGCCTTTGAGTTTGAAATGGGCTTGTTCCCCAACATTCAAGAGGAAGCCAAATCCAAAGGCATTGACCTGGCGCTCAAATACATTCCGCGTGAAGTCTTCGATAAACGCGCCATCGAAAAGAATCAAGTTGTCTTTCACGATGTTTCCTATATCGAAGTCAAGCCGCTTGTCAAAAAGAACAGCGTCGCCGTCGAACTGACCGACTTCTCGGTTTTCTATTCGCAAGACTCAATTGAAAATGCCGCCGCATCCTTGAAAAACGGCGCAAATAAGATCGTGGTGGAAAACGGCTCAATCATCAAAGTCTCAAAGGACAAGGCGGGCATTGTCACCAAAGAAGTGCTGACCAAAAAATGGACAGACTGGATTGATTATTGGGCGGTAGATTTCGACTTCGAGAACAAACGCGAGATCGTGCGAGTCAAAAGCCAGACTTCCGAAGTCTCCGAGACTTCGGAAGTCTCAGACCAATGGGAAGAAGTCTGGACGGGCGATTTCATCTTTGAGAACGAATGGCAGTCCTTCCGTACCAAGAAAGATCGTTCGATTGAGTTGAAAACGCCGCCGCATGAAGTTCCCCCAGGTCGGCGTAAGATCGCTGTCAAGGTGGTGGATATTTTCGGGAACGACACCATGAAAATTTTGGATGTGAATGTTGGTAAATGATGGTTTGTCATTTCGAAGGAGCGTAGCTACTGAGAAATCTTCACCACTGTAGAGCAAGATTTATCCATTCGGTCGAAATGACAGGGAACAGCGGTTTGTCATTTCGAAGAAGTGATAGCGACTGAGAAACCTTGACCGCCGTCGAGCAAGATTTCTCGCTCCGCTCGAAACGACAAACCCACCAATCTTGACCACCGTCGAGCAAGGTTTCTCGCTCCGCTCGAAATGACAAAAGGGAGTAGAAATGACAAGGTATTACGAGGAAAAGTCTTATGCGAGACTACAACTTCTACGTTTATATACTCACCAACTGGACTGACGAAGTGATGTATATTGGCATGACCAACAATCTTGAACGGCGGCTCTATGAGCACAAAAACAAACTGGTTGATGGGTTTACCAAGAAATACAACGTAAATAAACTTGTTTACTACGAACACACGACTGATGTTCATGTGGCGCTTGCAAGAGAAAAAGAAATCAAAAAATGGCGCAGGGAAAAGAAGAACAATCTGGTGATTACAATGAATCCTGATTGGAAAGATTTGAGCCTGGAATGGATAGTAGATTAAGATTTCTCCCTTCGGTCGAAACGACAAACCTTTTATTGTCATTTCGAAGGAGCGTAGCGACTGAGAAATCCTCATTCCCGTCGAGCAAGGTTTCTCGCTCTGCTCGAAACGACAATGAAACGACGAAATGACAATACGCTTGAAATAACAATAGGACAAGAAAATAATGGCAATTCACCCTTCCTTCCCCACTTCACCCTATGAAATTCTGAATCCAGAACATCGCTGGTTTCCCGCCGATGAAGATCTGCGCGAATCCAGTTACGATAAACTCCTGCCTCCGTTCGTCAATAACATCCGCAGGGAAGTAAAAGAATGGCGCGACAATCAATATGAAGGCGCAAGCAATACTAGCAAAGCCTTGTTGAATTGGTGGTTTCCACCTGCTCCCTCTCCCGCTTTTGGGAAAGGGCAGGGTGAGGGTGGTGATGGTTTTCAGTATTACTTTGCCCAGCGTGAAGCGGTTGAAACCGTTATCTATTTGTACGAAGTCGCAAAGGTCAAAGACAAGTACGATCTCATGCGTTACGACGCGTCGGGCTTTGTCTCTGCCAGTTTGTTCGATGAAGAATGGCTCAGGCTGGTGGTTAAAATGGCAACGGGCAGCGGTAAAACCAAAGTGATGAGTCTGTTAATTACTTGGTGTTATTTCCACAAAATTTATGAAGAAGATTCCCAACTCGCCACAAACTTTTTGCTTATCGCGCCAAATATCATCGTACTTGACCGCCTGCGAACTGATTTCAACGGGCTGAAAATTTTCTTCAACGACCCGCTTCTGCCTGATAACGGTTACGAAGGTCAAAACTGGCAGGATGATTTTCAAATGACCCTGCACATTCAGGATGATGTATCCATCGTTCGCAAAACGGGAAACCTGTTCCTGACCAACATACACAGAGTCTACGCTGGAAACGATACCGAACCAAGTTTCGATGACGATAATCTCGAAGACTATTTCCTCGGCACACGTCCAACAGGCAAGACCAACGACTCCAAAGTGGATTTAGGCGTCATCATACGCGAGATTGACGAACTGGTAGTTATCAACGATGAAGCCCATCATATTCATGACAGCCGTTTGGCATGGTTCAAGTCCATTGAAGATATTCACAACCGCCTGAAACAGAAAGATCATTTCCTTTCCCTGCAATTGGATGTCACCGCCACACCTAAGCACAACAACGGCGCAATTTTTGTCCAAACCGTGTGCGACTATCCACTGGTGGAAGCCATCATTCAAAATGTGGTCAAACACCCTGTCCTGCCTGATCTTGCCAGCCGCGCAAAACTCGTTGAACGCGATAGCGTCAAATACACTGAAAGATACGCAGATTATGTTAACCTGGGCGTCGAAGAATGGCGTAAGGTATATCCCGACCATGAAAAACTTGGCAAGAAAGCCGTGCTTTTCGTGATGACCGACGAAACCAAGAACTGTGATGATGTCGCGGAATATTTGGAAAGCACCTATCCCGAATTCAAAGATGCTGTTCTGGTCATTCACACTAACAACAATGGTGAAGTATCCGAGTCCGATTCAAAGAAAAGCAAGGAAGAACTGGAAATACTTCGAGAAGCCGCAAATAAAATTGACAGTTGGGAAAAACCATATAAAGTAATTGTCTCAGTGCTTATGCTCAAAGAAGGTTGGGACGTTCGTAATGTAACGACCATTGTTGGTTTGCGCGCCTATTCATCCAAGAGCAACATCCTGCCCGAACAGACGCTTGGGCGTGGTTTGCGCCGCATGTATCCAGGCACAGATATAACCGAGTATGTCAGCGTGGTTGGCACAGCCGCCTTCATGGAATTTGTCGAATCCATCAAAAGCGAAGGCGTGGAACTGGAACGCAGACCGATGGGTACAGGCACAAAACCCAATGGTCCTATGGTCATCGAAGTGGATAACGAGAACACAAAAAAGGATGTGGACAAACTTGATATTGAAATCCCCATTCTTACGCCGCGTATTTACCGTGAATACAAACGGCTCGAAGACCTTGCAATTGATTCCTTTGGCAACAGGAAAATTGAGTACAAACAATTCTCCGAAGCAGAACTGCGCGAGATTATCTTCAAAGACATTACAACGGGCGAAATCAATCACACCACCTATCTTGATTCTGCCGCCGTGACCGATTACCGAAGCGTGATTGGCTATTTCGCGCAAGTCATTATGAAAGACCTGCGCCTTGTCAGCGGTTACGATGTGCTATATGGCAAGGTCAAGGAATTCATCTCACAACACCTGTTTACATCTATTGTGGATATTGACGACCTGAACACCATCCGCAATCTCTCCGAACTCGAAGCCACCAAGACAATCATTGAGACTTTCAAGAAGAAAATCAACGACCTGACCGTGCAGGACAAGGGAAGCGCAGAGATACGCGACTATATCAAACTCAGGCAAACCCGCCCGTTTGTTGTCAAAGATCAAGGCTTCCTCATGGCGCAGAAAAGCGTCTTCAACAAAATTGTTAGCGATAGAAGCAATTTAGAGTTACTGTTTGCATCATTTCTTGAGAAGTGCGATGATGTTATTTCCTACGCCAAAAACTACTTCGCCGTGAATTTTAGGATTGACTACGTCAATGCAGACGGGAATATCTCCAACTACTATCCCGATTTTATAGTGAAAACAAGCCCCAAAGAAATATATATTGTTGAAACCAAGGGGTTGGAAGATTTGGATGTCCCACTGAAAATGGAACGCCTGAAAAAATGGTGCGAAGATATCAATGCTTTACAGAATAAAGTCTATTACGATTATGTGTTTGTAGAAGAGGAAGATTTTGAGAAGTACAGCCCAAAGACATTCAAAGAACTGGTTGTGAATTTTAGAAAATATAAATAAGGTAACGTACTTGTTTTACGATCTCCTTCGCTATATTCTGATGAAATAGGAGTCCAATATGAACGCGATAAAAATCACTGATACAAACGGATTTGTAGATGAACTTCTGGGTGAATATTTGAAAAATGGCATGGGGGCATTGTCTAAACGGGAGGTGGATATTTTAATTATGTACCTGCTAGGGAAATATGGTGATTTGGTTACGCTGAGTAATCACGAATTAAGTATTCGGTTGCAAATGACTGAGACGCACGTTAAGAATTTGCGTTATGAGGCACATCTAAAATACCCTCCAGTTGAAGAAAAGTATGTTGAAATTCAGTTCCTCCTTGTACTTGCACGCTCTGTTTTTGATGCCGAAAAAGAAAAGATAAACTTCGTGTTGGAGGATGAATACTTGCGGCACGCTATACAGGGACGCTTAAAAGCCAGAGGTATGTTTGCAGATAGCTCTTTCAATACCGAGATAATAAAGATTGATCATACCGCCCTCGAAAAATTAATCCGGGAGATGTATGGAAAGAAAGTTGCTGATCAATTTCAAAAGGGATTTAGTCGCCTTCTAAAGAAAGAGGCTGGTATGGACTTTCAAAGCCTTTTGAAAACATTTGTTAAGTCTGCTGTGAATTCATTAGGTAGTGCTGTGGGTCCGCTAGCAATTGCTCAACTAAAACTGCTTGTGCCTGAGGTGTTCCCCTCTTAATGAGATGTAAGTTGTTTTATAAATGAATGCTCGCGGCGTGGGGCGTGAGAAAGTTATTGGGCAGGGTATGTGAAACCTCGATGGGATAATTGATTAAAAACCTTTGATCACATCTTGGCGAGTGACTTTGTCCTCGCCGAGCGAGAAAAAAAAGTTAATCTGGAGGAAAAGAATGCTGACATATCAAGTAAAAAAAATAAGTGACGAAGGCACAAATTCTCCTTTTATCGCCAGGTTTTTTGGGGGAATATTTGACCTACGAAACCAGCTCTTTCTTTTGGAAGTTTCTCCTGAAAAACAAGAGAGCGTACGCAATCATTTTGATAATAAGTACAAGAAATTACTTGAGGCTGCCCAAGCAGTAAGAGACGCCGCTTTAGAAATTAAAACTTTAACCTCTGCACATGTTGATGCTATAAGTAGCGGAGAGATAGTGCGCTTCGGTGTTGTACAATATGATATTCTTAAAACAATAGACACTCCCCTAGGTCAATCAGTTGATAAATTGATCGATCAAAGTATTGTAGCAACTAAAACATGTCTCCAATCAATTTTACGGGACCCCTTAGCGCTGGAGATAGGATTCTTTTTTCAAAAAGATTCAAAATTTATTGCTCAGATAGCAAAACTCCGAAC
>JAUXUL010000040.1 GCA_030680795.1 Anaerolineales bacterium | reverse complement strand
TGGTCCACCGCTTTCTTCGCGGCCTCGTTAATTCTCGGATGCCCGACCAGGCCCAGGTAGGAGTATGAAGCGTACATCCCCATGACCCGCCCGTTGACGCGCACCCTCGCTCCATCCAAAATCTCTTCAACCGGCTGGTTATAAAAATAATAATTATGTTCTTTCATGGTATCCACGCGCGCCTGTAATGCGGCGATACGCCTGGTTGTGGCGTTATCAATGTTATGCATATCCATATAAGAGCCTCCGAAGCAGAATAACGTAAGTTTAGTCGAGGGGAAAGTTTCTGTCCAGTTGAGGGCGAGGAAGGGAATTATCCACCCGCGAGTTTTCTTAATCCATCTTCGTCAATCACTTTCACACCCAGCGATTGCGCCTTGTCCAGTTTTGAGCCAGGGTTTTCTCCCAGCACAAGGTAACTGGTTTTCTTGCTCACGCTGTCTATCACTTTGCCACCATTGTTTTCGATGAATTCCTTTACGCCCTCGCGTGATAAGGTCGGGAGCATGCCTGTGACCACGAAAGTAAATCCTGTTAAAGTCCCATCTTTTTTCTCGGTTTTAGATTTTCCTTCGGGCCAAACTCCTGCTGACTTGAGTTTTTTCAACACCTGTTTGTTGAATGGAAATGAGAACCAATCCACAATGGATTCTGCGATGTTTGGACCTATTCCTTGAATTTGCATCAAATTCTCAACTTTAATTTTTCCTAATTCATCCAAGTCAATGAAATTTTGTGCAAGGTCTTTCGCCATCACTTCCCCAACTCCATGAATACCAAGCGCAGTAATCAAGCGGCTCAAGGGTTGAGTCTTCGATTTAGTTATGGAAACAAGTAAATTATCGGCAATTTTGCCTGGAGGTTCAGATTTAGTTTTTCGATCTTTCTTTGTTACTGCTTCCAGAATATCTTCCTTTGTCAACTTATAAATATCGGCGATGTCCCTCACTTTATTTGAATAGATTAATTTTTCGACAATTTTGATGCCTAATCCTTCAATATCCATTGCGCCGCGTGAGACGAAGTGCTCCACGTTTCTGAGCAATTGTGCTGGGCAAGCCGCGTTGACGCAATACCAGGCCACTTCACCTTCGAAATGCTCCACCGCCTGTCCGCAGGCGGGACATTTTGTGGGCGGCTTGTAGGGCTTCTCATTGCCAGTGCGCGCATCCAGGACGGGACCGATCACATACGGAATTACTTCGCCCGCGCGTTTGATCAGCACACGATCACCGACACGGATGTCTTTCTCTGCGATGAAATCAAAATTGTGCAGTGTGGCGCGTTCCACGACCACGCCGCCTATTTCAACCGGCTCCAGCATGGCATACGGAGTCAGCACACCTGTGCGCCCAACGGCTACGCCAATATCATTTAATGTTGTTGTCACCTCGCGTGCAGGGAATTTGAAGGCAATCGCACCACGCGGGTCTTTGCCGACAAAGCCTAAATCTGCGGCGAGGTTTAAGTCATCTATTTTGATGACCATGCCATCCGCTTCGTACGGTAATTTATCGCGTCCATCGCTCCAGGTTTCAGTGTAAGCAATTGCGGATTCAAGGTCATCGAAACGTTTGGCAGCATCGGCGACAGGAAAGCCCAGCGCTTTGAGATATTCGAGTAGCTCCCATTGTGAAGCGGGCGCTTTGCCGCCTTCTGAATGGACGATCTGATAGACGAGCAAAGTCAACGGGCGTGAGGCAGTCAGTTGCGGGTCAAGCTGGCGCAGTGAACCCGCCGCCGTATTGCGCGGATTAAGATAGGTCTTCTCACCTGCTTCTTCGAGCTTGCGATTCAATTCTTCAAATTCCTTGATGGGAATGAATGCCTCACCGCGTACAACGAGATAGGACGGAGGACGAAGGACGGAGGACGGTTTCTCAGTCTTCGGTCTATCGTCCGTGGTCTGAACAGGAATTCTCAGTGGTATCGCTCGTATCGTCCGTAAATTTGAGGTGATGTCTTCACCCACTTCACCGTCACCGCGGGTAGCGCCATGCACAAACAGGCCTTCGCGATAATGTAAAACAACCGACAGTCCGTCTATTTTTGGCTCAACCACAAACTTCGCCATCTCAACCCGGTCATCCAGTTTTTTGACGCGATCAAACCACGCGCGGGCATCGTCTGCGCCAAAGGCATTTGCGAGCGAAAGGATCGGAGCGGGGTGACGAACCTTTTCGAAACGGTCAGCAAGCTTGGCTCCCGCACGCTGCGTGGGCGAATCGGGCGTGATCCAATCAGGATGCTCGGCTTCGATCTGCTTGAGTTCGTTCAGCAAATGGTCATATTCCAGATCGCTGATGATGGGTGCATCCAATACATGATAGCGATGATTGTGCGAATGGATTTCCGATTTAAGTTTTTCATAACGGGAGAGGAGTTTGTCAGCCATATTTGCATTATAGCCGATGACAGTTTAGGGAATCAAAACGGGACTGCCCTTCACCCACGGTCCCGTTTTCGTTTGGACGTGTATCTGCGTGATACAGTTCTCCCCCAAATCCAACATTGACGCAAACCGACTCCGCATAAATAATTTTGGTTGTCGTGTTTACAGATAAAAGCCTATCGCCAAGTCTCCCCCAAATCCGACGAGTTGACCGTTGACTCCGCATCCCAAATTTTGGTTGTCGTATTTGGGGGAGATGTCCGAAGGACAGAGGGGGTTGCACCGCTCTTCACCAACAGTCCCATTTTCGTTTGGACGTGTATCTGCGTGATACAGTTCCCCCCCAAATCCAACATTGACGCAATCCCGACTCCGCATAAATAATTTTGGTTGTCGTGTTTACAGATAAAAGCCTATCGCCAAGTCTCCCCCAAATCCGGCGAGTTGACCTTTGAATCCGCATCCCAAATTTTCATTGCCGTATTTGGGGGAGATGTCCGAAGGACAGAGGGGGTGAGGTCGAATCAAAAACGGGACTGCCCTTCACCCACGGTCCCGTTTTCGTTTGGACGTGTATCTGCGTGATACAGTTCTCCCCCAAATCCGACATTGACGCAAACCGAATCCACATAAATAATTTTGGTTGTCGTATTTGCAGGTAAAAGCCTGTCACCACGTCTCCCCCAAATCCGACGAGTTGATCGTTGAATCTGCATCCCAAATTTTCGTCGTCGTATTTGGGGGAGATGTCCAAAGGACAGAGGGGGTCGCACTCCCCTTCACCCACAGCCTCGTTTTCTGTTTATATTAATCTTAATTTCTGAAAAGAAAATGCTATACTTGGAATTATGGTCACAAAATCAACTTTTAACAAAAAAACACTAAATACTGCAATGCATAAAACGCAAGAGGCGCAGGCTGAATATATCATTCGCCCTAATATTCAAACAGCTATTACAAAAACGTACAGTATTAAGGACGTTTTAAATAAAATAATTTGTGGCGATACTTTGGATGTTATGAGATCTATGCCGGATAAAAGCTTGGATTTGATCGTAACTTCTCCGCCTTATAATTTGAAAAACTCAACGGGAAATGGAATGAAGGATGGCAGAGGCGGAAAATGGAAAAACGCAGCGTTGGTTAAGGGTTATTCTCATCATGACGATAACATGCCACACGACAAATATGTTGAATGGCAAAGAATATGCCTTCGGGAAATGATGCGCCTGTTGAAAGAAGACGGGGCAATCTTCTATAATCATAAGTGGCGGGTCCAAGATGGTTTGCTTCAAGACAGACATGACATCGTTCGGGAATTTCCCGTCCGCCAAATAATCATTTGGCGGAGAAAGGGTGGAATTAATTTTAACCCCGGCTATTTCTTGCCGACTTATGAGGTAATCTATTTGATTGCAAAGCCTAAATTTGTATTGGCACGTAAAGCCAATGCAGTGGGAGATGTTTGGGAATTTGTGCAAGAAATGAACAATTCCCATCCCGCACCATTCCCTATTGCACTTGCCCAAAGGTGTATAGAGTCTACACAAGCTCAGATCGTCTTAGACCCGTTTATGGGTTCTGGCACAACAGCGATAGCCGCAAAAAGACTCAGTAGAAACTATATAGGAATTGATCTATCTCCCGAATATTGTGAACAAGCAGTAAAACGTATTAATGGAGATAAATTTCAGTTAAGCATGAGTTTAAAATGAAGCCATTTACTAAAGATGAGCTCAAGTCAAAGCTTGTTGAGATACGAGGAATGGGATTTGTTCCTAATTCACGGCAAGGAAATCATGGGGGAGTTGGGAATACCCTTGAGGATCTTCTTGGCATTGAAGAGAATAACCTGCCAATTCCGAATGCATCTGAATGGGAATTAAAATGCCAAAGGCTGGGTACATCGTCATTAACAACGCTTTTCCATGTAGAGCCATCTCCTACAGCAATGAAATTTGTCCCGTTGGAATTGTTGCCTTTATATGGCTGGAAACACACGAAAGCAGGTAGCGTCTACCCCAAAAATGAAATGAGTTTTCGCCAGACCATACATGGCTTGGGGCGGAGTGATCGCGGCTTTCAAGTAGTAATCGATGAAAATCAACAGAAAGTATTAGTTTCCTTTAATGCCATATCGGTCAGTGAAAAGCATTCTGCATGGTTGCGTTCAGTTGAGCAACGGGTTGGCTTGGGGGAACTTGAGCCGCAACCATATTGGGGTTTCAATGATTTGTTCCATAAGGCAGGGACAAAACTTCTTAATTGTTTTTATGTTCAAGCTCAAGTAAAGCGAATTGATGGTCGCGAGTTTTATCATTATATAAACATATTAATGCTTAAGGGGTTTAGTTTGGAAAAATTTCTTGTTGGCATCAAGCAAGGGCATATTCTGGTGGATTTCGATGCTAGGACCGGTCATAATCACGGCACTAAATTCAGGTTGCGTCAAAACCATTTTCCAGATTTATACGATTATGTTGAGACAATATGATGAGGTATTGGAATCTTTTATTGATAAGCGGTGACAACATTGCGCAAATGAAACTGAACTTTGGCTAATTGAGACCGAATCAACCCTCCCCTGAGTCCGAAGCGATGCGGGACAAAATAAAAACTGCGAAGTTGTAAAATCCCTCCGCAGTCTTTCATCTACTTCCAAATATTTCCATATCCATATTCGCCCTCGAGCAATTTCCCCTCGGCGAAGCGACTGAATCGAAAGGGCGTGATGTCCACGGTTTTGGGCGCGCCGTCCAAAATCAACTCGACCAAACTTGCGCCCGCGGCGGGGGAGGTCTTGAAGCCCGTGCCGCTCAAACCGCAGGCGAGATAGAAACCGTCGGGACCCGCCGCGCTGTAGATGGCGCGCTGGTCGGGGGTGATGCCGTCGCGCCCGACGTGGATGGAGTGCAAGCCGCTCTCTTCGATTTTTGGAATGCGCTGAACAAGCGCGTCGATTAATTTTTCAAGGAAGGTGGGCGTGGGTGTTTGGTCTTCGGCATCGGGCGCTTCGCCGCGCAGGCTTTCATCTTCGCCTGCGGCAAGGATCAGCGCACTGCCCTCAGGGCGGAAGTAACAGTTGAGGGTATCGTCGATCACCGCGGGGATTTTGCCAAGCGACGGCGGGCGATGGAGGAACGCCACATCGTGAGTCCACGTCTCAAGCGGGATATCGACATCGGCGAGTTTTGCGACATGCTTCGCCCACACCCCCGCCGCATTGACAACGATTGGGCTGGAGAGGTCATCTTTAGTTGTACTCACGCTGACAACTTTTCCGCCTGACGTGTGGATGGCGGTCACTTCGCAATTTTGAATCAACGTCGCGCCGATGTGTTTGGCGGCTTCGATGAACGAGTTGGTGGTGAGCGTTGCATCGGCGTAGCCTGAATCGGGTTCGTAGGCAGCGAAGTCGAATTGGTCGGTGGCGATATCGGGGAAGAGTTTCCTGACCTCATCGGCGGTGATAATGGAGGTGTTGATACCGATGCGTTGTTGGTTGGCGACGTTGCCGCGCAGTTTATCTTCATGTTCACGTGTAGCGATTTTCAAGAAGCCTGTGTTGATGAAGCCGCAATCGCCACCGACTCGTTCCTTCCAATTGCTAAAATATTTCTTGTAACTGGCAAAAACAAGTTCGGACTCAGCGGCGAGGTCATAATGCATGCGGACGAGTCCGCTGGAGTGCGCGGTCGCGCCGGAAGCGGTGGCCTTGCGTTCGAGAATGACGGTTTTGACTCCGCGTTCGGCGAGGTGAAAGGCAATACTGGCGCCCATCACGCCGGCGCCGATGATGATGGTATCGTAAGTTTGAGTCATATTCTTTCCTCAACAATATTTGATTTGACTGTGCGGAGTATACACCAGGAGACGGTTGATATTGCGATATACTTCCCTCATGTCACGCACAAAAATCGGACTCTTTGGCGGCACCTTTGACCCGCCGCACATCGGGCATCTCATCCTAGCCAGTGAAGCCGCTTATCAATTCGACCTCTCCCGCCTGTTCTGGGTGCTCACGCCAGATCCCCCGCACAAACAGGAACAGGCAATCACACCGCTCGAGCATCGTCTGGCGATGCTGCAAAGCATGGTGGCCGACAACCCGATTTTTGAAATCTCACATCTTGAAATTGGCCGTCCTGGACCACACTATACAATAGACACGGTCAGATTGCTGGCCGAACAGGAACCCTCAGCCGACATCATCCTTTTGATCGGCGGCGATTCACTGTGGGATCTGCCCACCTGGCGCTTCAGCACGGAGCTTGTAACTGCTGTTTCCAAAATTGGCGTGATGCGCCGCCCGGGCGACTTATCCAACCTGGCTGAGATTGAAGCGCAACTCCCCGGCATTACGGAAAAAACCACTTTTATTGATGCTCTTCTGCAACCTGTCTCCTCGCGTGAATTGCGCCGCCGAATTGCCGCAGGGGAGGTGTACCGTTATTATGTGCCTCCATCCGTCTATGATTATATCGAATCGCATCATCTGTATCGTGATCAATAATAAAAAACATGTCATTATTCCTTGATTCCATTTTTTCATCCATTGCTCTCAGCCACTTCATGGTGGATACCTTCAATGCCAGCCGCCCCGTTTTGCTGACCTATCTCGGGTTAAGCGAATCACAGATCGCATTATTTTCCACAATTTACATCTGGACATCTGCACTAACGCAGCCCTTCTTTGGCTGGATATCAGACCGTGTCGGGCCTCGCTGGCTTGCCACAGGCGGCGTCCTTTGGATGACTGTTTTTTATTCTGCGGCGTTGACCGTTCCGGGCAATGCCGGGCTGGCGTACCTTATTATCGCGGCGCTGGGTTCCTCGGCCTTTCATCCAACTGGCGTGGTGCAAGCCACCTTACGCGGGCGTGACCTCTTAAAGGGCCGTGAGACAACCGCTGCATCTCTCTTCTTTATGGCAGGTCAACTTGGTCATTTTATTGGTCCGATAATGACAGGGCTTATCCTCGCTTCATATAAACTGCCTGGCATGTTCATTATCCCGATTGTTTCCATCCCTGTTGGTTTTTCCTTGCTTTATCAATTGCGTGCCAATCACCCGCATCCGATACCTGCTCAAGTGACTCATCCCACGCGTACGCAGGCAGGGATCGTATTCATTCTGGTTCTGGCGTTGGTGGCGGCTTTGCAGTCATGGGCGCAGGCTAATATGGTCAATCTTATTCCCAAATACATCAAGGACCTCGGTCAAGGCGCAACAATATACGGAAGCATGGCGGGCTTATTCATGGGCGGCTCTGCGCTTGGGAATGTATTTGGCGGTTACTTTGGAGATCGTTATTCAAAACGCTTTATAGCCGCAGGCGTTTTGTTCCTTTCTGCGATCCCAATTTATATTGCCAGTTTAATTGGCTGGTCGTGGTGGTTATATCTGCTTATCCCTCTGGCGGGCGCATTCACCGGCGCGGTGCACAGCATCATGGTGATTTTTGCCCAGCGGATCATTCCCGGCGGAATGGCGTTGGCCTCCGGGCTTGCGCTTGGATTTATCTTTTCAGCCGGTGCGTTGGGGTTGCTCTACAGCGGTCATCTGGCTGAGTTGTATGGTTTTCCCTTGGTGTTGACGATGACGACCGGCTTGGTCTTGCTGGCATCCCCTCTGGCTTTGTTTTTGAAGGAACCAGGAATACCCATATCATCGGAGGGTTGATGAAATACATGCCTGCAAATAAAAGAGCCCGCTCATTCAGCGGACTCTTTCTTCCCTTCGAGAGCCTCAGGGCAGCGCTTTTCTTTTCATTATTTACGCATTCAAGTGATATGTGTGATACGTGTTCTGGCATGGATTTCCCCAGGCAATGTGCATTTCACGCGAGGTCAGGTCAATCACCAAAGCATTGATTGTCTTTTCGCGGTCAAGCGGATCAAGTCCCTCGATATTATGATTGCAGATCGAGTTCGGGATGTTGACATGATCCTTTTGAATGGCTTGCAAACTTTTGATGGAATGTTTATCATTCTGGCGGATCAGGCGCGAGGCGCGGAAGTAACGCACACGCGATGAGAGCAGTTCTTCGGGATCTTTTTCGACCTGTCTCATTTGCGGGTCAATGTAATGGTTTGTGTGAACCAGGTACCCGTCGTTGGCGTACAGGATTTCAAATTTACGCGCTGAGACTTCTATGGAATAGATCTCCCCGCTTTCGTGGATCAATAAATGATTGTATCCGGCCGCACGATGTGGAACGAGGGTGCGCCCAATTGCGCCAGATATGCGGCGGGAGGCGAGAACAGCTCGCGCCACAATGAGACGCGGGATGCCGATGCGTGAGTCGTCTGGGTAAACGGAGTCAATTAACTGAGCAATGCCATAAGCGTTGAAGCCGACATTGGGCAGCAGCCCGCCATAGGTCATGGCAAGAAACGGGGGATCCTCGTCAGGTTTGGCAGAGATGATCAGCACATCGTTTTCATCTTCTGGAATCCAATCTTCGTTATGCGCGGCGAGTACGTGGCCGTCTGCTGTGCGCTCATCATTGACCGCCATGCTGGTACAACGGGTAAGATGAAGCGCGTCCATAGCGACGGCTTCCATAGCATTGAGTACCATGATATCGTCAAACGGGACGTTTGCGCCTTCGGCAAGCCCGCGCAGTTCATCCACATAGTGGGGATAACGCTCTTCTGCAAAAGGCAGGTATTTGCGAGCTTGTATCTTCGCTCCATCCCAGGTGAGCTCGAGAGTGTTGTATGCGGCGTCAATCAGGATGCGTGCGTTGGCGATACTGTTTTGAACCTGGACGCGGGCGGCTTCGCCGATCTGACCTCCCATTTCTCGGTGTGAACCTGAGATTTCAATCAGGGGTGGGGGGGTGTTGTGAACTGAGGTATTTGGGATATCGTGCTTGAACATTCTTCCTCCAAAAAAGAAAACCGCCTCGGATTTTCTCCGAGGCGGGCATATTATATCATGGGAGGATAATTGATTCCTCGCACAATTGAGTTAAGCGGCGGGAGGCGCTTCCATTGGTTGGTTTACCGTCCCGGGGGCGCTGTGTGTGCCAAACCAGGTCATTCCTACGCCTCCAAGGGCAACCAGGGTGACGAGGAAGGATGGCAGCCAGCCAACACACGGGATCATATCTAAAAATCCGATTACCAGCATGAGCAGGAAGGTGCCAAAGCCTGTGGAGAGGACGGGCGCCCAGGTCTGGTTGATGGCTTTTGTAAAGCGCTCGCCGACCTCCTGGCCGAGCGCCACCATGCCGAACAACCATGCCAATGGGATGGCCAATGCCACGATTAAAGCAATGGGGATGAGGATCAGGGTGATGGTCATGATGACAATTGCCACGGGCAGGACGATGAAGGCCAGCAGGCCTAAGCCGCCTGCCATCCAAGGCTGGCGCAGCATGGCGTCACCAGCGCGTTCCAATTGAGGCTGCAGGAAAAGCGTGAGCAGCATACCGACGAGCGCCACTAATACGGCCTGTCCGAGTTTGCCGGCTGCATTCCAAAGCGGATTCACATTGACGTTTATGTCGGACGTATTCGGCACATTAGGTATATTTGGCACATTTGGCACATTGGGAATATCAGGCACATTGATCACAGGCGGCGCGTTATTCGTGATGCTGCCGCTTACTATTGCGCCAGTTTGCTTATCCATACTTCCGCCGATGGTGGCAATGTCGCCATTGACCACTGCAGTTTCAGTTAGCAATGCCTGACCGCCAACGATGACAATATCGCCAGCTATGCTGCCGGAGATCGTCAGGTTTCCTCCGATTAAAGCCACATCGCCATTGACATCTCCATCAATCGTCAGGTTTCCTCCGACTAGGACAATATCTCCATTCACAGTGGCGCCTTCTTCGATCTTGGCATTGCCGCCGACCACAGCCAGGCTTCCATCCAGCGTATCTCCGCTTTCCAGCGTGTAGTTTTGCCCAAACAGTAATACGTCTCCGCCTGGGCCTTGCGCAAACACAGTACTGGTTGGCAGGATCAGCAATGCCAGCAACAGGATCATGCGGACTAAATTTGTTTTCGTTTTCATACAGTTACTCCTTGCGGCTTGCGTGAAAACCGCCAGATTGATACAACCCATATTAATCCCAACCCTGCCAGAGCAGAGAGCATAACCATCCAGGCATACGGTGGGATGAAGTTCGGTGCCATGCGCGCCAGTACCCTTAAGATTTCACTGAAAGCCTGCAGGGATGTAAACACAAATAGAAAATAGCCGATGGACGCTGTTAGCCACTCTACAGGAGATGAGAGAAAAGCGTAAATATAGGGAGCCGCTAACCAGCCAAGCAAGCCCACTCCGCTAATTATCAACACGATCAAGCCCCACAACCTGTGGCGGCGTTCTGCAATCTTTTGTGCGGCAAGCCGTTGCTGGAAGCGCAGAGTAAAATCTGCCGCCGGCGTTACCACCTGGGCAGAGCGCAAAGCTAGCCCTGTTTCTACCAGTGCGGTGCAATGAGTACAGACCCGCAGGTGCGTGTCTAGTTCGCGCTTCTCGGCTGCGTTCAGATATTTATCGTCCAACAGCCACCCTTCAAAAGGCTGGTGATTCATGGTGTCTCCTTTCCATTTCGGCCAGCAGGTCGTCTTCCTGTGCCTGCCATATACCTGCCAGTTCCTTGCGGGCGCGGTGCAGGCGGCTCTTCACGGCGCTGACCGTCAATCGCAAAGACTCGGCAATCTCAATTTCTGAATAATCGTGCCAATATCTCATAATGATCGCGGCGCGATCGGTCTCATTCAGGTCTTTGAGCAGTGAGTGGATTCGATCACGCGTCTGCCCTTTGATGGATTCAGCTTCGGGGTTGGGAGAAGCGGGGTCGGGCAATTCAAATGTGTTGCCCTCCTCATCCTCCGCATCCATCGAAAACATGGGGAATTTTCTGCGTCGCAGTCTGTCAATACAATAATGTGCTGCAATCGAAAGCAGCCAGGTCGCAAACGGACGCTTCTGATCGTAGCGGTGCAGGTGCTGGTAGGCACGTAAGAATGTCTCCTGTGCGGCATCCTCTGCCAACTCAGGCTCGCCCAACATGCGGTAACACAAGTTGAATACCGGGGTCTGATAGGTTTCGACCAACCTTGTGAAAGCTTCATCGTCGCCTTGTTGCGCCTGGAGCGCCCAGGTTTGTTCTTCGTTCACGCTGCTCCTTAGTTGACTTTCTACCTTATCTTACGCAGGAGACGGAGGGAAGTTGCGCCCCACCCTTCCCTCCCCAAATCCGAAGGATTTGGGGAGGGTGTCCCGAAGGGACGGGAGGGGTTAATGATGATGCCCCTCCCCGCTTCCTTCGGGACCAAGAACCTGTTCCCACCTCCCAAGCGACTCGGCCCTTTGAGCGAGAAAGATCGCAATGGCGGTCGTGAGCGGCACAGCCGCGATCAACCCCAATGAGCCGACCAAAGTCCGCACCACTTCTTCAGCGATAAAGGAAAAATTAATAAGATAACCATAATCACCGCGCCCAAGCGAGAACATCAACAGCATGGGGAGCGACGCTCCAGCGTAGGCCAAAACCAACGTGTTGACCGTAGCCGCTACATGGTCCTGCCCGATGCGCATCGCGGAATTGTAGAGTCTGCGAAAACCGAGAGCTGGATTCGCATGATGCAGTTCAAATACAGCCGAGGCCTGGGTCGTCACGAGGTCATCCAGCACGCCGAGTGCGCCGATGATCATGCCGCCGAGCAGCAATCCGCGCAGGTTGATCGGCGTCTCCATCAACTGCATCAGGAACATCACGTTTTCATCGCCAGTCCCATTCAACTTTGCGAAGACTACAAATAATCCAGAAAGCGCGCCAGTCAGCAATAAAACCAACATCATGCTGATGACTGCCGCATGTGTTTTCAAAGTCCAGCCGTAGGTCAGGTAGAGCGACACAGCCAACAGAATGATCGAACCGATGATGCTCACACGCAAGGGGTCTTCGCCGATCAGAATGTGCGGAATGATGAATCCAATAATGATGTACAAGCTGAAGGCCATACTCAATAATGCTCGCACCCCCTTCCAACTGCTGATGAGGATGATGGCAATTGCAAAAATAGCTGTCAGCCAGAGGATCGGCGCGGCGCGGACGTAATCCACAAAATAGGCATTGACCACATTGTCCGGCGTCTTGCTGATGGAGACCATGATCTTGTTGCCTGGATTCATTAGATAATCATCCGAACGGATCTGCCGTTTGCCATAATCAATTTCCATTGGGATGCCGGCATACTCACCTTCCAAAATGTTTACTCGCGCAATTTGGTATGTCTGCTGAATTCCGCCCATGTCAACCTGGCCTTCTTCCACGATCTGCACCACTTCTGCGCGGACGGTATCCGCGCCAAAGGTGGAGAATCCATCACCCGGTAATTGCACTTTGGAAAGAACGGCGTACACAATTGCTGCAACGAGCAATAGAAAAGGAAAGAGCCACGATTTAGTTTTCATGGCTCTGATTATAACTGGACGGTGGACCGTGGACGATAGACCATTGTTCGCGGTCTGTGGTCTACGATCTATCGTCCGCTTCTGGCATCTGCGATTCTTCGATCAAATCTTTTGGAGTTGCCGCGCCGCAGTTGGGACAGATATATTTATGTTCAACAGGGATATATGACCGCGAACAAAATGGACAAGTGTCTGCATGGGTTCCTTGGGAACTTCCTTTACTACCTCGCGGGTTAGAGTTTCGCCAAGTCCTCCCTTCCCCCTTTTGGGGGAAGGGCAGGGGATGGGGGTTATTTACTCAAATCCCTCGCAGTGGATTCCATCTGTGCGAGGATCGCAGCAACCTGCCCGCTGGAGACATTGACGCGGTACATGTGCGTATATCCATCACCAAGCATCACTTTAACTGTACGCCAGGAAGCCAGTTGAGGTTGTATCATCCCTTCTGGCAAAAGGTCCACGGCTTGCGCCCATTGTGGATGAGTCTTCTCGTAGTCGCCGAGCAGGTCGAGGGTCGAAGTGCGAAGCGGGAAGAGGTGAGTGGTCTCCACCCAGCGCGCATCCTGTTCATTATCCAACAACCAACGTACGAATAACCATGCCGCGAGTTGTTCCTGCTCGGTTGAATCCAAAATAACATAGGAGGAACCGTACACAGCCAGCGTGCCATTATTCCCAGCGGGGCCGGGAAATGGGATTACATTCCACTTATCCGTATTGTTTGCGCTTGCAAATGCGCGCGCAACAAATGGAAGATCGTGCAGGCTGGCTGTGATGAACAAAGCCTCGCGCTTTGCAAATGCCATGATCGGGTCGGCGCCTGCGCTTTGCCATGCGCAATCGGATTCAGAAAGTTCACGCAGATATTTAAAGGACTCAATATTTTTTGGCGCGAGGAAACGATAACTGCCTTCCTCCAAAACGCCGCCGCCGAATGCCAGCAGCCATGCGTAGGCGGTCATCGGTTCGGTGTTCACCAGCCAGCCGCCGAGCGCATCATTTTCCGCATACTCATCGGTGAGCATGGACTGCTGCGCGCCGCAGGCTTGTTCACGAAAAACTTCCGCTGTATCTGGCGCAGACTCAAAACCAAGACTGCCCCCCCAGGTTTTATTCCAAAGTAAAAATTGCGCATTTCGCTGTGCGGGAATTGCCACGCGCACCTCGCCTGCCAGATCCTGATTCCAAAACACAAAAGGAATATCACCAGAGTCCATTCCGTATATTGGATCATCAACATAATCTGTCAGGTCTGTCACCGCGCCGTCTGCGTACCAGCCCTGCGCGTGCTCAGGCAATGCGATCACAAGATCGGGTCTTGCCTCTGTTGGCAGGGATGCAGTCACAGCCTCATAAAGGTTTGCAAAGTTAACTTGATTTATCAAATTGACTTGGATGCCCCACTTATTTTGGGTATTGAAATCATTGACAAATGAATTGAATAGATCCGACTCGATGCCGTACCAGGGAGTCCAGACTGTGATCTCCAACCCGTTCAACGCCTCTTCCCGGACCTCAAGCCTGCTGACCGGTTCGACGACTGATTCTGCCGTTGGAGTTTTATCGCCGCCTTGCGTGGCAGATGCTTTTGGTGTGGCTGTGACATTCGCTCCACCACAAGCGGTTAAGATGATGGATGTGATCAATAACAGTGGGAGTGTTTTTTTCATACAAGTTTCCTCGTCATTGCGAGGCCGCTCTTGTTCTTGCCCGAAGCAATCCCCTTCATTTGGCGGGAGATTGCTTCGTCGGGAAGAACACCCTCCTCGCAATGACGGAAAAAATTTTCATTGTGCCATCGTCATAAATGGGACGGGCATGAAAACCAAAAAGAAGACAATGATCATCGAATAAGCGACCAGCCGTCGGGCAGGGTCGAGCGTGGTGATCTGGTCCAATGGCTGTGCGTTGACCCGTCCCAGCCAGAAAAGCAGGGCCGCCCATAACCACCATCCGCTCCAGGAAATGCCGAGCAGGACCAGCAAAGCGATGATGAATGGAAATGCCTTGCGCGCTTTCTCGCCGAACATGGCATAAATGACATGCCCGCCATCCAATGTGCCTAGCGGGATCAGGTTTAACGCCGTGACGAGGATACCCGCCCAGCCTGCGAAAGCAATCGGATGAATGAACACATCCAGGCCGCCAAATGGAATCGGGCGGCCTGTGAAGAAATATTGCAGCCAGTATAAAATCCCTTGCGGTTCAACAGGCGCGGGCAGTAATTGACCAAAGGTGACATACTTTGCCAAAAGATAAAGAAGCGAATTTCCCTCGATGAAACTGTTTGGGTTTGGGTCAATTGTTCCCAATCTTGAGAGGGATAGCCCAAAAAACAAAACAGGAATGGCGACGACCAGCCCCGCAATCGGACCTGCGATGCCGATGTCAAAAAGGACGCGCTTGTTCTTCGGGATGCCGCGCATGATGATCGCCGCGCCCATTGTGCCGAGCGGACTAAATGGAAATGGAATGAAGTATGGCAAAGTGGCAGGCGTCTGGTGATAGCGGCTCATGAAGTAATGACCCAGTTCATGTGCCACCAAAATTCCAAGCAGGCTTAACGCAAAGGGCCAGCCTGTGAAAATACTTTTGGCAAGCATAAGCAATTGTCCCGCAAGATCATTCGGGATGGGACCTGCGGGTTGCGCGCCCGCGAGCATTACGCTGAATACTGTTAACACGAAAAGGATGATGTTCGTGGAAACTTTGTCTTTTTTGGGTTCGGGTTGTTTCGGCGCAAGATAGATGACTTGGTGTCCAGCCTCAACGCGAAAGATCGGCATGGTATTATGTGGACTGAGCAATTCAGCCAATCGGTCGTATGCTTGCGCAGAATCTTCGCCGATCAATTGTCCGCGATAACGCAGGAAGAATCCCTTGCGAGGGTCTTCGCTGGTTAGGTCGTCAATGCGAAAGACACGTGAGACAAGCCTTGTAAATACTTCAGGTTCTGGAAGGGACATGTTTCTCCTTGTAAGAAACCCTAAAGACCTTTTGTGATTTGAAGACACAAATATGCAAACAGACCTTTAGTTTTTATAAATAAATTGGAGCGGGAGTGGATGGGAGTCGAACCCACCGCGACCCGCAAAGCGACCCGCCACAGGTGTTGAAGACCAGGAAGCCCACCGGGACCTAACCACTCCCGTGTGCAAGGATAACCGAGAGAAGATAGATTTGCAAGTTATCAGTGATCATATTTGAAAATATTTATGGAATGGGGATTGATAATTAAACATGCAAAAATAAAACCGTCCTTGTGAAAGAACGGTTTTAAGTACAAATGTCGGGGCGAGAGGATTTGAACCTCCGACCTCTTGCACCCCATGCAAGCGCGCTAGCCGGACTGCGCCACGCCCCGATTGAGCGAAGCCGATTATAGCCTTGTTTCTTTTTTCTGGCAAATCGAAACGACCGTCATTGCGAGTCGCGAGCCTCAAACGGCGAGTGGCGAAGCAATCTCCAACATTATTATGGGGATTGCTTCGGGCCCCTTCGGGAGAGCATCGTCTCGCTATGGCGGATTTATTTATGCTAAAATATAAGTATTGGAGTTCCCTTATGCCAGATATGATAGAAGTGATCATTGATAGTATTCGTGTGCACTTAATGGCGCCGCAGCGTGTGGTCGTCCTTAAGCAGGTCAACACCGAACGCTATCTTACCATTTGGGTTGGCCCCTACGAAGCCGAGGCTATTACAGTTGCCTTGCAGGAAGTTGAAATGGTGCGCCCGCTCACGCATGACCTGCTCAAGAATATCTTTAGCGCCTTCAATGCGCGCGTTATCCGTGTGGAAATTGTAAAATTGCAGGATGATATATTTTATGGCGACATTGTCGCGGAAGTGGATGGGCGCGAGATCCATGTTGACTCACGTCCCTCGGATTCGATTGCGATTGCCGTACGTGCGCATGTACCCATCCTTATCCATCCCAGCGTGATGGATGTGGCAGGCATGACGCCGGATCAGGATCTACCCGAAACGAGCGCCCCTGCCAAAAGAGAACCATCGCAGCCGTTATCAGAAGAAGCCAGTGACAGATTATCCGTGTTCAAGGATTTTATTGACAAGCTGGATATTGACAGCCCAGACAAAGACAAACCCGATTCGAACACAACTTGAAACTGATACCCCAAAATGACAGATTATTTCCCTCCTGATGTTCCCTACGGGGATGATCAATCCGCCGCCCTCTCCAGCCCAATGTCAACGGTAGTCCCGCATAGTCGGGAGGCCGAAGAAGCAGTTGTAGGGGCGGTGTTGATTAACTCCGAAATCTACTACGACGTTGCCCAATTCCTCGCGGCAGATGATTTTTACATTCATCGCAATAAATGGATCTGGGATGCGTTTGCGCGCTTGCATGAGCAGCGCATTCCAGTTGACCTGCTGACCTTATCCGAAGAATTGGAGCGGGCTGGGCAACTTGCGGAAATCGGGGGCTCTGCCTATCTCACCTCACTGATCAACCAGGTGCCCACGTCTCTGAACGCGGAAGCATATGGACGGATCGTGGAGGAGAATTCGATTCGGCGTAAGATGATCAATGCGGCGAATCAAATTGCGTCTCTGGCGTATAAAGGCAGCACCATAGAAAATGTAATGAACGAAGCGGAAAAAGCCGTGTTCAATGTCAGTGAAAAACGGCTGAAGCATGACCTGCAGCCGATTCGTGCCGTCCTCTCCAGTTACTATGACCGAATTGATGATCTTTCCAAACGCCCCGATGATTTTCATGGCGTCCCGACTGGATTTTATGACCTTGATAAATTGCTGGGTGGTTTGCAGCCATCCGATCTATTGATCATTGCAGGTCGTCCCGGTCAGGGTAAGACCGGTTTTCTGTTATCCATTGCGAAGAACGCCGCGTTGATCCATAAAAAGCATGTGGCCGTTTTTTCATTGGAAATGTCCAATGAGCAGGTGGTTCAGCGTTTGATCGCAATGGAGACAGGTATCGACTCTCAGCGCCTGCGGACAGGGAAATTGTTGGAAAACGAATGGCCCCTCTTCACGCATGCTATTGAAGTGCTTTCCGATACGCATATTTACCTCGACGATACACCTGCCATCACGCCCTTGCAATTGCGAACCAAATGCCGCCGCCTGCACATGGAATTCGGCGTAGACCTGGTCCTCGTTGATTATCTGCAATTGATGGGCGGCGACTCTCGCAACGACAACCGCGTGCAGGAAGTTTCGCACATCTCGCGCAGTTTGAAGGTGCTGGCGCGCGAGTTGGATGTGCCTGTGCTGGCTGCCGCGCAGTTGAGCCGTGCTGTGGAGCAGCGTACAGATAAACGCCCGGTGCTTTCGGATTTGCGCGAGTCGGGCAGTCTTGAACAAGACAGCGACATCGTCATGTTCATTTATCGTCCCGATCAATACGAGCAGGATTCAGACAAACAGAATGTTGCCCAGATCCTGGTTTCCAAACATCGTAATGGCCCCGTGGGTCAAGTGGAATTGATTTTCCGCAGCGCACTGGCAAAATTTGAAAATGCGGCGACGAAGGTTTTTCGACCGAATGAATAATGTCATTGCGAGCGCACATCGCGAAGCAATCTCCTGGCATACAGGGAGATTGCTTCGTCGGGAAGAGCACCCTCCTCGCAACGACATCTAATCTGCCATGCCTAATTTCAACGGCTTTACCTCCTCTGAAACATTCACCCAGGTGCCCGATTCGTTCATTCGTTTGATAAACGAGATTGACGACGTTGCGGAGTTGAAAGTGACTCTCTACGCCATCTGGCGGATCGAGCATATGGAGGGAAACTTCCGCGCGTTGTGCGAAACAGATTTCGAGGCTGAGTCGCTGGGGATGGGTCTTAATGAGATACGGATCGGGCTGAGGAAATCTATCGAAAGAGGCACCCTGCTCAAGCGCCGCCCTGAGCGTTCTTCTGTCGAAGGGTCACAGCATGAAGCGGATGTTTTTTATTTCCTCAACTCCCCGCGTGGGCGTCTCGTAGCGGAGGCGGTCGCAAATGGTCAATGGCGCGGATCCGCAAAGAGCATGTCTGCGCAATTGAATAAATCGAATGTCTTTAGGTTGTATGAAGAGAACTTTGGCGCGCTCACGCCTCTATTATCAGACATGCTGCGTGAAGCGGAAAAAAATTATCCGAGCGCCTGGTTTGAAGAGGCGTTTGAAATTGCAGTCAGCCGTAACATCCGCAATTGGAAATATGTGGAAGCCATCCTGGCACGCTGGAAGGAAAAAGGGAAAGATGAAAGAAAAGATCAACAAGACACTGTCAAAGATGCAAAAAGATACACAGACAGCGACTTCTCCGAATTCACCAACCGGGATTAATCTCGTGAAGGCTCTTGGCGACCCGAACTGCCCGCATTGTGGGGGAGTTGGCTATGTGCGTTACGATGTGCCGCTTGGGCATGAGAAGTTCGGTAAATTGGAATCGTGTGTATGCCGCGCAAAGGATGTGGCTGATAGCGCACGCTCGCGCTTGTTTGCTTTAAGTAATTTAGACCGTTTGAGTCATTTAACCTTGGAGAATTTTTATCCATTAGGACATGAAAAGGCATTGCACATGACCCCGCTGGAAAGAGAGAGTATTCATAAGGCATGGGAAATTTGCAACGACTTTACAAACACACGCCTCGGCGCTGAAGAAAACTGCTGGCTTTTACTGGAAGGTGGATACGGTTGCGGAAAGACTCATCTCGCCGCCGCAATTGCAAACAACGCGGTCAATCATGGTGTGCCCACTTTATTTATCACTGTTCCCGATTTGTTGGATTCTTTACGCTTTGCGTATGCAGACCCTGAGATTACATTTGAACAACGTTTTGATGAAATCCGCAACGCCGATTTGTTAATTCTTGATGACTTTGGAACACAAAATGCAACAGGTTGGGCGCAAGAGAAGTTGTTCCAAATTATTAATTATCGTTATATCAATAAACTACCTACCGTTATTACAACTAATCTTATGCTAGATGAAATTGAAGGACGAATTCGATCTCGATTGCAAGATGATAAATTCGTCAAGCACGTCAAAATCAGCGCATCCGATTACCGTAGGCCAAACGAAATAAGCAACCCTGGCGCTTCAATGATGTCTCAACCCGAAATAAAAAAAATGACTTTAGCGAATTTTCAAATGCGTGAAAACGAACTCGGTAAAGTAGTCTCTATAATCACAACAGTTGAAAAACTAGACAGATTTGGAAATAAAATTAAAGAAAAAGAAACTGCAAAAGTGGAAATCACACACCATGATCTAACAACACTAAGCAAAGCCTATAATGCAGCAGCAATTTTTGCAGAACAGCCTAAAAATTGGCTGGCAATTCTTGGACAATCATTTTGTGGAAAAACACATCTGGCAGCTGCAATTGGAAATTACCGTATCGCTGAAGGCGGGCAGGCCATGTTTCTTGATATCTCCAACTTGCTTGATTACCTGCGTCAGACTTTTAACGACGATTCTGATATCTCGCTTGGCAGGCGGCTTCATGAAATTCGCATAACACCTTTGTTAATTTTAGATGATTTAAGGGAAAGCAGCCGTAGTTCTAATTGGTCAGAGGATAAGTTACTTAATATTTTAAACTATCGTTACTATAACGATCTGCCTACCGTATTGACTACTACATTAAATCTGGATTCCTTTGCCATCAATTACCCTAGCCTATGCAATAAATTTCTGGATCCAAAAAATCAAGTCTGTGAAATTGATATGCCTGCATATCGGCGCGTGTCTAAAGCGGGTAGGGCAAATCCGCACAAGTAAAAATAAAAGGATGATTCATGATTCAGGAGCAGGCTTCGGGTTCAGCGCAACTCGGAGCCTGTTTTTCGTTATATAATCTTTGCTGCCATGCAAAACGAAATCCTTGAATCCATCCGCCACGCGCTTGACGAAGATATTCGTACAGGCGACGTAACCACCAATAGCATTGTCCCTGCAGATGCGCTGATGAACGGAAAGATCATCGCCAAACAAAACGGTGTGATTGCAGGCTTGGATATTGCCCGTGCCGCATTTCATTTACTGGATGACTCAATTCAATTTAAAGTATTTGTGGATGAAGGGCAGCGCATCACCGCTGGCTCGGAGTTGGTTCATCTGCGTGGACATTCCCGCCCCCTACTCACAGGCGAGCGTACCGCGCTTAATTATCTCGGCCGCATGTCGGGCATCGCCACGTTGACCCGTCAATTCGTGGACGCGGTCTCTGGAACAAAAGCGGTCATCCTCGATACGCGCAAGACCGCTCCAGGTTTACGCACATTGGATAAACTCGCAGTCAAACTCGGCGGGGGAGAAAATCATCGCATTGGACTATTTGACATGATCATCATCAAGGACAACCATATAGATTTCGCGGGCGGGATCAAAGAAGCCGTCAGGCGCGCGCGAGATTTTCAGAGCGGGCTGGAAATCGAGGTTGAAACAAGAACCCTGGAGGACGTGAAAGTCGCGTTAAATCTGGGGGTCGAAAGAATCCTTTTGGACAACATGTCCATTGAGATGATGAACGAAGCAATCCGCCTTACGAACGGACGCGCAAAACTTGAAGCGTCAGGAAATGTGTCTTTGGAAACAGTGCGCCAAATCGCAGAGACCGGCGTGGATTATATTTCCGTCGGCGCGCTTACTCATTCGTCAAAGGTGTTTGACTTTAGTTTGCAATGGACAAGGGAACAATAAACCCTAAAGGTTTTCAAAACCCTTAGGGTTTGTAAACAGGAGAAATCATGCTTTCACAAGTAACCAATATTGATGAAATGTACGCTGGGATGAAGGAAAAACTTGCGAATGTTGTTCCAGACGTAGAATTGCGTTACAAGGCAGAGATCGCAGTTGAGATCAACAAATTGAAGAAGGAACGCAACGCGGTGATCTTGGGGCATAACTATATGGAGGCTGCGTTGTTCAATTCCATCCCCGATTTTGTCGGCGACTCTCTGGAGTTAAGCCGCAAAGCCGCGCAGACCGATAAAGATATCATTGTGTTTTGCGGCGTGAAATTCATGGGCGAGACCGCTAAGATACTGAACCCGACGAAAAAGGTTTTATTACCCTCCAACCGAGCGGGCTGTTCACTGGCTGAAAGTATCACCGCTGCAGATGTGCGTGCGCTCAAAGCAAAATTCCCCGGCGTGCCTATTGTGACTTATGTGAACACCTACGCAGATGTCAAAGCCGAAAGCGATATTTGCTGTACCTCTGGAAATGCAAAGGCGGTTGTTGAATCACTTAAAACAGATACGATCATCTTTTTACCCGACGAATATCTGGCTGCCAATGTCGCGCGTGAAACTGGCAAGCATATTATCTTTCCGACGCGCGCCCTCACCCCATCCCCTCTCCCTCAGGGAGAGGGGGCAGGGGGTGAGGGAAAAATGATCGGCTGGACGGGCCGCTGTGAAGTGCATGAGAAATTCACCGTAAACGATATTGAAACCGTACGCGCGCAATTCCCCGAGGTTGCCATTCTTGCGCACCCTGAATGCAGCCCCGAAGTGACCGCCGCCTCCGATTTTTCAGGCAGCACCAGTGCCATGATCAAGTTTGTGCAAGACTCTAAAGCGCCGCAATATCTAGTCTTAACTGAATGTTCCATGGGAGATAACATTGCCGCGGCAAACCCTGAAAAAGATATGCTGCGCCTGTGCATGATACGTTGTCCGCATATGAACACCATTACAATGGAGGACACGCTCAACGCTTTGAAACTTGACCGTTACATCATTGACATCCCTGAGGATATTCGCATCCGCGCCGAACGCGCAGTAAGAAGAATGATCGAGATCGGATAAAAAATGTGTCAAAGTGTCTAAGTCAAAAGTGTCAAAACCTTTTCGACACCCCGACACTCGACACCTTGACACTCGACACCCCGACACTCGACACTCGACACCTTGACACTCGACACCTTGACACCCGAACACCTGACCCCTTATGTTACAGACTGATGTATTAATCATTGGAAGTGGAATCGCGGGGGCAACTGCTGCGTTGCGGCTTGCCGAAAATCCCAAACGACGCATTGCGCTCATTACACGCGCACCCGACCCGAACGACTCGAATACCTATTGGGCGCAGGGCGGCATCATTCATCGCGGCACAGACGACAATGCGGATCTGCTTGTCGAAGATATTCTTACAGCAGGTGCAGGCGCATCCCTGCCCGCAGCGGCACGCATCCTCGCAGAAGAAGGACCCCCGCTGCTTAATGAAATCCTGATTAATATTTCAAACATAAAATTTGATCGAAGTCAGGATGGCAAATTAGCGTATGGAAACGAAGCCGCGCATCAACGCCGGCGCATCCTGCACGTTGGCGATGGCACAGGCGCGGCGATCAGCCGGGGATTGATCCATGCTCTACAGTCCAAACCAAATATACAATGGTTTACAGACGCTACTGCGGTTGACCTGATCACCTATCCACACCATTCACGCGATCCGCTTGATACTTATAAACCTATTACCTGTCACGGCGCGTATGTATTCGACCGCAAAGGACGCGCAGTACATCGAACCTTAGCCGCTGTCACTATTCTGGCAACAGGCGGGTTGGGAAGAATTTATCGCAACACAACCAACCCGCAGGGCGCGCGGGGCGATGGTCTCGCAATGGCATCTCGTGCGGGGGCGCGCATCATCAACGCGGAATATGTGCAGTTTCATCCAACTGCGCTGGCAGTGCCGGGCTCGGAAGGCTTCCTTATCTCGGAAGCGGTGCGCGGCGAGGGCGGCATACTGCTTACCCCCGATGGGCACGCCTTCATGGAAGAGTATTCCCCCGAATGGAAAGACCTCGCGCCGCGCGATGTGGTTTCACGCGCCATTCATCACATCATGGAAACGCGCGGATACTCGCATGTGCTGCTGGATATTGCCTCGCATAAATCGGCGGATGAAATCCGCGCGCGCTTCCCGAATATTTATTCCACCTGTTTGAAATTCGGCGTGGATATTTCACGCGACCCGATTCCCGTTGTGCCTGCCGCGCATTATTTCTGCGGCGGCGCGCAAGTGGATGAAGTTGGGAAAACCAGCATCGAGAATCTTTATGCGGTTGGCGAAGTCAGCTGCACGGGCATGCATGGTGCAAATCGGCTCGCCTCCACTTCATTACTGGAAGGGCTGGTTTGGGGACATCGCGCCGCGCGTGATATTGAATCCAAACTTGACGAAGCCCCGCTTCGCATTCCAACTCGCGAGATGATCCCCCCCTGGGATGAGAGCCACCTCGATGCGGATTCAGATCCAGCGCTGATTCAAGGGGACATGCAGACCATTCAAAACATCATGTGGCATTATGTGGGACTGGTGCGCAGCGGAGAAAGACTCTCACGCGCCATCCGCGAACTGCGTCATTTGCAAAATGAAATCGAAACATTTTATCGAACGACAAAATTAAGCGACGGCCTGATCGGTTTGCGAAACGCGGTTGAATCCGCGTTGATTGTGGCTCAAGCCGCGCGGCATAACCGCCAGAGTCGCGGTTGTCACTATCGCGTGGATTCAGTTTCAGAAGAGGGTGATCGGTTGATATAAAGGCTTGCGTTGAGCGAAGTCGAAACGATGAACGCTTCGCGTGAAGGATGAAGGATGAATGGAAAGACTGTCGTTTGACGGTCTTTTTATTATCCAAACCTGCCCATGATATAGTCTTCAGTTTTCTTTTGCTTCGGTGTGGTGAACATTTTTTTACCGTCATCGTATTCGATCAGCTCGCCTTGTAAAAAGAAAGCGGCATGATCGGCAGTGCGCGCGGCTTGTTGTATGGAGTGCGGTACAAGAATTACAGTGTATTCCTTTTTCAATTCCAGCAGGGCGGCTTCCACTTTGCCGGTTGAGATCGGATCCAGGCCGGAGGTGGGTTCATCCATCAAAATTACCTCGGGCTGCAAGGCGATCACTCGCGCAAGGCATAGACGCTGTTGTTGTCCGCCTGAAAGCGCAATGGCGGGGTCATTCAATCTATCCTTCACTTCATCCCAAACTGCCGAGAGTTTTAAACTTCGTTCAACGGCATCATCCAGTTTTGATTTGCGTTTCTCACCTGCGAGTTCCAAACCGTAAATAATATTTTCGCGAATGCTCATCGGCAATGGGACGGGGCGCGCAAAGACCATGCCTACTTTGCGCCGCAAGGCGATCACATCGATCTGTGGGTCAAGGATATTTTCTCCGTCAATCAGGATCTTACCCGAACTGGCTTTCACCTCAGTCAGATCGTTCAAGCGATTGAGACAGCGCAGTAAAGTGGATTTTCCGCCTCCCGCTGGACCGAAGAGAACTGTCACAGCGTTCTGACGGATTCCCATACTGATACCGCGCAATGACTCGGTGCCATCGGAGTATTGGAGTGAGAGGGATTCAATGGTTATCTTGTTTGTCATGGTTGATAATTTGTGATGCGTAATTGGGAATTAACATTGAGGGCTGGGATTTCACCATTGGCGTTTGGCGCGGGCGCGAGAACGAATCACAGTTGCAATCATATTCATGCTCAATACAAAGACAAGCAAAACAAGCGCCGTGCCGTATTGAATTTGGATCGGCATTTCAGGCACTTGCGTGGAAATGACAAAAAGATGATACGGCAAAGCCATGGTTGCATCAAAGGGGGATTGAGGCAGGCGTGGAAGGAAGAAAGCCGCGCCCGTGAAAAGGATGGGGGCGGTTTCGCCCGCGGCGCGTTCCAAGCCGAGGATCACGCCAGTTAAAATTCCAGGAAGGGCTTCCTTCAAGACAATACGGCGGATGGTCTGCCAGCGGGTGGCGCCGAGTGAAATGCTCACGGTGCGAAAGGCTTGCGGCACGGAGCGCAGCGCCTCTTCCGCTGTGCTGATGATGACAGGCAAAGTCATGATCGAAAGCGTGAGCGATGCGGCGAGGATGGACGTACCGAATTGCAGGAACAAGACGAACAAGCCCAAGCCGAACAACCCATAGACTACGGAAGGAATACCTGCGAGGTTGATGATTGCCAGGCGGATGAGGCGAGTCACCTGGTTGTCTTTGGCATATTCTGCCAGATAAATGGCGGCGGCAATTCCAAGCGGGACGGAGAAAACCGCTGTGCCAATGGTGAGATACAACGTGCCGATGATCGCTGGCAGGATGCCGCCTGCGCGCATTCCGTTATGTGGGAAGCCTGAGAGGAATTCAAACGAAATGGCAGATCCGCCTTTGAGAAGAATGAAGATGATCGTGCCGACAATAGGCAGCACGGTCACCACTGCCATGAGGGTAATCAGGCTGAATCCAAGCCTTTGGACGGTGTGACGATTGCGGGCAAAAAGTCTCATCATTTGAATTCGATTATCTTCTTTCCTACGAAAGAATTCTCTCCGCTCTTTTCTTCGCGCGGAAGACAACAGAAGAGGCGATGATATTCACGATCAATGAAATTATGAATAGGACCATGCCGATAAAGAAAAGGACATGATAGTGGGTGCTTCCATTTGCAACTTCGCCCATTTCTGCGGCAATCGTGGCGGTCATGGTGCGGACGGGAGAGAAGAGACTGCTGAGTTTTACAGCTAATACAGGTGCATTGCCCGTTACCATCATGACGGTCATGGTTTCGCCGATGGCGCGGCCAACACCGAGCATGACGGCGGTCAAGACACCGGAACGAGCGGCGGGAAGGGTCACACGCCAGATGGTTTGCCATTGTGTTGCGCCCAATGCCCATGCTCCTTCGCGATATGCGCGCGGGACTGCATCCAGCGCGTCCTCGGCAACGGATACGACCGTTGGAACCGCGATGCCTCCTAAAAGCAAGGATCCTGTAAAGGCTGTCAGACCAGTTGGCAGGTCCAGAAAGACGCGCAGATATGGTGAGAGGACAAGTATGCCAAGAAATCCCAACACAACGGAGGGAAGTCCGCCCAGCAATTCCACCAATGGCTTTAAGATTTCACGCATCCAACGCGGCGCAATCTCGGAGATGTAAACGGCTGTGCCGATCCCAAATGGAACGGCGATGAGCGCCGCGCCGAGGGTGACGATGAGCGAGCCAGTGATGAGCGGCAAAATCCCAAAAAAACCCTCAATCGGATACCAGCGAATATTAAGCAGTGACGATCCATCCACTTCGGCGAGCGTAGGTAAACCCTCACGCAGGAGAAAGAAAAAGATAAGCGCGACAAATACAATCGCTGAATACCCGGCGGCTTGTATCAGGCGGGTGATGAGAAATTCACGAAAGGTCAAATTATTCTTCATGGTTACTTAACAGGCACAAAACCCAACTCGGCCACGATCTGCTGTGCCTCGGCGGAAAGGATCCAATCAAGATATTCTTTAACGACGCCCGTTGGCTCGCCATTGGTATACATATAAAGATCGCGGGCGATGGGATAGGTTTTATCGTTCACCGTTGAAATGGCAGGCAGCACATACGCGCTGCCTGCCTCTTTTGCAATCCCGATCGTTTTCAAATCATCTGGCACATAACCCAGTCCGTCGTAGCCAATTGCATTTGGGTTATCGCGCACTTCCGAAATAATGCCTTCCGAGGATGGCAGCAACAAAGTATCCATTGAAAACAAAGTTTTATCTTCCTTGTTCCCCAAGCGTAAAACAGTTTCCAAAAAATAAACATGCGTGCCGGAGTTTGTTTCGCGCGACAATTTGACGATGGGACGGTCTTCGCCGCCCACCTCGCTCCAGTTCGTAATCTCCCCGCTGTAAATTCCCGAGATCTGTTCAAGCGTTAATTCGCTGACAGGGTTTTCCGCATTGACGATCACCGCAATTGCATCGCGGGCAATAATGAACTCAACAGGTTCAATCCCATTTTTCTTCGCTTCATCAATCTCCTCCTGCTTGATCCTGCGCGACGCATTTGCAATATCCACTGTGTTATTGATCAGCGCGGCGATTCCTGTGCCTGACCCTCCGCCTGTTACTGATATGCGGATATCCGGATGGCGGCTTTGATAGGTCTCGGCCCAGGCCAGGGCCAGGTTGACGATGGTGTCAGAGCCTTTGTTTTCGATGTAATTCGCGGTTGAATCGGAAGCGGATGAATTATTGAAAGAACCGCAGGAGGTGAGCATGAAAGAGGAAAGAAGAAAGAGAATGAGGACACTTTTCATTGGATGGGATTATAGTCGCAGGTAGACACGTACACAAGTAAAAAAGTGGACACGTAAACAGGCAGGCAGGTAAACATGTAAGACCGCTTTATCCTTCATCCTTCATAATTCATCCTTTCTTTTGATACAATCATCCCATGACCACAGATCCATCTTCCTTCTCCATCCAAAAACTCGATTTTTATTACGGCACGTCAAAGGCGCTTTCAAATATCAATCTTGAGATACAGCCGCAAAAAGTGACCGCGTTGATCGGACCGTCAGGTTGTGGCAAGTCCACATTTTTACGGTGTTTGAATCGAATGAATGACACCATCTCAGGCACCCGCCTGGAAGGGAAAGTCCTCTTAAAAGGTGAAGATATTTACAACCCAGGCATGGACGTGGTCAACCTGCGTCAGCGGGTGGGCATGGTCTTCCAAAAGCCGAATCCATTTCCGCAATCCATTTATGACAACGTGGCATTCGGTCCGCGTGTGATGGGCATGGATGTAAATCTTAACGAAGTGGTGGAAAAGAGTCTGGTCGCCGCCGCCTTGTGGGACGAAGTAAAAGATATTTTGAAATCAGATGCAATGGGGCTATCGTTGGGCCAGCAACAAAGATTATGCATTGCGCGTGTGGTGGCTGTGCAGCCCGAAGTAATTTTAATGGACGAATCCACTTCCGCGCTTGACCCGATTGCAACTTTACGCGTGGAAGAATTGATCGCAGAACTCAAACAGGATTACACCATTGTGATTGTCACCCACAATATGCAGCAAGCCGCACGTGTTTCAGATTACACAGGATTATTTTGGCTGGGGGAGATGGTGGAGTTTGCACCCACAAGTGACATGTTCACAAAGCCGAAGGAAGAATTGACTGAGGCGTATATTACGGGCAGGATGGGGTAGTAGTTTGGTAATTACTTTGCAAAAAGGCGGGCACAAGGATTTTTTGTGTCCGCCTTTTTTATTACGCATTATTCTTATTTCTTCCAAAACTCATCGTCACTGGATTTGATCTCGCTGAATTCGCCTGTGGCAATGAACACAGTCCGTTCACAAATATTTGTGACACGGTCTGCCACACGCTCCAAATTATGCGCAACCCATAATAACCAGTTTGCGCGCTCAATGGACTTGGGATCCTGGATGATGAAGGTCATCAACTCGCGATAGACCTGATTATAAAGCGCATCCACTTCATCATCTTCGACGGGGATGCCCTTTGCGGCTTCCACATCTTCATTGATGAAGGCGGACAAGGCCCGATGGAGCATGTCCGCGCCTTTTTGCGCCATGCGCGGGATGTCGATCAATGGCTTGAGCAAAGGTTCTTCGCCCATGCGGAGGTTGATGTTCGCGATGCCCTTGGCGTAATCTCCCATACGCTCCAACTCGGAAATAATTTCCATACATGAAGCAAGCAGGCGCAGATCGTGCGCCATGGGTTGCTGCGTGGCGATCAGGATCATCAACTGATTTTCAATGGCGAAACGCTTCTTGTTGATCTCATTATCTTCAGCCATGATCTTCTCGGAAGCCTTGATGTCGCGCTTCTTCAGCGCCTCCACTGAGCCGATGATGGCATGCTCCACCATGCTGCCGAGTAAAAGCACTTCATCTTTTACCTGTTGAATTTCACTCTCAAATGTTTTTCTGATCATAAGACCTCTATGTTTGTACCACGACATTCATGTCGCCGATAATTGTAAAGCGACATGAATGTCGCACTACACAGTTTGGTTATTTTACTATTAACGATACTCTTTTGGCGTAATACCCTGCTCGTCCAGCCAAAGGCGCAGACGATCTTCAATTTGGTCGCGCACGCGCCGGGTGGAGTCGAGGCGGGTTTCTTCGTGAAATTTGGCGGGGTCATCGAAGGGCCAGTGATCGTGAGTCCCCATGCTCAAAAACACGGCGGGACAATTTTCCTCCGCTTCCGCACATACGGTGATGACATGCGCGAAGACGGTTTTGCCAAGATACTCCATCACTGACTTGGACCACTGACCTGAAATGTTAATGCCAGCATCGAGCATCACTTCCTGGACCTCGGGCAGGATCCTGCCCCTCGGCTGTGTGCCTGCGCTGAAAATTTCAAACTGCTCCCCCGCCATTGCACGCAGGAGTCCCTCTGCCATTTGACTGCGCGCCGAGTTGCCTGTGCATAAGAAAATGACTTTGGCTTTATTCATGGTGTCCTCTTTAGGTACACAAGAAAATAGGTTTAAACCTTTGTGTACTTCGTGTCCTTTGTGTTTAATTTATTACCCAAATCTTCCCGTCACATAATCTTCCGTGCGCTTATCTTTTGGATTTGTGAATATCTTTTTTGTTTCCGAAAATTCTATCACTGTGCCAGAGCGTGAACCGTCTTTTTCCAACATCATCATGGCGGTGTAATCTGAAACACGCGCGGCTTGCTGCATGTTGTGGGTGACGATGATGATGGTATAGTTTTTCTTGAGTTCCTGCATGAGTTCTTCGATGCGAAGCGTGGAAATCGGGTCGAGCGCGGAGGCGGGTTCGTCCATCAGAATGATATCAGGCTGGATGGCGATGGTGCGCGCAATGCACAGGCGTTGCTGCTGTCCGCCTGAAAGTTCGTAGGCGTTCTTCTTGAGTAGGTCTTTTACTTCCTCCCAAAGCGCCGCGCCGCGCAGGGATTGCTCCACGAGTTCGTCCATGTTTCCCTTAAAGCCATTGATGCGCGCGCCCCAGGCGATATTTTCATAAATGGATTTTGGAAACGGATTCGGTTTTTGGAAAACCATGCCGATGTTTCTGCGGACTTCAACCGGGTCTATGTTCGAGCCATATATATTTTGTCCGCGCATGAGCACTTCGCCAGTGACATAACTGCTCGGCACAAAATCATTCATGCGATTGAAGGCGCGCAGGAGGGTTGATTTTCCACAGCCTGACGGCCCAATGATGGCGGTGACCTTTTGTTTTTCGATCTTTAAGTTCACCTCACTGACCGCGGCAAAGGAGCCATAAAAGACAAAAAGATTTTTTGTTTCAATTGCATATTCCGGTATTTGAGTATTTTGCATATTTTATTCCTTATTCTCTACCGTACATCCGTCATTGCGAGGGGCGTTCCCTTCGACAGGCTCAGGGCGACGCTTGTTCTTAGCCCGAAGCAATCCCCAACATGGCGAGGAGATTGCTTCGCCGCCATAGTACAAGAGCGGCGGCTCGCAATGACGAAATTTTGTCGTCTTGATTTAGGATAAAAACCTTTAGGGTTTGTATCAACCTAATATTTTCTCTGCACACGGTTGCGGATTAATACCGCGGTGGCATTTAGGGTCAATAGTAGAACCAACAACACAATGATGGCGCTCGCTGCAATAGAATGGAATTCAGATTGGGCACGCGTTGTCCATTGGTAGATTTGGATTGGCAACGCCGTGAATTTCGAGAACGGCCCATCAGGGTCAAGGCTGATGAAAGTGGATGCGCCTACTACGATGAGCGGAGCAGTTTCACCGATGGCGCGCGAGACCGCCAGAATACTGCCTGTCAGAATGCCTGGCAGGGCATTGGGCAGAACGTGATGCCAGATCGTTTGCCATCGGGTGGCGCCTACGCCGTATGCGGCTTGCCTCAGCGAATCAGGCACAGCCTTGATGGCTTCCTGCGCGTTGATGATGATCAGCGGCAGGACAAGCACGCCCATGGTCAAACCTGCGGATAGGATCGTACGTCCGTTTGAATCTGTAATGCCGAACATGCTTCCGCTGGTAAAGGGTTCAAATGCGCGGACGAAAATGGCAAGCCCGAGCATTCCATAAACAATGCTTGGCACGCCCGCGAGATTATTAATATTGGTTTGAATAACGCGGCTCAAAAAATTTTTTATAGCGTATTCTTGGAGATAGATCGCTGCGCCTGTGCCAATGGGCAGGGCGAAAAGAATGGCGATTCCCACCATCCATAATGAGCCGAGGATGGCTGTACGCACACCTGCGAACTCCGCTTTGGAAGACATGGGTGTGGTGAGGAACACTGGCGTAAGCCATGAGCGGAATTCGAGCTTTGCTTTTGGATATTTTTCTGAAACTTCTGTTTTGATCCCTGAACTGTGTAAAATGGAGTCGGTCATTGACCAGTTTTGTTTTGTGTCAATTTGAATGAGGCGCTCCAATACCAGCGTGTATAGAACTGACTTGGAGCGTTTCTTCATAAGTTTTTCGTTATCCAGCTTCGTATACGCGCCAGAGGAAAGATTGGCTTTGAGAATATCCAGCAATTCCTGCTTGTTTAGATCATCCAGCGGTTTCGCGGTGAATTCGGCTGGGTCATTCTTGTATTCAAAAGCCACGTAACCGAATGCGCCATCTATCACGTTATAAAGGAGCGCGGCGAGGCTGATCATGGCGATCACTAACGCGGAGAAGAATATCGCCTGCCAGAGGGACGCACTTCGATAGCGCTTTTTGAGGGATTGACGAAGGGTTTCGCCTTCGGGGTAATGATCGTGGTTTGGATTCATTCATACCTCTGGCGAAATCTGTTAATAATTGTCTGGCTAATGAGATTCAAAACCAAAGTCACGAGGAATAACATTAATGCAACCGCAAAAAGACTGGTGTAATCAATGGTGTTGTAACTCAAGTCGCCGCCGCTGATACGGGCAATGTGACCTGTCATCGTTTCGGCGGCCTTAAATGGATCAAAGGTGAAATTTGGGCCAGCGCCCGCGGCAATGGCGACAATCATGGTCTCGCCGACGGCGCGGGAGATGCCGATGATGAGCGCCGCACCGATGCCAGATAACGCAGCGGGCAGGACAACCTGCAAACTAGTTTCAAATTTTGTTGCGCCCATGGCATACGCGCCTTCACGAAGAACGCGAGGCACTGCGCTTAACGCATCTTCGCTCATGGATGAGATCAGTGGCAGGATCATGATGCCCATGACGATGCCGGCAGATGCCATGTTGTACACTTGCACACCCTCGCCGAAAATCTTTTGCAGGAGGGGAGTCATGAAGAGCAATGCAAAATAACCGTAAACAACCGTTGGGATTCCCGCGAGTATCTCAAGGATGGGTTTTAACGCTGATCGCGCTTTCGGGGAGGCGTATTCACTTAGAAACAGGGACGCTGCCAGTCCGAGAGGAAGCGAGACGAAGATCGCAATGGCGCTCGTGATGAGGGTCGAGGTCACCAGCGGCCAGATCCCGAATAGTCCAATGCCTGGCTGCCAGCGGGTTGTCCCAAAAAATTTAGCCAGGGTCACATCGGGGTTGTTGAAGAAAAGCAGGGCTTCCTTGCCCAATTCGTAGACGATGGCGACGGTGATGAAAACGGACAAAACCCCTGAAATAAACAACAGGGATTGAATCACACTTTCGCCAGGGCGCATTTTCTTTTTTAGATCGAGCGGACGGAAATTTTTATTTTCCAAGATTGTGTTTTCTTGTTTCATTTGCGCTCTATGATTCCATAGGCTTGCTTATCAGCACGAATGGGCTGGCCTCATTTTTTGAGACCAGCCCAGTATACTATTTTTTATTTCTTACTTGCTTGTTGCGGACATCCAGGTTTCCATTGCGCCATCCATATCTGCGGCGGGAGCGGGGAAGTAACCAATGTCTACAATGTTGTCTTCGAGATTGGTCAAGTAGAAGTAAATGAACGCGGCGACTTGCGGCTTCTCTTGCATGATTTCGGCGGTGGAGTAGATGAAGAGCGGGCGGGCGAGAGGATAGCTAACATCGTTCACGGTCTCTTCGGAGGGTTCAACACCTTCGATTGCCACGGCCTTCAAAGCGCCGGTATTCTCAGCGAAGTAAGCGTAACCAAAGTAGCCGATCGCGTAGGGGCTGCCTTCCACACCTTGTACGAGGACGTTATCGTCTTCGGAGAACTGCGCGCCTTCCAAACCAAGCAGAGCGGCTTCAGCGGCGTCGAGATCAGCCTTGCCTTCAGCGTTTTTGAAGAGAGGACCAACAATGGCTTCAATGAAGTAATCGAAGGTGCCGCTATCAGCGCCGGGGCTGTAGATAAGAATGGCTTCGGCGGGGTAGGCGGCATCAACCTGATTCCAAGTGGTGAACTCGCCAGAATAGATCTTGCCAAGTTGTTCTTTGGTGAGTCCGGTGACGAAATCATTCTCGGCGCTCACAACAATGGCCAGAGCATCGGTTGCAACGCGGAATTCAATAGGCTCGCGGCCAATTGCGGCGCAGGCTTCTTTTTCGCTGTCTTTGATGGCGCGGGAAGCATTGGAGATATCGGATTCCCCGGCAACGCAGAAGCGTTCGAAACCAGCGCCAGTGCCGATACTGTCAACGGTGATGTTACCGGTGTAGCCTTCCTGTTGGAATAGTTCAGCCATGCGCTCAGTGACAGGGAATACGGTGGAGGAACCAGCGGTGATGATGTCGCCTGTAACAGCGTCGGGGGCATACATCGCCATCGGGTCCTCGGCGGGAGCAGCGGCAGGCTCAGGAGCCTCGGTTGGCGCAGGAGCGCCGCAGGCGGCGAGCAGGATGCTCATTGCCGCAAATACGAACATTAACGAACGAACAGTTTTGGACATTTCTCTATTTCTCCTTGTTATGTTTTTATGTTGTGATGTTATCAGGCGGGTCTTAAGGTCAATGGAAGGATGGGTTAACGTCTTGTTAAATATTCTGACCGTGGACGGTGGAGCGCAGACCGTTTTCACCGTCCACGGTCACTCAATCAGATTACAATACCCCCATGAACAAAACTCCCTTCTCTCTCGCCCCCGAATATCGTGACTATGTCTGGGGCGGAGCAAAACTGCGACCTGGGCTCGTTCCCACCGCCGAGGCATGGATTATCTATGCGGGCAACCGCGTCTCTTCTGGACCTTATGCTGGGCGCGTCCTTGCGGAACTGGCAGAAGAATTCGGGACGGATTTACTTGGAACGCGCGCAGTCGCGCAGACGGGGAATCGCTTTCCTGTATTGATTAAGATTCTCGATTGCGCTCAGTGGTTGTCGTTACAAGTCCACCCGAATGATGAGCAGGCGGTTAAGTTGGAAGGCGAGGGATTCTTCGGTAAGACCGAAGCCTGGCATGTGTTGGAAGCAGAATCCGACGCCAAATTGATCGCGGGCATGAAATCAAATGTCACAGCCGAAGGATTGGCTGATTCGATCAAGAATGGAACAATCCTCGATACAGTTCAATCATTGGAAGTAAAAGCGGGTGACACATTGTTTATGAGTCCAGGCACGATCCATACGCTCGGACCTGGTTTGTTGATCTACGAAATTCAACAGACATCGGATTTAACCTATCGAGTCTACGATTGGGGGCGGCCTGAAACAGAGACTCGCAAATTGCATATTGAAAAGGCGCTGGCGGTTTCAAACCCAAATGCGACAATCTCCGTTTTGCATGTGCCGCAAGTCAATGATGGGAACGTGAAGACTTTGACTCAATGTAAGTATTTCAAATTGGATACGATTCTTGCTGAAAAGAAGATCGTTGATTTGGATACCTTGGGAGAATCCTTTCACGGGTTGACCGTGATCGAGGGGCAGATTCAAGTGTCGGTTGAGGAAGAGGCGTTTGTCCTCAATAAATTTGAAACGCTCTTAATTCCCGCAATTTGTGGAGCGTATCAAATCAAGCCTTTAACAAAAAGTCGTGTTTTGAAGGCGAGTGTATAGTGCAAAATGCCATATTGAGCTATACGGGAATTTCGAAATAAAAAACGCTTCCCCGGCCTTCTTCGCTCTCCGCCCAAATTTTTCCGCCGTGCGCTTCCACGATATGTTTTGAGATGGAAAGCCCAAGTCCCGTGCCTGAACCTGTGCGGGACACGTCCACCCGATAAAATCTTTCAAAGATACGGGATAGGCTCTCCGCTGGGATTCCGACTCCAGAATCCCGCACCGCGTATCTAACCCCGCCGCTTACCGATTCTGCTCCGAGGACAATTTCCCCACCGGGCCCCGGCTTTGTGAACTTGACCGCATTGTGTATCAGATTCACAAGCACCTGCTCCAACCGCGCTTTATCCGCGCGGACCTGCGGCAGGTTTTCTTCACACACAATCGATATCTTTAATCCTGCGCGTTCGGCTTGCAGTTTCATTCGGTCTGCCGCAGAAGAGAGTAATTGCTTTGGTGATACAGGCGTAAGCACAAGTTCCACCTGTCCTGACTCAATGCGTGAGAGGTCGAGCAGTTCCTGCGCCATTTGGGTGAGCGCATCCACCTCAGTGGAGATTCTGCCCAGGAAACGCGGACCAGCCTCCGGGTCTGAGAGAGCGCCGTTTTGCAATGTCTCAGTTAAAGCTTTGAGAGATGCGAGCGGTGTCCGCAATTCGTGCGATACGTTTGAGATGAAGTCGCGCCTTACATTTTCGAGCTTACGTACGCGGGTCAGATCCTGCACGAGCAAAAGACTGCCGCCTTCGTGCGTATCGGGGATGACGAACAATTGCAAAAAATGACGGCGCGCTGGCAATTCAATAGATTCACTTTGCATCTCGCGTGTTTGCTGGCAGCGCCGCCACGCCTCGATCAATTGATGATTACGCATCACTTCAGCAACACTGTGATTGAGCGGGTCGTTCACATCAAACAGTTTGCGCGCCGCAGGGTTTGCAAATTGCACCTGTCCATTGGCATCGGCAATCAGCACGCCATCGGTCAATTGCTCTAGGACGGTGGAGAGGCGGGCGTTTTGCGTGTCTAAAGTTAAAAGTTGAAGGTTGAAGGTTGTTTGCAGGGAAGCAATTGCGTTGGATAGATTTTCAAAACCTTTCAGGTCAGTGGGAAGTTTTTCAGGCTGGTTGCGAATGAGACTTGCATAATCATTCATGCGTTTCTTTAAATCATAATATCGCCACGCAAACCACACGGTGAGGAGGAGAAAAATGATCGCAAGGTAAATGGGGAATTGTTCCATTTTAATAAACACAGATTGCGTAATGCGTGATTCGTAATCCGTAAATGTCAAATCACGCATTACGTATTATTCCTTCATCTTTCACCCTTCAAACCGATATCCCCCGCCTCTTACCGTCACAATGCGGACAGGATTTGAGGCATCTTTTTCTATCCTTTGGCGAAGCCATCTTATGTGCACATCCACCGTGCGGCTGTCGCCGATGTAATCCCAGCCCCAAACCCTTTCAAGCATGAACTCGCGGGAGAGCATTTGTCCCTTGTGTTCCGCAAAGAACAGAAGCAGTTCATATTCCTTGGGCTTGAGTTGGATGGGTTCGTTGTTTAATGTCACTTCGCGGCGGGTGATGTTGATGGTCAGGTTGTCAAATTTCAAAGTCTCATGCTTTGGTTCTGAATTGTTGTTTTGTCCCATTTCCTCACGTAGCATGCGTGTGCGCCTGAGTTGTGCTTTCACCCGCGCCAGCAGTTCGCGCATGGAAAAAGGCTTGGTCAAATAATCGTCCGCGCCCACTTCGAGACCCACGACACGGTCAATTTCATCGTCGCGCGCAGTGAGCATGAGAATGGCAGTAGTCATCTCCTTGCGAAGGATACGCGCCACTTCAAAGCCGTCCATTTCGGGGAGCATGATGTCCAGCACGATCAGGTCAGGCTTCATCTTGCGAGCGGATTCCAATGCAGAGCGCCCGTCTCCAACAGCCTCAACTGCATAGCCCTCTTTTTTCAGGCTGTACGCGAGAGTCTCTTGTAAAGAGAGTTCATCTTCAACTATTAATATTGATTCAGTCATTGGCAATGACTATACCATTAAAGAAAATTTGGTTCTGTTAAGGGCATGTTAATGGCAGGCAGTGTGGCAGGATGTAAATCAAGAGACTTTCGCAAGAGGTCTTTTATTACACAGGTTTGTTTGGTTTGCGTGTGAACAGTTTCCAAATCAGCCAGATCAGGAATGCGGGTGGGGCGAGAATGGGGACAATTACTACAAAGACCCAGATCAGGAAATCCACAATGCCTTGATATGCGCGAGTGACAGTTTCCCTGGCGTCTTCAAAGGTCTCACCAGGCTGCCAGGGATTCGGCTGCGGGGTGGGAGTAGGCAGGATTTCAGGCAGTTCAGGTTCAAAGTTAATCGTGATCGTGGAGTAGGATGAACGGTCTTGCAGGTAGTTCATGCGTCCCTTGATTTCCTCAATCTGGCGTTCGATCTCGGTCAGTTCCGCATTGATACGCAGGGCTTCATCCACTGATTTGGCATCCGCCAGGAAGGATTTGATACGTTCACGGGTCGCTTCGAGATTGATAAGCTGTGACTGCAAATCGACATATTGATCGGTCACATCCTCGCCTGAGGCGGTTTCATCCAATACCTGGACGGCAAGCCCACGCAGGCGGCTGAGGGTGCGCTCAAATTGCAGGGCGGGTACGCCAATGGTGATGGTGGCGTATTTATAGTTTTCACCATCATAATAGGGCTGGTACCACACCCGTGAACTGATAATGTATCCGCCGGAATCGCCAACAACCTGTGTGGTGCGGTCAATGGCATTATCTGTGTTTTCAACCAGCAGTTTGAGCTCCGCGCTTTTGATGATCATGTGCGTAGTGGATGCAACAGAAGAGTCTACACCGGTGTTATACACAGGTCCGACTAACAGTGCGGAAGAAGGTGCGCCTTCTCGTTTGGCGGCTTCATCTGCACTTTGAGCAGCAGGTGCTTCGGCGTAGACTCTCACAACATCTGCGGCGGGCGCTTCAGAGGCTGGCGCCGCAGCGCCTCCACATGCGCTGAGAAACAGCAACCCTGACAAAACGAACAAAGCAAGTACATTGATGTGTGATTTCATTTCATCCTCCAATTACATAGTGCCGCACGCATGTCAGACATGCGTAACTTAACCAGAATTATGATTCTTACCCGTTATTTCTTCCAGCAAGTTTAGTAATTTATGCAACAAACGGTAGAATAGAATTTCGGCGTTGTAAAATAGACGATGGATGAAGTGGAATGTTCCCTGCTTTGAAGATATTCGAAGATTTACGCTTCATTTTTTGGACTTTGAGCTGGTTGCTGTTACGAGACAATTTTTCTTCCCCTGTGAGTGCGGCGCACTTAGTAAGGTGCGTGTATCAATTTTCTTCAAAAACCATAACAGGTTCGCTCTGCCAGCCTTGTTGATGAGACCGCACAACCAATTCTGCGAGCTCGCGCGGCAGAACGTTTTTATGCAATACATCTTCAATCGGCATCCAGAGCGGAAGATATGTTCCGTGGATAGGATCATAGTCTCCATATTCTTCGCCTGTGCCGGTGCCAAATTCTCCACTGAGTTTTTCGGCTAAGAAATAATACTGTGTGTTTTCGTTGAAAAATACTTCCGCCACTTTTTGTTTTATTGCAACGATGATTCCCAATTCTTCCTCAACCTCGCGGATTGCGGTTTGCTCCGCGCTTTCTCCCTCGTCAATGCCGCCGCCTGGAAATATGAAGTAATGCAAGCCAGCCCGATGACGTTCGATCAGCGCGAGTTTGTTTTCTTCGATCAGGATGATGCCAGCGCGGTTTCTCATGTCAGGATTGTGCGTGTCTGATCTATATCGTTATGGATTTGTTCGACTAAGGCTTCGACTGATGTAAATTTTAATTCATCACGCAGACGCGCCACAAATTCCAGTTTGACTTGCTCGCCATAAATATCGCGGTCAAAATCAAGCAGATAGGGTTCAATACTTTGGATTTTCTTTTCAGGTGTGAATGTGGGATTAAAACCTACGTTGGTTGCCGCCATGAATTTTTCCGGGCCGAGGGTTGCCCAGCAGGCATAGATCCCATTGGCAGGGAGGACCTTTTGTTTTGGGTAATCAATATTTGCGGTGGGGATGTTGATCCTGTGTCCGCGCCCATCGCCATGGATGACAGCTCCGCTCAGGTTGTAGGCGTAGCCGAGTAATTTCGCGGTTTCGCTCACATTGCCTGTGGAAATGAGTTTGCGGATTTCAGTGGATGAGATCACGCCGCTTTCATCGCTGAGGGCGTTGATGACTTCCACTGTGTAATTTAATTCTCTGCCAATTTCTGCCAGACGGACAGCATTGCCCTCGCGGCCTTTGCCCAATGCAAAATCATAGCCGATCAGCAGGCGGGTGAGGCCAAGAGTCTCTTTCAGACGAGACATATATTCCTGGGCAGTGGCAGTTGACAGGTCGCGTGTGAAGCGTTGGGTGACGACCACGTCCACGCCAAGAGATGCGAGCAAATCTGCGCGTTCGTCTGATGTGGTCAGACATCGAATCTCTTTGCCGGTGAATACGCTGGCGGGGTGAGGATCAAAAGTCAAGACAACGGCTAGCGAATGGTGTGCATGTGCGCCTTTGACGAGTTTGTGAATGATCTCGCGATGCCCGCGATGGACGCCATCAAAGACGCCGACGGTGAGCCATGAGTTTTGCAGGGATACTGCTTCAAGGGAATGATAATGTTGCATCGTATAGATAAGCCGCCTTAACAGCGGCTTATCGTCATTGCAAGGGCTGGTGGTCGAGTAGGGCGAGCGTTTTTCTCGCACATATAGAGACCGAGCCCTCGCAACACTTGCGCCGCACGCCAGTGCAGGTGTGATATGTTATATAGTTACCTTATGCACTTTCATGCTTATTAGGGATGTCTACCTGAGCGACAGCGAAGGGTCTCTATGACTATCTCAGAGACCCTTCGCTCCGCTCAGGGAATCATGCTTGGTGGGTAAGGTTGTTAATTAATCTGAAGTGAAGAAGACTTTCTTTGGCTGCCACTCGCGGGAGCCGTCTTCATTTATGGTGAGTTCCATGAGCGCGACCAATTCGCCTTGTGTGCTTACACCGCGGACTTTAGTTTCTGTGGGTTCGCCTGCAACTTTTACGCGGTGACCATGGCGTACGCCTTCCACTTCGTCGGGGTTGAGTTCTACGGCAGGCCAGTCGCCAAGAGCTTCTGCGGCGGGGATCAGGTATTGATACCAGTTGCCGGCGGTGAAGGCTTCCTGCAATTTTCGCAGCGGCACTGAGTCGCGCAATGAGAATCTTCCACTTTTGGTGCGGCGCAAGCCGACGAGATATGCGCCACAACCCAGTTTTATGCCGAGGTCATTTGCAAGCGAGCGAACGTATGTGCCAGAGGAGCAATGTACATCAATCACAACTTCAGGCGGAGTCCATTCCAGCACTTCGAGGTGATGCACAGTGATGGTGCGCGGGGCGAGGTCTACTTCTTCGCCTTTGCGCGCCATTTCGTAGGCTTTGCGTCCCTGCACTTTGACGGCAGAGTAGGGCGGGGGGGTTTGTTCTATTTCACCGATATACGTTTTGAGCGCTTCTTCAAATTGCGCTTCAGTGACAGTGAGCGGGTCTTTCGATAAAGTCACCTGGCCTTCCCCATCGAATGTATCGGTTGAACCTCCCAAACGGATGATAGCCTGGTAGCGTTTATCGGAGGCAGAGACATATTCACTTAAACGCACAGCCGGCCCAACCAGAATGACAAGTACACCGGATGCGCGTGGATCAAGTGTGCCTGTGTGACCTGCGCGGCGCAACCCTGTGCCGTTTCTGATTGCCTGAACCACATCATGAGATGTCATCCCGACAGGTTTATCCACTACAAGTGCCCCGGAAATGGCGTTCTTTATATCTTGGCTATTCATGTTAAATTATTCCTCCTGAACCTTTTACTATTTGATTGTGACATATTTTATCCGAATTTGCAACAGGCAACTTGACACTTTTGTGTAACTTTATCCCTAGAGATTTAACAGGTCGCGAGTCTTTTTTAGCGCTTCTTTTTGGACTTCGTCTAATCCTCCCTTGATATCTGCTCCTGCGGCAGCGGCATGACCTCCGCCTTTGAAATATTGTGCAACTGGTGAAACATCCACACCCGGCTTCAGTGCGCGCCATGAGATTTTTACATGATTGTCTTTTTGTTCCACGAAGACCATTCCGACTTTGTTTCCGTCTATGGCAGAGATCATGTTGATCAAGTCTGCATCATCGTTGCCGCCATATCCGGCGGACTTGCGGTCTGCGAGTGTGAGAGTTCCCCAGACAATCCCATGCTTGCTTTGCAGGCTGGAGAGTCCCGCGCCCCAATATTTCGCGGCGGGATATGTTTTTCTCACCAAAGCGCGCATATAGATCTCAGGCATATCCACGCCTGTTTCCATCAATGCGGCCGCTTGCCTGAGCGATTTGGATGTGGTGTTGGGTGTGCGGAAACCAAGCGTATCGGTGATGATGCCGGTTAACAATGCGGCGGCAATCGGTTGGGTGATTTTCAATCCCCATTCCGGCAGGTGTTTGGTGAGTATCGCGGCTGTGGCAACTTCATCCGCCTCGATCAAGTTTAGTTTTCCAAATTTTTCATTGGTGACATGATGGTCTATATTAATATCGGGTTGGCTGAAATTGTCAAATGCTTTCCCCGCGCGTTTGAAATCGGCGCAATCTACGGTGATGAAGGTGTCGTGATCTCCGCTCGGTTCTTTCTGGATTAGCTCGCTGCCTTCAAGGTATTTGAAGGAGGAGGGCACACCGTCCGCCAGGATCATTTGCACGGATTTCCCCGCATCACGCAGGGCTAGTCCCAGCCCAAGCAATGACCCGATTGCATCTCCGTCTGGGCGAACATGCGATGCAATGACAATCTTTTGCGCGATTGCTAATTTTGCTTTTATTTCCCCTGTCAGTTGTAAATTCACTATTTCTTATCCTCTTTTGATTTACGATTTACGGATTAAGGTTTACGCTTCCTTCATCCTTTATCACTCATCATTTTTTATTTCTTATCCCAGCCATTATCTTTTCGATGTGGTCTGCGTGTTCCGGGGTGGGATCCCAATGGAAGCGTAACCTTGGAAATGCGCGCACCTCGACTCTTGAGGCCAGAATCCGCCTGATGAAACCGGAGGCAGATTCAAGTCCTGCGAGAATGTCGGCAGCGCGTGAAGCGCCCTCCACGGCTGAGACGTAAATATCGGCAAAGGCGAGTTCCCGGTCTATCTTTACATCTGTCACAAAAATTTGTTTCAGGCGCGGATCACTCAACTCGCGGATAAGCATCTCCGCGAGTTCCTGTTTTACACGATCTGCAATGCGTTGTAATCGAATACCTGATGGCATAGGCGATTTTTGATTTACGATTTTCGATTGGTGGTCGAGTAGGCCTGAGCGTTTTTCGCGAAGGGTGTACCGAGACCCGTTATTCTACTATGTAACACATCAGCAAGTCGCCGGGTTGAATGTCATTGAAGCTTTTAAAGCCGACACCGCATTCAAATCCCTGGCGGATCTCTTTGACGTCTTCTTTTTCATGACGCAATGAGGAGAGATCCCCTTCGTAGACAGTATCCGTACCGCGGTAGAGTCGTACCTTCGCGCCGCGTTTGAGTTCACCGTCTGTCACTTTGCATCCCGCAACCCTGCCGAATTTGGAAGCAGTGAATACCTCCAATACCTGAGCGCGTCCGAGGGTCTTTTCTACAAGTTTTGGTTCGAGCATACCCTTGAGGGCTTTCTCAATATCCTCGGTCATGCGGTAGATGATCTCGTACAAGCGCAGGTCTACGCCTTCTTTTTCAGCCATGCGGCGGGCGTCCACATCTGCCTGGACGTTGAAGCCAATGATAATCGCTTTTGAAGCGGAAGCAAGCATCACATCATTGTTGCCAATGTTGCCTGTTTCTGCATGGAGGATGTGCAAGCCAATCTCGCCCTCGCCAAGTTTGTTCAACTCATTAACGATGGGGTCAAGCGAACCCTGCACATCCGCTTTGAGGATGAGATTAAGTCCCTTTGCCTCGCCTGCCTGCACATTTGCGAACAGGTCTTCCAATGATACTTTCTTGCGTGTCTGAGCCAGTGTTTTGATGGCTTCCAGCCGTTCTGCGACAATGATACGGGCTTCTTTATCTGTTTTTACAACCTGGAAAATATCACCCGCAGAAGGGACATCACTTAATCCCATCACCGCCACAGGTGTGGAAGGGCCCGCTTTCTTGACGGACTTGCTTTTGTAATCGGTGATGGCGCGCAGTTTCCCGTAGGAAGTACCGGCCACGACAACATCACCCGCTGCGAGCGTTCCGTTTTGAACGAGCAGGGTCGCCAGCACCCCCTTGGATTTATCCAATTCGGCTTCGATTACCGTGCCGATCACCTTTCCATTTGGATTGGCTTTGATATCGTTACTATCTGCCACGAGCAAAATGCCTTCGAGCAGATCGTCAATGCCTTGTTTTTGTTTGGCAGAGACCAGCACGACCATGGTGCTGCCGCCCCAATCATCGGGGACAAGTTCCAGTTCCGCAAGTTGTTGTTTAACGCGGTCTGGGTTGGCGTTTGGTTTGTCAATTTTATTCAAAGCCACCATGATCGGTACACGCGCAGCCTTTGCATGAGCAATTGCCTCTCTTGTTTGCGGCATGATGCCATCATCTGCTGCAACGACCAGTACGACAATATCTGCGCCTTGCGCGCCTCGGGCGCGCATCTGTGTGAATGCGGCGTGACCGGGCGTGTCAAGGAAGGTGATCAGACGCCCCTTCTTCTCCACCTGATACGCGCCGATGTGTTGGGTAATGCCGCCTGCTTCACCGACCGCCACATCTGTGGAACGGATCGCATCCAATAGGCTGGTCTTGCCGTGATCAACGTGACCCAAGATCGTCACCACAGGAGGACGTGACTTCAACTGTGCACCGTCTTCCCCGGCGATCATTTGACGCCAGAGCGGTACTTCACCCGCTTCCTCTTTGGTTGCAACTTCATCTGCCGCTTCGAGAACGGCCTCGAATCCATATTCAGCAACCACAATCGCCGCCGTGTCAAAATCCACAGCCTGGTTAATGGTTGCCATCACGCCGTTCGTCATCAATTTTTTGATCAGATCAATAGGGCTTTTTTCGATCTTTTGCGCCAGATCGCGTATGACGATGCTGGCGGGTAATTCAAGTTTATTACCGTTGCTGCTCATAAGCCACCTCCTTCTAATTTGCGGGTTTTCCCTCACCTTACCCTCTCCCGAAGGGAGAGGGTAAGGTGAGGGCGAATCCTGCGTTACTTCTCAAATCCCCAACAAGAGCAGCCTGTCAGCGAGTGGCTATTCGTTCACATGGCTTTACTTGTCGGACTCTGCGTCTTGTGGCAGGGTATTTATGAAATTTTCCAATTCACTGCGGTCTTCGGCAGTCAATTCTGCTTTGAGCGCATGAGCCAATGCTCCCCTCAAGCCGCGTACCCAGCAATCACGGCGGTCATGCAAATACGCGCCCCTACCGGCCAGTCTACCGGTTGGGTCCACGCGTACCCCCTCAACATTGCGTACGATCCGCAGCATTTGCCTTTTTGGCAAAACCTCGCGGCATCCCACACAAGTACGTTGGGGCACATGCTTTACGCGTTGGACAGGTTTCTTCTTCACCTTCAATCATCCCCCTCCTCCATTTCACAGAGGAGGGATTATATTTTTACCAATCCTCGCCGCCGTCTTCGCCGCGTTTATGTATCTTGCGACCCACGACTGTGCCGAGGTCTTCGTCGAATTGTAATTCAACAGCTTTTTTCTTGCCTTTCTTGTCTTTCTTCTTGTCAGCGGATTCATCTTCGACAGCCCCAGTAGTCTGGAAGATTTCCGGCTTCATCTTGAACAACTCATCCAAAGAGACGCCGTCCTTCGCATGTTCGTTCTCTTCTTCTACGACGTCTTTCTTCACCTCTTTCTTCCCATCCACCTGCTCGGTCTCGGCAGGCACTTCCTCCGCTGGGACAGGTTCCGCCAGCGCTTCTGCAATGACTGGTTCTTCAGCCTTCATTGGTTCAGGCTCAGGTTCCGAGAAGGACAAGACGCCAAGCGCTTCTTCAATATTTTGAATGGATTTTGGACCAATTCCGGCGAGTCCGAGTACCTTATTGGGATCAAGCTTCATGGCAAACATTAAACTGCCAACCGTCTCAAAGCCGGCTTCGGTGAGGATATTGAAGATATGTTCCTTGATGCCAGCCTGATCAAGCGGCATGTTGAAGGCCGCCGTCGGGATCTCTGCGCGTGCAGCGGTTGAGCGTTCCTCTTCCTCGCGGGCCGCTTCTTCCTTGATTTCAACGGTACGGCGTTCCACGCGTTCTACAAATTGACCGAGTAACGTATACTCTTCCGGCGTGATCGCGCGGCCCTCCGCTTTTTTAGCTAGAATTTCCTCGATTTGCGGAATTTGTTCCACAGCCGCAGGCAGCATTGCCATGAGCTCTTTATTCGCCCGTAATTTATTTAGGGTATCGCCGGTAGCCTCCGACAATGACTTGATGTCGATGCGCCAGCCTGTTAATTTCGCAGCGAGGCGGGCATTTTGTCCATCACGTCCAATGGCCAGGCTTAATTGATCTTCGCCCACCACCACTGTGGCAGTCCGCGCATTTCCGTTATCAACCAGATACACGCCGTTCACGCGCGCCGGGCTGATGGCTTTGGAAATATAAACGATGGGATCTGGATCCCATTGGATGATGTCGATCTTTTCGTCGTGCAATTCCTTCACGATAGCTTGGATGCGTACGCCCTTAATACCTACGCATGCCCCCACCGGGTCAATCCCTGGTTGTGTGGCAGAGACCGCCACTTTTGCGCGCGCGCCCGGTTCACGTGAGATCGCGCGAATCTCAACAATTCCGTGATAAATCTCAGGTACCTCATTTTCAAGCAAACGACGCAGGAAGTTGCGATGTGCGCGTGACAGAATGATTTGCGGACCGCGGGTGCCGTCCTTTACTTCCATCACCACCGCGCGGATGCGGTCATGCAATTTCAGGCGCTCGCCGGGTATCTTTTGGTTATTTGGCATGACACCTTCAGCCTTCATATCCAGGCCGATGGTGACGCCTTGTGCATTGATGGCCTGTACCAGGCCTGAAACGATCTCACCGACCTGACGTTCGAAATACTGCATTTGATTCGAACGTTCCGCCTCGCGGATGCGTTGCTGGATCACCTGGCGCGCAGTTTGAGCAGCCACACGGCCAAAGTCTGCGGGGGTGGTTTCGACGACGATCATGTCACCGGGCTGAACCTCAAGGTTGACCTTGCGCGCCTCTTCCAGAAGCACTTCGGTGCGCGCATCAATAATATTGTCTTCGACCACTTCCTTCTCGGCATACACGGTCACAACCCCTGTTTCAGGGTCTAATTTCGCTTCCACGTGCTGTGCCGTGGATGCGCCCACCGCGCGGCGATAGGCCGATACCATCGCTGACTCAATTGCAGCAACGACAATATCCTTGGTTAATTGTTTTTCTTCCAGCACTTCATTGAATGCTAATGCAAAATCGTTTTTTGGCATGCTGCCTGCTCCATTACTTCTATTTACAAGTTACAAGCGAAGAAGTGGGGGCTACCCACTTCTCGGCGTTTTCTCTATTGGGTTGTCCTTACGTGTGAAATTTTAGCATAGAGGCAGTCAAGGCGCAAGGTATAATCTCCGCCATGATTGAAAGAGACATGCAAAAAGCCGCCTTGCGCGGCGAACCTTCCTATATATGGCAAGATGGGCAGCAACGCCGCCTTGAGATGATTTCACGCTTTGCGGGCGAAGGCGTCCACGGGTGGGTGCTTGAAAACGGCTGCGGGGTGGGAATGTATGTTGAGAAGCTGACAGGCTTGGGCGCGGATGTGATCGGCTTGGAATATGACTTTAAGCGCGCCCTCGATGCCAGATTCAATTCGGATAAGATCATCAATGCCGCCGGTGAATCCATCCCGCTTCCTGCTGCGACCTTTGACCTGATCCTCAGCCACGAAGTGATCGAACACGTACAGGATGACCGGGCCGCAATTGAAGAGATGGTGCGTGTGTTGAAGATCGGCGGGCGCGCCGTGATCTTTTGCCCCAACCGCGGCTATCCCTTTGAAACGCACGGTATCTTTTGGAAAGGGAAATATTATTTTGGGAATAAATTGTTCGTGAATTATTTGCCGCGTGTATTGCGCGATAAACTTGCGCCGCATGTGCGTGTGTATGCGAGGCGCGATATGCAAAAATTATTTGATGGACTGCCGGTGATATTCATCGAACGTACGGTCATCTTTGGCGCGTACGATAATATCATCGCGCGTTTTGGCGTGTTGGGAAAGTTCCTGCGCGCGGTTTTGCAATTATTGGAAGCCACACCGTTGAGGAAATTTGGGCTTTCGCACTTTTGGGTGGTGGAGAAAATATAAATATTTGGACAGATCCTATATAGGGATCGTAACCGTTCACGCACAGGCTGTTTATTGCAGGAAAAGTAAAACAGGCATACCCATCAAGCGCACAAATTTTTGAAATAAGCTTTCGCCATTCCTCGACACAAAAGTCTGTACTCCAGAGCCTGATAATCTATGAAACAAAAAGAGACATCCTCAATGTAGGGATGTCTCTTTTCTTGCCTGCGCTTACTTGGTTACCTGGGAGCTCCCAGGTTTATCCATTGCCTTACGACATCCAATTCCTCTGAGGTGAAGTTGTTAAAATGATCAACGGATTGGGCTTGTATCAGCAGGCTGTTATCGGGGTCCCCGGGAATGATCACAGCGCCGTTGTTGCTGCCATTCATTGCGGCAGAGTAGGTGGAAAGATCCAACCCTTCAGGAGCGGACTCCCCTTCAGTATGGCACCCGTTGCATTTGATGGAGAACAGTGCGCCAATGTAATTATCATAGGTCGGGTCGCCTGTCAGGGTGGGGATTTCGGACATGGGTTCAGGCGGCGGCAATTGTGATTTCAAGATCTCGCGCAAGGCCGGAGCATCGAAACCTGCAAAGGTGAAGACACTCCCATGGCAGGCGCTGTTCGAGCAGAAGGATGTGTTGCTCGTTCCGCCTGGGTCGCTAGTGCTATGGCAGTTGGAACATGAAGGCCCGAGCGCCTGGTTGTGGAGGTTGATCCAATTTGGGTTGAGATGAGTCTCAGGTTCAGGTCCGCGGCTGATCTCGATGTAGGTTAGAAAATCCTCTGGACCAGCCACCACAGGGATGGAGTGGCACAGGTTACATTCAAGGCGAATCGCTTCATTCTCAGCATTCAAATGCTTGCCGTCGTGACAGCGAAAACAACCTGGCGAGTTGCTGTGACCGACGTTCGTGGGATGAGAGTCCCAATCCACTTTCTGTTCGAGGAAGACGGAATCAGCGAAAATTTCCTGCAATACTTCAATCGCTTGTTTGACCTTTTCGGAATTGGATGAGTAATACTTTGGAAAAACGTTTTTGTAGTAGCTATCCAATTCGCCGATTGCCTTCAGGCCCTCTTGCTGGGAGGCATAGTCGCCGCGCAAGACCTCAACTCCTTTTTGGTAAATGCCGGGTATATCCTTGGCGATTTTTTCAAGGGTGAAGGCGCTATCAAGGGATTCTTCCGGCGTATAGACGCGGTGCGTGATGCGGTTATGACAGGTGATGCAATCCATTGGCCTAAGTTGACTCTCGTCCATGGAGGCAGGGTCAAAGCCGGCTTCAACATCCACGTACTCAACAACCGAACCGTCGTCCTGGATCACTTTCACGTAAGGGATTGTCTGCGCCTCTTCATCCGTTGGGTAATAGTAGACGGTATTCACAATATGCCAATGTATTCCGCGCCCCAATCCCTCGCGCTTTGCGCCTCCCCCTGTTTTGAGGATCAGGTATATGTTATAGGCTGACATGTCCTGATCATAGTGGGTGGCGATTCGCAAACTGTCATCCGAAAATTTTTCAGGCGAATGGCATTTTTCGCAGATCTCAGGCGCCGGGCGCATGTTCTTGACGCGGATCGGGTATTCGTATGTTTCGAAGAGAGTGGCAAACACATGCCTCATGTCGCCCGCTTTGCGGAAAATCTGATTGCCAATGAATTCGCGACCGATGTGACATTCAACGCAGGCAATGCGCGCATGAGGCGAGA
>JAUXUL010000038.1 GCA_030680795.1 Anaerolineales bacterium | reverse complement strand
ACGTTGACCTAAGCCCGCACAGTCCTGTTCAGCCGCATTCATAGCGAATAATCAGGCGATTGACCCACCATCGGACTTGCGTTCTGTCTGAAAACATGGTTTTTCGACAGTCTCGTTAGGCACTTTCTTTGAATATAGTATAAGATTATCATCAGGTCATTCATGTTCAGATTTAATCGCCCATATCATGAACCTTTACAGGTTTCCTTCCGGAATGCATTGGTGACTTCTTATGTCGCCAAAGTGGTTGCTACTGTAATCATTGTTTTACTTGGTGCGATGCTGGTTCTCTTTTTTCTTTTTGCATCAACTTATTTTCCTGAATTTGGTTCCACAGCAGCTGGCTTCATAGGTGTGTTCGTCGGAGCGGGAATAAGTGCCCTTGTTTCTATTGCTCTGCAATCAGATCAATTCAAGGCACAAGCTCTTCGCTCAAAGAAGGAACGAATTTACCGACCTCTATACGAAGAACTTGTAGCGCTGGCAACAGCGCTACAAGAGAATCCCTACCCTTGGCAAATTGGTTTTAGGTTAATACATGATGAAGATATATCAGAAAGCTACCCCTCATTTTCTATTTGGAGCGAAATATCCTCTGATGGAAGACGAATCGATGTGCCCGATTGGCTCACGAAGGCATTTGACTCCTTTTTAAAGGAGTTGTCCGAATACAATGACAGTTATGATAAATGCTCAGAATTTGTTGAGTTAGCTCTATGCAATAATCTAATTCAACAAGGTTTTATAAAAGAAGCCAAAGGATTTTCTGCCTTCTCAGGTGTGTTGCGAAACGATTTTGAAGAAACCAGCACCGCCGGTTTCATAACGATGAAGTTTGTAGACAAAGACGCGATGCGGGATTATGAGAAAAAAGCCTCTCAATTAATTCCGGAGCTTTTCCGAAAGTATTCACAAGCCGATTGTGTCAATGAGCTTAGAATCCTCTACCAGTTCAGCATTTTAGTCCATCTTCATTGGCTGACTCGTGAGATCAAGAAAATATTAAAGTACATAGATATCAAGTATGAGAGCCAAGATCGATATCTATAATGAAATTTCAAAGTGCCTACCGATGAGTAGCAGTTGTCAAGGGGTGGAAGTCTGCGCGGTTTTCAAGTATTTTTTGGTTGTCGACTAGCGTAGCTGTGTCGAGACACTGGCTTCGAGTTTTTTTCTGCTCCCAAGCAGAATCCACGCCCGTCCACCGTCGATTACGCAAACCGTTGGGCAGGCACCCTATGTTTATGATTATCTAAGACGTATTATGTTTCCATACCTTTACGCTCACGAAAAGCTATCAACCTCAGTAAGGATTCTTGCAATAGGCGAAGGAGATATTAGGTCAAGGTTGCAGGGGGCCTTCAATGAGTTTCATACCCTGCAGTCGAAGGATATTCCACCTGAGCTACAAAAGGACTATGCTTGGATAATCAAGGAACTTACGAAACGTGAGCCAAAGTATCAGTTCGATACTATTGATAATCCGTTTGATGAAAATCAGATGAATTATCTTGAATGGAAGAAGGACGGAAGTCTTCTCTATAATCTCCGGAGAATGAAAAATCGTACTGGATCACGAATCGCAAAAAAGGTTTGCGATTTACAAGACAGTATCCAACTGGCTTATGAAGAATACCGTCTAGAGTTGAGGAAATCATAATTATTTTGTAGTGCCCGCCTACCGCGTGCAGTGGATGTGTGGGAGTCTGTGGCATTTTCAAGCATTTTTCTGGCTTCGGGTTTTTTCTGCTCCCAAACATTGTCCACGCCCGCCCCACCGCCACTACGCAAACCGTTGAGCCGGGGCGTAGTGTGCGACCAACCACGTTCCAGTTTGATCCAATCCGACAGACCACAGAAAGGAGAGTACAGTCATGGCAAAGACGTTCAACCAAATGGTAGCCGAGGCGCTGGCCGAAGTACAGACCGTTAGCGCGGCAGAAGCCCGCGAGCGGATGCAACAAGACCCAAGGACTCTGGTGATTGATGTACAGGATGCCGCCGACATTGCCGCCACAGGTACTATCCCTGGGGCAATCAATGTATCCTTGGGAAGCTTAACTTACAAAGCGGACAATGAAGTTCCAGAAGACTGGCGCGAACCGCAGCTTCAAGATCGTTCCCGCCCCATTATCACAACCTGTATACTTGGCCCCATGGGAGCGCTTGGCGGCAAACTCCTCAAGGATATGGGCTTCACAGACGTCAGGATTCTGGAAGGGGGAGTGCAAGCGTGGAAGAATGCAGGACTCCCAACCAAGCAGCTTGGCGAAGTATAGCTCGTTAGACTGAAGTCACAGGAACGGCGCCTTCGTTCTGAAAGCCCTGGCCCAACCAGCGCGTGCAGCCGACCCGCTTCGCTGCGCTCGCGGGCGGCTGATGCCCACATTCCATACCAGGAATAATGATCTGGCTCTGCAAAATGTACTTCAATAGGACGTGATCCTAGCGGATTTAGGTTCACGTCCTTGTCCAAGAGCCATCCAGGCTTCCGAGTACTGCTTCGCAAAGAACTCGGATGTCTTTCCATCACCGCGCAGGCCACGGAATGTCAGCAGGCCCCGCGTAACCATGTTTCTCCTGCACATACACACGCCCATGTGACGTTCCGTCACAGCTGGCTTGATCCACAAAAGTGATAAAGGGGAATCTGGAGACGAGCGGGGGAAGCGGAACGTTGGGCATTTTCTTCTGCACACACAAAATTCTTTTGTACCAAGTTCACATTTATGATAACATGGGGATATGCGGACAATAGATTTTTATCGCCTCCCCAATGGTCAACGTCCAGTTGAAGCGTTTTTGGACTCTTTGACTGGGAAGCAAGCGCAGAAAGTTTTATGGGTATTGCGATTAATCGAGGAATTGGAGTCAGTTCCTCGCCAATATTTCAAAAAACTGGGTGATAGCGAAGGAATTTGGGAAGTCCGCATACAATTTGGGAATGATATTTTCAGATTGCTCGGGTTCTTTGAGAGCGGCGCTTTGTTGATTTTGACAAATGGTTTTGCCAAGAAAACGCAAAAGATGCCCTCGCAAGAAATTGCGCTTGCTATTCGCCATAAAAATGAATATTTGGCAAGGAGAAAAAAGCCATGAGTGATGTAAAAAGGTATATTCAAAATCGCGCTGAACGTGACCCAGAATTTGCAGAAAATTATGAAGTTGGCTATGCCGATTTCAAGATTGGTGTTATTTTGCGCCAAGCGAGAGAAGCGGCAGGACTTACTCAAGATGAAGTAGCGCAAAAATTACGGACCAAAAAATCTGCTATTTCTCGCATCGAAAATCACGCCGATGATGTGAGACTTTCTACAATACGGCGATATGCCGAAGCAGTTGGGGCTAATCTTCAAATCAGGTTAGCCAATTCATAAAGAGCGAGGCAAGGCAAAAAACGCCTAACAAAGCGTGGACGGTGGTGGGGCGCTTCGCGTGCCGCACGCTTCGTGTCAAGCATTTCGCGCATGCGTGGCTTCGAGCCGCTTCGCGTCCTGCTCCCAAGCATTGTCCACGCTTGTACTGAGCCTGTCGAAGTGCCCGCCTGGTTGTTGAGCCTGTCGAAACACACACTGTCCGCTACACAAACCGTTGGTCATGATCAGATAACAAAAAATGTATGTCAATGGGAATTGAACTGAAACCTGCTAAGTTCCAGGTTCAACTCCTAGGCAAAGAGCCATCCAGACATCCAAGTTCTTTCCCCAAGGGGGACGATGTAAGAACTCGCAGGTCTTTCTATTACGGCGCAGGCCACGGAATTTCAGCAGGCCCTGCATAGCCATGTTTCTCCTGCACGAACACACGCCCATGTGACGGAAGGTTACAGCCGGCTTGATCCACAAAAGTGATCAAGGGGAATCTGGAGACGAGCGGGTCGAAGATGATCTCTCCGTTTTCACAACGCCAGACCTCGATCATGTAGGGGAACATACTGTCGTCTTCATAGTCCCCTCGGCTGACTGGGACAGGCAGCCAGGTGACGGTGATCTCATCCCTTTTGCGTTCGGCAGTCAAAACAGTAGGGGGCGCATAGGAAGGTGAGAGGATCAGTTTAAATCCATCGGGGTACATGGGTTTGAGCGTTTGGAGGTCGCCTTTTATTTCCACAAAATTTGCGTTGACCCAGCATCTTTGAGGTTCATTCTCAACCAGCACCCAATGATTTCCTTCCGCGCGACCGATCAGGCGGATGTTCGCTCCTTTGTTGAGTGCAAAGAGAAACAAGTATTCAGACCCAGGTCCGTAACGGCAGCTGAGCAAGTCCGCTGTGACGCTGGCTTTCAGATTGTCTACAAATGGAATCGGTGTCGGCGTGCTGGTTGATGTAACCGTCGGTAGGATCGGGGTGAATGTCGCTGTGGTGGGAGAGGGGATCAATGTTCCAGCGGTTGTAAATGTTTCAACTGCAGGAGCAAGCTTGTCCTGCGAAGTCTCCGCAGGGGGAGTTTGATCGAAGGGCTCAACGGTCGCGTGTGAAGCGGGGGAGCAGGATGTCAGCAAAAGAATCAAAATGAATAATGTTAAAAAGTTTTTACCCATCATAGGTTCCGTGGGTATCTGTTCTTCGATCATTTACTCCTCCGGTAAGCCCGGATTGTACCGTGAAACAAACGTCGGGTGCGTTGCATATCATCGGTCTCAACCTGAGGGAGCGCTCTTCGCGACCGAAGGATCTGGTTTGTCGTGCTGGAGATGCTTCGCTGCGCTCAGCATGACACAACATCCTACAAGTCATGTTACTAATCTAAAACTTATATAAACAGCATAAATAAAATCAGTTTTTTCGTTATAATCATTTCCATGCAGCCATTAATGTCTCATCGTAATCTATTCAAGCAGGTTCTTGCCATACTCATCAGCGGATTTGTATTGTTCCTGGCGATTATCCTTGTTTGGATGATCGGCTATCAACTGGCTTACGCAGGGCGGATTTTTCCCGGTGTCTCCGTGGCAGGAGTGGACCTTTCCGGCCTTTCCCCCAACGATGCCGCGCTGAAATTGAGTCAAACCTTGTCATATCCCATTGCAGGAAAAATCCTGTTCCGCGATGCGGATAGAGTTTGGGTTGCCGCTCCCGCAGAAATGGGCATGGTCTTCGACCCCACTGCCAGCGCCACGGGCGCTTATGCTCATGGACGAAAAGGTGGTCTCTTCACAGCCCTGGCCGGGCAGATCAACGCACGCGGACCTGGGTCAGATGTCCCGCCCGTAGTGATCTTTGACCAGCGCGTGGCATACAACTATTTGCAGAATATTGCTGCACAGGTTGACCAGTCAGTTGTAGAGGCAAATTTACGGGTGGAAGGAACGAACGTCGTTTCAGAGCCAGGTCGGTTGGGGCGTTCGTTAAATCCGGATGCCACTTTAATTTATCTGGGCGCGCAGTTGCAGTCCTTCCGCGATGGGGAAGTGCCCTTGGTCATTCAGGAGACTTCGCCAAGGTTTCTGGATGTCTCATCGCAGGCAGAAGCCGCCCGCCGCATCCTCAGCCAGCCATTGACCATTACCTTGCCCAATTACCGCCCGGGTGACCCCGGCCCGTGGACCTTTGATATTCCCGTCCTTGCAAACATGCTGGCTGTGAATATCGTTGATAATGGCGGTATCACAGAAATGCAGGTTGGGCTTGATCCTGTTGCATTGCGCAATTCCTTGGCTGACCTGAAAGTTTTGGCAGACCGCCAATCAACCAATGCCCGCTTCGTCTTTAACGATGGAACGGGGAAGATCGAACCTATTCAGGCCTCAGCCATTGGGCGAGTCATGGATGTCGAAGCCAGCCTCCTTGCTATTAATGATTCGTTATTAAGAGGCGAACATACCGTTGCCCTCGCCGTTGTCGAACAGCTGCCTGCCGTGGCAGATACAGCAAACGGCGCAGAGTTGGGCATCACCCAACTTGTAGCAGAGCAGACCACATATTTTTATGGCTCCAGCGCCGCGCGTATTCAAAATATCACTGCCGCGGCGGAACGGTACCACGGTTTGCTTGTTGCGCCCGGCGAAACCTTTTCCATGGGCAGTGTGCTTGACGATATCAGCCTTGATAACGGCTTTGCCGAAGCCCTCATCATTTACGGCGGACGCACCATCAAAGGTGTGGGGGGCGGCGTGTGCCAGGTCAGCACCACGCTCTTCCGAACCGTGTTCTTTGCAGGTTTCCCTGTTGTTGAAAGATACTCTCACGCCTATCGTGTTTCATATTATGAAAAGACCGTCGGCGGCGCAATTGACCCTAACCTCGCAGGCTTGGACGCCACCGTCTACTTCCCGCTTGTGGATTTCAAATTCCAGAACGACACCCCCTACTGGTTATTAATGGAAACTTATGTCAACGCCAGCTCGATCACATGGAAGTTCTATTCCACATCTGATGGACGCAGTGTTACATGGGAAACGACAGGACCCTCCAATGTTGTCCCGCCGCCGCCGCCGCTTTTTGAGGAGAATCCTGAATTAAAAGTGAACCAGATCTCACAGGTGGATTATGCCGCACAGGGCGCGGATGTTACCGTTACTCGTACGGTCTGGCGCGGCGGGCAGGTCTATTTTTCAGATCAATACCGGACACTCTATCAACCCTGGCAGGCAGTTTGTCAGTATGGTCCCGGCACGGAAGACCCTGAAAGGGCGGCCAAAAAGAAAGGGCTTTGTTTATCTCCAAATACTTAAAACCAAGTTACCGCCTTGCAGAAATCGTCCAAAATTTAACGCGAAGTCGCAGAGTCGCAAAGAAAAAATATTAAATCCTGGCGTCTTGGCGGCTTTGCGTTAAGAATCCTTGTTGAAAGCGGCCCAGAGAATCAAGATAACAACTTGAGTTAACTTAAGTACAGTAAAAACCCGAAATATTTTCGCATGGTACAATCTTTTCTTGAATAAAAGGAGAACACATGGTCAGTTCAGAACTGCTTGAAATTTTACGATGTCCCAATTGCGTGCGCGAAAAAGACGGCATGTTGGTGTTGCACAAAGACACCTGGCTCGTTTGCCAGGATTGCGGACGCAAATACCCGATCGTAGATGATATCCCCGTGATGTTGATTGACGAAGGGGATAAATGGATCAGCACCGCGCAGGATCAACTTCCCATCCCGCCGCCCGCCAAATAAATATGCTTGCATTCTTGCATTGAGCGCAGTCGAAATGAGCGTAGTCGAAATGCAAAACCTGCTGGCAGAATTAACCAGCGGCGACGACACGCGCGCAGAAAATTCCATCCCCGCGCTTACAGAATTGGGAATGGCGGCGCTCCCAGCATTATTGGATTTGACACACGCCGAAGAAGCGGATACCCGCTGGTGGGCAGTGCGCGCCCTGGCCGCCTCGCCTCACGCACGCACCGTGGACCTGCTCCCGCTCCTGAGCGACTCAGCGCCGGAAGTGCGTGCCGCTACCGCGCTGGCCCTGTGTACTCATCCACACGAAGATGCTGTTGAGGCATTGATTCATGCGCTGGCAGATGAAGATTCTCTCACGGCGGGTTTGGCAGGCAATGCCCTCGTGAAAATAGGAAGCCCCTCGGTGCCGAGCCTGCTTCAGGTCATGACCGCTCGTGTTGAGCCGGGTCGAAACAAAGCGCCGACCGCCATCCGCACGCGGAGCGTGGCTTTACGCACGCTTTCCGAGATTCGCGACCATCGTGCCATTCCGGTCATGATGAATTGCCTGGGCGAGGAATCGGCAGTCTTGCAGTATTGGGCTCAAGTAGGCCTGGAACGACTTGGGTTGGATATGGTATATTTTAAACCCTGAGGTTTTTGAAAAAAATGAATAGATTTGAATTCTTGAAAAAAATTAGATTTCCAAAACTTGGGCGTCCCTCCATTAGGCAGTGGATATTTTTGGGAGTGACCGTGGCGCTGAGTGTTGCCGCGTTTATCTTTGTTAGTAACTTCACGGCCTGCTGGGCGTTGACTGATCTACCCGGGATTCCCCCCGCCGGTTGCGAGGGAGGGTTGGGCGCTCTCACTCGGTTCAATCCTGAAGGCACGCCGATTGCATTGGAGGATTTGCCTCCCACCCCAATTGTCGCCCCCGAATCTGCCCTGCCTCCCGCTTGGGATGGCGCCAGTCGTATCAATATTCTCTTTATTGGTTTGGATGCGCGTGACTGGGCGGAGAATCAAGGCCCGCCGCGCTCGGATACCATGATTCTTTTTACGATTGACCCGCTCACAAAAACTGCCGGTATGTTGTCCATTCCGCGCGACTTGTGGGTGAATATCCCTGGTTTTGGTTATAGCCGCATCAATACTGCTTATTCGAGTGGGGAAGGCGCACAACTACCTGGGGGCGGTCCCGGCCTAGCCATGAAAACTGTTGAACAATTGCTGGGCGTGCCAGTACATTATTATGCCCAGATTGATTTCTTAACCTTCATTGATATGGTAAATGTTCTTGGGTGTATCAGGGTTGTGCCTGAGGAGCGCCTTGTTCTCGATCCCATTGGTTCAGGGCTGGATCATGTTGTGATTACGCCCGGCGGCGAGCGTGAACTTTGCGGCTGGAAGGTGCTGGCTTACGCCCGTACTCGCAAAACTGAAGGCGGCGATTCTGATCGCTCCAAACGCCAGCAGCAGGTGATCTTCGCGCTCCAGAAAAAAATATTCGACCCGGAGGTGTTTCCATCATTGATCGCCCAGGCCCCGACACTTTATAAACAGCTTTCCAATGGTATTCATACCAATATGCCCCTTGAAGATGCCATAAGGCTGGCCGTGCTCGGCAAGGATATTTCACGCGAGAGCATCAAAACCGGTGTGATCGATACCAGCATGGTTACATTTGATAATGTAATTCTGGGCGGGGAAAATGCCAGCATCATGAAGCCGATTGCGGATAAGATCCGTGTCTTACGGGATGAGATCTTCACCTCGAGCGGACCTCTCAGCCCGCTTGCTCAGGGTGACCCCGCTGCGCTGATGCGTGACGAAGAAGCGCGCGTGCGGATCATGGATGGTACTTTTACCCCCGGGCTTGATCAACGCGCAGGGGCATTCTTCCAATCCTACGGCATGAACGTGACCGAGGTCGGTCCTGCGCCTGAGGCGCACGGTTCAACGGTTATCATTTTGTATGGGCCCAAGCTTTATACATTGCGCTGGATGCAGGGCGTCTTCGGTATTTCAAACAGGCAGATCAAGTTCAGCCCCGACCCAAGTTCTTCAGTGGATATTGAGATCAGGATTGGCTCTGATATTGCGGGTAGTATTCCACAATAATTAAAAAGTTCAAAGTTAAAACATCATCCTCTTCCTTAAGAAGGGGATGATGTTTTTGTGCACTTAGTATAGGCCTTATTAATATTGTAAATTTATTTTATCCTCTCCGCCACGATCTCCGCGACATCCTTAACCTGTATTGTTCCTCCATCTGCTTTGGATGCGTCGCTCATCATCGTCAAACAGAATGGACAGCCCACTGCAACCGTATCCGCGCCTGCCGAAGGTCCTGCATTAAGCAGGGTGGATTTGGCTTCCGCAAAACGCGCTTCATTCACACGCGCCGTGCCATTCTCCTCTTCCTTCCACATTTGCGCGCCGCCCGCGCCACAGCAGAAGGACTTGGCTCCATTGCGCGGCATTTCCACCAATTCAATGCCCGCGGATTTCAGGTCATCGCGCGGCGCGTCTGTGATCTTATTGTGCCTGCCCAAATAGCATGGATCATGGAAAGTGACTTTCATATTGTCGCCTTCCAAGTTCATGGAAATCTTTCCTGCGCCGACCAACTCATTAATTAATTGGGTGTGATGGATTACCTGATAATTCCCGCCAAAGGCAGGATACTCATTCTTGATCGTGTGCAAACAATGCGGACAAGTTGTGACAATTCTCTTAGGTTTTACTTCATTCAATATCTCAACATTCTGTGAAGCCAGCCCAAAGAAAATATCTTCGCGCCCCGCGCGTCTTGCAGAATCTCCTGTGCAGGCTTCATTCTTTCCAAGCACGGCGTAATTGACTCCTGCCGCATTTAAAATCTTTGCGAAGGCTTGCGCGGTCTTTTGCGCGCGCGCGTCGGTTGCAGGGGCGCATCCAACCCACCATAAAATTTCAGGTTCGGCGTTTTGCTCAATGGTTGGCACGGACATGCCCTCCGCCCATTTCATTCTGTCTGCTTGCGAAATATTCCAGGGATTCATGTTGCGTTCCATGCCCTTGAAGGCCGTCTCCAATTGTTTGGGGAACGCGCTTTCCATCATCGCAAGATTTCTGCGGATGTCCAAAATGTCGCGCATCGGTTCGTTGCCAACGGGGCAAATATCCACGCATGCGCCGCAGGATGTGCAAGCCCAGACCGCTTCTTCGGAGATCAATTCTTTTAACTCAACATCGGTCGTGCCGCCGTGATTCAAATGATAACGTTTATTAATTTCCAACGCGGCAGGTGATAATATTTTTCCCGTGTTATATGCTGGGCAAACTTCCTGACAACGCAGGCACATGATACATGCGTAGCTGTCCAGGATCTGCTCCCAGCCGAGGTCTTTCATTTTTGCCGCGCCAAATTGTTCGATGCTTTGATCATCGAGATTGATATAACTTAATTCCCCGATTGATTTTCTTTCAGGCTTCAACGCAAAATTTAATGGGGCAAAGAATAAGTGAATATGTTTTGAATACGGGAAGTATGGCAGGAACGCGACGACTCCGCCAATGGACAGCCAAAACGCAATATGTTCTCCCGCGATTAAAAGGCGCGGATCCACACCTGACCATAAGCCTGCCACTGCTGAGATGCTTGGCTGCCAGCTGTCAGTGTGACCGGCCAAAGCCAACCCGAAAGATTCTCCCAAAAAACGCATCGAGTTATGGACAAAGATAAACGCCGCAACGATCGCTGAATCGCGCAGGATGCCCGCTCGTGCTTTGGGATGTAGAAGAGTCGTCTCGCGCGTGGACAGATTCGCAGGTCGCAGGATGAAACGACGAATTGTCATCGCCACAATGCCAACGATGATCGCGACATTCGCAAAGTCCGCGATGAGGCGGTACACGTCGCCAAACCTGCCCGTGTTATCGAGCAGACGAAATTCGGTGTAGGCGTAGATCAAATCCGCGAGGTTGATGAGCAGGAAGGAAAGAAAGCCCCAGCCGATGAGCGCGTGCAAAATGCTGGGTCCTAATCTAAAACGAAAAACGGGCTGGAACAACCCGACCTTGACGATAAGTTCGCCAATCCGTTTGTAAGCCAATGCCCAGTCTAGTTTGCCCCGGCCGCTGTTGATGTGCAGCATAATGCGCGCAACTCCGCGATAAGTGAAATATAAAGAGACAAGCGTTGCAACTATGAAGAGGATTTTTTCTACAAGGGTGAGCATGGAACCTCCGAAATTATAGGTATTTCGCCCTGAGCGCCAGCGAAAGGTCTCTGAGACAATCGTAGTGTTTCTTCGCTCCGCTCAGTATGATATTGCGTAAGGTGAGTTGTTAAATCAAGTAGATTGCTTCGGGCTGGGTCCTGATATGGACTTTATCCTACTCAACTGCCAGACCTCGCAAAAACATTCGTTTGTTAAGTTTAGCACAAGTTCGGGTGTATAAAAACGCCGCGAGGCTGGTATTACGTAATCTATTTATGATGATTTATTTACTGATATCGTTGACATAATTCACTGCGCCGGAGCAGGCTCCAGTGAGATAAGGTGAGACATTTTCCCATGTCAGTTCGAGGTTTCTGCCCTGCGCGTCGGTGATGCCCTCCGCCAGACAGCCGCCGCCCGCGTTGTAATTGACCAATGTGAACTTCCATAAGTCTTCATAGGAGGCCGCATCAGCGGGAACTTCACCTGTGTAGTTATAGACCACCTGTCCCGCCTGCTCACAATTTGCGAGCATGGTATGCGCGAAAACGCTCACTGAAAAATCCGCCTGCGTGAGATCAAGCCCGAGTGGACATTCCTCGCAGGTGGCATTCACACTTCCCACCAATGCGCGGCGCAAAGCGATTTGCAATTCTTCGTCCAGGTGCATGTAACCTGCGCCGCATACATCGGCATCCATTACCAGCGGGCAGAATTGGTTATAGAAGGAGCGATTCCAAAAGAGGGTGGTGTCTGCACCGTTCTCTGTCAATTGACCAAGCCCCACATCTCCCGCCGCCTGATAAATGCCCGGCCAAAACTGGCTTTCACGCGCGAAGAGATTTTTGATCAACCGCGCTGGCACACCTGTTCCTATGGCCGTATTGAGGATCAGTTGATCAAATTGATCCTGCCATTCATTCACAGCATTGCGCGATTTTTCCAGCCCGCATTGATTTACGAAATTGCCCGCAGCCAGGCCGCCATCGGGGCATGAACTTGCGTCCACTGCGCCTTGCAGGATCAGGTTTGCGGCCAGGTATGTGTAGGGAATGTCACTGCTGAGTTCCTCGCTTTGTTTTGGCGTGCTAAGCCATTCCGGTGCGCCGCCAACTGGAGCAAATACCCCCCATGAATCGGAGCAGCTGGCAACGGTATTTCCCTGCCATTGTGAGGAGAGTACGTCCACATACCAATACAGTTGGTCTGGGTCGCCTTGGTCGGTAAGTATTACGCGGACTTGCGCGCTGTAAACGAGACTGCTATCTCCATATGATGAGTATGACCAGAATTCAACAGCCGCGCCATCTTCATCTGTTTCGGGGATGCGGAATTTGCAAATGTCCGTGTCATCACATGAAAATGGTTCGCCATCGTAGGTGCCCTCAATGCGGAGGATGGATTCGTTTGGCAGGGGTTCCTGCCCGCTGATGACGAGCGTTGGTTTTGTTTCGCAGATATTGGTGGCTGTACTTAATACAGGTTCGCAGTCTTCAAGCGAGATCCATGCGCTGGCAGGGGCGAGCTGCATGGCGATCTCTTTTTCTTTTTTCTCGCTATCCATAAGGAAAGTGTAATAGCCTATGCAAGTTTCTTTATCGTTAATATTGCATGGAGGTTGAGACATCCATTTATTGTAGATCTTTTCCCCGCAATCTCTATAAATTTCTTCCGGCAGCGGGGTACTTTCGTGGTCGGTATTCACTGAGCATACGACGTTATCCCCGTCCCAGGTTGCCACATACCATTCGTAGGCGGTGTATTCCACAGCGATGACCGTGAATCTATCCGGGCCAGGCGGTGGATTGGGAGCAGGAGCAGTCACAAGGCTTGTGCTGAGCGGAGGCGAAGCATCACGCGTGAAGGCCATGTTTGAGATGGCGACCATGATCGAGATGAATCCAATCGTCCAGTGACGTCTCTGCATTTGAAAAGAGTCCGCCTTAATTATACGCGGACTCTTTTTCAAAGGGGTTATTTCTTTTTGGTTTGTTCGGTCTAAAACGACTTGAGGGTTTCAAGATCCCGTTTGAGGTTCTTGTTGCGCTGGTAAAGGCTAAAGACGTAAATGCCCATGATAAGGAAGGTGATGATATAGCCTGCGATCATGTAGCCTGATGTATCGGGAGTGATTTCCATTTTATGCTCCAATTATATTGAGAGGCTGAGTTTGAGTTGTTCGACCTTGTCCTGCAGGCCGCCGAGACGGATGCGATGCCACAGTAGGTCAATAAAGATAACGGTGAAGGCGAAGAGGGCAAAGAAGAAGGCCGTGCGCATGTCGGCTGTCATGCTGAAGCCGCCCTGCGCTTCGGCGGATGCGTTTCCGATGACGACGGGATGAATGGTGCGGAAGAGGCGGATGACCATGAAGGTGATCGGCGCGCTGAGACCGCCCAGCAGGGTATAGACTGCCCCGAAGCGTGCCCGTTTTTCGGGGTCTTCGAGGCCCTGGCGCAGCATGAAGTAGGCGATGTAGATCAGTTCAGTGACGGCAGCGGTGGTCAGGCGCGGGTCCCACGTCCACCAGGTGTTCCAGGCCGGGCGCGCCCAAATGGAGCCAAGCACAATGGTGATGAAGAAGAACATGGTGCTGACTTCAACTGCCGCGACCTCGAAGCGGTCCCATTTCATGTCTTTGGTGACCAGATAGGCGATGCCTGTAATAGCTGCGAGGACAAAGCCGAGCAAGCCAACCCAGGCCGTGCCGACATGGAAATAGAAGACGCGCTGTACATCTCCCATGACAAGTTCAGTGGGCGCAAAGACGAGCGCCAGGTAGGCCGCAGCGCCGAGCACGATGATTGAAACAATATCCAGGACTGTGAGTGCGATTGGTTTGGATTGCATTGGACAAACTCCTTTATAATAATTTACGATTGATGGTCTAGTAGCCCGAATGTTCTTAGAGGGCGTATCGAGACCCGATTTACGAATTACGATTTTCAACTCGTTGACTCGCTGACTCGCTGACTCGCATTTACTCTTCAACGACAAAATCAAATACCATGAAAGCGACAGCGATGAAGATCACGTCGTAGACGATAAGCAGGTTGAGCGGGGTAAGGATCTCTGCAAAGGTTGCGTTGTTTAATAATCCGCTGCTGGCTTTGACGGATGCTAAAAGGACAGGGATCGCCACGGGGAAAAGCAGGATCGGGAGCAATACATCCCGCGTGCGGGTTTGCACGGACATGGCCGAAAGCAAAGTACCGACGGCAATATAGCCAATCGAACCAAGAAATACCACGCCCAGAAAAGCCGGTTGAAAGATGCGGACTTCGTTGTAAAGCAGGGCATACAGCGGCAGGACAATCGCCTCCACGATCAGCATAAAAGCCAGGTTGCTAATGGCTTTTCCAAAGAAGATGGCGGCGCGGTCCACGGGCGCAAGCAGGAGACCATCCATGCAGCCGCGATCTTTTTCCACGGCCATGGAGCGGTTCAAGCCGAGTGTGCCAGCGAAGGCGAAGGTTGTCCACAAGACGCCGGCGGTGACGGATTGCCGCACTTTTATATCCAATTCCAGCGCAAAGTTGAAGATCAGGATCACAAGCATGGAAAAGACCAGCATGGCGGAGAGCAATTCGCGTGAGCGAAGCTCCGCGACCAGGTCTTTTTGGACGATGGCCATGGTGGCTTTGAAGAAGGTGGGGCGGGGAGAGGTGGAGGACATTAGGAGATGGTTGTGGTTGGTAATTGGAGACTGGAGACTGGCGAATTGCAAATTTCCAGTTACTGATTTCCATTAATCGATTGTTTGTAAAACGCGAGCAGATTTGTTTTCTGTAAATCCTTTTGCCTGGCAGAGGCCGCGATGACGCCTCGTGAGAGAATGTCAAAACGGGTGGCGAGGTCTTCGGCGCGGGCCAGGTCGTGAGAGGTCATGACGACGGTGCGTCCTTTTGCAGCGACGGTGCGCAGCACATCATCCAGCATTTCGGAGGCGTCCTGATCCAGACCTGTATAAGGCTCATCAAACAACATCACTTCAGGGTCGTGGATGACCGCCCTGCCGATGGCGAGGCGTTGCTGCATACCGCGTGAAAAAGTGCGGACAAGGTCTTTGCGGCGATTTTCGAGCCCGACCATCTCTAAGACTTCAGTAATCCGTGCTTGGTAATTGGGTATGCCGTACATGCGCGCATAGAATTGCAGATTTTCTTCAGCGGTAAGATCGGGATACAGCAAAGGCATGTGCGAAACCACTCCCAACTTCGCGCGGACTTGTGCAGATTCATTCGGGAGAGAGTAGCCTGCCACTTTCACACTTCCCATGGATGGTCGCGAGAGTGAAGCGAGAATCCGCAGGAAGGTGGTTTTGCCTGAGCCGTTTGGTCCGAGCAAGGCCACAAATTCACCAGGCTCAACGGAAAAGTCCACTCCGCGCAGGATAGTTTTCAGCCCAAAGCGTTTGACGAGTTGTTTTACTTCGATCATTGGAAGTTAGTAATTTGTAATTGGTAAATTACCAATTACCCTTTCCTCTTCAACACATTCTTCAATTCTTCGCGTCGTTGTTTGTAAGCCAGGTCGGTGAGTTTGCCTGTGCGGTGCAGGTCGTCGAGGGCAATGATGGAATCCATGATGGACTCAGTATTGCCAAATTCAATCTCTTCGTCTTCAAACTCCTCCTCTTTTTTCCTGTCGCGCATGTACATCCACACGCCGGCCAGGATCAGCGCCAGGCCGAGCACGCCCGCGCCGATCAACATCGTTTTATTTTGGGTAATATCTGGGTTGACAGCTGTCGTCTCCGGTTTGCCTGTAATTGTGAAATCAATGCTCTCATCTTTCTTCAAACCGCTGGCTGAGTAAACGTGGAAGTTCATGGTCTCCAACGCCTGCAACCCTTGATCAGTAAGTGCCTTGCCTTCTGCGTCCATGCCTTCAGGCAGGTACAAGGTGATGCCGCCAATGGGCAGGCGTGCGGGCTGTGAAATGGCGACCTCTTTTGTCTTCGGAAGGGAAGCGAACGCGATCAGTTCGTAAGGTGTTTCGCTGGGCGGCATGGCAAAGCCTGTTTCAGTTGGCACGAAGGGCGCGCTATCCTGCGTGGCTTCGTAACCAAGTCCTTCTGCGCCTGCGGGGGATGCAATGAAAGGCACAACTTGTTTATCGCCCATAGTGATGATGATGGTTTTATCGCTTGAGTTGACGATGGAATACACCGCGAAGATCTGCGCGATATCGGCATTTGCAAAGTCAAAGAAAACTTGAACCGTATCAATTCTCAAAGCGGAGAAATCCTCTGTGGTGGCATAAACGACAATGTTTGGCAAGACCAGCTCGGTTGTTTCGGCTGGTACAACAGCAAATTCAGATTGATAACTCAAGCCGCCCACTTCAAGTTCTGCGAGGTAGATCTGGCTTCGAACGATCTCAGTTTCGAAAACATAGGTCCCATCTGCATTGACCGTTGCTTCGAGGGTGACAATTTCCTGCGGCCCCGCGTTTGGGTCGCTGCCGTGGTCGTAACCGCGTAAGGTAATCTTAAGATCGGATGGCAGATCTGAGCCCGTGCGATTTTCGATGAGACCGCTGACCTTGCCCGCGCTGGCGGCAACTGGTTCTCCAGTCGCTTCAGGCCTGACTTCGGCTTGCCCGCCATCAAGGGGCGTTGCCTGCGCTGACGGAGTCCCTGCCTCAGCGGCGACGGGAGTCTCCTTAGCAGAATCAACCGTCGGTGCGGAGGGAGGCGCAAAAGTCAATGTGCGGATATATGCCGCCACTGCATAGGCTTCGTCGTCGCTGAAATTGCTTCCAAAAGCGGGCAGGTCGCCTGAACCTGCTTTGATCATCTTGACAAGATCATCCGCAGTTAATGCAGACATCATTTCCTGGTTGCTGAAATTTTTGGCACAGTCGGCGCAGTTTTCTTCAAATAAAGATTTGCCAGTTTCGATTTGATCGGGTGTGGTGTGGAATGTGAGAGCATACGATATAACATCCCAGCGTTCCTGATCGCTCAGGCTTAAAAACGGAGGCATGAAGCGGTCAAGGTTGCCTTGCGTGACGGTGATGTACCATTTTGCGGGAGATGCCTTGCGCGCGGTTTCGGGCAGGGCAAAGGCCGCAACGGCGACTGGTAATTGTTTTCCATCGGGTCCATCACCAAGGCCGGCAGCGCCATGACAAGGAGCGCATTTTTCTGCAAAAATGAGTTTGCCATTTTCAATGTCTGGTGCCCTGGCGGGATAAAGCGGCCCAAGCGTGGGAGCGGGGGCGGGGGCCACATAGCCAGGCGGGGGAGTGACATCCGCCGCAAGGGTAAAGTTACAAGCGGCGAGCAGGGTTGCGCTGATCGCAAAAATAATTGTGTGACGTAATTTCATGTGTTCCTCAGTTTGCCCTCACCCTACCATCTCCCGAAGGGAGATGGGGACTCCCTTCCCCTTCTGGGGAAGGGTTGGGGATGATGAGGGAATTTTATTTACTTCAAAGCCTTCCCGCAGGATGGGCAGAATTTATCACTGACCAAAAAAGGCTGGCCGCATTTTGGGCAGAAACCTGCCGATTTGCTTTTGTGTTCCTTGCGCCGCGCCGCGATCATGGATTCAAGTTCATCATCGTTGAATTGCACGGTTTTCTCGGAGGAGTCCGCTCGTTTTGCGGCTGCAGCTTTTTCAATGCGCGCTTCGGGATTGTTGGCGGAGGAGGCTGTCGGCGCGAGTTCATCAAGTTTGCTAAGCACCTGCGCGCCTTTTTGTAGAAGCGCGGTGCGTTGTTCGGGATAATCCTCTGCGGGGATTTTACCGAGTTGGAAATCGAAATCAAGTTCCTGTAAAGAGTTGATCACGCGGTCACGTTCCGCCTTCAAAGCAGAGACTTCATGGCTTTCACGTGAATGCGGCGCGCGGCGCGCGCTTTTGGTGAACGGCGCATATAAATAGACGCCGACGATCATGATCACAGCCAGTACAAAAAAAAGTGAGCCTAATTCCATGTTTCCGCCTTAAGGAAGTTTTTGCGCAATGATGGATTTGATTTCATCTACCGAAAGGAAGGGTCCAACCTTCACATAATACAGGACACCGTACTGGTCTATGAAATACGTTTCAGGCACGCCGCGAATGCGGAACATCTGTGAGATCTTTGTGCCCATGTCGGGACCGTTGGAATAGGTAATGCCAAATTTTTTCAAGTATGCGCGGCCTTCGGGTTCAGTGTCCACATAATCTATGCCGAGGAATATCACCTCACCGCCCGGTTCGTAAAACTTCCATGCGGCTTCGAGTTCGGCAGCTTCCTGTTCACAGGGCTTGCACCATGAAGCCCAGAAATTCAATACCACAAGCTTGCCTTGAAAATCCGAAAGTTTCACTTCACTCCTGCCCTCATATTCATAACCGCTGAATAAGGGCAATGTAAAATCGGGGATCGCAGCGCCCGGTTGTACCGTCCCTTGCTGGCGTTTGCTGAGGATCACGCCTACCAGCGCAAGCAAACCAACGATAAATAACCAGATGATAATCTGTACCCAGAGCGGCACGCCGCGTTTTTGTGGGATGGTTTCAGTCATAACATTCTCCAAAAACCCTCATCCCCGACCCTTCCCCCGAGGGGGAAGGGAGTCTCCTATCCCGAAGGGAGAGGGGTAGGGTGAGGGGGATTATTATTTTCTTTTCTTCAATTCTTCTTCAAGACGGGTAACATAATCATCTTTGTCTGGAGAAGACGCTTCGGTTCTTTCCGCGCCCGAGCCTGCTGAGGCGACTTTGGGTTTGGTCCACTCCCGGAAGGAGCGGAAGAGGAAGAACGCACCCGCCAGGATGATGACAGGCGGCAGGATGTAAACCAGCCAGTTCAACCCCGTGCGCGGAGGTTCAGCCAGCACGCGCGCGCCGTAGTTATCCACAAAATATTGTTTGATCTCCGTCTCTGACATGCCTTGTGAAAGTTGGGTGCGGATCAGTTCGCGCCATTGACGGCAGGCTTCCGTTGGGCACACATCCAGCGGCGTGCTTTCACAGACGGGACAATACAACTGCTTGGCAATTGCATTCACTTCGTCGTCAGTGGGGAGGTTGTCCTGCGCGAAGACGGTTGTAGTAGTGGAGGTGAGCGCGATAAGCAGTAATACGAAATACGTAATGCGAAATACGTAATGCGTAATGCGTAAAGTGCTTTTTGTTGAAAGTGATATTCATAGGATTATCTCCTTACGGATCACGAATTACGCATTAATCCGCCGCGCTGGTCTGCTTATTGCTTCTCGCCACACTGCGTCGTGCAGGTTCCTCCGCCGGGTCCTGATCGGGCCAGGCGGCGAAGATGATGCCAAAGAGGAAGAGCAGGTTGCCGATCCACAGCCAGTTCACCAGGGGGTTGACATATATTTTGAATGTCGCACCCATGTTGGATACAGGCTGCCAGTCTACGAGCAGGATGTAAAGATCATCCCTTAAGGTGGAGCGCAGGCCGGGAATGGTCATGTTTTGCTGGGAGTCAAAGTAATAGTCAATGCGCGGGTTGAGTTGGCCAAGGTAAATTCCGTTTTCGTATACATCCAAAATAGCGCGGGTGTAATTCACGCCTTCGCCGGGGCTGTCCCATGAGGCGAGTTCGCGGTATTCGATGGTGTAGTCTGCAATATTTAATTGCTCGCCTTGTGTGAGCGTGCCTTGCGTTTCTTTCTGGAAGATCTCAATGCCGAGAATGCCGATTGCCATAAACGCTATGCTGATGTGAATGATGTATCCGCCATAGCGGCGGCGGTTGCGTCCCATCAAGCGTGAGAGGGCGGTGAAAAAATTCTCGTTCTGCGCTTTTTGCCTTGCCCGCGCGCCGCGCCAAAATTCATGGAAAGTAGCGAACAGAGCCAACGCGACCAAAAAGAAGCCGACCAATGCGCCGATGTTTTGTGTGTAAGTTAAAAACAGTGTGACGGTCACAACCAGGGCGGCGGCTGCGGATTTCCAGATTGCGCGTCCAAGCGTCTGCATTGTGGAATGTCCCCAGGCAGAGAACGGAGCGATTGCCATCAGGAAGAGCAAGGCCGAGAAGAGCGGAGCCGTGGCGCGTTCATAAAAAGGTGGGCCGACGGTCACTTTTTGACCCGTGAACAACTCGGAAATGAGCGGGAAGATCACGCCCCAGAAACAAACAACCAGAATGCTCATGAAAAGCAGGTTATTGAGCAGGAACAATGCCTCGCGGGAAAGCATGGACTTCATTTCGGTTTCGCTGCGCAGGATCGGCCAGCGCCAAATCACCAGCGCCACAGATACAACCAGTGTCAAGGTGACATAGCCCATGAAGAAGGGCCCGATCGGGCTGTTTGCAAAAGCGTGGACAGATGAAAGCACGCCGGAGCGTGTCAGGAAAGTGCCGAAGATGACAAGCGCATAGGTGAGGATGACGAGGATCATGTTCCAGTGTTTGAGCAAACCGCGTTTTTCCTGGATCATGACGGAGTGCAAAAAGGCTGTGCCGGTTAACCACGGCATGAAGGCGGCGATCTCAACCGGATCCCAGCCCCAATAACCGCCCCAGCCTAAAACGTCATAAGCCCAGCGTCCGCCAAGCACAAGTCCAAAGGATAGGAATAACCAGGCCCATAAAGACCAGCGGCGGGTGATGCGGATCCAACGGTCATCTGTGCGGCCTGTGATGAGCGCCGCCATGGCAAAGGCGTAAGGGATAACGAAAGAGACGAAGCCAAGATAAAGCAAGGGCGGATGAATAACCATACCCGGATGGCGCAGAAGCGGATTCAATCCCTGCCCATCCTGCGGCGTGAACAAAGTCGCATTTGCAGCCGGTGCGAACATGCCTGGTTGAACGTTTCCGTCAACCAGCCAGAAACGTGCGAAAGGATTTTCAAAAAAGACCGACATGCCGAGGAAGAATATGAGCGTGACGGCTGAGACCACGATCACCCAAGGCAGGAATTCAATGTCACGATCCCATTTTCGCAAGGTGACTGCGGAGGTAAAGACCGCCAGAAGCCAGGACCAAAATACGAGCGAGCCGGCTTGTCCGCCCCACCAGGCAGTAATTTTGAGGTAAGTGGGCATACTGCGGCTGGTCACTTCGTAGACGAAAGCCACTTCAAAGTGATTGTTTATCAGCAGGTAGATCAGCACTGCGGCTGAAAGAGAAATAAGCGGGAATGTGAGCAGCATGGCACGCCGCGCACTTTCCACCAGCGCAGCAGATTTGGCCGAAGGCGCCGCGCCGTAAACTGCTGTAATGCCGCTGTAGATCGCGACCATGAAACTTACCACTAAAACGCCATATCCAAATTGTGCCAACATAAGAATTTCCTTTTATCTTCCTTCTCCTTATGGGAGAGGGGCAGGGGGTGAGGGGAAATAAAACCTGACAGGCAAATCCTATCAGGCCGTACTATTAATTACTATTTGCGGCTTGTTCTGGAACCGCTTCTTCATACCGAGTGGGACATTTGAGCAAAAGCTCATCGGCCTGGAAGATGCCATCCTCGCCGATTTTGCCTGTCATTATGGCTTGCGCCTCGCCGCGCAGTAAATCTGGTTTGGGACCGACATAAACGACAGATACACGCTCACGGGACGGGTCATTCACTGCTTGATAAAGCACTTCAGCCAAACCGCCCTGCGCTTCAATTTCATTGTTATCACCAGTGACATGCGCGACTTCAAATGTAAGGCTGAGCGTCTCTGCATCATATTGGATCGTGTCACCGATCACTGCGCCCGAAAGGCGCAGGCTTTTTCCAACGGCCGAAGCGCCTTCTTCTTTTAATTCGTTCACGGTCATGAAATATTCTGCGCTTGCCTGGGTTGATGAGACAATCAGATAGACCACAGCCGCCAGAATAAGTGCGCCACCGATAAAGAACTTGTTCATCTTCATGTGTTCCTCCAAATAAGTTTGTCGGGATGCTTTATGGTTACAAAGTGCGAAAGGTTACAAACAATATCCATTTTACATGGTGACATTAAATGACGCTGAGATTTATGGGTGGATGGATGTCACTAATATCTCCTGAATATGTCCTATTTGCAATATGATGGTTGTTGAGCTGGCAGGTTGAGCCGTCGAACCCCTGTCGAGACACGCCTTTCTTTTGGTGATATAGTTGCCCATCTTGTCGGAGGATTTTTTGATGCGAACCCAATTAACTTTTTTCACTTTATTGTTGCTCGCAATCATATCCACACTGGCATTTCAAGATGTTTCTGCCCAGCCGTCTTTTAGCCCCGTTGAAGTGCGCTTATCAAACGCAAATCCGCTCACTACCCCCGTACCTGCACAGCTGCCGGCACAACCCAACCCAGGCGGACCGCCGCTCAGCTTAACCATTTCCATGCTGTGCTTTTGTTTTATGTTGTTATTGATTATCGGGGTATTTGTCCTCGGAGTTGTCGTTCGCAATCAAAACCGCAAAGATCATGTGGATGATTGACCCCCTCCGCCCGCTTCGCGGAGCACCTCCCCCAAATCCGTATGTTAAGTCTCGAAAGTTTTAGAATCTTAATTGCGGATTTGGGGGAGGCTGGGTGGGGGCTACGGCTTGGCTTGCACCACAAACTCCACCGCCTCAATCGCGGACCCGAGGCTTGCTACTGAAAAATTGAAGTTGATACCCGCCCCCGGCTGGATCGCTCCGCCCTCCCAGCGTTTGATTCCAACGACCCGACCATCTTTATCATAAGCCACCGCTGCAACCCAAACCTGAGTTGCGGCCTGTGATCCTGCGGGCAGGTAAATTTGTCCGCTGAGTTGCGCGGTTTTGCCGTCCCAGTTAATTTGGGCGATGGTGTTGTTTAGGGCTGCTGGAAGATAACGAGTGGTATTGGAATTTAATTGTATCGCGCTAATTAATTGGACTTGCGGATTTACATTTGCAGGTGTGTTTGGAAAGAACACATACACGGGCAAAGATGAATTAGGCGGGAGGATGTCCAACGGCATGAATGCGGTTTGACTTGCGATTACATTATTATTTTGATCAATCAACGTAATTTGCGCGGAGAGGTTTTCGAGAATATCAGGCGTGTTATTTTGAATGAGCGCGAAACACCACAAGCCATTATCTGCTGAGGGGTGGCAAACTATTTGGGTGATGGGAGCAGGCACGGGTGTCAGAGTCGCTGCGTCTGCGGTGGCGGCTGAACTGTCTGGGATCAGAAGAGTCATCCCGATGGTCATGCTGTTCGGGCTGACATCTGGATTTGCCGCTCTTAGGTCATCCTGTGAGATTTTGAATTTCTCGGCGATCCCGCTGAGCGTGTCACCCGCTTCAACATTGTAGATGAAGGGCGTAGAGGTAGGAAGCGGTGACTCTGCAATGACAATCACATCGGGTGTGGATGTGACGCTCGACGTGGATGTGATGTAAAGTTCGAGTGATACGTTGGATGAGGTCTGTGCGGGCTGGGCGGATGTACAGGCGCTGATGAAAAACACCAGGATTAACAAAGGTTTACGCATTCAATGATTATAATAGACATATAAAATTCTCTGGAGGCATAATGAAATACCGTTTTATAGGCAAGACTGGAATTCAAGTAAGCGAGTTGTCATTTGGCTCGTGGGTTACCTTTCATAATCAGGCAGATGTGAAGCTGGCCATGGATATGATGTCCGCGGCATATGATGCGGGCGTAAACTTTTTCGATAACGCCGAAGTGTATGCAGGCGGCAAATCGGAAGCAGTGATGGGCGAGGCGCTTAAGCAGTTGAAGTGGCGCCGCGGAAGTTATTTAATCTCCACAAAATTCTATTGGGGTTTGCATGATGGCATCAATGAGAAAAATACACTTAATCGCAAGCGTCTCATCGAAGGCATTAATGATTCACTTGAAAGATTGCAGCTCGATTATGTGGATTTGATCTACTGTCACCGCCCCGACCCAACAACTCCCATTGAAGAGACTGTCTGGGTAATGCACAACATTATTGAATGGGGCAAAGCCATGTATTGGGGCACATCTGAGTGGGCGGCTTCGGAAATCATCGAGGCGATTCAAATCGCAGAGCGTCATCACCTGCACAAGCCTGTTGTGGAACAGCCGCAGTACAATCTGTTTGCGCGCAAGCGCATGGAAGGCGATTATGCCCGTTTCTACAAGGAATATAACTATGGTTCAACGATCTGGAGCCCGCTGGCTTCGGGTCTGCTTTCTGGAAAATACAATAAAGGTATACCAAAGGATAGCCGCGGCGCGCTGAAAGGTTATGAATGGCTAAAGGATAGATTGAGTGACGAACAAAAACTGGCCAAAGTCGCTGCGTTGGAGCCGATTGCAAATGAACTTGGTTGCACACTTTCACAACTTGCGCTGGCCTGGTGTTTGAAGACTCCATTCGTGAGCACGGTCATCACTGGCGCAAGCCGTGTGGAACAGGTCCATGAAAATATGAAGGCTTCTGATGTGGTGGAAAAGATCACGCCAGAGATTATGGAAAGAATTGATGAGATATTTGGGGTGAAAAAGGAAGAAGAAGAGGATTGATTTGCCCTCATCCCCAACCCCTTCGACAAGCTTAGGACAGCGCCTTCCCCCGAAAGGGGAAGGGAGTCCCCTCGCCCTTTGGGAGAGGGTTGGGTGAGAGGTTAGATTTTCGTAAAATAATTTTCTTCCACCTGCTGCCAGGATTCATCACGCAATTTCATGTATTTCGTCAACAGCGGGTGCACACGGAACATTTCCTCATACATTTTTTGCGCCACTCTTCGAATCGAAAAATGCGCGTTTGCTGCTGAGCGTAACTGACAGAATGCAAAAGCTTCGCGCAAATTGAATTGAGCCAGCACGCGGCGATTAAATCCATTGGGGACAATATATTGCGCGACATCGGGATTGAAAGCATATAACTTCTCATACATCATCATCGCAGATTCCATCGCCGCTTCATATTCGGACCCGAAGCCTGCTTCTGTTACGAGAAGCGGGATCGTGTACCCAAGCCGCGTCGTCAGCCGTTGCGGCGTTTGAGTCATCATGCGGTGACGTTTGAATTCGGCATACGCGCCCTGATCCATGACGAGGTCGAAGGTGTAGTTGCAATATTCCAGTTCACGCAGAGGGACGTCATATTTGCCCAACTTTTCGAGCAATGTATCTGCGAGGGCGGCGCGTTCTTTTTTCTTCAATGATTTGACGTAGGCGAATGCATCTGCAAAAGGTATTTCATTGCAGCGATACAAGGCGGCGGCGATGACTTTCTTTTCGCCGTCTTTGTCGTAGTCAATTAAATTACACCAATCTACCCTCACCCCTTGCCCCTCTCCCTTAGGGAGAGGGGTTGGGGTGAGGGCGATTTCAGCAGTCGTTTCAATGAAGTAGGTGGAAGCATCTGCATACTTGACCAAAGTTGGCGTTTCGGATTTTGCCACTTCCTTCATTTTCTCGCCGATCTGTCGAACTTCCACGAGCGGGTGAGAGAGCATTTTGCGAATCATCATTTCGATCACACGCGCGTTGGCTGTCATGCCCACGTTGGCGTTGGCGGCGGCAGGCAGGATGAAGCGGCATCTGTCCACGTATTGTGAGCGGATGCGGCGGTCATAGGCTTCATCCGATTCATTTTCGCGGCGCGGGGATCTGCCGAGGATGAGATTCTTGACAGGGCTTAGCGATTCAGCATAGGTCGAGAAAAGGAGGCGAACGGTTTGGATAAATTCGTCACGCAGGGGATGTCCCGCTTCGCGAAGTTCGGGAGGAATCGTGAAATCGTCTTGTCCCCATTTTTGATAGCGGGTTGATTTTTCAGTGTAGGAAGCGAGGCGGCTGCTTTCGATGGTTTCAATGGCAACGCGCGAGACATTTTCAAAGGCAATATGCAAAACCGCATGTTCTGCTACGGAGGCGTGCCCATAGCCAACGACCCATTTTTCATGGAACTGCGCGGATTTTTCGTCACTTAATTCTGCGGCGATCTCGCGAAAGGATTCTGGCGCGCGCGATGTTTTTGCAAACGCGACAGCAATGGTTTCGGGGCTGAGTGCACGCGGGGAAAGTAGATAAATATCTCGTTCAGGCATTTTATTTATCCCATTGGGTGTTTCATTGGCGCGCCGCCTAAAAAGTGAAGGTGGATGTGAAAGACTGTTTGTCCCCCATCTGCGCCTGTGTTCATGATGAGACGATAGCCGCCATCGGCAACGCCTGCCTGCGCGGCGAGTTGTTTTGCGGTTGTGAAGAGATGACCGATAAGTTGTTCGTCGTCGTTGGACAATGCATTAACCGAGTCAATGTGCCTGTTTGGCAGGATGAGAATATGGGTGGGCGCGGCGGGGTTGATATCGCGGATGGCGGTCACTTGCTCGTCGCGATATACATTGGCGCTGGGGATATCGCCTTTGATGATTTTGCAAAAGATACAATCTGACATTTGGAATCTCCTGAAAGACTATGGGGTTGGCATGCGTCCGAATGTTTCACTGCATACAATTTCGTAGTATTCGTGCTCTATCTCTTTATTGGCTTGCGCGTAGGCCGAGGCTTCATTGCCAATGGCGCGTACCTGGTCAATTGCGTTATAGGCTTGATCTGATGAGTAACGCGGCAGGGTCATTAATGGATCATTGATTTGAACTTCAGGGACGGAGTCTGGGCGTTCGGGATCAAATTTATCTGCGAGGGGAATCCAGTTATACATAACCGGTCCGCGTGAGTTGGCGGTGAAACCGAGTTGATAGCCGAGCAGGCGCGCGGCTGTCACCGGTCGCAGGCCGAAGCCGCCAGTGGGCCAGATAAATGCGATGGGGGTCTTTCCGTATTGACCAGCAAAGGCATCCAGTGACCCTTGCAGTTCTCGCGCAATGACTGTCTTTGAAGATTCATCGGATAACTTTGTATCTGGCATAACTCCATGGGCTTGATGGTCCACCCAGCCTTCATATTCCATGTTGATGTTTTCCCGCCAGAGGTTTTCTGGTGTTTCGAAATCGCTCTGCCAGCCATTGACCACAGGCCAGCCCCAATTTTCCCAATATACGCGGAAATTCTTATTGAAATATTCTTCTTCGTAATTGCCGTCCTGGATGATCAATACTGAACGCGGTGGAATTATTATATTTCGTTCGATGAAGAAAAGGAATTGCTTCATGGTAATGGCTTCAAAGCCCTGGAATTTGAGTTCCTGCATGGTTTTCATGAAGTCCCAAACATTGATTCCATTTGGATTTGTCACTGGACCGGCTTGTATTTTTCCGAACATGACAATCATCACGACCGTGCCAGGTTCGGCATTGGCTGGATTCCATTTGTTTTTTAAATACCTGCAGGTTTCATCCACATAGGTATTCGGTATATCTAGAGGATTTAATAGGGTGGTCTCAAATGTTGCCGGGAGCGCAGGCCATGAGACGGCTGTGGTCTCGGGTATTTCCAGGAGAGTGGCGCCTGTTATTAATGGTTTTTCTGTTTGTATGGCGGGATGCGATGAGAAAGGTTCACATGAAACCAGGATAAATACTGTTAATAGAAGGAGGGTGAATCGGTAAGAGGATTGTTTAATTGTGTCAGTCTGCTTATTCATAGGGAGTACATTGTAAACTAATTTCAAGCGATGATAAATTAAGCAATCAGTAATTCCCAATATGAATAATGTCGCTGCGAGGCGCTCCTGTTCTTTCCTGCAAAACCACGCAGGACAGGTGAGTCGAAGCAGTCTCCTCACGACAGGGGCTTGCTCACCGCACTGGCGTACGGCGCAAGTGTCGTCGGGAAGAGAAAGCGTCGTGCTGAGCTGGTAGGTTGAGCCCGTCGAAATCCTGTCGAAGTATCCCCTCCTCGCAAAGACATGTGCTTTATGGCGTGGACGGAATTGGTCCGTACGTGGGCGCGCAGATAATATCGTAATATTCGAGTTCGATGGCTTTACTCTGTTCGGCATATTGCGCGGCTTCTTGCCCGATCGTACGGACTTCATCAATATGATCACGGGCTGTAATGTCTGTATAGCGAGGGATGGTCATTACAGGATTGCCCGCGGGTATTTCAGGTATGGCATACGGATTGTCGTCATTATATGCATCAGCCTGCGGAATCCAGTTATACATGACCGGTCCGCGCGAGTTGACGGTGAAGCCGAGTTTATAGCCAAGTTCTGTGCCGATCTCAACAGCGCGTTTGGAGAATCCGCCGCCAGGCCAGATATAGGCGATGGGGGTTTTGTTGAAGTATTTTTGAAAAGTTGAGATTACGCCACCCATTTCAGACATAATAAACTCATCTGTTGAACCTTCGCTAATGGGGATGTTATGAATGTACCCATGAGCTTGAAAATCCACCCACCCTTCCGCAGAAAGCACGGCATGTTCTGCCCAAAGATCGGGCCTCTCATCTATCCCGATATAGGCATTAATCACTGGCCAACCCCATTTTTCGAAATAGATTCGGAAATGGTCGTTATATTTTGAAGAGCTTCCTGCACGATCATCTACAATTAATAAAACAGAGAGCTCGGGTATTTTTGCATTGGTGTACATGAAATCTGCCATTTTCTGCATATTAATGGCTTGAAAACCGGCATCATGAAGATCGTTCATTAATTGTTTTAGATCTTTACTTGCAATGGTTAGATTTCCAAAATCGGACATGGCGGCATCTTTATCAATGCGATGAATCATGATAGTCATCACCACAGTCCCCGGCGCAGCGTTGTTTGGGTTCCATTTATTTTGCAAATATTGGCAGGTATCTGCGGTGTAGGTACGCGGGATGTCGTTCGCTTTCAGAATGGATGTTTGATAAGTCCCAGGTAAGGCAGGCGGTGTGCGCGGAATGGTTGCGGTAGGGACCGGCGTTTCTGTTGGTTCGGGCGCTTCGGTTGGGATACTTATTTGTGCGAATGCGGTTTCAATTGCCGCAGTCATGATAATGTCTGGGTCAGCGGTGGCAGGCACGGATTGGCAGGCTGCCAATAGCAGGGCCAGCAGGTTCGGGATAAGAAAGATGCGGTTTTTTGTCATGCGGCGGATTGTACCAATAAAATTGTAGGGATACAGCACCGCTGTGTCCCTACCGAATTATTCGTCTGATTTTCCTGAAATAAAATCTTCCACCTTATCGCGGCAGATGTCATCGCGGAATTGCTTGGGCGGCGTCTTGAAGAAATAAGAGGACGGGCCAATGATGGGGCCTGCAAGTTCGCGGTCAAGCGCGATCTTGGCGCAGCGCACTGCGTCGATGATGACACCGGCAGAATTGGGGCTGTCCCATACTTCGAGCTTGAGTTCCATGTTGAGCGGCACGTTGCCAAAGGTTGTGCCTTCCATGCGGATGTAGCACCACTTGCGGTCTGTCAGCCAGGGTACGTGATCGCTGGGACCGACATGCACATTGCCTGGATCGATCTCATACGGGATCATGCTGGTGACGGCGTTGGTCTTGGAGATCTTTTTGCTTTCGAGACGTTCGCGTTCGAGCATGTTGAGGAAATCGGTATTGCCGCCGAAGTTGAGTTGATAGGTGCGGTCGATCTTAACGCCTCGATCTACGAACAGGCTGGTGAGGACACGATGAACAATCGTCGCCCCGACCTGACTCTTGATGTCGTCGCCGAGGAGGGGCAAACCAGCATCTGCAAAGCGTTTGCCCCAATATTCAGAGGACGCAATGAACACGGGAATGCCGTTCACAAAGGCACAGCCTGCTTCGAGACATTGTTCCACGTACCATTTGGTTGCCATTTCAGAGCCAACCGGCAGGAAGTTAATGAGCACGTCTGTTTTTGTTTCGCGGAGCAGTTTCACAATATTGGCAGTTGCGCCCGGGGCTTTTTGAATGATGCCGCTCAGATATTTGCCAAGCCCATCGTGGGTCATACCGCGCACAACCGGCACGTTGAGGTTGGGAACATCCGCAAATTTATAGGTATTATTCGGTTCGGCGAAGATGGCTTCGGAAAGGTCCTTGCCGACCTTGGTGACATTCACATCAATGCCGATTGTGAATTCAATATCCCGCACATGATAGTCGCCGAGCTGGGTGTGCATAATTCCGGGGATGACCTCATTCTTTTTTGCATTTTTGTAAAATTGAACACCCTGCACGAGGGCTGAGGCGCAATTCCCCACGCCGATAATGGCGACGCGTACTTTCTTGTTTGCCATAGAATTATTCTCCTTGTAGATTTTTTGCCGCAAAACTTAAGATATACTTGTCAAGTATAACCTTACTGATGGTTTAAATATGGCTGTTGATCAGGACATACTTCTTTCCCGTCTTATCGAATTAACCCGTGGCTTTAGCACGATGGTGGATCTTGAACCGTACCTTCAATCCATTCTCTCCGCCGCCTCCGAATTGACAGAGAGCGAGAGTGCTTCCCTGTTGGAATATGATGAAGTCTCGCAGGAATTCTCTTTTAAATTCGCGCCATGGTTTCATCGTGCCGCGATCAGTTCTGCCAAAGTCCCATTATATGGCAGTATTGCGGGCTGGGTATTTCTACAAAAGAAGCCGCTGGCAATTGATGATGTCACAAAAGATGATCGTCATTACAAGGCGATAGACGATATCTCCGGCTTTACCACTCGTTCTATTTTATGTGCGCCGCTGGTCGTACATGGCAAACCCGTTGGCGTAATTGAAATTTTCAACAAGAAGGACAGTTATACCGGGCGGGATATTCTCATCCTTGAAACTTTGGCATCTCTCGCGGCAAATGCCTTGCAAAACGATATGCTGGAGAAAAAGGTGCTATCCTCACAGGATGAAACCCGCAAACTTGACGAATTAAAGTCGGAATTTATTGCGATCACTTCGCATGAACTCCGCACACCGCTCGGCTTGATTCTGGGTCATTCCACCTTCTTGAAGGAATTGATCGGTAGTGAATACAAGGAGCAGGTGGATTCCATTATCCGCAATGCTTCGCGCCTCAAGGACATCATCGAAAGTCTTTCCAGTGTCTATAATTATGAGACGGGCGGCTCGCTTGTCCGTTCACACATGGTTTCTGTAGGACGGGTCATCGAGGATGTCTCTGCATCTTTTCATGATATGGCGAAAAAGAAAGACATTGTGCTCAACATCGAAGTAGAGCGCAATAATGAATTGTGGGTGGATATTGACAGCGGGAAAATTGCAATTGTATTAAGCAACCTTTTAAAGAACGCCCTGACCTTTACAAATGAGGGCGGGCAAGTCGCCATCCGCGGTGAGCAACAAGTTGAATGTATAAAAGTTTCTGTAGAGGATAATGGCCTGGGTATCCCTGCCAAGGATTTGCCGCTTGTCTTTGACCGTTTCTATCAAGTTGAATCTCACCTTACCCGCAGGCATGGCGGCATGGGGCTTGGCCTTTCCATTGCGAAGGTGATGATCGAAATGCACGGCGGGGACCTCTGGGTCGAAAGCACCGAAGGCGTTGGAAGCAAATTCACCTTTCTATTGCCGGTCAAGCAAAAAAGCAAGCTCGAAGTACCTCCCCAGCCCTTCGTTGAATGAAATTTCAATCAGCACAGCATTGATCCCGTCAAATCAGTTGACGGGATTATTATTTTTTTGATACACTCACACCCACTAATGATTGAAGAACAGCTTATGCAAAGCATCAACTCACAATTCGATCTCATTCGCCAATCCGCCACGATAGAAATGGCGGATAGAATTCTAGCACTCAAAGCCAGCGGAAAAAATATCATCGGCTTGCAAGTTGGCGACCCTGATTTTGCGACTCCGCCAGCAGTGTTGGATGTTGCCTTCAAGGCGATGCGGAGCGGCTTGACCCATTACGGACCCTCACGCGGCTATGCGGACCTGAGAACTGCTGCTGCTTCCAAGCTGACTCGTGCCGAAGGCATTCCCTACGACCCCGCCTCCGAAATTTTGATCACACATGGCGGCATCCATGCCTATTATCTTGCTATGCAATCCATCTTGAACCCCGGCGACGATGTCTTAATTCCCGATCCATCCTGGTCGACTCATTCCAACATGGCCATCATGTTGCGCGGGAATGTAATTCGCATCCCTGCGCCCGCTGAAAATGGATTTATCCCATTTTTTGATTCATGGGAAAAAGCATTGACTCCAAAGACGCGTGTCATCGTTTTGAATTATCCATCCAATCCGACCGGCGCATATCCCACGCGTGAATATTTGCAGAAACTGCAAGCCTTTGCCGCGAAACATAATTTATGGGTCGTCAGTGACGAAGTGTATGGAAGTTTATATTATGAAGAGAAGCCAACCTCTGCGGCAGGAATTGCGGGTGCGAAAGAAAGAACATTGCTCGTAAATAGTTTGTCAAAATCCTACGCCATGACAGGCTGGCGGGTTGGCTATCTCGCCGCCCCCCCGCGCGTGATCGAGAATGCTTTAAAAGCAGGGCAAAACTCCATTACCTGCGTCGCTCCCTTCATTCAGAAAGCCGCCGCCTTCGCATTAACCGACCCCGCGATTCAACAAGTCACTGAAAATATGCGTGCCGCGTATGCGCGTCGCCGTGAACTGGTTCTACAAATATCGCATGAATTGGAAAGCGAAAAAGTAAAAGTAATTCCACCGCAGGGCGCATTTTATTTCTTCCTTGACCTTCGCGCTTTGAAAACGTCCTCCATCGAAATATGCGAAAGGATTTTGGATGAAGCAGGCGTGGGGCTTGTCCCTGGGTCTGCGTTCGGTGAGCAGGGCGAAGGCTTTATCCGTATGACCATCGCGGCTTCGGATCAAGATGTGGAAGCAGGGTTTAGGAAGATTGTGGAGTGGGCGGAAAAGAAGTAATCAGTGAACAGTAATCACTTATCAATGGTGGTCGAGTAGACCGAGTGTTTTTCGAGGTCGTATTGAGACCACATTGGAGGCAAAATGAAAGTTGCATTTCAAGGCGAGGCAGGTGCTTATTCCGAGCTGGCAGTTTTCGGGTATTTCGGAAGCGTCGAAACCCTTCCGTGTGAGTCCTTTGACGCGGTATTCGATGCTGTCGTTTCAAAGAAATGTGAATTGGCGTTAATCCCAATTGAGAATTCATTGGCGGGGAGCATTCACCAGAATTATGATTTGCTATTACGTCACAATTTGTATATTGTGGGTGAGTATCTCCTGCGCGTGCGGCATTGTTTGATCGCCATACCTGGCGTGCAGAAAAAAGAAATTACAAAAGCGATCAGCCATCCGCAGGCATTGGGACAGTGCGCAGACTATTTACGGACTCATGGAATCAAAGCCGAGCAGGTCTATGATACAGCTGGAAGTGTGAAGATACTCAAAGAGTCTGGTGCGCGTGATGTGGCAGCGATCGCGTCACGCCGCGCGGCGGAATTGTATGGAATGGAAATTTTGGAAGAGGGGATTGAAGATAATCCTGAAAACTATACGCGGTTTCTTGCCATTCAGCATGAAACAAAAATGCCCGAAGGCGAGGCAAAAACATCCATCGTATTCACTTTGAAAAATGTGCCAGGAGCGTTGTTCAAAGCCCTGAGTGTTTTCGCCTTGCGCGATATTGACCTGACCAAGATCGAATCGCGTCCATTGCAGGGCAAGCCGTGGGAATATTTGTTTTATATTGATTTCATCGGTGCGACATATGAAGAGACTACAAAACGCGCGCTGGATCACTTGGGAGAATATGCGCTGATGCTGCGTGTGCTCGGATCGTATCCGCGTTTCAAAGGTTGACCCAACTTCAAAATTGATCATCAAAATTCATTGACACATTCCACTTTTCGAGTAGAATACCGCCCATCATGAATTCAATGTTCGCGCACAATCACCATGTTCATCATCACATGCCCCCAAAGACCGGGAGATTCTGCGCGCGTACCTGAATTAAATTAACAGGATAGCGTTCTTTGTCACATCAACCCCGGTCTTTGATCGGGGTTTTTCGTTTAATTTCACACAAAGGAAAACTACATGCTCCCGCAACGATCCATCCGTCTTTCCCTCCCATCCAAGGGCCGCCTCGAAAGTGGCGCGCTGGATTTTCTCTCCGCCGCCGGGCTTCGTGTTATCAAATCAAACCCGCGCCAGTATCAAGCTGAGTTACCCGCCCTGCCTGAAATGGGCGTCATCTTTCAACGTCCCGGCGACATTGTTGTCAGCGTGCGCCAGGGCAGCATTGACTTTGGCATTACCGGACTCGATATGATCGAGGAAAAACGCGGTGGCAACGGTGATATTCTCATCTTACACGATTCGCTCGGCTTTGGAAGTTGCGCTCTGACATTGGCTGTGCCGGAAATTTGGAAAACAGTGACAGACATTGAGTCGCTCAAAGCATACGCGGCTGCATTAACAAGCCCGCTGCGCGTGGCGACAAAATTCCCGGTTCTGACAAAACGTTTTCTCGATAAGAACAACATCGCGCACACGCTCATCGCCGCTGAAGGCACGCTCGAAACCGCGCCCACCATTGGATACGCCGACATCATCTCTGACCTGGTTTCATCGGGACAAACTCTATTGGATAACCGTCTGCGCCCGCTGACCGACGGGGTCATTCAACCATCGCAGGCGGTGTTGATCGCAAATCGTAACGCCTTGAAAACCCGCCCCGAAGTCCTTGAGATGGCGCGCCGCCTGCTCGAATACCTCGAAGCGCACATGCGCGCCAAGGAAAATGTTTTGGTTATCGCAAATATGCGCGGCGATAACGCGGAAATGATCGCTGAAAAAATATTTACGCAAACTAATGTGGGCGGCTTACAGGGACCGACCATCAGCCCGATCGGTGTGCGCCATGGAATGCCGAACTGGTACTCAGTCACAGTCGTAGTGCGGCGCGATCATTTACCCCAAGCCGTCTCCGAACTTCGTCTCATTGGCGGCAGCGGCATTATCGTTTCGCCCATCACTTATATTTTTGAAGAAGAGCCGCCGCGTTACAGCGCCATGCTCAAAGCCCTCGAATAAGGAGTCCATCATGCTCAAACAATACGACCCTCAAACTGCAAAACAAACCATCCTCCAGCGCACGCCGCCCGATGAATTCCCCGTCAGCCAGCGCGTGTTGGATGGGATCGCAAAACTTTTTGGCGAGCCGCTAACCGTCGAGCAGGCAGTGACGAAAATTTTGAAAGATGTACGCGCCAATGGAGACACAGCCCTTCAAAAATGGACTCAAATGCTCGACGGGATGAATCTTCCACCCACACCGATTTCACAAGATGCGATTCAATCCGCGCTGGATTCACTCGCGCCGGAGAAAAGAATCGCGCTGGAAAAATCCGCCGTGCGCATTGAAGGGTTTCATCGCCGCCAGCCGTTGACGTCGTGGTTCACCAATGAACTCGGCGGCACGCTTGGACAGATCATTCGCCCCATTCAACGCGTGGGGTTATATGTCCCCGGCGGGACCGCGCCGCTGCCATCCACAGTTTTGATGAGCGCCATTCCTGCGCGCGTGGCGGGCGTGAAAGAGATCATCGTTGTCACGCCGCCATCGCTCAAGCCGCCATCCTCGGCGGCGGGGACGTCGAGAGAGCATACAATGCCGCCTGTTGACCCGATGATATTAGCCGCCTGCGCGATTGCAGGCGTGGACAAAGTTTATCTGCTCGGCGGGGCACAGGCAATCGGGGCGCTGGCTTACGGCACGGAAACGATTCAGCCAGTGGATAAGATCTTCGGCCCCGGAAATTTATTCGTCACCCTCGCGAAACGACAGGTCTACGGTGTGGTTGGCATTGACGGGTTGGCGGGTCCCACAGAAACTGTCGTCATCGCAGATGAGTCCGCAAATCCTGCCTGGGTTGCGGCAGACATGCTCGCACAGGCTGAACACGATCTATTAGCCTCTGCTATTTTATTAACCCCATCACAGACATTGATCGAGAAGGTAATAGTTGAAGTAGGAGGACAATTCGAACAACGCAGCCGCGCGGACATCATCCTCGCCTCGCTTGAGAATCGCGGTGGCGCTGTATTGACTCGCGACCTGGATGAAGCCGTGCAGTTGGCGAACGATTATGCACCCGAACACCTTGCTTTATCTGTCAGTGATCCCTGGCGCTGGGTTGAAAAAGTGAATAATGCGGGCGGCGTATTCCTCGGCGAACATTCCTTCGAGGTGCTTGGCGATTATCTTGCGGGTCCCAGTCATGTCATGCCGACAGGCGGCTCTGCGCGTTTTGCTTCTCCACTTAATGTATGGGACTTTATAAAAATCATCAGTCTGGTTGCGCTCGATGAAAACACGGTACAGACGATTGGTTCAACTGCGGCGACAATTGCAACATCCGAAGGCTTGGACGCGCACGCCAACGCCGCGCTTCTGCGATTGGAGAAATCCGCATGAAAATTCGCAAGCATTTGGAATCACTACCGCCGTACACGCCCATTGAACCGTTTGAAGTTCTATCCGCGCGACTCGGACGCAGCCCGGAGCAGATCGTCAAAATGGATGCGAACGAAAATCCTTATGGATTGCTGCCTGTTGTCCGCGAAGCATTGGGAAATATGGAATTCCCCCACATTTATCCCGACCCGGAAAGCCGCGCTTTGCGAAAATCGCTTGAAGAATTCACAGGCGTCCCCGCTGAATATTTAATGGCTGGCGCTGGCGCAGACGAGTTGATTGACCTGCTGATGCGTGTCTTTCTTGAACCGGATGATTGCGTTCTTTCCTGCCCGCCCACATTTGGAATGTACTCCTTTGATGCGGAACTCAATGCCGCGCGCTGTGTAGAAATTCCTCGCCGCGCGAATTTTTCGCTGGATTTGGAATCCATCCGCAAAGCAGTGGAAACTCACCGCCCAAAACTTTTCTTTATCACATCGCCTAATAATCCAGACGGTTCAGTGATTGACGCAAAGACCATTGATGCATTACTGGAGTTGCCCACTTTGATCGTGTTGGATGAAGCCTATATCGAATTTGCAGGTGAAAATCTCGGCGCAAGTGTAAGCCAGATACGGGAAGTTCCCTCGCGGGATAATCTTGTCGTCTTGCGAACATTCAGCAAATGGGCTGGCTTGGCTGGCTTGAGGATCGGGCATGGAGCGTTTCCAAAATGGTTAATGCCTATATTGTGGGCAGCCAAGCAGCCATACAACGTCAATGTAGCGGCGAGTGTCGCAGCGCAGGTTTCGCTCGCGCATGTGGATCAACTTGCAAAGGTCGTTGATCTTCTGAAGCGAGAACGGACGCGGTTATTTGAAGGTTTGCAAAATATCCCATATTTGCAGCCATATCCAACATATTCAAATTTCATCCTTTGCCGTGTCATTGAAAAAGATGCCGCTGTGCTCAAAGCGAATCTCGCGCAGCAGCACGGAATTTTTGTACGCTATTTCAATAAGCCCGGCTTGCGCGACCATATCCGTATCAGTGTGGGCAGACCTGAAGATACAGATGCGTTGTTGAATGCGTTGAAGGAGTAAACATGCGAACTGCTGAAATATCACGTCAAACAAACGAAACACAAATCGAAATTAAACTTGATTTGGATGGAACAGGCAAACACGAGATTTCCACTGGCATTGGATTTTTCGACCACATGCTCACACATCTTGCTGTGCATGGATTGTTTGACCTCACCGTACAGGCAAAAGGGGATTTGCACATTGACGTTCATCACACCGTTGAAGATGTTGCGCTGGCGTTGGGTGAAGCTTTCGATCAAGCGCTTGGCGACCGCAAGGGCATTGTCCGCATGGGAAGTTTCTTCGTACCGATGGATGACACGCTGGCACATGTCGTAATTGATCTATCGGGACGTCCTTATGCGGTGGTTCAAGCGGAATGGCATACGCCTTATGTCGGTAATATTCCCGCTACATTATTCCCGCATTTCTTCGAATCGTTTGCAGTGACAGCGCGCTGCAACTTGCACGCGCGGATTTTATATGGGCGCGATGATCATCATCAAGCCGAGGCGCTCTTCAAAGCCTGGGCGCGCTCGCTCGATCAGGTTACGCAAATTGATTCGCGCCGTGTGGGTGTGATCCCATCCACGAAAGGAGTCCTGTAACGCGAAATTAATTTCGCGCTGCGGGAAGTGAAATATGAAAGAAGTGATTTTGGTAGACGCTGGCACAGGCAATCTGCGTTCTGTGCAAAAAGCGCTGGAAAGTATCGGCGCAAATGTGTTGCGCACAGATGACCCGCACAAAATTTCATCGGGGGAGCGTGTTGTGCTGCCCGGTGTTGGCGCATTCGGTGATTTTATGTCGGGACTGCGCGCGCGGAACCTGGAGTCTGCGGTCAAAGACATCACAGCGCGCGGTTTTCCTTTGCTTGGGATTTGCGTAGGTATGCAAGCCTTGTTTGACGTCGGTGAAGAGATGGGCGAGCATAAAGGTTTGGGATTGCTTGCGGGTAAAGTGATACGCTTTGCAGAGTCGCTGTCAGTGAAGATCCCGCACACGGGATGGAATCAAATTGAGGCGAAGAAAGACGCGCCGCTGTTCAATCAGGTCAATGACGGGGCGTATGTTTATTTCAATCACTCATATTACTGCCAGCCGCGAAATTCATCCGATGTAATTGCGACAACAGACTACGGTTTGCAATACGCCTGTGCGGTGCAGCATGAAAATATTTTCGGCGTGCAATTTCATCCAGAGAAAAGCCAGTCGGTGGGATTGCGAATATTGAAAAATTTTTTGGAGGCGGCATGAGTTTTACAATTTATCCCGCAATTGATTTGCGCGGCGGAAAAGCTGTCCGCTTGAAGGAAGGCGATCCTGCGCGCATGACCGCGTACAGCGATGAACCCGCTGAGATGGCGAAGCGTTGGCTGGAGATGGGCGCGAAGTGGCTGCATGTGGTCAACCTGGATGGCGCGTTCGGCGAAGGCGACACGGCAAATCAACAGGCGCTTCTTTCCATCTTAAAAATTGCAAATGAATTTAATGCCGGTGTGCAGTTTGGCGGCGGCTTGCGTTCATTGGATGCAACGGAAAAAGTTTTAAGCCTTGGTGTGAGTCGTATCGTGCTTGGCACAATTGCAGTGGAACAGCCTGCTGTGGTCGCAATTGCTTTGAAAAAATTTGGCGCGGAAAAAATCGCCGCGGGCATTGACGCGCGCGATGGAGTCGTACGCGTGCGCGGCTGGCAATCGGATGGCGGAATATCCGCTCAAGACCTCGCGCTTCAAATGCGAGCTGTGGGGCTACGTACCATCATCTTTACCGATGTCAGCCGCGACGGAATGGGGCATGGCTTGAACATCTCCGCGACGCGCGCGCTGGCTAATGTCAGCAGGTTGGATGTGATCGCTTCGGGCGGCGTGCATACATTGGACGATGTGATCGCAGCGCGTGACGCGAATCTTTCAGGTGCGATCATTGGCCGCGCTTTGTATGAGGGGACGATTGATTTGAAGTCCGCTCTGGAGTCAAAAGTCTCCTGACTTTTGACAGTCGAATTGGAGAAATTATTTTAGCAAAACGAATCATCCCCTGCCTTGATATCAAAGACGGGCGCGTGGTCAAAGGCGTGAACTTTGTCAACCTGCGTGATGCGGGTGACCCTGTTGAACAGGCGCACCTCTACGATGAGCAGGGCGCGGACGAGCTTGTCTTTTTAGATATTTCCGCGACGCACGAAGGACGCCAGACCACGCGCGAACTCGTCGGGCGCGTGGCAGATACGGTCTTTATGCCGCTCACGGTGGGCGGTGGCATTCGCACAGTGGACGATATGCGTGACCTGCTTTTGGCTGGCGCGGATAAAATCAGTATCAATTCAGCAGCGGTCAAGGACCCGAAACTTTTATCCGAAGGCGCGTCGCGTTTTGGCGCGCAATGTATCGTGCTGGCAATTGATGTGCGTCGGTGCGATTCGGGTTGGGAAGTCTATGTCAACGGCGGGCGTGTTCCAACGGGATTGGATGCAATCGAGTGGGCAGTGCGCGGTGTGAAATTGGGCGCGGGTGAAATTTTATTAACCAGCATGGACGCGGACGGCACGCTCGCGGGCTACAATATCGAATTGACTCGCGCGATTGCGGAGGCTGTGTCTGTGCCTGTTATCGCTTCAGGCGGCGCAGGGACGCCGTCCCATTTTGCGAATGTGTTGACCGAAGGCAAAGCAGATGCAGCGCTTGCCGCGTCGCTGTTCCATGATGGGAAGTTGAGAATCGCCGAACTAAAAAAGGAATTGCAGGGTTGGGGCGTGCCTGTGAGAATGGAAACGTTGAACGTTTAACGTTCAAGGAGTAATTAATGCAAGTATCTTTACCTGAAATTAAATTCGACAACAATGGCCTCATCCCCGCAATCATTCAAGACGCGGACACAAATGAAGTGTTGATGCTGGCGTATGTGAATAAAGAAGCCCTGCGGCTCACATTAGAAAAAGGCGAGACTCATTTCTGGTCGCGCAGTCGCGGCGAGTTGTGGCACAAAGGCGCGACATCAGGTAATGCGCAACGCGTAGTTGATGTCCGCGTGGACTGTGACGCTGATACTTTACTAATTCGCGTTCACCCAGCAGGTCCCGCCTGTCACACAGGAAACCAAACTTGTTTTTATCGCGCTTTTTAAACACGAAGGTTACGAAGCGCACAATGGGAAAAACATTTTACCTTCACAGGTTTTCCTTCGTGACCTTTGTGCACTTTGTGTTTAATAATTTTTTGGAGAATAACAACATGAGTATTCAATGGCTGTTTGACGTAATTGAAGACCGCAAGAATAATCCATCCGAAAAATCCTATACAGCAAGCCTGTTTGCAGAGGGTTTGCCGAGAATCGCGCAGAAAGTCGGCGAGGAAGGCACAGAAGTTGTCGTGGCAACACTTGCGCAGGAAGACCAGCGCCTGATCGAAGAAGTTGCAGACCTTACGTATCACACCCTCGTTCTACTGGCTGCGCGCGGATTAACCCCGGCGGATGTACTGGCTGAATTGGAGAAGCGGTACAAATGAAAAAAGTCATCCTGCTTGATATTGACGGCGTCCTTGTTGATCATGGCGGATATCGTGCCGCTTTGCATACCACATTAAATCATTTTGTCAGCCTGATGGGATTGTCACATTTTGATTTTCCAGAAGAAAAACTGGCTGAATTGGAAAAGCGCGGAATATTTAGCGAGTGGGACATGATTCCGCTTTTGCTTGGCGCATTATGGAACGATATTCTGTCCCATTACCCAAATTTAGCCCTGCCGCCTGACCTGACTTCTGCGGCGGTGGAGATTGGGCGCAACGTAAATGGATGTTGCCTCCGCGAGCTGGTTGTTCCTGAGTTTGAAATGATTTCAGGTCAATATCCCGCAGAAACCGCCCTCAAAAATGGATGCTTTCCCTTTATTCCAATTGATTTGCGCACAAACCTTTTAAGCCAGTCGCGTAATATCAATTTTTCTCATACGATGCGGTTATTCCAGCATTACTCACTGGGCAGCCGTGCATTTAGCCAGACATACGGCCTGCCCGCAGAAGTGGAAACGGAATCCTTTTTACTCACACATGATCGTTCCAATATCAATGAAGAGGTCCGCGTCAGGCTGCGCCATGAAGATATTCGTTTAGCAGCCTTGACAGCGCGCCCATCCGCCCCGCCGCGAGAGGTTAACGATTCACATTTTGGATATGCACCCGAAGCAGAACTTGCCCTCAAGATGGTGGGGCTATCTGATATTCCCCTGATCGGTTTTGGAAAACTGGAATATCTTGCATCTCAACGCGGACTTGATGCGCGTTCTTTGCTAAAACCATCACCAGTGCATGCGCTCGCGGCTATTGCCGCGGCGTTCACTGGCGATGAATGGACCGGCTTGCAGTCTGCGGGAGACTGGTTGCAGACAAGTCAGATCAAGGGTGTTTTGGCAGGCCTGCCGCACGCATTTGAATTAATTGTTGTTGAAGATACATTGGGCGGGATTCGGTCAACTCTTGAGGCTGGCGAAATCTTAAGAAGATTCGGATTGGATGTGCAGACACGCGCCCTTGGTATGACCAGTGGAAGCCAAGCCAAAGCGGAAGCATTTGCACAAGCGGGCATAGACTGTTTTGAAAATTGGACGGAACTTATTAATGAGTTGGAATGAAGTTCCTCAAAATCATTGACACATTTTGCTTTTCGAGTAGAATACCGCCCAACATGTTTAGCTGTTTTGCACTGCCGCGTACACGTCGTCCGAAGCCCACTTCCCAGAGAAGGTCGGGATTTTTTTGTTTTGACGGCGGAACGAACGCAATAGTGCGCTAACATATAAGCACAGGTCAACCCAAACAGCCCTCCTTCTCGGAGGGCTGTTTTTATTTTCCCTCACCCTAACCCTCTCCCAAAGGGAGAGGGGACTCCCTTCCCCTTCGGGGGAAGGGCTGGGGATGAGGGAGCGAAAACTACACAGGAGAAAAAATGAATCCAAAACCAAAACCGCAAGTCAAGAAAGTCGTGCTTGCCTATTCAGGCGGACTCGACACATCCGTGATCGTGCCGTGGCTCAAAGATAATTACGGCTGTGAAGTGGTCTGCTTCTGTGCAGACGTGGGCCAGGGCGACGAAGATATGCGCGGACTCGAACAGAAAGCCATCAACAGCGGCGCGAGTCAGTGCATTATCCACGACATGAAGGAAGAATTCGCTTCTGAATATCTTTTCCCGATGCTCAAGGCGGGGGCGGTGTATGAGCACAAGTATTTATTGGGCACATCTGTTGCGCGCCCGTTGATCGCAAAACACCTTGTGGATGTCGCTCACGATGTCGGTGCCGATGCAATTGCGCACGGCGCAACAGGCAAAGGCAATGACCAGGTCCGTTTTGAACTCACCGTCATGGCGCTCGATCCGCGCCTTAAGATCATCGCTCCGTGGCGCGAGTGGGACATTCGCTCGCGCGAAGATGCAATTGCGTATGCCGCGAAACATAATGTTCCCGTAACCGCCACCATCAAATCCATTTACAGCCGTGACTCGAATCTCTGGCATCTTTCACACGAAGGCGGCCTGCTCGAAGACCCGTGGAACGAACCTGAAGAAGCAATGTATCAACTTTCCACTTCGCCAGAGAATGCGCCTGAGCAAGGCGAGTATGTCGAAATTGAATTTGAAAGCGGCAATCCAATTGCCGTGAACGGTGAAAAACTTTCACCGGCAAAGATCGTTGAAACGCTCAATGCCATTGGCGGCGCACATGCCATTGGCCGCGTGGACCTCGTTGAGAATCGTCTCGTCGGTATGAAGTCGCATGGCGTGTATGAAACTCCTGGCGGAACAATTTTGCTTTATGCACATCGCGAACTTGAGTCACTCGTCATTGACCGCGAAACCATGCACTTTAAGGAAATGGTCGCGGTGAAATATGCTGAACTCACTTACAACGGGCTGTGGTTCACGCCTTTGCGCGAAGCGATTGACGCCTTTGTCAACGCCACCCAAGGCCCCGTTACTGGTCTCGTGCGGCTTAAACTTTACAAGGGCAACATCATCGCCGCGGGACGCAAGTCGTCGTTCAGTTTGTATCGCGAAGATTTCGCCACTTTTGGCGAAGAGGATGTTTACGACCAGAGTCACGCTGAGGGTTTCATTCGCCTCTTTGGCCTGAGCATGAAAGTCCGCGCGTTGAATGGTCTGCCGACCTCTGGTCTCGACATGCCCAAGCCCGATTATTCGAGGTTCAAACGTGATTAGTGGAGAACGTACACAAGGAAACAAGTACACACGTATACAAAACCTGTTTACCTGTCTACCTGTCTACCTGTTTACTTCACCAAAGGAGATACCATGACCCTCTGGGGTGGACGCTTTTCAACAAAATTAAACGACCTCGCGTGGGAATTAAATTCCTCCCTGCCTGTTGACGGACGCATGGCAATTCAGGATGTGGATGGGAGTCTCGCGTGGGCGGATGCTTTGTATAAAGCAAATATTTTATCGGATGAAGAACACGCTTCAATCGCCCTCGGGCTTGCTGCTGTCAAAGAAGAATTCTCGTCGGGACAGTTTTCCTTCGTCCCCTCCGACGAAGATATTCACACCGCCGTTGAGCGCCGTCTGACAGAACTCATCGGACCCATCGCTGGCAAACTTCACACGGGACGAAGCCGCAACGACCAGGTCGCCACCGATTTCAGATTGTGGGTATTGGAAGCTATTCCCGTTCTCAATGCCGCGTTGAAGGATTTGCAGTCTGCGTTGGTTGAGCAAGCAGAACTGGCGGGTGAAACGCTCATGCCTGGCTATACCCATCTGCAACGCGCACAGCCGATCTTGCTCGGGCATTGGTGGCTGAGTCACTACTGGCCTTTGCAACGTGATCGTGAACGCCTCACTGATTTAACTGCCCGCGTTTCAATTCTGCCTCTTGGGTCTGGTGCATTATCTGGCACGCCTGTCCCTGTTGACCGCGCCGCGTTGGCAGAGTCGCTTGGCTTTGCAGTTGCGTCGCCAAATAGTTTGGATGCTGTTTCAGACCGAGACTTTGCCACCGAGTTTTTGTTTTGCGCCACAATGACTGGCATCCATTTGAGTAAACTTGCCGAGCAAATCGTTTTGTATACCAGCGCCGAGTTCGGTTTCTTTGAACTGTCTGATTCTTTTTCAACAGGCTCAAGCCTGATGCCGCAGAAGAAGAATCCAGATGTCTTTGAGTTGACGCGAGGTAAGGCTGGTACGTTGATCGGCATGTTGACTGGTTTGCTTGCAACACTCAAAGGCTTGCCATCCACGTACGATAAAGATTTGCAGGAAGATAAAGCGCCTGTCTTCCAAGCGACAGATACTTTGCTTGCAATCCTGCCCGTCATCGCTGGCGCATTGCGGACGATCACCGCGAAACCTGAACGAATGCGCTCTGCGATTGACTCGTTCATGATGGCGACTGATCTGGCAGATTATCTGGTTAGCAAGGGAATCCCGTTTCGCGAGACGCATGCGATAGCAGGAAAAGCTGTCCGTGCGGCGGGGGAGAAAAATATTGGGCTGGAGGAACTGCCGCTCGAAGCGTATCAGGCTCTCTGTCCCGCGTTTGAAGCGGATGTGTATCAGGTTTTCGACCCGCTGAAATCCGTCGAAAAAAGAAATGCGATTGGCGGCACGAGTCCCCAATCCGTCAAAAATCAAATTACGAAGTGCCGCAAAAATATCTAAACTTGAAATAGAAATCCAAATTGCAATCTATTTCAAAAATTTAGAGAACAATGAAACAAGCGGTAAACAAATCAAAGGAGAATAAAAAATGCCTGCTATTACCTGCCCAGAATGTGAAGCCCAAATTGAGTTGGATGCTGGCACCGAAGTTGGTGAGATCATCGTGTGTTCGGATTGCGGCGTGGATCTGGAAGTGACCGCACTCGAACCTGCGGCGGTGCAACTCGCGCCCATGGAACAGGAAGATTGGGGAGAATAACCAGAGATGAACGGAGATAAACAGAGATAAAAATCTTTGTTCATCTCCGTTCATCATGGTGAATTGAGTTCATTATGCAGAGACGACTCAAGATTGGTGTTTTATTTTCCCGCGTGCGTGTGGAAGAAAAATGGATTTTCGCCGCGATGGAAAAACGCGGCATTGATTATGTCCGACTCGACGATCGTGCGATTTCGTTTGATTTGGAAAATCCCGAACCATGGCGCATGTTCGACGCAGTGTTGGAACGCAGTATCAGCTACAACACTGGGCTATACGCGTTGCGGCTGTTGAACGCGTTTGGCGTGCCGACGGTGAACACGGCAGAAGTGGCTGAGATTTGTGGTGACAAGTTGATGACGAGCGCGGCGCTCGCCCGCGACGGCATCCCGCAGCCACATAACGCGACTGCGTTCACGCCCGAAGCCGCGCTGGAAGCGATTAAAGCGTTTGGCTATCCTGTAGTGCTGAAACCAGTTGTGGGTTCATGGGGAAGGCTGCTGGCGAAGATCAATGATCGCGATGCTGCGGAAGCGGTGCTTGAACATAAGGCTACACTCGGCTCAGTGCAACACTCTGTTTTCTATATTCAAGAATTTATCGAGAAACCAGGCCGTGACATTCGTGCGGTGGTCATCGGCGAGCACGTATTGACTGCCATGTATCGCAAATCCGAGCATTGGATCACGAATACAGCGCGCGGCGGCGAAGGCGAGTTGTGTCCACTCACGCCTGAGATTGAAGAATTGTCTTTGCGCGCGGCGAAGTCTGTCGGTGGGGGTGTACTGGCTGTGGATATTGTTGAACATCCTGAGCGCGGGTTGATCGTCAATGAGATCAATCACACGATGGAGTTCCATACCATGCAGCCATTGAGCGGCATTGATATTGCGGGCGAGATCGTGGAATACACAATGAGTGTGGCAAAAGAAAAGATTTAAACACAAAGGGCACGAAGGTCACTAAGGAAAAACAAAACCTGAGCGCCTTCCCTTTGTGTACTTTGTGTCCTTCGTGTTTAAGTTTTTAAGGAGAATTTATGACAAGTGTTTCTATTATCGGCGGTTCTGGTTATGGCGGCGGGGAGTTGCTGCGTTTGCTGTTGAGTCATCCGCATGTGGAAGTGAAGCAGGTGACATCGCGCTCGCGTATCGGTGAATATGTGCATCAGACGCACCCCAATTTACGAAAGCGCACACAGTTGAAGTTTAGCGACCCTTTGCAACTTGAACCAGTGGATGTGTTGTTCCTCGCCCAGCTGCATGGACAGGCACAGCACAACATCGAGCAGTATTCCAAATTGGGAACGAAGATCATTGACCTCGCGGCAGACTTTCGTCTGCGGGATGCGGCGTTTTACGAGAAGTGGTATGGCGAGAAACATGCCGCGCCTGAGTGGTTGAGCAAGTTTGTGTACGGCTTGCCTGAACTTCATCGAGCAGAAATTTCCAAAGCCAATTACATTAGTGGTGTGGGATGCAATGCCACGGCAAGTAATCTCGCGCTTCTGCCTTTGGTCAAAGCGGAGTTGATTGATCTGTCCGCGCCAGTGATTATTGAAATTAAGGTTGGTTCATCGGAAGGCGGTGCGGAAGGGAATTCTGGTTCGCTTCATGCAGAACGTGCGAATGTGATTCGGACATTCTCTGCGTTTGGACATCGTCACACTGCGGAAGTGATTCAAGAAATGGGCGTGAAGGATATCTCGCTGACCATGACCGCTGTGGATTTGGTGCGCGGCGTGTTGGCGACGGCTCATACGAAAGTGAAACAAGGTGTAGCCACGAAAGATTTGTGGAAAGCCTATCGTAATGTTGCGAACGAAAATCCGTTCGTGCGCGTGGTCAAGGAACAGCGTGGCATTTACCGAGTCCCTGAGCCTAAGATCTTATCTGGCTCAAACTATGCCGATCTTGGATTTGAATTGGACGAGAGCAATGGGCATGTCGTTTCGATGTGCGCGATTGATAATTTGATGAAGGGCGCGTCCGGGTCCGCGGTGCAGTGCATGAATTTGATGATGAAGTGGGAGGAGACTCTTGGGTTGGAATTTGTGGGGTTGCATCCAATTTAACATGTCGTTGCGAGGGCGTTCTTGTTCTTCGCCCGAAGCAATCCCCAACATGGCAAGGAGGTTGCTTCGTCGGGAAGATCACCCTCCTCGCAACGACATGGTATAGGAGAAATTATGGCTGAATCAGTAATTGTCGTAAAACTCGGCGGCACGGGAGGCGTGGACTTTTTGGCAATTTGCCAAGATGCCGTGGGATTGTTGAAGCAGGGTAAACAGCTTGTCTTTGTGCATGGCGGTTCGGCGGAAGCGAATGCGCTTGGCGAAGTTTTGGGTGCGCCGCCGAAGATGATCACTTCGCCTTCGGGATATACGTCACGCTACACCGACCGCAAGACGCTGGAAATCTTTTTGATGGCGGTGAATGGCAAGGTCAATTCGCTGCTGACGGAGCAGTTGCAAATGCTGGGTGTCAATGCGTTTGGGTTGTGCGGTCTTGATGGAAAATTAATTCAAGCCACGCGCAAGGATTCGATTCAAAGTGTTGAGAACGGTAAGCACAAAATTATCCGCGATGATTACACGGGCAAAATTGAGAATGTGAACAGTGAGTTACTTCATTTATTGTTGAACGCTGGTTACCTGCCTGTGATTGCGCCTGTGGCTGTCAGCGAAAAAGGAGAGGCGTTGAATGTGGATGCAGACCGCGCGGCGGCGATGGTGGCGTCCGCGCTCAAGGCGGAGACTCTGCTGTTGCTCACGGCGGTACCTGGGCTGATGAAGAATTTTCCAGACGAGTCTACACTCATTCGGCAACTGCCGCAGGGGCAACTCGCGGCGGCGAGTGAGGCGGCGCAAGGTCGCATGAAGAAGAAAGTGCTTGGCGCGCAGGAAGCGTTGAGGGGCGGCGTGAGTCGCGTCGTCATCGCGGATGGACGAATTCAAAATCCAATTTCAAATGCTTTATCAGGAAACGGAACGGTGATCCAATGAACGCACAGGAAATTATTGAGATCGAAACAAAACACACTTCGGGGACGTATGCCAAACAGCCGCTGGTCATTGTGCGCGGACAAGGCGCGTCGTTATTTGACGTGGATGGCGTGGAATATTTGGATTGCTCTTCTGGACATGGCGTTGCCAATCTCGGTCATGCCCATCCGAAAATTGTGGAGGCGATCTATAAGCAGGCCTCCACGCTGATAACACTTTTCGAAACCTTCCCAAACGATAAACGCGCGGAGTTGATGAAGAAGATCACTTTGCTTGTGGATGGGCTGGATAAAGTTTTTCTTTGCAACTCTGGGACAGAATCTGTCGAAGCCGCGTTCAAGTTTGCACGCATTTCAACGGGACGAAAAAATATCGTCGCTGCGATGAGAGCCTTTCATGGAAGAACCTATGGGTCGCTATCTGCAACTTTCAATAAAAAATATCGCGAGGGATTCGAGCCGCTCCTGCCTGGGTTTGGTCATGTGCCTTATAACAATATCGGAGCGTTGGACAAAGCCGTGACCGATGAAACCGCTGCTGTGATTTTGGAAGTGGTGCAAGGCGAAGGCGGCGTGTATCCTGCCAGCGCAGAATATATCCAAGCCGCACGGCGGATTTGCGATGAGCGCGGTACGTTGTTGATCGTGGACGAAATCCAAACAGGATTTGGTCGCACGGGCAAAATGTTCGCGATTCAACATTTTGGAGTCACACCTGATTTGCTGACCTGCGCAAAATCTCTGGCGGGCGGTGTGCCGATGGGCGCGGTGTTGATTGGCAAGAATGTGAAGAATCTAACTCCAGGCGTGCATAGCTCGACGTTTGGCGGGAATCCGCTTTCGTGCGCGGCGGCAGTCGCGGCGTTGGCTGTGATGGAAGAAGAAGACCTGCCAGGTCAGGCTGAAGCGAAGGGCAAGTATTTGATGGAGAAGTTGAATAAGATCAAATCAACCAACATCCGCGAAGTGCGTGGACTTGGCTTGATGATCGGCATTGAAATGAAGCAGAAGGCCGCGCGGTATTTGAAGAAATTGCAAGAGAAGAAGATCATCGCGTTGAACGCGGGCATGACGGTGATTCGGTTGTTACCTCCCCTGGTGATTACTTATGGGCAGATTGACCGTTTGGTGGATGTGCTGGCGGAAGTGCTGACAGAAGAAGCAAGTGAGTGATGTTGGACGATAGACCATGGACGATGGACCGTGGTCTATGGTCGAGGAATAAGCGATGAGCGATACATTAATTGGATTGGTTTCACAATATAGCCCCTCGGGACAGGAACGCGGGGCGGTGGAATGGCTTGTCGCGCGGATGAAGTCGCTTGGATATGACGAGGCGGTCATTGACGAGGCTGGCAATGCAATCGGCATGATGGGGCAGGGACCGCAGCAGGTTGTTTTGTTGGGTCACATTGATACGGTGCTTGGGGAGATTCCTGTCCGCGTGGAAACCGTAGGGGCGACTCGCGAGTCGCCCCTACCATCATCAACCATATTGTACGGGCGCGGCTCTGTGGATGCAAAAGGTGCGCTGGCGTGTTTTGTAGATGCGGTGGCGCAGGTTGGAGCAATTGATGGATGGCAGTTTGTGGTGATTGGGGCAGTGGAAGAGGAACGCAATTCAGAAGGTGCAAGATTTGTCGCAACGCGATACAAGCCAGATTTCGCAATTATCGGCGAGCCAAATCAATGGGACAGGATTGCGCTTGGATATAAAGGCAGCGCATGGGCAAATGTGACGGTCAAACGCGGACAAGTCCACTCGGCAAGCGGTGAACAGACCGCGGCTGAAGCGGCAGTGGAAGCGTGGCTGAAGATCAAAGCGTATGTGGATTCGTTCAACGTGGATAAGCAAAAGGTATTCGATAAATTGCTGCTCTCGTTGCGCGGCATGGATTCCGACTCAAATGATTTCGAGCAATGGGCGATGTTGAAGGTTGGTGTGCGCCTGCCTGTGACTGTTTCACCAGAGGATTGGTATGGAAAATTAAAAGAATTAACAAGTGACAGTCACCTTCAAGGTGACTGTCACTTACTGGTCGAACCGATAGGATTCGCCATCCCAGCGTGGAGTTGCGAGAAAAATACTCCGCTGGTGCGTGCATTCTTAAGTGGCATCAGGTCACAGGGCGGGGAGCCGCGCTTCGTCTATAAAACGGGAACGACTGATTTGAATATCGTCGCACCCGTTTGGCGGTGTCCGTCTGTGGTGTATGGTCCAGGAGATTCTGCTTTGGATCACACACCGAATGAGCATATTGATTTGGATGAGTATCAAAAAGCGGTGGATGTGTTGAGCGCCGCATTGGTTAAATTAACAGCGCAGTCACGCTTCAAGCGTGACCTACTTGAGGAATCTCATTCGGGTCAAACGGCGTGACTTGATAGACATAGTAATTCAGCCAGTTTGCATAAAGCAGATGGCATGCCCGCGCTCGCGGACTTTGGGAGTCTGTGTCGGGTCATCGTTGGGATATTAATTTTTGGTGACATGAATGGCAACGGACTTCTCGTTGCCAAAGTTTGCAACGCGGCTGAAAAACTTCAAGCATTCAATAAAGCGCGCGCCTGCTTCACGTCCGCCTCTTGCACCAAAACCTAAAACAGCGCTTGAACCTTTCAGTAAATATTATTGAGCACGCGCATAATCAGGGTGATTCGGCAGACCCGGATAAGTGCCTCAGTTCACTTTGGGATGATTTGCTAAAAACTCAGCCACGGCTTGCGCGTTCCTCACATGACGTTCCATTCGCAAAGACAAGGTCTCCAATCTTTGAATGAACTGCCATGAATTGCTGTGATAAGGCATTCCGTCAATCTGATATAATACCAACTCATTCGGTAAATACCACTAGAAATCATGCAGATTACTTTCGTCAATACATTTACATTGCGTTTATGTATTTGATTTAAGGGGTGCAGGACAATCATATCCTTAGGCATTCAGATGACGCTCGAAAAAGATACCCTGCTTCATAATCGTTATCGTATTGTTGAAATTCTCGGCCAGGGGGGCATGGGGTCGGTGTATCGTGCCATTGATGAAAACATTGGCGTTGCAATTGCCCTCAAGGAAAACCTCATTACGACCGATGAATATGCGCGGCAATTCCGCCTTGAAGCAGTGATCCTTGCGAATCTCAGGCACCCAAATTTGCCGCGTGTTTCTGATCACATTTTGCTGGGCGATCAGGAACAATACCTGGTCATGGATTTTATCGAAGGGGAAGACCTGCGTTATCGTATGGAACGCCTCGGTATGCTTCCTGAAGAAGAAGCTGTGCGTATCGGCGCCGCCATCTGTGATGCGCTTGGCTATTTACACACGCGCAAACCCCCCATTTTGCATCGCGATATCAAGCCCGGTAATGTAAAGATCACACCGGATGGCCATATCTTTTTGGTGGATTTTGGACTGGCGAAGGTTTATCATAGCGCAAGCCAGGCTACCACAACCGGCGCCCGCGCAATGACACCTGGTTATTCTCCGCCTGAGCAATATGGTACTGCGCGTACGGATCCACGCACCGATATTTATTCTTTGGGCGCTACTTTATATGCCGCTCTGAGCGGCGTCATCCCTGAAGACGGCCTCGCCCGCGCAATGGACAACGCGCAGTTAACCCCGCTTAGAAAACGGAATTCAAAAATATCCCGCCGTTTAGCTGCGACAATCGAAAAAGCAATGGCGGTTGATCCGAGCGATCGTTTTCAAACAGCCGAGGAATTCAAAAAAGCCCTGCTTGGTGCAAAATCCAAAACCCAGCAGATACCGGGAAGTTATACGGTCATTCCGCCTCCAGCCACTAAAGAAGAAGATCTACCGTTCGTCTCGCCTCTTAAAAGGCAGAAAGAACGTGAACGAAAACGACGCTTAGCATGGGTACGTTTTATTTTGATTCTGTTGGTACTACTTGCAGTCAGCGTTCCATTTTTTGCGCCGGGAATTTTGTCGGCAGATGTGCGCGGCATGCTTCCCTTCCTTGTGCCGACCAGTACCAGAATGCCTTCCGTCACGCCATCCCCTCTGCCAACTCAAACACTTCTCCCAACAATTACCCTGACTGCCACTGTCAGACCTCCAACCGTAACTGTTGCGCCAACCTACACGCTCATTCCTGCGCTTGAGGATACGGCGCTTCCCACTCAGGTTATTGTCACTCATATTGGCGGCGGCTCCGGGCAGATCGCTTATGCATCCAGCCGAACTGGGATTCCCCAAATCTACATTGTTGATATTGCAAGTGAAAAGGATGTTCAAGTAACAGATATATCGAATGGCGCATGTCAGCCGTCCTGGTCTCCTGATGGTGCGAGCCTGGTGTTCATCTCCCCGTGCAAAGGGTTGGATGATATTTACAAAAATGTCAGCCTATACCTTATTAATGTGGATGGCACTGGGTTGATACCCATTGACACGTCAACTGGTGGGGATTTTGACCCGGCCTGGTCGCCGGATGGGCAATCCATTGCTTTTACTTCGCTACGCACCGGGCAGATGGAAATCTTCTCTGTAAATTTGGACGACCTTTCATCGGCTACGCAGATCACCAAAGGCGCTCGCACCGTCGAATCCCGTCAGCCGGCATGGTCGCGCAATGGCTCTCAAATCGTTTACACTGTCAAAAGGTATGGCGTCTATCAGATCTGGGTAATGAATGCAGATGGAACCGAACCAAAACAGATCGTGCGCAGCGGTATCGCTTTTTCAGATTATTTGCCGTCCTGGTCTCCAAATGGCGAACTGATCACTTTCAACCAGCGCTGCGCCACTAAGTTTTGCAATCCTTATCTGATGAGTATCTCCGCCGTTGATCGCACCGTCGAACAAGGCAAGCGCTTACAGATTAACCTGGTCCCCATACAAAATGTGGATTATTCACCCGATGGATTTTTCCTGGCCTATGAAGGCGTTGCAGAATCAAACAACCCGGATATTTTCTACATGACTGTTGCAGGCGGAGACCGTGTCCGTCTTACTACTGACACAGGACAGGATTTTCACCCCGCCTGGCAGCCCGCAATCGCAACTCCATAACCCAAACTTCCCGCTCACGTGGGAGGTTTTCTTACACTCCTCTTATTGACTTCCCTTTTTTGCACTGTTATTATTATTCCGTTGAAAACAGCACTCTCTCTTCGGGAGTGCTTAATTATGAATATGACCAATCTCACCGAACGCCAGAAGACCCTGCTTCTTCTTATCATACGTGATTACATTGATTCCGCTCAGCCTGTTGGCTCGAAGCGGCTGGCAGAGCATTACCGCCTTGGCCTTTCCGCGGCCACCATTCGTAATGAAATGGCCGCGCTCACTGATATGGGATATTTACGCCAGCCTCACACCTCGGCAGGGCGTGTGCCAAGCGAAGAAGGTTATCGCTATTTCGTCAGCGAGATGATCCAAAATGCCGAATTGCCAGAAATTGTGCAGCATACCATCTCGCACCAGTTTCACCAATCGCGTCCGGATATGGATCAATGGATGACACTCGCGGCTTCCATCCTTGCCAATCAATCGCAGGGCGTTTCGGTGGTCACGGCCCCGCATGTGAAGCAGGCGAACTACAAGCACGTTGAATTGATCTCGACTCAAGGCCGGCAGGTCTTAATGGTTTTGGTGATGGCGGGAGGGGAGGTCTCTCAGCAAATTCTGACGCTGGCAGAACCCGTCTCTCAGGAGCGACTCAGCCAATCCGCCTCGCATCTTAACGCCCTTTTAGTTGGTCTTACAGTGGACGCAATTTCCCTCCTGCCAGCCTGCCCCGACGCGCTCGATCAGGATATCCTTCTTCTGATTCTGCAGGATATTCGTCGCGCAGCAGCCAGCCTCTCTGGTGAAATTTACACGGACGGATTAACCAACGTTTTGGGGAGTCCCGAATTTGGCGAGTCGGATGATGCCAGGCGTGCCTTGAAAATTTTTGAAGAACCAGCCACCTTGCAGGATTTGTTGGCGCGTACGACCACGAACAGCAACATCGACGGACTTCAAGTATTGATCGGCGGCGAAGGCGAATGGGAGGAACTCCGTCAATGCTCGCTGGTGATTGCAAGATACGGTGTCCCTGGCATGGCGACAGGCACGCTTGGTGTGTTGGGACCGATGCGAATGTCTTATGCGCGGACGATCCCAACTGTGCGATATGTTGCGGGAGTATTAAGCGAGTTGGTGAATGATACGATCACAGGTGAATAAAAAACGTAATTGGTAATTTGTAAAAAAGAATTAGCAATTACGCATTACGAATTTTGAGAGTGAGAACATGACCGATAAAAAGAAACATAAAGACGAGGAAGAAGTAAAAGAAACTCAACCCACAGAGCCGGAAATGCCTGAGGCAGCCGGGCATTCCTCGGATGAGCCTGAGGCGCTGAAACATCAACTCGAGGAGGCTGTGGCAAAGGCATCCGAATATAAGGATGGATGGGTGCGTTCTCAGGCGGAATTCCAAAATTATAAAAAACGCATTGAGCGCGACAATGAGTTGATGTATGCCAGCATGAAAGGCAACATTATTAAGAAGATATTGCCTACGCTCGATGATCTGGAGCGTGCATTGCAAAACCGCCCCGCAGATGATGCATGGACGAACGGCATTGGGTTGATCGCGCGCAACTTGCAGAACATTTTGGAAAGCGAAGGCGTAAAACGCATTGATGCAAAAGGTGTGATGTTCGACCCGGTTTTTCATGAAGCCGTCACACATGAGCCGAGCAATGATATTGAAAGCGGACATGTGATTGCAGTGGTGCAAAATGGATACATGCTTGGGGAACGTGTGATACGACCTGCCCTTGTTAGGGTGGCACAGTAAATTAAACTCTTCATTGCGAGGGCGTTCTTGTTCTTGCCCGAAGCAATCCCCAACTTGTGAGGAGATTGCGTCGTCGGAAAGAACATCCTCCTCGCAATGACGGATATTTCAAAGGAACAAACATGGCAAAAATCATTGGAATAGATCTAGGTACTACAAACTCTGTCGCGGCGGTGATGAGCGGCGGAGAGCCTGTTGTGATTCCATCTGCGGAGGGTGAAAGACTTGTGCCTTCTGTTGTGGCAGTGAATAAAAATCACGAACGTTTGGTGGGGCGTGTGGCACGCAATCAGGCCATTACAAATCCACACAACACGATTTTTTCAGTGAAGCGCTTCATGGGACGCAAGGCAGATGATCCGCAGGTGGAGCATACGAAGAAGCGTGTGCCTTATGAGGTCACTGCGGCTGATAACGGCGATGTCCGCGTGAAGTTGGATGAAAAAGAATATTCGCCGCCCGAAGTTTCGGCGATGATCCTTGCGAAGATCAAGGCGGATGCGGAAGCGTATCTCAGTGAGACGATCACGCAGGCGGTGATTACCGTCCCCGCTTATTTCAATGATGCCCAACGCAATGCCACAAAGGATGCCGGCAAGATCGCCGGTCTTGAAGTTTTGCGGATCATCAATGAGCCAACTGCTTCATCACTTGCGTATGGACTTGATAAAAAGAAAAATGAAGTCATCGTTGTATATGACCTCGGCGGCGGTACGTTTGATGTTTCTATTTTGGATGTCGGCGATGGGGTCTTTCAAGTGCGCGCCACGAGCGGAGATACCTTCCTCGGCGGCGATGATTTTGATCTTCGCATTATGGATTATTTGACCGAGACGTTCAAGAAAGAAAATGGCATTGACTTAAACAATGACCGCCAGGCCTTACAGCGTTTGAAAGAAGCCGCTGAAAAGGCGAAGATCGAACTCTCGACTGTGATGCAGACAGAAATCAATTTGCCGTATTTGACTGCGGATGCAAGCGGCCCCAAACACTTGGTGATGACCATGACGCGCGCCAGGCTCGAGCAGATTTGCGCCGATCTTGTTGACCGAACGATTGCTCCCGTTAAACAGGCATTGTCTGACGCTGGAATAAATGCGGGCGACATCAACGAAATTGTGTTGGTGGGCGGCATGACTCGCATGCCTGCTATCCAGGATCGTGTGCGCGCGCTCTTTGGCAAGGATCCGCATAAGGGTGTAAATCCCGATGAAGTGGTCGCGATCGGTGCGGCTATTCAGGCGGGCGTGCTTGGCGGAGAAGTAAAGGATATTTTACTTTTGGATGTAACTCCGCTAACCCTTTCAATTGAAACATTGGGCGGTGTCGCCACCGCTCAAATTGAACGCAACACGACTATTCCAACGCGCCGCTCGCAGGTGTTCTCTACTGCTTCGGATAATCAAACGCAGGTGGAGATCCATGTTTTGCAGGGTGAACGTCCGATGGCGAGTGACAACAAGTCATTGGGCAGGTTTACTTTGGATGGGATTCCGCCGTCACCGCGCGGCGTTCCACAGGTTGAAGTGACCTTCGATGTGGATGCGAACGGCATTATGAAAGTCAGCGCGAAGGATAAAGCGACGGGACGTTCGCAACATATTACGATCACAGCTTCCTCTGGCTTGAGTGATAGTGAAGTCGAAAAGATGCGCAAGGATGCTGAAGCACACGTTGAAGAAGACCGTAAACGCAAGAATTTGATCGAGGCTCGTAATAATGCTGATAACACTGTTTATGCTGGAGAGAAGGCTTTGCGTGAGTTTGGCGATAAAATCGCTGCGGAAGTTCGCAGTGATGTCGAAGCCAAGGTTGCGGAAGCAAAGTCTGCGGCGCAGGGCGAGGATATAGAGCAGATCAAAGCCGCCACGGAAGCGTTGGGGCTGACTGTTCAAAAGATAGGCGCCAGTGTCTATGAGCAGGGTCAGGCCACAGGTGAGGGGGAAGCGGCAGACGGTTCTTCATCCGGTAAGGATGATGCGAGTCCTGATGTGGTTGATGGTGAAGTGAAGGAATAAATAATCCGTCATACCGAGGGCGTTCTTGTTCTTAGCCCGAAGCAATTTCCTACTTAATTGGGGATTGTTTCGTCGCAAAAAGCAAAGGCGCTCCTCGCAATGACGGGGTGTGACTTATGAGCAGCAATCGAGATTATTACGAAATACTTGGCCTGAACAAAAACGCGAGCGATGACGAGATAAAAGGCGCGTTCCGTAAACTTGCGCGCCAGTATCATCCTGATGTGAGCAAAGAGCCTGATACTGAGGAAAAATTTAAAGAGATCAATGAAGCGTACGGCGTGCTGTCGGATTCGGATAAGCGCGCGCGCTATGATCGCTTTGGCAAAGAGGGGCTTGGCGGCATGGGCAGCGGCGGCTTCCATGATTATTCCGCAGACTTCGGTGACTTGTTTGAGGAGATACTCGGCGGATTTGGATTCTCAACGGGTCGCCGCTCGCGCAAATCCCCGCGCCGTGGGCGTGACCTACAAATGCAGGTCACGTTGACTTTTGAAGAAGCTGTCTTTGGTGTTGAAAAAGAAATTGAATTCCAACGCGAAGAGACTTGTTCGCGCTGTTCGGGTTCAGGCGCAGAGCCTGGCACAACCCCGACGAAATGTTCCACTTGTAATGGGCAGGGTGAAGTGCGCCAGGTACGTCAGACTTTTCTTGGCCAGATGGTGCAGACTGCGACTTGTCCCGCTTGTAACGGTCGTGGCGAAATGATTTCGTCACCGTGCAAAACTTGTCGCGGCAATGGCTTGGAACGCAAGAATGTAAAGAAGAAAGTGCAAATCCCCGCAGGTGTGGATGTCGGTACACAGATCCGCTTGAATGGGGAGGGTGCCCCTGGTGTGTTTGGCGGCCCGAATGGAAGTTTATTCGTTGTGCTGGATGTGAAGCCGCATCAATTCTTCAAGCGCCGCGAGAACGATATTTTATTGAACCTTGATATCAATGTGGCACAAGCCGTGCTCGGCGCGGATATTCATGTACCTACAATAGATGGCGATGAAAAATTGAAAATTCCCGCAGGTACACAGCCCGGGAAGATCTTCCAGCTCAAAGGAAAAGGTGTTCCGCATGTGCGTAGTAAACATCAACGCGGTAACCAAATGGTGATGGTGAATGTGGCCATCCCAGCCAAGTTGACAAAGGATCAGCGTGAGTTGTTTGAGAAGTTGGCTGAAAGTTTGGGAACAACGGTCAAGCCGCAGGAAAAGGGATTATTGGATTGGTTGAATGAAGCGTTTGGGGGATAAGATCAGTGATTGGTAATTGGTGAATAGTGATGAGAGGCGAGTGGATGAGAGTCTGCTCGTTTCTTTTTTTTTGAGAACTGAAGTTCTGCCTCGGGTGGTTGATTGCCTTATAATGCATCAATCATATGATTAATACTCTTTTACGCCTTTGGCGCGTCATGCCCCTGTGGGTTCATCTTCTAGCCTCTCGAATCGTTCGTCCGAGGTTTCGCGTGGCCGTTGCGGCGATGATCTTTGATGAACAGGGCCGCGTTCTTTTGTTCAAACATACCTATCGAATATTCGAGTGGGGTATTCCCGCAGGCGGGCTTGAGCACGGCGAACAGCCAGAGAAGGCGATTGTCCGCGAGTTTTATGAAGAGACGGGAATGCAGATAGAGGCTCAAAAATTATTCCTGGCACAAAGTGCAAAAGAAGAACCCAACGTCAGTTTGATCTATTTATGTAAAATTGTGAGCGGAACATTCAAGGAAAGCCTCGAAATTTCTGAAATGAAATATTTCGATGTGAACGATCTGCCGCACATGTTGTTCGCGGAAAAAAATTTGATCCACGTGGTTGCGAAAAGTTTGGACACTCGGAACGCGGGCTTCAATCCGCAATGTAAAGCAGACTGAAGTCTGCGATCCGTTTTTATAAGGCAGATAAGAAATGAATTGGCTGGAAGTTTCACTGACTGTAAATGGCGAACTCGCCGAATCCGTTGCGGATGTTTTCGCCCGTTTCGCGCCCAATGGCGTGATGACCGAGCAAGGTGTAAAATTTTTAGACGAAGAAGACGAAGGCACGGCAACAGGTCCCATCACCGTGCGCGCTTATTTGGAAGTCAACGATCAATTGGAGGAGACGCGACAAAAACTCGAAGAGTCGCTTTTCTATTTTGGGATGATTACGCCCGTGCCTGCTCCTGCTTACAAGCAGATCGCGGATCAAAACTGGATGGAAGCCTGGAAACAGCACTACAAGCCGATTCTCATCGGAGAGAGACTCCTGATCCTGCCCGCGTGGTTGGAATCTCCTGAGCCAAATCGAATCCCCATTAAAATTAACCCTGGCATGGCATTCGGCACAGGCACGCATCCCACAACGCAATTGTGTTTGGAGTTGATGGAGAAATACTTTGACGAGTGTCACCCTGAGCGAAGCGAAGGGTCTCTACATAGTGTTGGAGATTCTTCGCTCGCCGAAAAGCGGCTCGCTCAGAATGACATAAATGTGATCGATGTCGGCTGCGGCTCAGGTATTCTCTCCATCGCCGCCCTTAAACTCGGCGCAAAAACCGTCCTCGGCGTTGATATAGACATTGAGTCCGTCAAAAACTCGCGTGAGAATGCGGATTCAAATGGAGTGGGGGAGGAGTTGATTCTCGGTCAGGGCTCAGTGACTGAGGTGCTGAGTGGCAACTTCCCGTTTAAGTCCGCGCCGCTTGTGGTCGCAAATATTCTTGCCCCCATCATCATCCGCCTTTTTGACGCAGGTCTCGCAGACTTGGTCGAATCAAATGGTGAGATTATCTTGAGCGGAATCCTTGCCCATCAGGCAGAAAATGTCATTGAGGCCGCGCAGGCTAAAGATCTAAAGAGAAGCGCTCAACGTCAAATGGGTGATTGGGTTGCCATATCTCTGAAACGTTAAAACGTCCAAACGTTTAAATGTTTTGTGCTATCATACGAACCATCATGGATCGCCGCAAACTTGTTTATTACCTGCTCTTGAACGTCTTTGTCTCAGCCTGTGTGACGAGCGGCATCCTCTTTTGGTATGACCGCAACTACCGCGCCGTGAATCAGTCTTCGGTTCAGCAGGCCCTGCCCGCAAGCGGTGACTCTGCGCCAGTGTCCACGGTCAACCCGCAGACCGATATCGCCGTCAAGGTTAGCAGTGTAGTGGGCGCAGGGACTTTAGGTGCCGAGATCGTGGTTGTGAAATTTGAAGGCGAAGGTCAGTTGGATCTGGCAAGCTGGCAATTGAAAGACGAAGACGGCAATACTTTCAAATTCCCGCAACTCACACTTTACCCGAACGGCGCAGTTCAAGTCCACACTGCCACAGGTACAGATACCGTCATTGACCTATATTGGGGCATAAGTGAAGCGGTATGGAGTTCTGGCGAGAATGCACGGTTGTTCGATGCGCAAGGCAACTTGAGAGCAGTGTATCGAGTTCCTTAAAAACTCTGCTGGTTGAGTAGGTGGTGCTCTTCCGCCGTATCGAAACCAGCAATAAAAAGTCAAAATAAAATTGGTGGTTTCTATGCGCTCCTCACTTCGTTCGTCGCTACTCAACCACCGACTGATTACTGATCACTGGTAACTAAAAATGACCCAAGCACTCTACCGTAAATATCGCCCCAAAGGATGGGACACCGTCATCGGACAAGATCACGTTGTCCAGACGCTGACCAATTCCATAAAAGCGGACCGTGTCGGTCACGCCTATCTTTTTGCGGGTCCGCGCGGAACAGGCAAAACAACTGTCGCGCGCCTTCTGGCGAAGGCTGTCAACTGTCTCAACGAAGACCCCGCGAAAAGACCAGATAACACCTGCGATTACTGTGAAGCTGTTAATCAGAATCGATTTATGGATCTGATCGAAATTGACGCGGCTTCCAACACATCCGTTGACGATGTCCGCGATTTGCGCGACAAGATCAACTTCTCACCAACTCAAGGCAAATATAAAATCTATGTCATTGATGAATGCCACATGCTTTCGACTGCGGCATTCAACGCGCTGCTCAAAACACTCGAAGAACCGCCGCCGCATGCCATCTTCGTTTTAGCCACAACTGAAATTCATAAAATTCCTGCAACCGTTTTGTCGCGCTGCCAGCGTCACGAATTTCGCCGCGTGCCAGTGGACGAGATCGTCGCCAACCTCAAATATATCGTCGTCGCCGAGAACCTTACCGCCGATGACGAAGCGCTGACGCTCATCGCGCGTCAGTCTGCGGGGGGCATGCGCGACGCGCAATCCCTGCTCGATCAACTCGCATCCACGGGTACGAAGATTACGCTTGCCCTCGCGCAAACTGTCCTCGGCACCGCCACAAGCAAAACCGTGCTGGACATCATCGCTTCTGTTCTCGATCATCAGCCTGCGCGCGGTCTCGAAACCATTCACCGCGCCCTCGACTCTGGCACTGACCCGCGCTCGCTTGCCCGTCAAATCGTCGAATATCTGCGCGGTCTCATGCTCATTCAAATGGGCAACATCGATCAAGTCGAAGCCACGCGCGAAGTCAAAGGACAAATGGACGCGCACGCGAAATCATTCAGCACCTCCGATGTCCTGCGCATGATGAAAATTTTCAACAACGCCGCGACGGATTTGCGCGGCGGCTGGCAGCCATCCCTGAGCATTGAACTTGCTCTCGCAGAAGTGCTGGACGCCCCAACAGAATCTCCTCAACCCACCGCGCCGCGTCCGACTCCGCCCCAGCCTGCTCCTGTTTCGAGAACAGAATCCCAACCTGAGGTTAAGAGCGAAGCCGAAAAGCCTGCGCTTCCGAAAGAGCACCGGGACGATGTGAGCAAAGCCGAAGCGTCCGAAAAACCCATTATAAATTCAGGCGACATCATCAAATCTTGGAAACATCTCGCCGCATCCCTGCCCAAATCGCAGGCGAATCTTTCTGCATTGTTAAACTCGGTCAAGATGATCGACGTGCAAGGCAAAACGCTTGTGCTTGGGTTAGCCAGTGATGTGCTTGTCTCAAAGATAGATAAGCCCGATCAAATCGAAGCCATCCAAAAATTGATCAAAGATAATTTCAACGTCGAGCTATCCATTCGATGTATCGTCACCAACGCCAAAGGTAAAGTTCCTGCCAACGTGGCGCAAGACGGCATGGTCGCTGCCGCCATTCAACACGGCGGCGAAATCGTGGATATGGAATAATTGACATGGGCGGTGACTTACTTCTTAATATTGTGTCTGAAATTATTGGTATAGCGATAACCGTTTTTCTTGTTGACAAGTTGATACAGAAAAGAGAAGATACTAGATGGTTACCGTCAAAATTTTTTCTTTATTCAAGATTGATTAGTCATTTTGATGCAGTAATGTGGGCTACCGTTCCTTTTATTATGTCAGGCAGTAAATATATTTATGAATTTGGCGATGCTGTAGCAACAACATTAGATGTTCAGGTCGATTTTTCAAATAAAGAGACTAGTAAAGAATTGTTTTCGAAATTAAAAGAATATTTAAGTGAAGTTTCATTAGATAATAAGGTTGAAATACTAAAACTGCTTTCGCAAGAAAAAGAAGAAATTGACAAGATATTGGCAAGTTCAATGACGTTGATTGAGCCTGAGTTGTCTTCAAAATTGATGAGGTTACAGCGAGTACTTAGTGATGCAGAAAATTTTGTTAGCACATTTTATGTTGATGGAAAACTTCCACTTTTTGAGTTCACAAGCAGCACAGATGTAGTTTCACTATTTATGTACAATGCTGCTGAAGCTGCTCAAAAAGCCAAGAAATGGATTGTTTACAAAGCAACAAATAAAAGAAGTGCTGAAGAATTAGTTTTAGAATTGTGAATTCAACTGGTAAGTGCAACAGATGAATGACAGAACACCTCAAAGGGTGTTTTGAAACGAAGGGTTTTTCGTGGTCTGAAATTCAGCCTTGCCATAGCCTGTTCAATCTCTTTCTTGGAAACTGATTGGAAGTC
>JAUXUL010000027.1 GCA_030680795.1 Anaerolineales bacterium | reverse complement strand
GCGAAGAAAGCGGTGGACCAATGGGGAACGGGCACAAACGGTGTCCGCACACTGGCAGGCACATTGACCCTGCACAATGAATTGGAAGAAACGATTGCGAACTTCAAGCATACGGAAGCTGCGATCACGTACACATCCGGCTATGTCACCAACCTGACTGTCATCTCAACTTTGATGGGACGCGGCGATTACGTCTTTTCTGATAAGATCAACCACGCCTCGATTGTGGATGGCTGTCTCATGTCGGGCGCGGAGTTCCGCCGTTTCCGTCACAATGACATGCAGCACCTCGAAGGCTTGCTCAAAAATGCGCCCGCCGATGTTGCCAAACTGGTCATCGCGGACTCGGTCTTCAGCATGGACGGCGATATCATTGACCTGCCGAAGATCGTGGAGATAAGCAAGAAGTACAACGCCTGGCTGATGATTGACGAGGCTCACTCGGTCGGCGTGCTCGGCAAAACAGGCACCGGCATCGAAGAGCATTTCGGACTGGGTGATGTGATTGACATCAAAATGGGCACACTGAGCAAGACGATCCCCTCCGTCGGCGGGTACGTTGCCGCGAAGAAAGATATGATCAATTATCTGCGCCACGGAAGCCGAGCTTACATCTTCTCTGCCGCCTTGCCGCCCGCGCAGGCCGCCGCTGCCAACGAAGCCTTCAAGGTCATTTTGGATGAACCCTGGCGCATTGAAAGACTTAATGAAAATACCAAGCAATTCATTGGCGGTCTAAAAGGTATGGGATTTGACACCCTGCTCACAGAAACAGCTATTGTCCCCGTCTTGTGTGTTACAGATGAACGAGCTTTTGAACTCACAAAGCAATGCCAGGAAAGGGATGTGTTCGTTTTGCCCGTTGTCTCTCCTGCCGTGCAGGAAGGCATGTCACGCCTGCGAGCCACTGTCACTGCCGCGCATGAGCCAGGCGAGATCGAGCGCGCCATGGATGTGATCGGCGAAGCGGGCAAGAGAATGGGGATGGTCAAATAACGCTATTCACGTTGCCGAAGCCAAATCCACCCTTCTAAGTGCGGCAGGACCTTCGGCAGGCGCGGATACAGTAGTGGTGGGCTGCCCGTTCTGTTTGACGATGATGAGTGACGCAAGCAAAGCAGACGGAGGGAATATTCAGGTGAAAGATGTAGTGGAGATTATGGCGGAGAGGATGAAATAATCATCATAAGGGCGACCCACCGATATTTATTCAAAACCACAATAGGGAATTTAACATCGTTTGCAAGAACGGGTCGCCCTTGTGTTTGGAACATCACCATAAACAAGGGCGACCCTCCCTTTGCACAACCATCGTTTCGTAATATAAACATCCATTGCCCAACATATTTCATGATACACATTGACGGGTTGCCCCTACCAAAATATGAAACCAAAGTTTGATCCACAAAAACATCACCGCCATTCCATTCGCCTGAATGAATATGATTATTCGCAAGCAGGCGCATTTTACGTGACCATTGTTACATGGCATCGAGAATGTTTGCTTGGGGAAATTGTGAATGGTGAAATGAAATTGAACAATGCGGGGAAAATTGTTCAATGGAAATGGTTGGAATTACCAAAACGATTGCAATATGTTGAATTGGGCGCGTATGTTGTTATGCCAAATCATTTTCATGGCATTTTATATTTCCTTGAATACGTAGGGGCGACCCGCCAGGGATTAACCAACACGAATTCAGACACTATACCTTTGCAAACAAAAACCACCGACAGCATTGACGGGTCACCTCTGCCCCGCGGACCAAAGCCCGCCTCAATGGGCGCGATCATGTCACAATTCAAATCGCGCGCAACCAAACGGTTGTGGAAAATCCCCGAATTAAACAATACCCCCATATGGCAAAGAAATTATTACGAGCACATCATCCGCAACGAACAGGATTTGCAAAACAAAACAGATTACATTGAAGCCAATCCCATATTGTGGGATAAAGATGATGTGAACCCAATTAATATCAAACCGTAGGGGCGACCCACCAATATTTATCAATCAACATACCCAATCGCGTAATATCATCCTCAATTCGTCACCATTTGCAACAACGGGTCGCCCTTACCCCGATCATCCTTTCCCCTCCATCCTTTTCCGTTATAATCCCCCTTAACACATCCAATTCAGGAGAGAGATACATGCCCAAAAAGAAGGGCCCTGTTGCGCTTCCCCTCGATAAAGAAGAAATAATCAAAGATTATCGACTCGCCTATCAATCACGACAGGCGAGTCTGATTGGCAGGCGCGAAGTCTTGAGCGGCAAAGCCAAGTTTGGCATCTTTGGCGATGGAAAGGAAGTTGCCAACCTCGCCATTGCGCGCGCCTTCCGCAAAGGCGATTGGCGCTCTGGATATTACCGCGATCAAACCTGGATGTTCATGCTGGGCGTAATGAGCATTCAGGAATTTTTTGCCCAGTTATATTCTCACGCAGATGTGACCTATGACCCCGCCAGCGCAGGGCGGCAAATGAACGCACATTTCACGTCACGCAATTTATATCCCAACGGCTCGTGGCGCGCGCAAACAAAAATGTACAACACCGCATCAGATGTTTCTCCAACCGCAGCACAAATGCCGCGCGCTGTCGGGCTGGCCTATGCGTCTGTTGTTTATCGCAATCTCAAAGAATTGCATAACCAAAAAGATTTTTCGCACAATGGCGATGAAGTCACCTTTGCAACAATCGGTAATGCCTCCACAGCCGAGGGACTCTTTTGGGAATCGGTCAATGCGATTGGTGTGCTCAAAGCGCCCGCCATTATCACCATTTATGACGATGGCTATGGCATCTCTGTCCCTAATCAATTTCAAATGGTCAAGGAAAATATCGGAACACTGCTCAAAGGCTTCGAACGCGACCTCAATGCGCCGCCCGAAACCATCGAGCGCGGCTTCGATCTTTACACCGTCCACGCCTGGGATTACCCCGCGCTGGTCGAAACCTATCTCAGCGCCGCCGAGATCGCGCGCGAGTATCATATCCCCGCGCTCATTCACATCATTGATGTGACCCAGCCGCAGGGACATTCCACCTCGGGCAGTCACGAGCGATATAAGACAGCCGGGCGGTTGAAGTGGGAAGAAGATTTTGATTGTATGACTCGTCTGCGTAAGTGGATGATGGACAATCGCATCATGACCGCGCCCGAGCTTGCCTCTGTTGAAAAAGCAGACTACGAAGCTGTGGAGGGATTCCGCAAATCTGCGTGGGACGCATTTCTCTCGCCGATCCTCGCTGAACGCAATCAAGTGATGGACATGCTCGAGGAGATCGCTGGCAATTCGAGTCATTCGTCAGAGTTGAGAATGCTCAGGGATCGGCTGGCAAATGTCCCGTCGGTGGCGAGGCGTGACATCCATAGCGCCGCACATGAAGCGTTGAGGATCCTGCGCGACGAAGCGAATCCGTCGAAGGGATTCCTCATCCAATGGAAGAACGAGAACGATAAAATTAATTTGGAACGTTACGGTTCGCATTTGTATTCGGGTACGGCGTTGAAAGTGGACGAAGTCAAGCCCGCGTATTCAGAGTCATCACCAACAATGTTCGGTTTTGATGTGGTGAACGCCGCGTTCGATGCTGCGCTGGCGCGTGAGCCGAGCCTGATCGCGTTCGGTGAAGATGTCGGAAAACTTGGCGATGTGAATCAGGGTTTCAAAGGTATGCAGGAAAAATATGGCGCAATGCGCGTGACCGATACAGGCATTCGTGAAGCGACGATTTTGGGTCAGGCAATTGGCATGGCAATGCGCGGACTGCGCCCGATTGCGGAGATACAATATTTGGATTATGTGCTGTACGCGCTGCAAATCATGTCTGATGATCTGGCGTCTCTCCACTGGCGCACCGCTGGCGGACAGAAAGCGCCCGTCATTGTAAGAACTCGCGGACATCGACTCGAAGGCATTTGGCATTCTGGCTCACCGATGGCTGGCATCATCAATCTTGTGCGAGGTATGTATGTTTTGGTGCCGCGTGATATGACTCGCGCCGCTGCCTTCTACAACACGCTCTTGAAATCAGATGAACCCGCAATTGTTGTTGAAGTGCTAAATGGCTATCGCGTCAAAGAACGCCTGCCAGACAATATCGGCGAAATGACCTTGCCATTGGGCGTGCCTGAAATCATTCGCGAAGGCAAAGATGTGACGGTTGTGACCTACGGCGCGTGCTGCCGCATTGTAATGGAAACCGCTGACAAACTCAGTAAAATTGGAATCGAAATCGAAGTAATTGATGTGCAATCTCTTTTGCCATTTGATATTCACAGCATGATTGTTGAGTCGCTCAAGAAAACAAACCGCGTGTTGTTCGTGGATGAAGATATGCCAGGCGGAGCAACTGCCTACATGATACAGGAAGTCATCGAAAAGCAAGGCGGCTATTTCCATTTGGACTCGCCTGCGAAAACTTTATCCGCCAAAGCGCATCGCCCTGCGTATGGAAGTGACGGAGATTATTGGTCAAAACCGAATGTGGAGACTATTTTTGATACTGTGTATGAAATGATGAATGAAGTGAACCCAAAACAGTTTCCAGTGTTTAAGTAACCAATTACTATCTTGATATGTCATTCTCCCGAATAACATCGGAACGATGCGAGTGACCGATAGGGAGCGAAGAATCTCCAATTAATGGAGATCATCCTGTAATCTGAGATTCTTCGTCGCTCCGCTCCTCAGAATGACACCTAGAAAGAGAGAATTTATGGCGACAAAAGTTTTAGTTCCACGTTTAGGCGAAGGTGTTGACGAAGTCACCGTCACAAAGTGGCTCAAACAGGTTGGCGATTCTATAAAGGAATTGGAGCCATTGCTTGAAGTAAACACGGATAAAGTAGATACCGAGATTCCCGCGCCTGCTTCGGGTGTGATTCTCAAAATTGAGATGCAGGAGGGTCAGGCTGCAAAGGTTGGTGAATTGTTAGCGATCATCGGGATGGTGGGAGAAAATATTGAAAGTGGAAAAAGTGTCGAGGTTTCAAAAGTGTCGTCAACTACAGAAACAAAGCCTATTGAAACCTTGCCGATCACGCAACTCGCAACACACAACACGGACATCGGCTTCATCTCCCCCGTCGTCGCAAAGATCGCCGCAGAGCAGGGCGTGAATTTATCTCAAGTACAAGGCACGGGCTTGAATGGACGGATTACGAAGAATGATGTTACAAGTTATGTCGAAAGTCGAAAATCGGAAATCGGTAGCCGCAACCTGACACTTGCCACCTCGACACCTGACACCTTAATCAAACATACGTTCATCCGAAATTCCATCGCGCAACACATGGTCATGTCCAAGCGCACTTCTCCGCATGTGTTGACTGTCATGGAAGCGGACATGTCCCGAGTGTCAAAGCATCGCGTTGCGAACAAAGCCACGTTCGAGAGAGATGGAGTCAACCTCACTTTCACGGCATATTTTATGATGGCAATTGTGGCAGGCTTGAAAGCCTATCCAATCGTCAACTCTTCGTGGAGCGCTGAAGGCGTGCTGATACATAATAATATCAATATCGGCATGGCAACTTCACTCGGCGAAGAAGGATTGATCGTGCCAGTCATCAAAGGCGCGGATAACCACTCGCTTCTGGCAATGGCACGTTCTGTGAATGATCTTGCCAATCGCGCGCGGAATAAAAAATTGCAACCCGACGAAGTCAAAGGCGGAACTTTCACGCTCACCAATCACGGCATCAGCGGATCATTGTTCGCATTCCCCATCCTCAACCAGCCGCAGTGTGGAATTTTGGGAATCGGCGCGATGCAAAAGCGTGTGATTGTGATAGATGACGCAATTGCGATTCGTCCGATGGTGTATTTATCATTTGTCTTCGATCACCGCATCCTCGATGGCGCGTCTGCGGATTGGTTTTTGGCGAAGGTCAAAGAAACATTAGAGAATTGGAGTTAATCGTTATGTCCGAAAAACAAAAAGATCATGCAAACATTAATAAAAATGTTCATCCTCCCATTGTGGTATTGATTTTCATTGGGATTGGATTCCTGCTTGGCTTTGTGATTCCAATTCCGTTTGCTGCGCCAGCCTTGTTACAAAATCTCGGCCTGGCATTGACCTTCATTGGTTTTCTATGCAGCGTGGGCGCATTCATTGAATTTAGAAAAGCACGCACAACACTTGACCCGCATGGTTCTGTCAGTCAAATCGTTACAACGGGAATCTATCGCTTCACACGCAACCCGATTTATCTGGGGTTTTTGTTAATGGTGATTGGCTTGCCACTGAACTCAGGCTATTTCTGGGGAATTTTGATTGCACTATTCTACGCTGTGACCATGAATCGGCTGGTCATTGAGCGGGAAGAGGCTTATCTGGAGAAAAAATTCAAAGAGCAGTATACAAGTTACAGGTCAAGAGTGAGGCGCTGGTTGTAAATCCAAAAGGCGATGAAAAGTCGCCTTTTTATTTTTTCTTGCAAATTAGAACGTATGTACTTATAATCTAAAAAAAAGGAGAGTCGCATGTTCATTCAAAAATCTGAGATCAAGTTGGATGTCAACGGCAAGTCGATCAATGCGTATTTTGCCGCTCCTGAAAATGGCGGGCCTGGAGTTTTAGTCCTTCACGCATGGTGGGGATTGAAACCTTTCTTCAAACAATTATGCGATCAACTTGCCGAGCATGGGTATGTTGCGCTCGCGCCCGATCTGCATAACGGGCAAATTGCCGAGACCATTGACACCGCCAAAGAGTTGATGCAAAACAGTGACAATCAACTTATTGGCGATATCGTGATGGCTGCGAAAGAGCATTTGCATAACCTCACCCACAATAATATCGGTGTGATAGGTTTTTCGATGGGCGCGGCATGGGCGCTGGTTGTTGCCAGTGATGATCCCAATAATATCGCCGCGACAGTTTTATTCTATGGAGCCAATGATGGCGTGGACTTCAACAAAATTAAATCGAAAGTACTCGGTCATTTTTGCAAAGTCGATGAATGGGAGCCGCTCGAAGGCGTGCGCGAAATGGAAGCGAAAATGAAAGCTGCGAATGTAGATGTCACGCTTCATTTCTACCCGACGGTTAGTCACTGGTTCATGGAGTCTGACCGCCCCGAATATGACTCCGCATCCTCGCAGCTTGCATGGGATAGAACCTTTGAATTCCTGAAAGACAATCTAATGTAACTCTGGAGTCGGACAGCTTTCTGTCTGCACTGTAATGTTCGCGACACTCATTTTATTGTCTATCCATCAGTAAGCTGATGGACTCCAGAATGATCAAGCCTCCCCGGAAATGGGGAGGCTTTGGTTGTAGTAAAATTGAATATATATTTCGTCATTACGAGGGCTATGCCCGAAGCAATCCCCTCATCAAGTTGGAGATTGCTTCGGGACAAAATTCGTCCCTCACAATGACGTAAACACTGAGGAGTATCACATGTCAGAAAATTTTGATGTCGTCGTTATTGGCGCGGGACCCGCGGGCTATGTGGCCGCGATCCGTGCCGCCCAACTTAAGCAGAAGGTCGCAATTGTCGACAAGCAATGGCTTGGAGGTGTATGTTTGAATGTCGGTTGCATTCCATCGAAGTCATTACTCAAAAATGCGGAAGTCGCTCACACTCTGCGCGAACGCGGCAAGGATTTTGGTTTCTCATTTGAGAATCTAAAATTGGATTACGGTGCGGCGGTCAAACGCTCACGCCAGAATTCGGACAGATTGACCAAAGGTGTCGGCTTCCTGATGAAGAAGAACAATATCGCGGTCTTCATGGGTGAAGCGAAGCTCAAGGCGAAAGACACAATTTCTGTTACTGATAAAGATGGCAAAGTCACCGAACTCAAAGCAAAGAATATCATCGTCGCTACTGGTGCAAGCGCCATGGTTCCGCCAACATGGAAAGTGGATGGTGAAAAGGTCGTCACCTATTGGGAAGCCATCCTGCAGGAGAAACTTCCCAAGTCTGTGGTTGTGATCGGCTCTGGCGCAATTGGAGTGGAATTTTCCACGATCTGGAATGCCTATGGCGTGGAAGTAACCATCGTTGAAATGCTGCCACGCATTGTTCCGCTTGAAGATGAAGAAGTTTCAAAGGAACTCGATAAGGAATTCAAGAAGCGCAAGATCAACATCCTGGTCGGGCATAAAGTTGAGTCTGTTGCAGCGACAAAGACGGGCGTCAAGGTAAAAGTGTCAGCGGGTGGAAAGGAAACGGTATTGGAAGCAGACCAGGCCTTAGTCGCGATCGGCTTTCGTCCCAATTCCAAAGGACTCGGACTCGAAGATGTCGGCGTCAAGATCAGCGAACGTGGTTTTGTGGAGATCAACGAAAAGATGCAAACCAATGTCGCAGGAATTTGGGCTGTTGGCGATGTGACGGGCAAACTTATGCTGGCGCATGTCGGCTCGGCGATGGGCATTGTTTGTGCGGAACATATTGGCGGGCATGAAACCGTCGCGCTGGATTATGAAATGATGCCGCGCGCTACGTATTGCCAGCCGCAGATCGCATCATTTGGTATGACAGAAGCACAGGCTAAGGAACGCGGACATAATGTAAAGATCGGCCGCTTTCCATTTCAAGCAAATGGCAAGGCGCTTGGGCTTGGCGATTATGCGGGCTTTGTGAAGCTCGTCGTGGATGAAAAATATGGCGAGATCCTTGGCGCGCACATGATCGGTCCCGAAGTGACCGAGTTGCTTCCTGAGCTAACCCTCGCACGCATGATGGAACTGACGCCGCATGAAATTGCGCGCAACGTCCATGCGCACCCGACGCTTTCCGAAGCAATCATGGAAGCGGCTCACGGCGCGAGCGGCAGTCCGATACATATTTAGTACAGAAGAGAACTGGCATCAAAATGTCAGTTCTTCTTTTGTCATCTTCAACCAAATGCTTCAAATAAAGCAGGTTTTATTTAAGGAAACACTGCAATTTGTCTAGTCAACTTGATATTTAGGCGGGAATGTGCTATTAACAATGTAATTAAATTCATACCAAAAGGTCGGAAAATATGCACCGTGAACGAGTATCTGAAAACGTGTTTTGGTTCCAGAGTGAAGTATATGCCCAGGTAACTGCCGGGGTCATTGTCGGTCCACAGTGGGCGGTTGTCATTGATACCCTGGCTCTGCCAGATGAGACTACCGGAATGCGAGAGTTCATTGAACATGAATTGGGTGTCCAGGTGCGTTATGTCATCAACACTCACTATCATGCAGACCACACATGGGGCAATAGTTTTTTTCACGGTGCAACCGTGATCGGCCATGCCAAATGCCGTGAATTTCTAATTGAACATGGTGTGCCTTCACTGGAAGAAGCCCGCAAACAGAACACAAATCTGCGGCAGGTAAAGATCGTTCCTCCTCACCTGACATTTGCTTCCGGTGAATTGGCAATGCGCGTCGGGAAAAAGAATCTAATCCTCTCGCCGTCATTCGGTCACAGCGACGACGGCATTTCAGTCCTGGTGGAGGAAGACCGCGTACTATTCGCAGGTGATGCCTTCATGCCCATCCCCTACATCGTGGATGGTGACGCAGATGACATGCTTGCATCCATCAAACGGATCGGACGGATGGGTCTTGAAAATATTATCCAGGGACACGGCGATATTATTCTGCGCGGTGAAATAGATGCGGCTGTAAAGGATAATATGAATTATTTGAACAACCTCAAAAAAGCCGTAAAGTCAGCGGGTAAACGCAGGAATGTGGATGAATACCTGGAATCGATCACCATCGAGCAATGCGGCAAAAGCCGTGTTTTCCTTGGAGGTCTGGCAGAAACACTGCACCGCCGCAACCTGAGAGCATTGCACCGAAAAATGAATAGTGAATAAAACTTTTTAAGTGTAAGTAAACTTAATATGTTTCAGGCCCAATCATCGAGCTTGCAACATCATGAATCGAGGGGGGAAATCCCTTCAGGAGAATAATAAAAGATGAAGACCATTTTTGAAAAATCATGCTATCTTGCCTTTCCAGGAGTGATCTTGCTGTTGATCACTTTCTGGTATTCTGGATAGAAAGATTATTCAAGCGAGACCTTCCTATGTCTAGGAATTACAAAGATACATCTGGATTGCCCCCATTTCAACAAGGCGGTTTGGATTCGCTCTGCGGACTATACAGCACCATCAACGCAGAGCGGATCATCAACCATTCCTCGGATGAAGAGACCCAGCAATTATTCGATGACCTGATCCATTACCTATCCCGCCGCGGACTGTTGACCAAATTCTTGATCGGCGGGATCGTTCACACCGAAATGCTGGTGATCTTAAAAAAAGTGGTTGGCAAGAAACGCATCTCAAATGTGCAAATCCCCTGGCGGGGCATTTTAAACCCAGACCTCACAGCTTTCTGGATATCCATGCAAAACTTTTTGGACGGAACGCCCGGGCGCGCCATCATTTTGGGTTTGCAGGGTTATCACGACCATTGGACAGTGATAGAAAGCATTACCTATCGTTCCATTTTGTTGTATGACTCATCATTGATCAACCGCCTGCCGCGCTCGCAATGTACGACTGTTTACGCCACCTGGAAGCGCAAACATCTGCTCCTGCCTGCACAGACGTATTTTCTCTCCAACGAAGTGCTTGATATCAGCCAATATGATTATTAATGCAGCAATATTGAGCCCAAAGACACGCATTGTCCTGATGTTCTTGGAGCGCAAAGAAAAATCAAAACTTGGCATAGCATCAGATTTCTGAAATCTTTCTCGCGGAGTTACTGCACTGTTTTGCGGGCAGACATTAAATAGTAAGCCGTCCGATTTTGGCAAAACAAATTCAAGACAAGTCATTCGGTTTCCAGCCCGGCAAAGCCTGAGCCAATGATGACAATATGCGGAATTCTCTTTGCGTTCATGGTGACATCATTCGTTTAAGTTCTATTTGCGAAATAAATCACCGCCGTGATAACAAAATTTATCTGAATTAGAAAGATTTTCACAATAAAATCTGCAGGGGCGGCCCGCCCAGCCAAAACAACATTCCCCTACTTCTCTTGAATGGTCGCCCATACTGTGTAAGAAATAAAAGATGCCGAACGGCATAAACCCTTCAGCATCCATTTACGAATTAGAAATTACCGCCAGAAATTTTGAGTGAAGGGAACCAATCGGAGCATGATATCCAGCAATAAGCCAATCATGAACAATATGCCAAATTTTCGGTTATTGTAAAAAGCGTAACCGACGAAGTACAGCGGCCAGCCAGCCTGTCCTTCAGGCTGGGTTTCAGGCTTGGGTTTCAAAAATACAGGATACACCCGCAGGAATTGTGGGATTGCAAGAAAAACAATGGCCATGATCGGGGTGAAAAATTTTATCGCAATTAAATATATGGTCAAAAAATAGGGGATAGCCATCATTGCCAGCACGGTAAAGCGGGAGGCTTTCTCACCGATGACAACTGGCAGGGTGTGAATTCGTTTGACTTTATCCTTGTCAAGTTTATCTATGTGTTTGCCAAATATCACCGTTGTCACACCCAGGGCGTATGGGAGGCAGGCAAGCACAACATTCCAATTCCATTGTTGCGCCAGCACATAATAACCACCGCCTATCATCAAGGGTCCCCAAACCAAAAGCACCGCCACTTCGCCAAGAGCAATGTATTTGAGCGGCCATGTATAGAACAGGACAAAGAAAGCGCCCGATGCGAGCAAAATCCAAATCAGCGGGTCATTGGAGTTTACAAAGATCAGGTATAGGCCTGCGGCCAGGGCCAGCAACCCCGTAACTGCAAAATATGTCAGGTGCTGGCGCTGGGTCATTAATCCATTTGCCAGGGGCTGTGTACCATAGATATTGCGATAGTAATTATCCTGATCCACGCCGCGCACGAAGTCGGTGTAATCATTGAAGATATTATTGCTGGCATGTGCCATGATCAGTCCAAAGACAAGTGCAAGCCAGGGACCAAAATTAAATGCCCCATCACGCCATGCAAACAAGCCGGCCAGTGCGGCGGAAATAAAGGTCATAACGAGGACCGCCGCGCGGGTGGAGATCAACCATTTGGAGATCACATCCAGGCGATCCCATTCCTCCTTTGAAACATCGGGAATTACGTTCAACGCTTTCTTCCACATTGCAAAATTCATTTGTTAAACTCCTCATTAAAGTTTGGGCAATTATACTCAACTCAAGTCAGATAACCGATAATATTCTTAGCTGGGCTCAAGTGTAAACTCTTGCTACTGGGGTGACAGGCACTTGCGAAGTGACTGCCACCTGCACATTCTTCTATACCTCGCTGGTCATGATAAACAGCGGCTTCATCTCAAAATTCTCATATTTTGGACGATAACGCTCAGTATCGTAAAAGTGATTTACATCCACGAGCTTTTTAGTGGAAGTCACGATATCCAACGGCATATTGTCGTAGCGGCCATTCTTCAGAACCACCAGCCTGCCATGGATGCCGCCCAATACAAGGTCGAGCGCGAGATTGCCAAATGCCATTGGAACAATTGAATCAATTGCATCCGGGTCGCCGCCGCGCACCATATAACCAAGTTTCTGATTGATCACATCCACCGTTTTGCCTTTGTTGTATTTCGGCGAGAGCTCTTTTATCCGCTCTGAAACCAGGTCGCCGATGCCCCCTAACTTGGCATGGCCGAACGCATCCGTGGAGCGGTCTTTAAAAATCATTTCGCCGCCTTCATACATGGCTCCTTCTGAAATCAGCAATACAGAATAATGACTGGGGTTGGCATCGCGGTCTTTAACCAGCAATTCCGTCAGGTGGTCAATATTGAATTTGTACTCCGGAATAACACAACGGTTTGCGGCTCCGGCCATTGTCGGCAGCATGGCAGTAAACCCGGCATAACGCCCAAACACCTCAAGCACCATAAAGCGTTCATGCGAACCGGCAATTGTCCGCAGGCTGTTGGTCAGTGAAATGGTGCGAGTGACGCAGGTGCTAAAGCCTATGCAATAATCTGTCCCTGGCACATCGTTATCCATCGTCTTTGGGATGGCGACCACTTTAAAACCCTCCTGATATAACCGAACCCCGTAACTGAGTGTATCGTCACCCCCAATTGGGATTATGTAATCTATGCCAAGAAAATCAAGATTTTTGAGTACTTCCGGGGTCAGGTCATTTTTCTCCTCAGCATACCTATCCTGCAAATGCTGGGGGACATCCTCCTTCTTGACCTTCCCTGGGTTTGTACGTGAGGTGTGCAGAAATGTGCCGCCTGTTCGGCCCGCCCGGTTGACTATCTCCTCTGTCAGGACCTGGAAATTATTGCTGTTATCGGCATTCTTATCACGGATGATATCCACCAAACCACCCCAACCGCGGCGGATACCGATCACTTGATAACCCTCACGCAATGCACGGATCGTTACCGCGCGAATAGCGGGATTTAATCCCGGCACATCGCCGCCCCCGGTCAGAATTCCAATAACACCTTTATTTTTTGGCATAGCGACCTCGCAAATTTATTTTGAACATTATACTCCCCGTAATCCAGACCTCCGAGTTCTTTGCGAAGCGCCCATTAGGGTGAAGAACTTGGAGGTCTAAGATGGCTATGGAAGCGCCCTCTCATATAACTCAATGATCTTATCCCATTTTGCATTCGCTGCCTGGTCAATTGTCTGAAATTCGGGGTGTGCCTCGAACCACACCAGCGAGCGGCGCAAGCCTTTTGCCCAATTCACTTCGCAATTGAAATTGGATACAAAACGCTTGATCTTGCTGTTATCGAACACAACACTATTTGACTTATCGCCATTGAGGCTTCCCAATGCGTGAGCGTCATACGCGGCGATCAAATCGCTGGGGATGTGAACCACGTTCGGTGCGAGACCGAGAGCTTGATACGCTTCGAGATAAATTTGATCCCAACTCAGCACTTCATCTGACGTAATCTGAAAAGCTTGGCCAACGGATTTTTTATTTCCAAGCAAACCGACCAGCCCTTTGGCAAAATCTGCGTTCCAGGTCAGCACCCACAGGGACGTGCCATCGCCAGGGACAATGACTGGTTTGCCTTGTTTCATGCGGACAACCAATGTCCACGGGTGCAGCCAGCTTCCCACACAGAGTGGGATCTGCGAAGGTCCGTACGTGTGTGAAGGGCGAATAATGGTAACGGGGAAGCCGTTTTCACGATATTCGTTCATCAACTTTTCTTCACAGGCGATCTTGTCCCGCGAATAATCCCAAAATGGATTCTCCAATGGTGTCTCTTCGGTGATGAGATAATTTTTCACTGGCTTTTGGTAGGCACTGGCCGAGGAGATGAACACGAATTGATCTGTCTTGTCGCGGAAGAGGGAAATGTCACGTTCAATGTCTTCGGGGGTGAATGCTATAAAGTCCACCACTACGTCGAAACGGTGACCAGCTAACAGCGCGGAAAGATGCGTTGAAACAGCGTGGATATCCGCCTGTAGAATTGTCGAATGTTTGGGCGCAGGATATTTCGTTGACGCAGACCTGTTCAAAAGAAAAAGTTCGTGGCCGCTCTCAACCGCGAGATCACTGCACGCGGAGGAAATCAAACCCGTGCCGCCAATGAAGAGAACTTTCATTTAACCCTCCCCCATTTCAGGAATGGGTTCAACAGGTGCGCGGTTGGCGAGGTAATTTTCAACAAGAAAAACAATGAGGGCGGTCCACACAATGCTAAAACCGATCAATTGATTGTGGCTGAACGGTTCTTTATAAACGAAAACGCCGATCAGAAATTGAAGCGTCGGCGCAATGTATTGAAGTAGGCCTACCGTCCACAGCGGGATCGAACGCGCCGCGGAAGCGAACATAAGCAGGGGAATTGTGGTGACAAGTCCCGCGCCGATCATGAGCAAGTCTGAGGTGATGCCTGTCTTAAGAAATGCGGCGGCGTTATTGATTTGCATAAAAAGGAGATAGCCAAGCGCGGGAATGAAAAGAATTCCTGTTTCAATGGTGAGTCCATAAAGCGAGCCCAGCGGCGAAAGTTTTTTGACAAGACCATACAAACCAAATGACAGCGCAAGAGACAGTGCGATATAAGGCAGGCGGCCATATACAAAGGTCAGGTAGGTTACGCCAATTGCGGCGAGGATGACGGGAATCCATTGAGCAAAGCGCAAACGTTCTTTTAAAAAGATCACGCCCATCAACACACTGAGGAGCGGGTTAATAAAATAACCAAGACTGGTTTCGACAATAAAATTTGCATTGACCGCCCAAACATACAAAAACCAGTTCACGCCAATAAGCAGAGCCGCGAGCGTATAAATGCGCAAAACTTTGACGGTTACTGTTTTCCGAAATTCCGCCCATTGTTTGGTAAAGAGAATGACAACGATCAACAGAAGGAATGACCAGATGATGCGATGCCCGATCAGTTGAATGGCAGGGACGTGCTGAAGCAATTTCCAATAGATGGGAAAAAAGCCCCAAAAAACGTACGCGCCGATGCCGTATAAGATTCCTTTGTTCATTGAACTCCTTTGGTGAATTAGTAAACACGCAGACAAGTAAATAGGTACACTAGTAAACAGGTAAATAAGAAGACCTTGCTGTTTTGGCAACAAGGTCTTTGATTAGCTGCGGACTGGTATAAAACAGTTCAGAATATATGACAATGCCTTACTCCCAATCGATCAAGCGACGACCTTGAAAGCCCGCTTCGATCTCGTGCCAGAACTGGATACTGGCCTCGCCATATTTCCAACACAAGTACACTTCCCTGCCATCGTACAAAGTGAAGAAATCCATCAACCCGATGGTCAAGTCTTTCACTTCGATACCCATATCCTGAATTCTGTGCATGAGAATATCGAGGCGGTCAAAATCTGGAAGCAATTTGCTTAATTCGGGATTCCCGCCATTGCCCGCGGCCTTTTGTACAACAGACCAAATCTCTGGCTGATGAGCGCGGGTTTTCTCCCCTATTCTCATCAACTCTGCCATCATCGGGCGGACGACGACGAGGGCCTCATTTGCTTCTTCGGGTGAGTAATATTTCGCCATGCGGCGAGTATACACGGAAACAGGTACACGGGTAAATACGTATCTACCTATATACCTGTTTTACCTGCTCATATTTTGTTTTATTTCAACGAGAGACCCGACACCTAAATTTTGTGTCCTCGTAATCTAAGGCTATTCGTCACCACAAAGACACTGCTGAAAGCCATTGCGCCAGCGGCGAGCATCGGGTTTAAATATCCAAGCGCAGCGGCGGGGATCAAAATCACGTTATAAATAAACGCCCAGAACAAATTTTGCTTGATGGTTGTCAGGGTTTTGCGCGAGAGATTGATCGCGCGCGCAACGCCGCGCAGGTCGCCGCTCATCAAGGTCACAGGTGCGGCGGCCATGGCCACATCTGTTCCCGTGCCAATCGCGAGTCCCACATCCGCTTGAGCAAGAGCGGGAGCATCATTCACGCCGTCACCAACCATGGCAACTACATTTACGATTTTCGATTTTCGATTTTCGATTTGAAGTTTCTTAACTTCGTTGGATTTTCCTTCCGGTAACACCTCAGCTAATACTTGGTCAACGCCGACTTGTTTTGCAATTGCATCAGCAGTCTTTTGATTATCGCCCGTGATCATCACAACCTTCAAGCCCATGCGATGCAAGTCCGCAATCGCATCTTTCGAACTATCCTTGATCGTGTCCGCCACCGCAATAATTCCCGCGGCTTGATTGTCAATTGCAACGAGCATCGCTGTTTTCGCTTCAGATTGAAGGCGCGACACTTCGGATTCGAGATTCCCCAACTGGATTCCACGCGCCTCGAACATTCGCTTATTCCCTACGATGACGCTTCTTCCCTCAACCTCTGCCTGCACGCCATGCCCAGCCTCTGCTTTAAAACCAGTCGGTTCCACTAAATCCAACCCGCGAGTGGTTGCCTCCGCCCAAATGGATTCACCAAGTGGATGCTCACTGCCCTTCTCAACGGAAGCGGCGAGACGGAGCAGATCATCATTCGTAATTCGTGATTCGTGATTCGTAATTATGTCTGTAACAGCAGGCTGTCCTTTGGTAATTGTTCCTGTCTTATCCAGAATCACCACATTCACTTTTCCCGCGCGTTCCAACGCTTCACTATTGCGGAATAAAATTCCAATTTCTGCACCTTTGCCTGAACCAACCATAATCGCAGTTGGAGTGGCAAGCCCCATCGCACATGGGCAGGCGATCACCAGCACAGCAACCGTATAAATCAATGCACGTGTGAAATTATCAATATCAGAGTTGATCGGCAAAGCAGTTCCAAAAAAATACCAGCCTGCAAAAGTAAGCGCCGCAATTGCAATCACAATCGGCACAAACACTGCTGAAACTTGGTCTGCCATCTTCTGAATGGGCGCTTTGCTTCCCTGCGCATCTTCCACAAGTTTGACGATCTGCGCGAGGGCGGTCTCTTTACCGACTTTGGTGGCTTCAAACTTCAACATGCCAAGTTTATTCAGCGTTGCGCCGATGACTACATCGCCAGGTTTCTTTTCAACAGGCAGTGATTCACCCGTCAGCATGGATTCGTCAATTGCGCTTCGTCCCTCTACGACGACGCCATCCACAGGAATCTTTTCTCCGGGTTTGACGAGCACAATATCACCGACGCGCACATCGTCCACGGGCACTTCAGTTTCAACGTCCAGACGAATGACGCGGGCGGTCTTGGCGCGCAGTCCCATTAATTTCTTGATCGCTTCGGAGGTGCGTCCTTTTGCACGCGCTTCCAGAAATTTTCCAAGTTTAATCAACGTGATGATGACCGCCGCTGTTTCGTAATAAACATGTCCCGCCAGCAAGCCAAACGTGATCGGCAGTGAATAGAAGAATGCGGCAGAGGAACCCATCACGATCAACACATCCATATTTGCGGATTTATTTCGCAAAGCCTTGAATGCGCCTACATAATATTGCCAGCCTACATAAAACTGAACAGGCAAGGCGAGAGCAAGCATCAACCAGTTTGTCCACGGTGCAGGCGCAGTACTCATCCCTTCCATAGATGCCATTTCATAAAACGCCGCAGGCAGCAGTCCAAAGTCACGCCCCATTGCGAACAGAAACAACGGCACGGTGAAAATCAATCCGATAATCAGCAGACGACGTTGTTCATTGATCTCGTGTTCACGCGCCTGCGCTTCTGCATCTTCGGCTTCACCGCCAAGTTCCATGGCTTCAAATCCCGCGGATGCTACCGCACGGCGCAACTCCGCCTGCGTGATGATCGTGGGGACATATTTCACGCGTGCTTTTTCGGTGGTGAAATTGACTTGTGCTTCCAATACACCTTCGAGTTTTGCAAGCGCCTTTTCCAAACGACGCGCATCGTTATCATCCGAGAGCCGCTTGATGATCAAATCCGCTTCGCCTGTGGCAACGCCATAACCAGCGCGGTTGACACGTGTAATGACATCGGGCAAGCCGAGTTTGGCAGAGTCAAAATCCACAGTGGCGCGCTCGGAGGAAAGATTCACCACCGCGTTTTGCACACCATCAAGTTTCTTCAAGTTGCGCTCCACTGTGGCAACACAGTTCGCACAGGTCATGCCAGTGATGGGGAGAGTTAATTGTTTGGTATCAGCCATTCGTATTCCTTACGCATTACGAAATACGGATTACGTCCCTTCAACATTGCTCAAGGAGGCAAGACTGCGTGTTGGGTAGTCCGTAAAATCTAAAGGGTAATAAGTCCCTCAGCAGGGTAATTAATCTCAGCCAGCAAAGCCTTTATAGCAGCTTCGCTCGCGGGCGTATCATAAGTAATTTCAACTTTCTTGGTGGCTTCATCCGCCTTCACGGACTGCACTCCCTGCAATTCACCCACTTCGGTCTCGATCGTGTGTGTGCAATGTCCGCACGAAATCGCGGGAACGGTATAAGTTACTGTATTCATGGTTTATTTCTCCTTGAGTTAAATGATTTTATTTTTTTGATACACACGGTGGTTGAGTAGTCCCGAATGTTCTTTGAGGAACGTATCGAAACCACCACTTATTGAAAACACTCTTGTCACGTGTGGTCTCGATACGCCATTCGGTTCGCTCATGGCTACTCGACCACCATACTATCAAACTACAAAACTATACAACTACGAAACCATCAAACCTTCGTAGACATCTCAAACACTTCGGTAATTTCCTTCAATACACGTTCGCGTTCCTTCTTGTTATTTCCTTGAACTGCGGTGATGACACATGAATTCAAGTGGTCTTCAAGAATCCTCGAACTGACCTTGTTCAAAGCGGCTTCAATCGCCTGTATCTGGCGGATCACGTCAATGCAATACGCATCCTCTTCCACCATGCGGATAACACCCCGCATGTGGCCTTCAACGGTTTTTAATCGGCGAATTGTGTTGTCAGTTTCCATATTGACCTCTAATCTTCCAGATAAGGCTTATCAGTTTTTCCTTACCCCGCCCAGGGGGGTGGGGTAAATAAACAAAATGGATAAATATATGTCAAGTCAGGTCTTTTTCGTGATTTAAGTCACAGATATAACACGGTCTTTAGGATATACTTTGTCTATTAATTAAAAATTCTAGAGGAGCTCAAGATGAAATCGTTTATAAAACCCACCCTTATCGGTCTATTGCTTATTATGTTCATCACAGCCTGCGGCAGCACAAAGACCAGCGACAAATCCTATACCGAAGCAGAAGTACTCGCTGCTTTTGAAAAAGGGACATGCGCAGCCTGCCATGCCATTCCAGGAGTTCCAAATGCACGCGGAGTTATTGGTCCAGATCTTGGAAACATACCCTCGTCCGCACAGGAACATTTCAATAGCGGCACATATACCGGCAGCGCTAAAACCTCTGAAGAGTATATTCGCGAATCAATTTTAAAGCCCGATGCCTTCCTGCCGCCCACCTGCCCGACAGGACCCTGCACCGTTGGCGTTATGCCTGCCACTCTGACAGACATCTTGAATGATGATGAGATCAATGCCGTTGTTCAATATCTAAACGGTTTACCCTCAAGCGCTTTTGGTGATTCCTCCGCAAACGCAGCAACACAAGCACCCACCACTGGCCCAGATATTGTGCGCGATCCAACCGATCTACCCGCGCCCCTTGATGACCGCGAACCAACTACCGTAGTTATTAATCTGGAAGCCATCGAAGTCGAAGGTCAACTCGCCGATGGGACCACCTTCACATATTGGACATTCAACGGTTCAGTCCCCGGACCATTCTTCCGCGTCCGCATCGGCGATACCATCGAAGTTCACATGAAGAACAAAACCGGTAGTGTCTTGAATCACTCCGTAGACTTTCACGCTGTTACCGGTCCCGGCGGCGGCGCGGTCATGGCCCAGACCGAACCCGGCAAAGAAACTATATTCACCGCCAAAGCCATCAACCCCGGCCTCTTTGTATATCACTGTGCCACACCGATGGTCGCCAATCACATCTCCAACGGAATGTATGGATTAATCCTCGTTGAGCCTGAAGGCGGCTTACCCGAAGTGGATCGTGAGTTCTACGTCATGCAAGGCGACATCTACACCACCGGGGCGTTTGGCGATAAAGGCAAGCAAACAACAGATGTGACCAAACTGCTCAACGAAGATCCCGAATATATCGTCTTCAACGGCGCAGTGGGCGCACTCACCGACCAGAAACCCCTCAAAGCCAATGTCGGCGAAACCGTGCGCATCTTCTTCGGCGTCGGCGGGCCCAATCTCACATCGTCCTTCCACGTCATCGGCGAGATATTTGATCGGGTTTACGATCAGGCTTCCCTCACAAGCGCGCCTCTCACCGACGTGCAAACCACCCTCGTCCCGCCCGGCGGCGCGACCATGGTTGAGTTCCACCTCGAAGTCCCCGGTCGCTACATCCTTGTAGACCATGCCCTCTCAAGATTACAACGCGGGCTGGCGGGCTTCCTGCTGGTCGAAGGCGATGAAAATCCTGAAATCTTCAACGGCACGCCCATTCTTGGCAGCGGACACTAAAATCAGTTCACCAATTTCAAAGCCCTGTCGTAATGACGGGGCTTTTCCATTCCCCCAGCGGACCCTATATCCATCACCCACACAAATCAACCTTGCAGGCTTGTACTGTGAATATCAATTCTGTATTGGACATCATCAAGCATGGCGTTTTATGACGTCAGTGCGCAACAAAACCCCGCCATACTGATTATATACAACAATGGATTTCTTGCTTAGTATCAAATCCCAGCCATGGTCATCAACGTAATTTGGCTGCAAGCGCCCGGAATATCAGACCCCAAGTATTTGCTAAATACCATACTAGACGATCAGGCTGACAATCAAGCTCGAACCCTGGATGTAAAATTGATCCGCAACATGAACGTGAGGTATACCCAGATCACAACAACGATCAGCGAAGGCCCCTTCGGCAGCGCAGGCGCATGGACATGCAGTGAGCGCGTCTTCGTGTGGAAGGTCTACACTCCACAAGCCGGGACAGCCATTCCGCTTTTTGAAGAGGCGCTGTCAAGATTCATCTGCGGCCAGCTGCTTGCTTATTGAATGTTCGCTCATAACACACATCCGATGCATTGGAGAGTATCATCTGCTTTTACTTCTTCCCCGGTTTCGCCATCTCATCCCTGACTGCATTATACAAACTCTCCGCTTTCAAATCACTTAATGAATAACATGGCGCTTTGAGGTGGTCGGCGAGTTGTTGCGCGAGTCCCTGGTCGAAGGCGGCGTGTTCCATGTTGATGACCACGGAGCGCGTCTTTTCGTTTGCGATCATTTCCGCAAATTTGAAGCCTTCTTCTTGTGGAGGAAGAGTCCCAATGGATACATTGCCTGCGCCATCGGTTAGCACAATCAGAAGAGGTTCCACATCGGGATGAATGTGTTTCTCGTGCGTGAGCACATCATGCGCCATGAACAGTCCTGCCGAAAGCGGAGTCTTCCCGCCGACAGGAATGTCCATCAATGCGCGTTGCGCGAGATGAATTGAATTGGTGGGGGATAAAACCAAAGTGGCGCGGTCTTTCTGGAAGACGATCAACCCAACGCGGTCACGGCGTTGATAGGCATCTGTCAAGAGCGAAAGGATGGCACCCTTCGTAGCGTTCATGCGCTCGGCTACCGCCATGGACCATGAAGCATCCACGAGGAATAGCACCAAATTTGCCACGCGCTTCACGCGGACCTTGCGTTGAAGATCGCTTTTCTTGATCGAAAAAGCAAGTTTCTTGCGTTCTTCTGTGCGTTGATTTTGAAAAGGAGCGGCGGCGCGGAAGGTGGCATCGAAGGCGATGTCGTTGAGTTTGTCGCCAGCCGGGCGCGACTTGATATAGCGCCCATGCTTCCGCTCCGTTTTAGTGAGCGAACGACGGCCAGCCTTTTTTCTAGTTAATTTATCAAGCGGGGTGTTTAACTTACGAGGCTGGAAGGTCTCGCCTGCTTTTACCTTTTGTCCGCCGTCCCACCAATTCGCATTGGAACTTGCGAATACTTCCTGTTGCTGCATGGGTTCGGGGTTGCCCTGCTGTGGGCCTTCCTGCTGTTCATCTTCGAGTTTTAAGTTTTTTTTTCCGCGGACTCAGCCTCCTGCCTGCTCTCGGACTCATTATCCGATTCGCTCGGGACCGATTGGCCTGCCAACTGCTCAATGCGCTCCTGCAACTGTTCGGCAGTCATTTCGGCCTGCTGGAAAGGTGTGCGTTTAATGCGGTGAGGTAATGCCAACTCGGCGGCGAGCGCGATATCGTGATCGTTGATCTTGGTGCGGCCTTCGAAGGCCGCTTCGGCGCGCGCGGCTTTGAGGATGACCAGGTCAGCGCGGTGCCCGTCCACATTCAACGAAGCAGTCAACGCGGCGATGGAAAGCAAGTCACGGCTGGTATAGGTGACATGGTCAACGAGTTCACGTCCACGCGCGATCTTCAGCGAAAGTTCATCTTCTTTTACAAGCCATAATTTACGAAAGGCCTCGGCATCCCTTTCATACGAAAGGTTGCGTTCCATAATGGTCACACGTTCGCGTGCATCCCGGATGCCGACGATGTCCACGGATAATGCGAAGCGATCCAGCAATTGGGGGCGCAGATCTCCTTCTTCAGGATTCATCGTCCCAACGAGAATGAAGCGGGCGGGGTGGGCGAAGGAAATGCCCTCGCGTTCGACCGTGTTCACGCCCATCGCTGCTGAGTCCAACAGAATATCCACCACGTGATCATCGAGCAGATTCACTTCGTCAATATAAAGGAGTCCGCGATTTGCACTTGCCAGTACACCGGGTTCAAAATGACGTTCGCCTTTTTGAATGGCTTTTTCAATATCAAGCGTGCCGACCACACGGTCTTCGGTCGCAGAAACAGGAAGGTTAACAAAGGGCGTGGCGCGGTCAACTGTGGGAAGCTTTTTGTTCGGGGCGGCGCGTTCCTTACATTCGGTGCACCACGTTCCAGATTTATCAGGATCGCATCCAAAACGGCATTCCTGCACGATTTTTACATGGGGCAATAAAGCGGCTAATGATCGCGCGGCAGTGGATTTGGCTGTGCCGCGTTCGCCGCGGATCAAGACACCGCCGATACGGGTATCAACGGCATTCAAAATGAGTGCGCGTTTCATGCGCTCTTGTCCAACGATGGCGGTGAAGGGGAAGATGGCAGGCATTTATTTTCTCCAGCCCGTGATTATAACGCGTGTTTCAAATTAAAACAAAAAATGCGTGCGGCAGTGCGGCAGGATGCACTAAAAGTTTGTAGATAAATTTCAGCCAAAAGGCGGAACGCCGCGAAAAGCCCTCACCACTTCGACAGGCTCAGTGCACCGCCCACCAGGGCGGGTGTGGGAAATCTGCGGAAGACTGGTTTTCAAATTGAGAATTTTTATTTCTCATTTGCTGATAAATTCATGATGACGATAGGATGATATAATCTCCAAAACTTTACGAAGAGGTAATAAATGATAGATCCTGTAATTTTTTCGTTCAAATTGTTTAATTGGGAAATCGTCCTGCGCTGGTACGGCGTGCTGGTGATGCTTGGCGCAGTTGCAGGCGCAATGTGGGCTGAGAGGGAGATCAGGCGGCGTGGCGAGAATGGTGAAGTGATCTGGGATGCGATGGTCTGGGTTTTGCCTGCCGGCATTATTGGTGCGCGTTTGTGGTATGTGATGAACAATATCCTTGGGGGAAGCACCTACTATACCGATAATCCCGCGAAAATTTTGAATATCCCCGAAGGCGGCTTGCATTTCTTTGGCGGTTTGCTCTTTGGCGTGATCGCGCTTGCCATCTTTTTGCAAAGAAGCGGAAAGGATATGTGGCTATTCCTCGACGCGCTTGCTCCAGCGACATTGCTCGGTCAGGCGATTGCGCGCCCTGCGAATTTCATCAATCAGGAATTGTATGGCCAGCCGACCCAACTTCCATGGGGCATTTCCATCGAGGCAGGTCATCGCCTCGCTCAATTCTCGGACTTGAGCCTATTCCCGGTCGAGACAACCCGCTTCCACCCGGCCTTTGCCTATGAGATGATCCTGAATTTTCTGATCGTCCTGTTCCTGTGGTGGCTTTCACGCCGTTACAAGGAGCAGTTAAAGCCGGGCGCGTTGTTCAGTGCCTGGCTGGTGTTTGCGGGGCTTTCACGCACCTTCATTGAGTTCTTCCGCCCAGACCAGCCGCGCATCGGCGAATCCTTTGTCAGTTATACGATGCTGGTCTCATTTTTGATGGCGGTCACCGGCGCGGTCATGCTGCTGGTACGCTATGGGAAATTGCAGCTCGCCATGGCTGAAGGTTGGGAGGATGAGTATCAGATCAAGAAGGCTGGGGGGAAGTCTCGGGCACGTGTTAAATCATTAGCTGAAGATGTATCAGATATGGATGATCAAGTGGTTTCCAAACCTGCAAAAAGAAAGCCTGTTGCGAAGGCAAATGCAACGGTAAGGAATACGGTTGTAAAGAAATCCCCTGTAAAGAAAAAAGTGACAAAAAGTAAAAGTAATAAGTAGTGACACAAAAAAGAGAGCGCCGTCTGGCGCTCTTTTTTTTGTGTTCTTTCTTACATATCCAACTCAATGCTTTTCGTGATAGGCATCTCTGCGCGGGTTTCAAATTCAAAGCGCTTGAACACATTGGCATATATTTCAACTATCTGTTCGCGGGTGAAACCCATTTCTTCGTAGGAGTAGGTATGGTCGCTGTTGAAGGAGAGTGTCTCTTTGACAGCCTGGTCAACGATAATGTGCAGGCCGGGTTTATCCGGATACCCGAATTGCTCATAGAACGAGCGGATGACATGCTCCGGGCGCTGGATCAGGTCGTCATATTTCAGGATCAAGTGTCGGGGCGAGGGATGCGTATCAAGATAATTGATGGGGTGACTGTACCAGTGCTTGGTCATGTCCACGATCTCGTCCACATAATGGAATCCCTCCACTGGGTCAGTGAAGATGCGGCGCGCGTAGTTGATCCATGAGATAGTGGAGGGGAGCATATCCAGCGGATTGCGGGCCAGGTAGATGATGCGCGCATCCGGGAAGAATTCAACCAGCGTTTCGATCTTGGCGCAGAATGCCGGGTTTTTTGCCACAAAATATTTTTTCCCGGTTGCATACAAGTGCCTTTGCAGCATGGACTTATAAAAAGTCATGATGCGTTTTTTATGTTCGGGACTGAGTGCTTCGTCGAAGTGCTGATAATTCGGCATCTCGTCCATGAACGGAAAGAGGAAGGTGACGAAATAGCCGTCCCAAATATGCAGGTGGATGTTCTCATCCTCTTCAGGTTGGAAAAATGAGATCGGATGGATCTTTATTTTGCCAAGCGTGCGGCGGTCGAATGCGTAAAGTAAACGATGCAATGTATTGTTAAAATATTTTTTATCGAGCCGCGAGACGAATTGCGTGATCTTCTTTTGTGTGACCGAGGGCGTCAGATAAATATCCCAGGTGGTCAGGCTGGTAAAGGTCTCCGAATCGCGGGAGAGCAGGCGGTGCAAAAAAGTTGACCCGCTGCGCAGGTTGCCGAGGATAAACAAAGGTTTTTCGATGGGAAGATTTTTGTAGCCAGGGAAGAGGATATCATCCAACCAGAAACAAAACCAGTGGATAAGCATGCCGATCGGCCAGACGATGTAAAAGAGGGCGAGGAAGAGAAAGCGTTTGCGAGTGAGGCGGGCAGGGGTGTTTTTTGAATTGAAAAATGAACGATAAAAGGTGCGCCAAAAAAGGCGGAAGTTATATTTCATTCAGGGCGGGATCCTTACATTTCTTGTATTGAAAAAAGCCAGAGGGCGATTTCCTGCGCTATTTTATCAGCAAATGGTATATTTTGATTGACGTTTTTTGAAGAAATTTCGATAAAGAGAAACGCTTCGCTCCGCCCTGCAAATAGATTCGGTATCTGGGATATTTTCTTCACCCAAAGTAGTAAAATTCAATTCTTGAAGCCGTACTTTCTTTGGAGGTACCATGAGCGATTTATTGACCTATCAGACAACACAGGAGTATCTTGATTCCCTCGTCCCGCCGCGTGAAAAGGAATTGCAGGAGATGGAAGCCTATGCTACGAAACATGATTTTCCCATCATTGGTCCCGCGTGTGGATATTATTGTTATCAACTGGCACGGATGATTAATGCAAAGTCCATTTTTGAGTTGGGATCAGGGTATGGATATTCAACCGCGTGGTTTGCAAAGGCTTTAGAGGACAATGGGGGTGGCGTTGTGCATCACACGGTTTGGGATGAGGAACTTTCGAAGAGCGCAAGCAGGCATTTGTCTGCGTTGGGATTCGAGAGTCTGGTCAGGTTTCACAATGATGAGGCAGTGGAAACTCTTCGTCAAACTGATGGCCCGTTTGACATCATCTTCAATGATATTGATAAGCAGGCTTATCCCGCGTCTTTACCAGTCATCAAAGGGAAACTGCGCAACGGCGGATTGTTGATCATTGATAACATGCTGTGGAGCGGACGGATTTTCGATAAAAAAGATGTTTCGCCTGCCACTGAAGGCGTGCGCGAATTTACAAAACAGATCACAACTGATACAGGCTGGATCGTTTCGCTTGCGCCGATGCGCGATGGCATGATCGTGGCCTGCAAGAAATAGAGGACGAATGACTAATTTCAATGTTGTCCCAAACCGCCGTAATCCAAATAATTTGAATAAATGGACATGGTATCCAAAAGACGTGCTTCCCATGTGGGTGGCGGATATGGATTTCCCGGCGCCCAAACCGATCTTGAATGCGCTTCATAAAGCAGTTGATCATGGTGTGTTGGGATATGAGTTACCTTCAAAAGCGTTAAAAGAAACCGTCGCTGCCCGTATGGACAAGTTATACGGCTGGAAGATCAGGTCCGAAGCGGTGATCGCTGTGACGGGCATTGTCAGTGGTTTCAGCGTCGCGGCACGTGTAGCTTGTACGCCAAAGAAAGGCGCGCTTGTACAAACGCCTGTTTACAATGAATTCCATGAAGTAAAAAACAATATCGGCATTCCACAACTTGACGCGCCCTTCGTAAAACTTGTGAAGGGAAATATTCTGAGCTATGAAATTGACTGGATATTTTTGAAAAGCAGGTCAAGAAAGCAGGCATGTTCCTGTTGTGCAATCCGCATAATCCACTAGGCATTATCTTCTCTCGCAAAGATTTGTTGAAAATGGCGGAATGCTGTATCAGGAATAATGTTCTGATCGTTTCAGATGAAATTCATTCCGAGTTATTACTTGACGGTAATAAGTTCACTCCGCTGGCGAAGTTGTCATCTGAGATCGCAAAGCATACCATCACATTGATCTCTCCCTCCAAGACCTTTAACATCCCTGGATTGTTTTGTGGATTTGCGATCATCACAGACAAGGAATTGCGCGCGCGCTACGAAAAAGAAGTCAATCACCTGCGGTTGCATGTCGGCAGTATGGGCTTGTTCGCCGCGCGGACTGCGTTCTCCGGTCAATGTGATGGCTGGCTCAAAAACTTGCGCCGTTATCTCACTGCCAACCGTGATTTTCTTGTGGATTATGTCACCAAGTACATGCCGAACGTCCGCACCACAATTCCAGATGCGACCTATTTGGGCTGGCTCGATTTCACCCAGGCCGGCATTGAAGGCTCGCCCTATGAGTTTTTCAAAGAGAACGCAAAAGTTGCTTTAAGTGATGGAAAGGTATTTGGCAGGGGCGGCAAAGGCCATGTACGCTTGAATTTTGGGACTTCGCGGGCTTTGCTCAAGGAAGGGTTGGATCGAATGAGAAAGGCACTGAATTCTGTTTAATCTGGCAGATTGCTCTTTGCGCCATCACTTCGACAGGATTTCGACACAGTGAGTCGCAACACTTGCGCCGCGCGCCAGTGCAGGTGTGGCGGTGAAAATTTTATACTTGGCACGGTCATAAATTGCGGTTTTCTATTCGCCTGATTCGCGGGGCTAAAGCCACCTGCTTAGTACATGGAAGTCCTTTCGGACTGGCGCAACGAGTCAGTTTTAACCGACTTTCACGAACTGAGGCAGGACTTCAGTCCGCCGAAACCCGTCGGGCAATAGCGCAATTTGTGCCCGTTCTCAGTATAAATATGCCGTAGAGAAGTCTTCATAATAAAAGACGGATGGGAGTTTTCCCATCCGTCAGGTATTTATGTCGGGGAAGGAGCGAAATTGCAGCCTTCATTTCGTTTGGGGAACGTCTGGCTCTAAAGCTGGGCTTTAACCAGGTTGGAGCGTTTCGGCCTTCCCGTCTTGGGGTATTTCAGGTGGTAATCCTATCGCAACCTCCTTTCTTATTCCTGACATCATCATACAACAAACACAAGCAGTTTACATTAAAAAATCCTGTTAGTTTTATAAATCAGCGTGTAGATTAACTTTGTCGGCAGCAGGCAGCCCCTATGGATATATTCAACTTCTCTAGCATACAAATGTCGCTACGAGGGGACTCTGCTCTTGCCCGATACTTGCGCTGCACGCCACATCGTCCCGATTCTTTTTCGGGAGTGCAGGTTAGCAATCTCCGGTTACGCGGAAGGGCCTCCTTGATGAAATTTGCCCGTTAAACCGGGGATTGCTTCGCGAAGTGCGCTCGCAACGACATTGTTAAAGGGTTTGTAAGGCAGCCAATATTCAACTAAAATGCGTAAGTTGAATCAAGCAAGTAAAGCAAACAAGAAATAGATGAACCCACAACGATGGTTTTCTTCCTTCAGTTTATGATAGTTCCTGATAGCAGGATGCGGTAGAATTTATATGAGGTATTTTTATGAGACGAGTAGCCATTCTTGGAATTGGTCAAACAAAAGTAGATGAGCAGTGGGATAAATCCCTGCGCGAGATCGGCGGGGAAGCCGCCTTTGACGCCATGCAGGATGCAGGCATGGAAAAAGTTGATGCACTTTATGTCGGGAACATGCTTTCGTCAATGGTCAGCGGGCAGAATCAACTTGGCGTTTTTTTTTCGGATTGGATCGGGCTGTGGAAACAGGAAGCTGTTAAGATCGAAGCGGCTTGCGCATCCGGAGCAGCGGCGTTTCGTGCTGCGCTGCTGGCTGTTGCCAGCAGCGAAACAGACTCTGCACTGGTAGTGGGTGTCGAAAAAATGTCAGACAAGCCCGGGAGTGAGGTGACTGCCGCATTAGCCACTGCCGCCGATGCAGATTATGAAGGCGAGCAGGGTATTTCCTTTGTGGGCCTCAATGCGCTGGTCATGCGAAGATATATGCACGAATTCGGTTGGAAGCACAAAGACTTTGCCCCGTTTTCAATCAATGCGCATGCCAATGCTATGCACAATCCTTGCGCCCGCCTGCATAACAAAATAAGCGCCGAAGAATTCGAAAAGTCAGCCATGGTGGCGACACCTATTAATATAATGGACTCCTCTCCCGTAGGAGACGGTGCGGCGGCAGTCATCATTGTCCCTGCTGAAAAAGTGATGCGCCAGCCAAAGATCCTTGTCTCTGCTTCAGCGGCGGCGACAGATACGATCGCTGTCCATTCGCGTAAAGATCCGTTATTTTTGCAGGCCGCCTATTTATCCTCCAGGCGGGCCTATGAAATGGCAGGTGTAACTCCGGAAGATATTGATGTCTTTGAATTGCATGATGCATTCTCGATCATGGCGGCGCTTTCCCTTGAGGCGAGTGGATTTGCCGAAAGAGGGCGGGGCGTAAGGTTAGGCCTCGATAACGAGATCAGCCCACAGGGCAGAGTGCCCGTCTGCACGCGTGGCGGATTAAAAGCCCGCGGTCACCCTGTTGGAGCGACGGGGATATATCAAATTGTGGAGGTTGTCCAGCAATTGCGAGGGGAGTGCGGCAAAACGCAGGTGGATGGCGCCAAGATTGGCATGGCGCAAAACATCGGCGGTTCAGGCGCCACCATCCTTACACATATCTTACAAAATGATTAAAAAGTCTTGATGGTTCTCAAATATTGCTATATACTCACATGAAGTAAACATTGAAAGGAGACTCCCGATGGGAGCGGAACGAAGAAAACTTTCGCGAAAAAATTTCTCTTATTACATGCGGGTCATAGACGAGGCTACTGGCAAGTTGGTTGGCCATATCTCGGATATCAGCTCGGGTGGTTTTAAATTGGATAGCAAAGATCCTGTACCGCTCAATAGGGATTTTCAGCTTCGGATTGACCATACCGGCGAGATCTCAAGCAAAAATTATTTGATCTTTATCGGGCGCGCAACGTGGTGCCAGATGGATGTATTGGCCCCTGGCATGTATAACGTTGGTTTCAAAATCGTGAATATGACCCCGGGTGATTACGATATCTTTTTGAAGATGTTCAACACATATAGCAAGTAAGCCTCTTCTGCCGAAGAGAGCATGGATGTCAAAGCCCTGTGAAAACGGGGCTTTGACATTTTTTACACATAATCCATCATCCTAAAACCGTGTAAAATTAAACCATGAAAAAATTCCTGCGCTGGCTCATTCATATTGTTTTAAAACTCATCACAAAAATAGATGCCTCTGGTTATGAAAACCTGCCCGAAAAAGGCGGATTTGTTATTGCTGTTAATCACCTGGGCATTCTCGATGCGCCCATGGCTTTTTACGCTCTCAATGATTTGAATTTATTCATTCCCGTTGCAGAGAAATGGGAGGAAAACGCATTTCTCAAATGGCTGGGCAAACACCTCAACGCAATTTTCATTGACCGCTTTAACCCCGACCTCAAAACCATGCGCGAGATGATCAGAAGAATGGAGGCAGGTCAAATCCTGATCATTGCGCCCGAAGGCACGCGCGCCCGTGATGAAAAAATGGCGCAAGGCAAACCCGGCGTGGCATATCTTGCCTCCAAAATGAAATGGCCCATCGTGCCTGTCGCCATCAGTGGCACGGAGGATAGAATTGTCAAGAGCAATCTCAAACGCTTTCGCCGCACGCCGATTAAATTGACAGCAGGCAAGTCGTTTAAACTCCCGCCCTTTCCCAAGGAAAATCGTGAGAAAACTTTACAACAATACACAGACGAGATCATGTGTCGCATTGCGGCCATGCTCCCGGAAAAGAATCGTGGGTTTTATGCCAGGCATCCGAGGTTGAAGGAATTATTGGCTGAAAATCAGTGAGCGCTTCTATCCGTTTTTCTGCAATGTAGATTCAAATAACACATCTATAATTGTTTAATGAAATAAGCAGTATACTGCGAATACACTGGCAGCTTATGCAATGACTATGGAAAATTCTCCAGTCACTCTCATCTCTCCCACCCTGTTGCTGGATTTAGGGCAGGCATATCGTTCCATGCTTGAACTTGACCTGGTCATGTTTTCCACTCTTATGCGCTTACACACCAGCGTCAATGGCGATGGCATTTCGATTTGGTTGCTTAATGAGGCTGAAACTGAGCTCGAATGTACTCATGCCGTCGGGGCGCAAGCGGCAAACATGCTAGGGAGTTTGATGCGTGCCAAGAAATTTGTCGCTGCCTATCGCACCGTCTCAGCCAAACAGATGAATATGGATGAATTGCATCATTCCAAATGGATGGGTGCCAAAGTGCAGCGTGAATATTTCGGCATGGATGCACGCAATATCATCATCGCTCCACTTGTGGCGCGGAGTGAGTTGATTGGAGGAATGATAGTCAATAAGAACGGCAGACCCGCTTTCAAGCGCAGTGACCGAAACTCCATTATTGAGCTAGCCGGGCACATCGCCCTTGCGATTCAAAACACGCAACTCTACGAGCGGCAGAACCATACCAACGGGCGCCAAAAACTACTCAACCAGATCAGTCGTCACTTGCATCAGACGCTCGACATAGACGAACTTCTCCCTCGTATTTTTACAGAAGTAAATAAAGCCATCAACGCCGAAGCCCAATCCATTTGGCTGGTGGATGAAGAAGCGGGCGTTATCACATGCCGCTTTGCCACTGGTCCTGGATCCGAGAGACTCAAGGGTTTTGCCATGTCACTTACCGAGCCGAGCATCGTCGGCACAAGCATCTCCAAGAAAAAATCCATCATCATCAAAGATGCACAAAATGATCCACGCCGCAACCATTCAGCGGACGAAAGGACAGGCTATGTCACCCGCTCACTTTTGACGGTGCCGTTGATGCTGGAAGATAAATCCATTGGTGCAATCCAGGCACTCAATAAACGCGGCGGGGAACCCTTCAATCAGGACGACCTCGACTTGTTTCGCTCGATTGCAGACAGCGCTGTGCTGGCAGTCAACAATGCCCAACTTGTTGCGGATCTTCAAAATAGTTCTGAGCTGATGCTTGACGTACTTTCCACGGCGCTTGATGTGCGCGACCGCGGATCGGAGGGTCACTCGCGACGCGTGGTTGAATATACGGCCCGCCTCGCACAACAAATTGGACTGGACAATGAATCCATCAACAGTATTCGCCGTGGAGCACTTATCCATGATATTGGGAAAATCGGTGTGCCCGATGCAGTCTTGAACAAGCCCGATTCCCTCACGATCGAAGAGCGTAAAATCATGGATCGTCATCCGCAAGTTGGATACTACATACTGGCTGATATTCTTTACCTACAAGAAGAAATCAAAATCGTTGTTTGTCATCATGAGAAGTGGGATGGTACGGGCTATCCTTTTGGCTTGCGGGGCGAGCAAATCCCTCTAGGCGCGCGCCTGTTCTCCATCGCTGACACGTTCGATGCGCTAACATCTGACCGACCTTACCGCGAGAGTCGACCCTATGAAATCGCACGTAAAATCATTGAAGAAGAGTCTGGCAAGCAGTTCGACCCACAAGCTGTGGATGCATTCCTTGCCATCCCCGCTGAAGAGTGGGGGCAAATCAGCGCACAAGTTATGGAGAAAATCACGCGCCGACGTGCTATGAATATATGAGTTTTGTTTTATGAGTCTGCAAAGATCAAATACTTAACACGAAGGCGCAGAGACGCAAAGAAATTCTGAAATACAGATTGAAAATCTTGAAGATTTTGCCGTCAAACAGCGCACGCTGCGCAGTCTCTTTGCGACTTTGAAGCTTGGCGGCTTTGCGTTATGCTCTTGACCTTTTTGCAGTGCAGTCTTTTATGAAATTGGTTCGAAAGTTCCATCCAAATACAGATAGAAGGATTCCACCTTCAAATCGGGGAACAAGGCTTTGATTTTGGCTTGCGCGTCCATCAGGTCGTGCTTGTGACGTTTGTATGTCCCTTCACGTCCGTAGGCGCGGCAATCGGCACGCCGCTGGCTTGGATGAGCGCCAGCGCAATTGGATGCAACGGAACCCTCACGACAACGGTGTTTAACCCTGCCGTAACCAAATCCGGCACACGAGGCTTCTTGGGCAGAATCAACGTCAACGGACCGGGCCAGAAGGCGTCTGCAAGTTGGTTGACGATTGGGGGAATTTCAGAAGCGACGCGTTCCACATCCTCAACCGAAGCAATATGCACGATCAAGGGGTCGTTGGAGGGGCGTCCTTTGGCTGCAAAAATCTTTGCAACCGCCTCTTCGTCCAGGGCGTTCACACCGAGACCGTACACCGTCTCGGTGGGGAAGGCGCCCAAGCCCCGGCGCAGGATAACCTCCGCGGCTTGGGCAATCAGGTGCGGGTCTGGCGCCTCGGGATGGAGTGTAAAAACGCGGGTCATTGCGGTACGATACCCGCCGCGCACTGCGCGAACGTGCTAGTAGGAATGTTCATGCACCAGCGCGTTAACGGTTTGGGTAAAAAGGGTTAGCGCATAGTTTGGGGAAAAACGCTGTTCCACGTTTGACAGGATGATCTCTGCAATTTCCTGGCGCGCAAGAATCTCGACCCGCACGTTTTTGTCCATATCCATCATGCCGGAACGTATCCCCTTTTTTCCACAGCCGCTGCACTCGCTGATCGTATAGCCGCTCGCGCCCGCCTCCAATGCCAGTTTGCACAACTGTTCCTCAAGAATCGATTCGGCGATAATGGTGATCAATATGACGGATTGTTTCTCCATCCTGCTCTCCTTATACTCCATACAGCCAGCGCGCCATGCCCAGATACAGGGGAAGCCCCAGCGTGATATTAAACGGGAAGGTGACACCGAGAACTGCGGTCAGCGAAAGGGATGGGTTCGCGGAAGGTACAGCGACACGCATGGCGGCGGGCGCGGCAATATAGGACGCGCTGGCTGCTAACACACCAAGCAGGGTGGCTCCTCCCAGATTTAATCCAGCCAGCCAGCCAGTTCCAACTCCAAGCGCCCCATTGAATATGGGCAGTATGATCCCGAACGCGGTTAAGAAAACGCCCGCGCGCCGCAGGTCATTCAACCGTTCGGCGGTGCTGATTCCCAGTTCCAACAAAAACAGGCTGAGAACGCCTTTGAACGGGGCAACAAAAAAGGCTTGGGTGGCTTTCATGCCGTTTTCCCCAGAAAGCACCCCAATTGCCAGCCCGCCCAATAACAACAATACGCTTTTGCTGAGAAGCGCCTCGCGCAGAAGGAAACGCCAGTCAATTGCTGCGGTTTCGCTTTTATTTTCGAGTGTTTGCGCGCGCCCCGCAAGGATTACGCCGACGATAATTGCCGGTGATTCCATCAATGCCAGCAATGCGTTCATGAAGCCATTGTACGGGATATGAAGGGTTTCCAGCATGGTCAGCGCGGCGGCGAAAGTGACCGCGCTCACCGAACCGTAATGGGCGGCTATCGAAGCTGAGTCTGCGCGGCTTAGTCTCCCCAAACGGCGCAACAGTGGATAGACATACAGCGGAATCATAATGCCAAGTGTGACGCTGAACAGCCCGGGCAGCAGCAGCGAAGCGAGCCCGGTTTGCGCAATTTCCACCCCGCCTTTGAAACCGATTGCCAACAGTAAATAAATGGTGATGGACTCGTATAATTGATTCGGTATGCGCAGGTCTGAACCCAGGCGCCCGGCGATGAGTCCCAGAACATAGCACAAGACCATTGGGGTCAACAAATTCGATGTAATTAATTCCAAAAGAATTATCCTCCGTCCAAACTATAAAATTTCGCCTTCGCCGCGTTTCAGGAATTTCCCGTCTCCGCGTTTGCCTTTCCATTCATCCCCATCCACAATTAACTTGCCGCGCAGGAAAACTTTTTCAGGGTAGCCTTTCAATTCCCAGCCTTCGTACAGATTGTAGTCCGTTCGCTGGTGTGATTTTGACACGCCGTAACTCACTTTTTTCTGCGGGTCCCAAATTACAATATCCGCATCTGCGCCGACTAAGAGCGAGCCTTTGCGCGGATATAAGCCAAATATCCTGGCAGGGTTGGCGCTGGTCAACTCAACAAATTGATTTGCGCTGATCTTGCCTGTGCCCACACCCTGAGTCCATAAGACAGGCAGGCGGTCTTGAATACCGGGCAGTCCGTTCGGTATTTTCGTGAAATCATCTTTTCCAAGTTCCTTGCCTGCAATGGCGATCTCTCTGCCCTCATAAATAATTGGCTTCGTGCCATCCAAGAAAAATGGACAATGATCCGTGCCAACCGTTTGCAGAATGCCGTCACGCAGGCCTTCCCACAAACGCGCGTTGTCTTTTTCCGTTCGCATCGGCGGTGAGCAGATCCACTTTGCGCCATCGGGGCGGCGCAAGTCATCAATTGTGAAAAACAAATATTGCAGACAAGTCTCGCCCATTACTTTGACGCCGCGTTCGCGCGCGTACTTGAGCATGTCCACTTCACCGCCCATATTCATGTGGACGATGTAAACCGACGCATCGGATTCTGCGGCCAGGCCTGCTACTCGTAAAGTGGCATCGATTGCGCCCCAGCCGGGTCTGGTCAATGCGTGCCATTCGGGTGAGGTGTGACCTGCCGCCAACGCCTTCCCGACAAGCGTTTCAATGACATCTCCGTTTTCGCAATGCGCCATGACCAACATGCCATTGTCTCTGGCGATTTGCATGGCTCTGAAGATACTGCCGTCATCAATGCGTAAACGTCCGTTGTAGGCAGTGAAGACTTTAAGCGTTTGAATGCCCATGCCCCGCAAGGATGGAATCTCTTTGGCGATCCTGTCATTGAATTGCGTCAGGTTCATGTGGAAGGAATAATCAATGGCGGCTTTTTCGGCTTTTTTCATCCACAAATCAACGGAATATTGAAAATCTCCCTCACCCCTTTGCCCCTCTCCCACAGGGTGAGGGGGTGGGGTGAGGGGAATGAAGTCCATGGCAGTGGTTGTCCCGCCGAACGCCGCGGCTTTGTGACCCGTGTAATGGTCATCGGAGGAGACGGTGTTGAACATCGGCAAATCCAAATGGACGTGCGGGTCCACGCCGCCGGGCAGGATCAGCTTGCCCGCAGCATCTATCCGCTGGTCAGAATCAACTTCCAGATTAAGTCCGAGGCGGGCGATCTTTTCGTCCTCGATCAAAATATCTGATTGAAATGTGTCTGAGGCGGTGATCAATGTTCCGTTCTTAAGCAAAGTTTTCATGGCGCTCCTCTTTCCTCTTTATTTTATACCAAAATGAATCTGATATAATTTCAGGGATGAATCCAAAGCGTTTTATTACCATATTGACCCTTGTTAGTTTGCTCCTGCTTGGGCTGTGGCTGCCGGTAAACGCCGCGCCCCACGCACAGCAGTACCTCACGCCCACTCCGGGCGCAGACGGGCGTATTATTTATGTTGTGCAACCCGGTGAAACCTGCACTCGTGTTTCGCTTTTGAACGCGATCAGTGTGGAACAACTCCGCCAGTTGAATTCAAACCTGGATGAGAACTGTACGCTTATTGAAGGACGGGAATTGCTGATCGGGATAATCTCCGTTGCAGGGACTCCCACTCCCGGCGCATCTCCCACACCCGGGGTGCCGACGGTCACTCCCACGCCTCTATCTGGTACAACAGAAGTTTGCATTTTGCTATTTGACGATGCGAACGGCAATGCCCTGCGCGAAGAGACCGAGCCTGCTGTGGCGGGCGGCGCGGTCAGTCTGACTGAAATCAATGGCGAATATTCCGCCGCGCAAAACACGGTCATTCCAGCCGACCCTGAAGCCTTTCAAGGGATATGTTTCTCTGATATCCCGGAAGGGAATTACAACATTACAGTTGGTATCCCTGATAATTACAACCCGACCATGGAGTTGAATTATGCCCTGGATGTGAATGCAGGCGACCTCGCCTTTGTGGATTTTGGGATCCAATCCAGGGATGTGGTGGTGGACCCCAGCGCGGCAGAAGAGAGCGGTGGCGGCACTTCTCCGATCCTTGGTATTTTTGGAGCCTTGTTCCTGCTGGGCGGAGCCGCATTGGGATATTATGCGTGGCGCTCCGGCAAACCAGAAAGTAAATTTTCAGGCGGCGGTTTCCTGAAAAAGTAAACGGTGCAGCGCGAGATTAATCTCGCGCTACTTTTTTTATTTTGAATGTTTTTCGATGGATGGGGGAGTAACCTAGCTGCGCGATCTTCCGACGATGCCAGAGTGTGCCATATCCTTTGTGGCGCGCAAATCCATATCCAGGATATTTTTCGTCCATTTCGATCATACATGCATCGCGCGCGGTCTTCGCAAGAATGGATGCGCATGCAATGCTCAATGAGCGCTGGTCTCCTTTGACGAGCGCAGTTTGTGAAATATCCAATTCGGGGAGTTCGAGGCGGAAATCTGTCAGTAAAAAATTGGGGGTGAGCGGGAGCATTGCCAGTGCGCGGCTTGCGGCGAGCCGTGTACCTGGGACGATGCCCATCAAGTCAATATCTTCTGCGGAGGCAAAGCCAATACCCCAGGCCAGCGCAGACTCTTTGATGCGCGGCATAAGTTGGAGACGCTTACGGGGAGTTAATTGTTTGGAATCACGCACCCCGTTCAAGGCTTGGGAGAGAAGCGGGTTGTCATTTGGCAGGATCACTGCGCCCACACAGACTGGTCCGGTCAGGGCGCCGCGTCCTGCTTCATCCAACCCCGCGATGTAATTGTATGCCGACCAGAGTTGTTGTTCGTGTGTGAGATCAGGGTTTGAGATCATACCTGCCGCGCATGGCATTGAGATGAATACGGAAGATGTCGCCGATCATGCGCAAGGCATCGCGTACGGCGTTGACTTTGCTGTCCGGATCGAAATACCATTGGATGGGGACCTCTTTGATCCTTAATATTTTTTGGCGGGCGAGATAAAGAAGTTCAATATCAAAGGACCAGCCTGTCAGTGTTTGCTGGCGAAAAATAACTTCGGTTGTTTCAGCGCGAAAACATTTGAAGCCGCATTGGGTGTCATTTAACCCGGGCAGAATCAATAACCGGATCAGAAAGTTGATGGCGCGCCCGCCTAAATGGCGATAGGATGGTTCGTGATAACGAATTGAGCCGGGCGCTTCGCGTGAACCAATGGCGATATCAAAATCATTCAGAACAGGGGGGAGGAATTTATGAAGTTCTTCAATCGGCATGGAAAGGTCGGCATCGCAGATAAACCGATATTCACCGCGCGCTTCCGATATGCCGCGCCGCAGGGCGTTGCCTTTGCCCGGTTGTTCTTCATGGTAGACAGTCAGGTTTGGGTGGCGCAGGGTATATTCCTGCGCGAACTCAAGTGTGCGGTCTGAACTGCCGTTTTCCACAATGATGACTTCGGATGAATAGGTTTGCTTTTCAAGAAAGGAAAAGATCTGCCCGAGCGTGCGCGGCAGGCGGCTTTCTTCATTATGGGCTGGTATGACGATGGATAGAAATGGAGTGGACAATTCGAGTTATTGGTTCAAGTAGAGAAATGCGCCAAACCCGATCAGGATGCAGCATTCAATGAGCGACATGGCTGCCAGCACGATTACCTGGGCATTGGTCATGCCGAAGATTTTCTCTTTGGCAGGGATGGGTTGTCGATCGGGCAATGGAATGGCCGGGTTGGTTTCGCGTAAATTTGGCGGAACGCCCTGGGGGGCATTTTCATCTTCAAATGCAAAGCCGAGGTCATTTGGGTCGAATGGTTTTGACGGGTCTGAAGCGCTGAAGATGGCTTGCGCGCGGGAGAAGGGTTCTTCTGCAGGATCACCGGCGGGGGGGGCTTCGCGGCGCAGGCTTGGGTCAATGATGTAATCTCCGAGATCGTAGACCATGCCCGCAGACATAATGGGGGGCGCCTGCAAAAGCGAGGCGGCGAATTGTTTGATTGCATCGCTTCTGACCACGCGCGCCACAGGGCGCAATGATTCGATTTGCGCGCCGGGGTTGCTGGCGATCAGCACAGACTCTGGGGTTGTTGACAGTTTGAATTTATGGATCTCCAAATATTTTTGAAAAGCGCGGGTCAGTTGCGCTACACGACTGAGCAAATTAATCCTGGCAGGTTGGGAAATCCCGTCCCTGATCGTATTCCACTGATCTCCTTTGGCTTCAAAGAAGCCTTTTGCATTTGTTACATATATTACGAAGATGCCGCCCGTGCCAACCAGGATGATCGGGATCACGATCTCGCTGTCCGGCAGGGTGAAATTGCGAATCACTACAAATCCTTTTTCAAGTACACGGCTTAATTGCGCGATCACTCTTTTTTGAGCTTCAAGATCGGCATACCAGTTCAATCCGTATTTCAATGTCCCACGGACACGGGCAGTAAAACTGATATTACCCTTCTTGTCTTGCAATGGAGTTTTGTCAATAATTTTCATGGAATTTCACCTAAAAGACCGGCACATCTTCAAGTTCATCACAGGCTGTGTTTTCACGCGTGGCAAGGAATTCGCGGTTATTTTCCTTCGCTAAGACGACCGGCTTTCCAAATGTGAAGGTGCTGGCCAGCAGGTCTTTTCGTGAACCGGTGACATATTGTTCGCCTTTATGCAAGCGCTCAAGAAGTGTTTTGCGGTCTAACAGAACATGATCTGAAAAGGTAGCGCCCCGCCGTTCATAAGCCCGCACCAGTGTGATCTGTCCATTCTTATAGCGGACTGCCTCGATAACGCCGTCAATCTTTTTAGCCATGTTGATCCTCTGGGACAATTTTAGCACACACAGTTTAAAATGTAGGAGACCCAGGCAGTCGTGTTAGAAATCTTTAACTAGCGGGAAGGGTCTACGGTTTGCGTCTGCGAAGCGCCCTGTGGGAAGCCCCGCATGCTTTCTGTGGGGTAGTGTCGGTGAGGAGGGTTAACCCAGGCGCCTATGTCGCGAGCGTTATCGGTGGTTTTGCATGCGCTATCGTGCGTGAAAAATCCAGGCTTTGCGCCAGTATCTCACCAGTACAGCATTAAGGATTCTTGCGATGGAAACTAGCAGAAAAGCACAAGCAATTGCTTTTTAATATTGTTTTTTGCACTTGCCGCTGGGCCTGCTGGGATTATAATAACTTTACAATTAGGCTTACAGCGAAATAATAGACTGAACTTGGCAAACAGATAAAGGATATGTTATGGGATTTTTCAGGTATTTATCGAATTTTAACATTTTTTCAAGTATTGACAATGCCGACCAAAAAAAGGAACTTAAAAAAGTTCTTGAAGAAAAAGGATATTCCGAACAGCAGGTCAGTTTAGGAGTTGCGGCTTTTGATTGGGTGGAGGCTGGTAGTTACATTAAGAGGAAATTGGTCGCAAAAATGATCAACGAAAACACAGAAAAATATGGGGAAAAAATGAACCTCTATTATACAGCGATGTTATTAGACGAAGATATTGCTCACGTGCTGATTAAAACCAAGTGGAAGGCAACAAAAGCGCATGAAAAGGCAGTTGCCTTATTGAAGAAGTAGGATGAGTAACCCCCACCTGTCCTCCTCCAAATCCAACCTCAGAATTCGGGTTGACATATAAACTTCTCCTATCGGATTTGGGGGAGGTGCCCGCAGGGCGGAGGGGGTATGAATGCCGCCGCGTAGAACCACACCCAAAGGCTACCAAAACGCCCGCGAACTTCGCAAACAGACCTGCCACTCGGCCCAGCGTACATTTTTCTTTTACTTTTGCGTAAGATATAAAAATACCGTCATATAATGCCGAATGTCGACATAATACAACGGTCAATAATATTTTGTCGGGGCGAGAGGATTCGAACCTCCGACCTTGGCGCTTCAAGCGCCACGTGCTAGCCGGACTGCGCCACGCCCTAAAACATCGTCATGTTGTATAGAATTTTGCACTAGGCAAGCGTTCGTTATTGAACGCTTCGCAAGTATTATGTAGGCTTGCGAAAAAGGCAAGATAAAACAAGCGGCTTGTTATCGGAATTACAGAAATCAGAACTCCCTTCGGTCGCAGAACTATGGTGAGCGGGCACAACGAAAACCATCGTCCCTTCCCTCGGACGTAGGAGGGTTCATGTTGCGGAAGGTAGAGCGAAAGTAGGTATCGCTTCTAGACGACCATGAGCCGCCACGCAACACTCGAAATTCTCCTGTATTCGGCCCCAAAGGATTCGATGAAGGAGAACTTTGGTAATACGTTTCGCTGTACCAATCATTCACCCATTCATAGACATTGCCCGCCATATTATAAATTCCATATTGGCTCACGCCATTTGGATATGAATCCACAGGCGCGGATTCGGCAAAACCATCGTTGTAATTAATGTTATTGTTTGCCCAACGACACTGCTTATCACAGAAATTCAACTTTGTCACGTCAAAAGCATTCCCCCAGGGATATACGCTTCCATTTGAACCACGCGCCGCCTTCTCCCATTCGGCTTCGGTCGGCAGGCGCGCTCCCCTCCACTCGCAAAAGGCCTTCGCCATGTTCCAATCCACATGAACAGGGTAATCATCGTAAGCGCTGTTGCCATAATAACTGTTCGGTATGGGGGTCCAGTTATCATCGGGTGGAGAACATTCGCCCGCCTCCACGCAGGCGCGGTATGCGGCATTGCTCACTTCATATTTATCAATATCATAAGCATCCAAATAAACCGTATGCGCGGGTTCTCCATCTATGAACGAGTCCTTTGAGCAATCCCATCCACTCGTGTTTTGGATTATGGACCGTTTTTGGCACTCCACAATAGCATCCTCCGCCGAGCTTCCCATCGTGAATTCACCCGCAGGAACAAGAATCATGCTCACGCCTCTCGAATCCTTGATTTCCCCAGGACCTAGAGTCGGCGTTGGTGTCTGGGTTGGTGTTGGAGTATGGGTTGAGGTGGGAGAAGGAGTTTTCGTCCACACTGCTTGTGTCGCCGCTATCGCAGTTTGAATAGCCAATGGTGAAGGCGCACAAGCTGAAAGCAATAACATAACAAACAACAAGAAACGACTTATTTGCATAATAACCTCCGGGTTCGATTGCTTAGTTATTGCCGTGGCGCGAAGCTGACTAATACCTTGAAACCTCGAAAAGCATTGGGTAGACAAACAATTACTTATGTACAATTAGGAAGATTTCAAGTTGTTGCAGGATGTGAAAGTTGCTCGCTTGTCAACTGAAGAGCTAATACAGTCTCTTGAAATTCGTCAGTTTCTAGCCGGTTTTCAATATTCGGAAAATTTTTTATTGACATAACCCAACGGGAGCCTCACGGATTGCGAAATCTGAACTGAACTCACTATTAACCATTGCAGGAGCCTTATTTCTCCATCTAGGGTCTTGTTTACTTCTATCTATTAGCGTTCCACGTATAACGACACATTTATCTTGCCATTCATCCAAACTATCTCCCCATGCTCTCACTTGGAATGAATTTTCAGACATACCAAAATACGCTGCCCATAAACTTTCTTGTACCGTATCGTCATAACTATTGTCAACAAATAAAATCTTGCCAATTACACAAACGGTTTCTCCATCGTGATATTCTGTTTCTTGCCAAGTGATGCACTCTTCATATGGATTTACCGTAGGATTGCTTTGTTGAAATGGGGAAGACGATTGAGTTTGGTTATTTGAAAACAAGTATTGAAGTAACAGAACGATCACAACCCCAATCAAGATATATGTTAAAGGGCTGGTTTGCGGTTTTTGGTTGTCCATAATTTCTCCTAAGTATCATCATTGGTCGTTCAAACCAAAGGTGATAGATATCGGATAGTTTTCGCAGACGGTTTCCCAGTTTTCCGCCGCCCAACCTTTTATACCATCGTCAGTCACAACTTCTTGCCAAATATGCCAGTCGGTACTTTTTCCTGACGAAAGCGTCAAACGGTCACCTTCACCCAAAACAGTGGTTACATCATATTTGATGTCGGGACCCGCATACACTCTCACATACTGCGCGAATTTAATCTTGCAATCATTGGGTGATGAGTTTGAAAAGAATAATAAGTATGCCAGAGTTAACGCTGCACCAATCAGAATGTAGGTCAAAGGGGTGAACTGTGATTTTTGATTTTGATTATCCATAATTCCTCCAGGCTTGCGCGCTACGGTATGCTTCTCCGTGAGTTTTAGTGTCTATTCAGTTTCTTGCAAAATTTCGAGCCCTCCCCAGTGGGCGTGGAAGTTTCTTCCAGTATACTCCCGTTACTTCCGGGTCGATCTCATTGTATATGTGTATTTCGGCTTTACTGTCCCGCTGCACTGCCAAGTACCCATTTTATATACCAATGATAAGTAGACAAAATCAGGCATTTTGAATTGGCGAGGCGACGAGTCCTGTAAAGCCTTATGGGTACGAATATTATTGTAGGCATCCATTTTTGTTTAGTTTCTACTCGTGACATTAGAAAAACCTCCATATATAGGATATGCCAGTCAGATTGACGGAAGAATCCCTTATATGGAGGTATTTGTCGGGGCGAGAGGATTCGAACCTCCGACCTTGGCGCTTCAAGCGCCACGCGCTAGCCGGACTGCGCCACGCTAAAAATTAACATATTTTGTATTGCGATCATACGATTGCTTCTACATGAATTTCCTCTGCATAGAACGGGCATCTTTTGGTGTAGGGATTTATTTAACGGTATCTCCTTTATTTTTCTTTTCTAGTTGTGCAATTCTTCTGCTATTCTCATCATGTATTTTCTGTACCCATAGCTTGTCATTCTTGTCATATGGGATTTTAAACAAATGGGCGAGTTCTTCATATCGGTTTTGAACTATTTCGGAATCAATCTCAAGCCACACAAGAATTTCATCCCAAGTATGTTTGTCAAAATATAAATTTCTGAACGCATATTTTATATCAGGATTTCTGAGTTTAGCTTCTAGTTCGGATGACAAATCAAGGGCTTTATTAATAAACAAATGCCGTTTTTCGTCTATTTCCGTTCTTTGGCCGGATTCAGTTCTAAGGATATTTATGAGCAAATTTTCCATTATTTGGAAACTATGTTCAAATCGAGTCAAGGCCATATCTACCTCGCTTAGTTCATCAACGTTTTTCTCATGATCTAAAGCCTTCCCCAGGATTGATTTCTTATTTTTCTCTATCGCCATATATATTCGCATTGCTTTTTCAGTCACTTCTTTTTTATTTGATGCCATTGGAGCTCCATTTAGGTTTACGTTCTTACATAATGTTGAGAAAACATCCCATTGAAATCAAATACTCTTTATCCATTATATACGTATCTTACAAAGATTTCTACCCACAATGTCATGCGTTATTTGTCCTAGAAATTATCAAGGGAAGCCGCGGAACCCGCATCGCTGATAATATTTGCTCGGTCTCCACGAATGTACCTCGCTATTCCTTCTGTATCTTTGTTTGGGACATAAAAAATACCGCTATATTTGCCGATTGACGGCGTGATATGGCGGTATTGGTCTTTCTGTCGGGGCGACAGGATTCGCATCGTCCCCCCTGTGGGGAAACCTCCGACCTTGGCGCTTCAAGCGCCACGCACTAGCCGGACTGAATATGAGCAAAATATCGTCCAATACCACGCGCCTTGATCTTTCGTTCACGAAGCATCGCATCGGAACGTGTTGCAAAAGATTCGGTATGTATCAATTCCCATGGGATACCCGCGCGTGTTGAAGTGGACTTGCCTACATTATGGTCATGCAAGCGTCTTTCCACATCTTCGGTTGACCCCACATAATATCGTTGTAAGTGTTGACTGCGGATAATATAAATATAGTACAAGTCGGGGCGACAGGATTCGAACCTGCGACCTCTTGCTCCCAAAGCAAGCGCGCTAGCCGGACTGCGCCACGCCCCGATATAGGATTTGAGACGATAACCGTCCGACCTTGGTGCCTCAGCACCACGCGCTAGCCGGACTGCGCCACGCCCCGATCAAATGAACTGGACGAGTATAATGCGAAGGATGTGCACCCGTCAAGCAATTCTATTCGTCACTTATTTTACGCTTCTATTTGGACTTTCAGCCTGCGCCGCCTCATATGACACGCGAAGCGTCCCAACTCAAACAGTGACGTCACCTCCGCCCACCGTCACCGCCACAGTCACTTTTACCCCAAGTCCCATTCCGCCCACTCCCACCCCGCTGACCTGTCTCACCCAGCCCGGCGTCATTCAACAAGATGTGATCTCCTACACAAATCCACCACAGGAATTTCTCATCTATCTCCCGCCTTGCTACGGGGAATTGGAGGATGCAAGTTATCCAGTCCTTTATCTGCTGCATGGGCAAACCTATACACAAGATCAATGGCTGAGATTAGGCGCCCCAAACATAGCAGACCAATTGAGCCATTCAGGAGAGACCGTCTCATTCATGATCGTCTTCCCAGACGACCGTTCTTGGAATTTGCAAGCCGGCGCAGGTTTTGGAGATCGTTTCATCAAAGACTTGATCCCCTATGTAGATAAGAATTACCGCACGCTAGCAGAACGCGGCTATCGCTCTCTTGGTGGTCTCTCGCGCGGCGGCGGCTGGGTGGTAAAACTTGGCTTCGAATATCCCGAATTGTTTGGTTCTCTTGGTTTGCATTCCCCCGCCATTTTCAAAGAGGATGCCCCCTATGTGGAGAAGATCGTTACAAATATTCCCGAAGAAAACCGCCCGCGCTTATGGTTGGATGTGGGTGATGCGGACAGGGAATTGGCCAGCATCCTTGTCTTTGAAGAAATGCTGGTCCGGAATAATTACATCCATGAATACTACTTCTACGCAGGCGACCATTCTGAAATCTATTGGGGCGCACATGTGCAGGAATATTTGCGTTGGTACGCGCAGGCATGGCAGGCAGAACTTGTGGAGCAATAGGATATAATTTTTTTACTACCGCACACATCCGTCATTCCCCATTCGGGGACGGTGCGAGGGTGTTTTTCCCGAAGCAATCCCCTGTTTTGCGGGGTTTTACCAGTTGAGATGGGGATTGCTTCGTCGTCAGAAGAACACTGGCAGCTCGCAATGACATAACTTAACAGGAGCATCAATGAATATCTTTGTTACAGGCGGAGCGGGATATATTGGGTCTGCCACAGCTGAAGCCTTGATCAAGGCAGGACATTCCGTCACAGTGTTTGACTCCCTTGTTACAGGTCATCGCGCCGCAATTCCTTCAGGCGCGAAATTCATTCACGCCTCCCTGGATGACAGTCATGCGCTTGCTGAAACGTTAACATCTGCAAAATATGATGCCATCATGCACTTCGCGGCATTCATTGAAGCCGGCGATAGCATGAAAGATCCCGGTAAATTCTTCCGGAATAACCTGATCAATTCATTGCAATTGATGGAAATTGCAGTTCAGGCTGGTGTGAAAAAATTAGTCCTTTCTTCCACTGCCGCGGTGTATCAATCCAGCGAAGAGCCTCTTACGGAAGAATCCCCGCTTGGCCCCGCCAATGTCTATGGTCACACAAAGCTGATGACTGAACAAGCCCTTGATTGGTATCGCAGTATTCATGGCTTGCATTTTGCTGCCTTGCGTTATTTCAATGCCTGCGGTGCATTGCCTGGACGCGGCGAGGCGCATCAGCCTGAATCGCATCTCATTCCGCGTGTGCTGCAAATTGCGTTGGGACAAGCTGAATCCGCAACCATCTTCGGCACAGACTATCCCACGCCTGACGGGACTTGCATCCGCGATTACATCCACATTGCGGATTTGATCTCAGCACATCTCCTGGCTTTGGATGCGCTTGATAAGCGTGACACGATGACCTACAACGTGGGAAGCGGAAATGGTTTCTCTGTCCGAGAGGTGATCGAGACCGCGCGAAAAGTGACAGGGCATGCCATTCCCGCAGTTGAATCCCCGCGCAGGCCCGGTGACTCTGCCCGCCTGATTGCATCTCCAAAAAAAATTATCAGCGAATTGGGCTGGAAACCAACCCAAACCAACATGCAGGAAATCCTCTCCAGCGCGTGGGAGTGGCATAAGTCAAACCCGAACGGATATGAAAAATGACATTTCTTGTTGTAATTATCGGCTGGGTGTTTTCACTTTGCCTGCATGAATTTTCTCATGCACTCGTTGCATATTACGGCGGCGACATCACCGTAAAAGACAAAGGCTATCTCACTTTTAACCCGCTCAAATATACGCATCCCGTTTATTCATTGCTTTTGCCAATGATCTTTTTGTTGATGGGTGGCATTGGTTTGCCCGGCGGCGCAGTATATATCGAGAGATGGAGATTGCGCAGCAGACGATGGGAGACAGCCGTTTCCCTGGCGGGACCATTCTCCAATGCGCTTCTTGCTTTAATCCTCGGCTTGATCCTGCAACTGACGCCGATCAGCGCCTCAGGCATTTGGCCCGGGCTTGCCTTCCTCGCGTTCCTGCAAATCTCAGCAGTTGTTCTGAACTTAATTCCGCTGCCCCCCTTCGATGGCTTCGGCGCAATTGAACCCTACATTCCCATGGACATCCGCATGAAATTAGCGCAAACACAGGGAATGTTAGCGTGGATCGTGCTCATCCTGCTCTGGCAGGTTCCATTCATCGGTAATCTGTTCTGGGGCTTTGTTGGTCTGCTTGCGCGGCTGGCTGGCATCCCGTTGCAATTGGCCGGGTTGGGGTTGGATCAGTTCATGTTCTGGTAGTTATAAACCCGGTTTTGATTCAATTTATTCAACCGCTCTCTTTGCATCTGCGTCTGTTGTATTGACCGATGATGCAGGTAATGTATCCACTGGCACGCTTCCAGCTCAAGAAGAAGGTTTCAAATTTTCAGAAATGATCGCAAACAAAAAGACACGCATTCGTTAAGTGATTTGAAAGCGGAGAGTTTGTATAATACGGTCAGGCATGATATGGCGAAGCCGACGAAGAGGTCTCTGGCTATACATGCCGGCATCACAAAATACAACTACGGTCCAATCATATAATTTGACATGATCCATGTTAAAGAGTGGAAAGAAAACACAAAGCCAGCGATCAAGGCTACATCATTTTTAAGACCGACATCCGAAATGCTGTCAAAATTATTCCAAACAAGCAAGGATATGGGGAGAGCGGTAATGGCGAATAAATTCCAATCGTTGTAGACACCCCATCCCGCCTTCCAGCCAAGAAGCAACAGCAATGCGCCCGTCGTGCAAATTAACAAGTAAATGTTTGCTTCGGTATACTTTATCCGCTTGAAGACAAATAGTGGGATGGTAAAAATAAAAGCAGGTACGAGCAGAAAGAGTAAATTGATGATCTGGGAATAATATTCAAAACTAGGCGAGACCAGATACTGATCATATCTTCCGCCACCTCCAGAGGCATGACTGTTTGTCCAGAGATTACTTATGGGAAGTCCCTGATAGGAAAAGAAGACCAGGTTCAACGCAATAATTAGCGCCGAAATAGTAAATCCTAAAGTTACAGAACGAAATTGCTTGCGTTGAATCGCCAAAATATATAGATAAATTAAAGACGGTAGAAAAAATCCGCTCAGAAGATGAAATACCAATGCGATTGACAGGACGACTGTCGGAGCGATCAGGGAGTTTTTCTTTCGAATATAATTATCCGAAGACCAGAAATAAATAAGGATCAATACCGCTGTGACTGTATAGTTTTCCACATCCCCAAAAAACAACTGTATATAGCCTCCCGAGCTAATAAGCAAAGCCAGTGCGAACCACTTGTCTTTAAACCGCTGATGTGTATATTTTAATAAGGTATAGATAAAAATCCCGCCCATGAAGCTCGATATAACGCGATAGGAAAATGGAACGTCCCACCCAAAATACTGGTTTGTATAGAACCAAAAGCGTGAATGAAAGTAAAGTTCCCACATTTCATCATGAGTTACATGCGCCCCGAACACGGGCACATCCCTGGTGAATTTTCTTTCAAATTTGAGCCCATCTTGATTTATGAAGCGGGTGGAGAAGATAAAGAACAAAAGCATCGTAATAACTGCGGTCACCCAGATGAAGACAGTAACACGCCATTTTTTCCTTTCAAGAAAAGCAGAAAAAATGGCCGCCTGCGTATTTATTTTATGCCGAAAAACCAGCACTACTCCAAACAAAACAATCACAACCAGGATGCCCCTCAACCCCAGCAATTTGAATTGATTAAATCCAAAATTAAAATCCCGGAGCACCTCGCCATTTGGATACAAGCGCGCGAGCAATGTTCCAACAAATATTTGGGACAGGAACAAAAAACCCAAAATGAGCAGATAACCGTAATGCTCAATTGATCGTTTTTTTCGGCTGTGGGTTGCGAATTCCGAAAACAAAATATTTTTTAAGGGCATGATCTACTCCCGAAATTATTGACTCCAATTCGCATTTTAGTTGAAGATTACCACAGGGGCAACCCGTCCAGCGGGAGCAGGACTCCCGATTGCCATGAAGGGTTGCCTCTACTTAATAAAGTGAGTTATCAATAAATCAGTCGGGTTTTACGAATCAAATCCCATACCCAACGCATCAAGGCTCTTCAACCATAAATTTCTTTTCCCAGCGTTTTGATCTGCCTTGTCCAAAGACCAGCGCGTGAAGTTGACAATCGGAGAGCGAAATGGTTCAGGCGGGAATGGAAATGGTTTTGATTTCACCATTTGCAAATCGGTGCGTTCGGTCTTTTTATCATCCAATAAATCCAACATCACTTGCGCACCGAAGCGGGATGCGCCGACGCCGAGACCCGTATAACCCAATGCATACGCAACCTTGCCACGATAGGCCTTGCCCCAAAAGGCGGTGTAACGCGAGCATGTATCGATCGCTCCGCCCCAGGCGTGCGTGAAGCGCAACCCTGTCAGTTGGGGGAATGTTTGGAAGAAGTGCTCAGCCAAACGGGCGAAAGAGGCGGGGTGATTTTCCAGATGCGGCGACACTTCGTTATTCCGATAATAAATGGCATCGTATCCGCCCCATAGAATCCGTCCATCCGCGCTGGTGCGATAGTAATGGAATTGATTCCCGTTGTCGCTGAGGCCCTCGCGGCCATGCCAGCCAATTGCATCCTGCTGCGATTTGGACAGCGGTTCGGTCATCAAAACATAATCGTAAACGGGCACGACATAATACGAAAGCCGCTTAAGCAAAGGCGGGAATGCATTGGTGGCAAGCGCAACTCTTTTTGATTCGACTTCGCCGTGCATAGTTTTAGCGATAACAGAATCACGCTTCTCTTCCAGACCCGTAACCTGCGTGCCCTCGAACAAGCGGACTCCAAGCTCGAGGCAGGCTCTTCTTAATCCCCACGCTAACTGCGCGGGGTTGACCACTGCCACAAAGGGATCGTAGATCGCGGCAAGATATGTTGGCGAATTAACTCGTGCGCGGATCTGCTCCTGCTCGAGGAATTGAATATGCTCCCCATACCGCGCAGACTCTTGCGCCTCTTCGCGCAGGTCGTTGATTTGATAAGGCTCATTGGCAATGTTGAGCTCGCCTGAGCGCACGAAATCACAATCAATGTTGAATTGTTTGATCGTGGCTTCAATGCCATTGAGATTCTCATGTCCCAATTGAATGAGTTTGGCAAGTTCTTTATGCCAACGGTTTATGCCATTTTGAAATGAATGTGTCAGCGAGGAAGCGACAAAGCCGCCGTTCCGTCCGCTTGCGCCGATGGCCGCCTCCCCTCCTTCGAGTAGAACGACATCCCGATTTGGGTCAGCTTGCTTGGCTTGCAAGGCAGTCCACAAGCCGGTAAAGCCTGCGCCGATCACCACAAGATCGGTTTTGATTTTTACAGTGAGGGGCGAGGTTTTCTCAGGCCGCTGCGGATCGTCCAACCAAAAGGGCGTGAGGCTGACATCCGCAATCGCTTTCAAACTTGCGGGGCGCGGAATGTTCGAGAAAAACATGGGGTCTCCAATTTTCACACCCCCTCTGCCCTCCCCCAAGTTGGGGGAGGTGTTCCGCTTCGCGGGACGGAGGGGGCTGTGCAGGTTCAAAGATTTTGAGATAGTGTAACGGGGAATGTAGTTATGAGTCAAATGCCAGGAAACAACGGCCATTTCCCCCTTGACATTATAGAACGCTTGTTCTATAATTCGCTTAACTTACTCGACAAGGAGGTCGAAATGACTACATACCGTCGTAATCCACCTGGGGATGGCTTGAAAAACCTATGGAACAGCCTCGTTCACAACAGAAAATTCAACCGCGGCGCCGCATGGGGCATGATGATCGTCAGCGCCCTGCTTGCGTTTGAAGTCTTCAACTTCAGCACTACACAATATGCCCTGCATGACATGCTCGGCGACCTGAAATTTGCAGGCTTCCGCTGGGCAACCATTCTCGCCATTGCCTTCTGCGGCATTGATTTTGCCGGCATCGCCCGCCTTTTCACACCTGAACAGGGTCGAGACGAACCCGCCGAAGTGTATTATCTCTTTGGCGCCTGGTTGTTGGCGGCAGGCTTCAACGCCACACTTACATGGTGGGGTGTCTCTGTTGCGATCATTAATAACGGCAACCTGCAATCCAGCGCCGTAATGAGCGTAGAAACTCTCACCAAGGCTGTGCCCATTTTCGTTGCTGTCATGGTCTGGCTGGTACGCTTGCTGATCATCGGCACCTTTTCCCTCGCCGGCGAGCGCATTTTCACAACAGCACAATCCCAACAAAGTCAATATCAAACCCAGCGACCTGTGAATCAGCATGTCAACCAGCCTGCCCTGCGCCCGGCATCACAGATCAACCGCCCGGCCAACTCCACAGCATCCTTCCGCCCTGCGCCCATACCCACTACCTCACAACAATCTTCATTCATCCCGCCTGACCCAACTTATCACCCCGTCTCTCATAATGCGCACAGTTCAAATAACGGAGATCGCCACTACGACGCGTAACTGTCCTTCGGGAGGACAATATACAACTTCCTGACTCACCTTACGCGGTGTCATTCTGAGCGAAGCGAAGAATCACTGAGATTATTGTAGAGACCCTTCGCTATCGCTCAGGGTGACATGCCTAAAAGCGTTTTAGCGTAAGGTGAGTTCATAAAAGAGACATATTACATGCCCCTCGCTCGCTCCACAAAAACCCATCGGCAAACAGCAGCAACCCAGTACGATCAAGGGCGCGGCTGTTTGTCTGGTCGGCAGATAGCCGCGATCGTGCCGCTCATCGTCATATTTATCAGCGCAATCCTTACATCCTTTGCATGGAAAACAAACCCATTGCCTGTACCTGCGGTTGCGCCGCCCGATTCCACCTCAAGCGGCATTTCCCCCATCTTTAGAATTGAAGTCCAACACTGGGCTGACTCAATCTCTGAGTGGGCGTCCGCTTCGAATCTTAATCTAAACCTGGTTGCCACCATCATGCAGATCGAATCCTGCGGAGACCCGCGAGCCGTATCCAGCGCCGGCGCCATGGGACTCTTTCAAGTGATGTCGTTTCACTTCTATTCAACCGACAATCCCTACAACCCGAACACCAACGCCACCCGCGGACTCGCCTACCTTGCACGCTCACTCGAAGCTGCAAATGGTGACCCACACCTCGCCATGGCCGGCTACAACGGCGGCATTGGCATCATCCAGCGCGCCGAATGGACATGGTCTGACCAAACGAAAAGATACGTACAATATGGCACACCCATTTACCAGGACGCAATAAATGGACATGAATCAAGCATTGCATTAGATGAATGGTATTCAAAATATGGGGTTAGCTTATGCAATCAAGCTCATCAACGCCTGGGATTACCATAATTCCAAACACAACTACCTAACCACCCAACTACTAAACTATCCAAACTACTTAACTATCCCTAACCAGATCACAAAGGTCGTCCCTTTCCCCTCTTTTGACTCAACCTTGATCTGTCCCCCATGATGCTCCACGATCCAATGCGCAATGGACAGCCCCAGCCCAAACCCACTGGTCATTGAACGCGTGCGCGATTTCTCTGCACGATAGAAACGGTCAAAGATGTGAGGTAAATCCTGGGCTGGGATGCCCGGCCCTGTGTCACGGACGATGATACGCGCCTGTTCCCCCAACCTGGAAAGGCTAAGGAAAATATCCCCGCCCGGTGGTGTGTATTGAATTGCATTGGCAACCAGGTTCAATAAAACCTGTTTCAACCTGTCGCGGTCTCCAGTGACCATGACCTGATCAATATCATTTAAATGCACAAGCACTTTACTGCCGGCCAGCACGCGCATTTCGGTAAAGACTTCAGTCAGCAATAGGTCTAATTCCACAGGTGCAAAGTTGAGGGTCAGTTTGCCGGATTCCGCCTGCGCCAGCATCAGCAAGCCGCCAACCAAACGCGTGAGCCGGCCCGCTTCCTGGTCAATACTGCTTAGTGATTCTTCGTCCGCGGCCTTCATGCGGCGCATCAAATCCACGTTGCCTTTAATAACCGTTAATGGCGTGCGCAATTCATGGCTGACATCTGCCAGAAAGCGTTGTTGTGAAGTAAAAAGAGATTCCAAACGTTCAAGGGTTTGATTGAATGAGACCACCAAACTTCCGACCTCATCTTCCGTCTCATCCTGATAAGGGATGCGTCGCGAAAGATCATCGGCACGGTTGATCTGATCCACTGTTTCAGTGATGGCTTCCAAAGGGTAAAATGCACGTCCCAGCACCGCCCAGGAACCGATCATCGCCAATAATACTGCCAGCACTGAAATAACAACCATGGTCGAAAGCAGGTTATTACGCGTTGCATCCACAACGGTTAAACTTGCGCCGACCTGCAAAGTTCCGATTACCCGATCACCCAACTGAAGGGGAACGCTCAACACCCGCAGGTGGGCTCCGTCGAGATAGGAATCTTCATAGAGGGTCAGACCAGATTTCAGTCCGATGGGATCGAGGGGTTGGGTCAATGTCCCGATGCTGGGAGAAGTTGCAACGATCCTTCCATCTGTTCCCCAAACCTGCACATAGGCGTTTGATGTCATATCCAATGGGGGCAGGCTGATCAGGCTCAACTCCCCCACCGAATTAACCTTGGTGACCTGTGTAATATCACGCGCCACACCTTCCAGCATGGTATCCACTTGATTGAGCAAAATTACGTTAACGAGAATATAAACCGTCGCGCCAAAGATGAGCAAAATTCCACCCATGAAAGTTGAGTAAAGTAAGGTAAGGCGCAGGCGCAGGGACATTCGATTTACGATTAGTGATTTACGATTAGTGATTTACGATTTTCCTACCATACAAACTGAAATTTTTACCGCAAAGAGCAAAGTTTTAAAAGGTTTTCTTAGCGGGCTCCGCGGTTCATATTGATATTTGTACGACAGCAAATTTACGATTTACGGATTACGGATTTTCTCTCATTACATATCCCACGCCGCGCACGGTATGGATAAGACGCGGTTCTCCATCGCCTTCCAATTTCTGACGCAGATAACGAATGTACACTTCGAGTACGTTGCTTTCGCCGCCGAAATCATAGCCCCACACACGGTCAAAAATTACTTCACGAGTCAACACCTGTTTTGGATGGCGCAGGAACAACTCGAGCAATTCGTACTCCTTTGCAGTAAGCGCCACAACACGAGTCCCGCGTGAAGCCTGACGCGAACCCGTATCAAGCGATAGGTCTGCAAATTTCAAAACAGGAATGCGCTCGGGCTGTGTACGGCGAAGCAAAGCGCGCACGCGCGCAAGCAATTCATCCAAATTGAACGGCTTCACCATGTAATCATCCGCGCCCGCGTCCAAACCCTGGATACGGTCCTGCACCGTGTCCTTGGCGGTCAACATCAGGATCGGGATCGAGCCGCCGGTCCGTAAACGATGGCACACTTCCAAACCATCCATACCGGGCAGCATCCAATCCAGCACAACAAGATCGGGTGTGTGGTCGCGGGCTGCGATCAAACCCATGCGCCCATCAACCGCAGTGTCCACCGTGTAGCCTTCATAAGCCAAACCACGCTGCAACAGTTTGAGAATGGCCTGGTCATCTTCGATAATAAGGATTCGCTCATTCATAGCATTGCTCCTGACCAAAATATACCATAATTTCGCATCGGCTTATTCCTCTCTCAGCATCTTCACAGCAGTTTGAAAATCGTCTGGATACTCTGCTTGAAAAGTCAAACTCTCATTTGTATTTGGATGCGTGAACTTTAATGAATACGCATGCAGCGCAGGGCGCGGGATGATATCTGTTTCAGGCGCGCTGTATAGGATGTCTCCCAAAAGCGGGTGCCCCAACGCATAGGCATGGACTCGGATCTGATGCGTCCTCCCCGTCATCGGCATCGCCTCCACCAAAGCTGAGGCCTGATAGCGTTTCAGAATCTTAAATCTCGTCTCAGAGCGGACTCCGTTTTTATCATCCACCATCGTGCGGTGCTTATGGCCGACATTCACACGCAATGGAAATTTCGTGATCTTTTCGTCCCACTTCGGCGCGCCTGTGAGAATGGCATGATACGTTTTCTCGACCTGATGTTTTTCAAATTGAATATTCAACGAACGATGCGCCTCGGCTGTCAACGCAAAGATAATAATGCCGCTGGTAACCTTGTCAATACGATGCACAATCCATACCTTCTCAATTTGCTCTTCAAGTATTTTAACCAGATAAGGCGCATCCTTCTCCCAGCCTTCAGGCAGGACGGATAAACCCGCCTGTTTGTTGATAATAAGAATTTGAGAATCCTGGTAAACAATATTGATCTGTGACATAAGCACTCATATTGTACCGTGCAACCTTTAATAATTAACTCGCCTTACGCAGTGTCATGCTGAACGCAGCGAAGCATCTCGTATTTCAGCAGTAGAGACCCTTCGCAGAGTTTATCTTGAGCGAAGTCGAAAGGCTCAGGGAATCACAATTTGGTGCGTAAGGTCACTAATTAAAACAGGGAACATATTTCATGATTTTTCGTCAATTAAAGTGAAACCCTATCATGGAGATAAAAATGAAAAAAACATCCTTGCTTTTGATTAGCTTTTCGTAGTTTCAATATTAATTCTAGCTGCCTGCTCTGGCGGGGACTCCGCCTCCCTTGCCGGGGAATGGAAGTTGGATTCTTACGGCGATGCATCCAACCCAACGACTGCCGGGCCAAACGTGGAAACTTCGATCAACTTTGACTCAAACGGTCAATTCAGCGGCAATGTGGGATGTAATTCCTTCGGCGCTGACTATAAAGTGAATGGAGATCAGATCACTTTCGAGTCATTTGTTTCAACCTTAATGTTCTGCACTGAAACTTCATCCCAGGAAGGCGCTGTGCTTGGTATTCTTTCTGACAGGACTGTCAAATACCGGATCGACGGTGATCTATTGACAATCACATCCACAGACGGCTCTTCTGTAGTGGTGCTTGCGCACAAATAGGCATGATTCCATATAAAATAAAACCAGAGATTTGATTTCTCTAGTCTTGTTTTATTAAGTCACTGTCAGCTTTTGCTTCGGATACTTTTCGTAGCGTTTCTCTGTCATCACGCGTTTGATTCTATCAAAACCTTCCCATATCTCCATAAATGAGAGGTACAACGGCGCAAAACCGAGGCGGATGTTATCAGGTTCGCGGAAATCGGGGATGACGTTCATCTCTTCAATCAGGGCGCGGTTGATTCGGTAGCCGTCCGTGTGGCAAATGCTGATGTGCGAGCCGCGTCGGGCGGAGTCAACTGGGGAGCCGAGGGAAAAACCAAATGGGGCAAGCAGGTTTTCGGTCAGGGTTGAGGCGTAGTTCGTCATCAAGATGGATTTGGCGCGGATGGAGTCCATGCCTGCGCTAAGGAGCGGGTCAAGCGCGGCTTCCATGGTCAACAACGAGATCATGGGTTGTGTGCCGGCAAGGAAGCGGTTTGCGCCCGGCGCAGGTTCGTAATCGAGACCAAAGGCAAAGGGATTATTTTGCCCCCACCAACCCCAAATGGGCGAAGTGACTTTTTCCTGAATGGCTTTGTTGATGTACAGGAAAGCGGGCGCGCCGGGGCCGCCATTCAGATATTTATAAGTGCAGCCAATGGCGAAATCCGCGTTGCATTTATCGAGTGCGACGGGAAGCGAGCCAACCGAATGACTCAAATCCCATAATACGAGGGCGCCTTTGCGATGCGCGAGTTCGGTGATGCGTTGCATATCGTAGAGATAGCCGCTTTTGAAAAGAACATGAGAAAGCGTGACAAGCGCAGTATCTTCATTGATGGCTGATTCAAGCGCGGCGAGGTCTGGCGTGAGGCCGCTATCGGTAGAGTCAATGCGAATGACTTCGTGGTCTCGAAACGCCCCGCCAGAGAATGATAATGAATGAACAATACCTTGCAGGATGTATAAATCCGAGGGGAAGTTCATTGTGTCTGTGACAATGCGCTTCTTTTCTGGACGATAAGCCAGCGCCGCCATCGTGAGTTTATACAAGTTGAGGGAGACCGTATCATTGACTAGCACCTGTCCCGGCGCTGCGCCGATGAGATGACCGATCTTATCCCCCACGCGCGCGGGCGCTTCCCACCAGCCTTTGTTCCAACCACGAATTAGGTCACGGCCCCATTCTTCTTCCACAATTTGTTTCGCACGCTCAATGGCGGCTTTGGGCAGACGGCCGAGTGAATTGCCATCGAGATAGATAAGGTTGGGATCATCAATAACAAAGGCTTCTCTAAACGATGCCAGTTTATCCTGGGAATCTAGTTGAAACGCGTATGCAGGGGTCGGTTGAAAATCTTCTTTCATTTTTGATTTTCCTACAAAATTATCAAAAAATGGCACAGCCAACGCTGTACCATTCATTTTATTCTCCGAACTCTTCCTGGCGAAGAGCGGGGAACAACAAAACGTCACGAATGGAGTGCTTGTTTACCAGCAGCATCGCGAGACGGTCCACGCCCATGCCGAAGCCGCCATTGGGAGGCATGCCATAACGCATGGCGCGCAGATAATCCTCGTCCAGGGGATGCTTTTCCTTGTCATCGGCGGCATAGTCACGTCCCATTTCGAGGAAACGCTGTTCCTGGTCAAGCGGATCGTTCAGTTCGGTGAAGGCATTGCATAGTTCAAAGCCTGCCACATATCCTTCAAAACGTTCGACTGTCAGCGGGTCACCCGGTATGGATTTTGCCAGTGGAGAAATATCCCGCGGATAGTTGTAGAGGAAAGTGGGTTGGATGAGTGTTGGCTCGAGGAATTCACTAAGCAGGAAATCTATCAACTTTCCACGGGTGGATTTCGGGTCAGGCGCCGCCTTGGGCTGCTTATGCTTAATCGCTTTGAACAACGCCTCGGCAGTTTTGTGTTCAGCAAAGTCAATGCCGCTGGTTTCGAGAATGCCCTGCCGCATTTCAACCCGTTTCCACGGTGGCTTGAAATCCAAGACATGTTCGCCAAACTTGACCGTGGTGGAGTCTGTCACCTCTTCGGCGGCATAAGCCACCATTTGCTCGGTCAATTCCATCACTTGCAGATAATCAGCATAGGCCCAATAAAACTCGAGTTGTGTGAACTCAGGATTATGCTTAAAAGAGACGCCTTCATTACGAAAGTCGCGCCCAATTTCATAAACGCGTTCGAGGTTGCCGACCAGCAAACGTTTGAGATACAACTCAAACGAGATGCGCAAATACATATCCTGCTCGAGTTCGTTGTGATGTGTCATAAACGGGCGCGCCGCCGCGCCGCCATATAAGGGCTGGAGGATGGGCGTTTCCACTTCAAGGAATTCGTGATCGTCGAGGAATGTCCGCAAGGCTTTGATCAGCGCGGCGCGTTTGCGAAATGTCTCGCGCACTTCGGGATTAACGGCCAGGTCGGCATAGCGTTGACGCGCGCGTATTTCAGGCGACTCGAGCGCGGCATAACGGATGACCGTGCCATCCTCCTGGGTCACGTCTTTGTCGGCGGGCAGAGGGGTTATGGATTTGGCAAGCAGTTTGAAGTCGTGGACGTGAAGCGTGATCTCGCCAGTCTTGGTACGGAACATTACTCCCGAGGCTTGGATGAAATCACCCAGGTCAAACATCCGATTGAAGAAATCCACGCGGTCCTTGCCAAGCTCATTGATGCGGAAGAACAACTGGATCCTGCCGGCGCTGTCTTCAATGTGAGCAAAGGAAACCTTGCCCATTGCACGGCTGGCGCGGATGCGTCCCGCCAGCGTGGCTTTCACTTCGTTGGCGGCTGGGTCTGTAGAAATCCCGGCGGCTTCAAACTCTGCGATGACTTGCGCGCTGGTATGCGTCCGCTCGGCGCGTGTGGGATAGGGGTCAATACCCTCGGCGCGAAGTTCTTCGATTTTCTGTAAACGGATTTTTTCGAGTGCTGAATATTCTGCCATGATCGTATTTATTCTTTCTTCATTTCGTCCTTGTGAGGAGGGCATTAGCTCTTCCCGACGCCTGTCCTGAGCCTGTCGAAGGGAAGCAATCTCCTCGCCTTTTTGGGGATTGCTTCGGGCTAAGAACAAGCGTCGCCCTGAGCCTGTCGAAGGGAACGCCCTCGCAATGACGGAAGGTTATAAAAAAAATCCCGCGAGCGTAGGCGCGCGGGACTGGTGAAGTTGCGCCTAATATTAGCCGACTTTCATGATCTTTACATTATAGGTGCCGCCGGGGGTTTCGACCTTCACGGTTTCACCCACTTTGTGGCCCAAAATGGATTTACCAATCGGCGACTCATTGGATATCTTTCCCTCGCGCGGGTTCGCTTCCGCCGCACCCACGATGATGAAAGTTTCAGCATCAAAATTTCCCTCTTTAATGGTCACTTTGGTGCCTACTTGAATGGCGTCGGTCTTTTTGCCCTTGCCATTCTCTTCAATGATCTGCGCTGTAGCCAGCAGAAGCTCCAACTCTTGAATGCGGCCCTCCACAAAAGCCTGCTCGTTTTTGGCGGCTTCATATTCGGCATTCTCGATCAGTTCACCACCTTCCATTGCCTCGTGCAAACGTGCGGCAACTTCCATTCGTTTGGTGGTGCGTAAGTGATCCAGTTCCTCTTGAAGTTTCTGAAAGCCCACTTTTGTAAGGAAATTGGTTGTCATGGTGATGTCCTGCTAATGAATTTTGCATCTCAGAATCAGAGATGCAAGTGATTAAAAACTTCCGGTGGCCTTGTCCGGAAAGTCGCGCTTACTATATCATGATTCAAAATGAGATTCAAGACCCAAAAGCCGCCTGATTCGCGGGGCTGAAGCTGCCTGCTCAGAACGTGGAAGCGCTTCGCGCTGACGCACCGAGTCGGATTAATCCGACTTGCATGTACTGAGGCGGGGATTCATCCCCCGCCAAATCCCATCGAACAAAAGCACTATTTGTGCCCGCGTTCAGTATAATTCAAACCTGCCTTAAGAATAAACCTGCGGGACGGTGCGTAACATCAGCAACTTAAAACAAAAAGGGAAAGAGGCGTAAACCTCTTTCCCTTTTGTTACATGCAAATTTCTAAATTACGGCTTGACTGGAGAAACGTTAGTCAAGATGGACCCATCCAGCAAACCAGTGTTGATCTTTTCCATCTCGGCTTTGACTTCGGCAGGAACTTCGCTCTCAAGATCGTGGAACGGAGCATATCCAGCAAGTCCAGTGAAATTGCCAGCCACAATACTACCATCCTTGGCGGCTGCAACGAGATCGGCAACACCAGGGGTGATGAGTTTCATCGCGCTGGAGAGCATCCGAGGAGCGGCTTCGGGCAGGGTCAGGTATTGGTCGGCATCCACGCCGATGGCGTACTTCCCAGCTTGAGCTGCAGCAGTGATAGCGCCATTACCGGTCAGACCACCACAACCAAAGATCGCGTCCGCGCCCTGATCCATCATGGATTTGGCGGTCTGAGCGCCCCACTCGGGATCGGTGAAGGTCTTATCGAAACCCACATCGCTGTGGTAGACAACGAATACTTCAGTGGTGGTGTCATTCATGCCATCTGCATACGCGGCACCGGCTTTGTAGCCTTCACCAAAGCGCCAAACGGGAGGAACCACATCGGTACCGCAAACGGCGCCGATCTTATGACTCTCAGACATCATCGCGGCCAGGGCGCCGACGAGGAAGCCAGCCTGATCTTCAGGGAATCCCAAGCCAGTCACATTGGCGACATCGTTGGAAGCATCGTCATCGTACTGCCAAGCCTGGAACTGATCCACGCCGATGAAAGAGATATCGGGGTATGTTGCGGCTGCGGCAACGGTGGCCTCACCGAGAGCGAAACCAACGGTCACGATCACATCGAAACCGGCATCGCCGAAAGTGCCAATGTTCTTGGCATAATCTTTGGCATCGGCGGTTTCAATGAATTGGACCAAATCAGCCACGCCATCTGTTTGGGATTTCAAAGCGCCTTCCCAGGCAGATTGGTTGAAGGATTTGTCATTGATCTTTCCCACATCGGTCACCAGGCCAACGCAGAACACATCTTCCTTGGTACAATCTGCTTCACTAGGCGCGGCACTACCACAAGCCGTGAGAACCATCGAAGCAACGACCAACAGGGCCATAACAAAGTATAACTTTTTCATTTTTTCTTCTCCTAGAAGAGTAAGGGTTTTTTGGCTTGCTTTTTTAAGCACAGCCTTACGACATTTCAAGTATATATCTTATTTATGCATAGTGCAAGCCACAGCCCGAACAAATTTTATGGCTTCTCATTGTTAACATTTGTCTTGACATCTCCATTCCACAGACTCAAGAGCAAAGCATCCATTTCCCGCGTAAAATTATCGGGGAATTTCTCATCAAATGGCACAACCATAATTTGACTTAAACGCGGCTGATTGGCATTTCCATCCCTCAGCAGTCGCATCACATTTTGGACCTCGAAACTGGCGCGACCATAGATAGAGGTCACTACACTCGAACCAGATTCTCCTAAAACCGCGCCTTGATCTCGCTCTGCACCAATTGCTTTTACCTGCGCCTCAGCCGCAGCACGCAAGGCCCCCTGCCCTGTGACCCCGCCTGCGGCGAAGATCACGTCCACGCCGCGTTGAATTAATTTCTGCGCAGTGTCATAGCCCCAGGCCTCATCAATAAACAAATTCTCCCGGCTTCCATCCTCGCGATAGATCACCAGCACTTTTATATCTACATCCACAAATATTGCGCCCGCGCGGAATCCTTCGCAATATCTCCACATCGAATCAATGCCTGATGTCTCACAAGCCGCGCCGATGACTCGCGTCTCTGAAATGCGCGCCGCCAATGCCCCAGCCACAAATCCCATTTGGTCTTCCGCAAATGTGATGGGAATGAGGTTCGGGCGCACTTCATCATGAGGTTGGTTCATACCGATGAAAACAGGCACAGCCCCCTGCGGGGAATCAGGCTTGCCCTCCCGTAAGGGCATCGGGACGTTGTGAGCAGGGTCGAAGGGATACAGGTCTGCGGCTCGCAGCGTCTCATCTTGCAAACCAACTCCTGTGGTAATGATCACGTCATATCCATTTTCTGCAAAGTAGGTAATATTCTTTTCATAATCGCGTGTATCTACTGATTCGATGTATTCGATTCGGTCAACGAGTCCATTTGCTTGGGCTTCTTCCAATCCTGACCATGTATCTTGATTCATGCCATGATCGTCAATACCCAGCACATCCGTCACCAGCGCCGCACAAAAGACATCCTCGCGGAAACAATCTGACAATTGCAAGCAGGCTGTAAGGGCAGGCAATGCAATCGCCAGAATAATTAACTTAATTCGCAATTCCTTTTTCCTAATTTGTTCGTATCGCTTCGCCGCGCTTGACACGAAACATCATTCCAAGAGCAACAACCATAAATACGGATGAAAATAACCATAACCAGCGATATTGGTCTCCCAGAATATCCACCAAAATTCCTCCAAGTGTTGGACCAAGCACAGCGGCAAATTGTGATGACAAATAGTACAAACCCGTGAACGCACCAATACGCTTTTCATCACCGTGATCGTATACCAGCGGCAGACTATTTACATTGACCATCGCCCAAAAAGCGCCGATCAGGATCAGAACAATCGCAAAAGTCAATGTGCTTTGAATGAAGAAATAGCCAACCAAAGTTAGAATTGAAAGACCGATCAGTCCGGCTCGAATTACAGGTCCGCGTCCAAAGCGAGTTCCAAAGTTTCCTGCTGGAACTGCAAAGACAATGAATGTGATTGTTACAAGAGCGGCATAAATTGAGGCTGTGCCTGCCTGCATTCCAAGCGTGAAGACAGCGAAGGATGACAGCCCTGTCTCAAGTGCGTTGAATGCCATGAACCAGAAAAGGATCCCAAGCAATACATAGAGTCCGCTCTTATCGGGGTTGTCGAAAACGACCCTCAAGTTGTCTAAAACGCTGTGTTCTTTTTCCTTAACTTCGGTTTTTATTTGTTCAGGCTCTTTTATAAAAATTAATACAACTATCAACGCCACTCCCATTGCGATTGCGCCAGCCAGGAATGGGACTGTACGGCCAAAAGAATTAAACAGGAAACCGCCACCGAAATATGCCAGAAAGCCTCCAACCCCTCCCATGAGATTAATGACACCATTTGCCTTGCTTCGGTCTTTTGGCTCAAAAAGATCACCAAGCCAGGCAACGGTTGGCGAGCGGAACAATGCCATACCGATGTTCGTGATCAATATGAACGTTGCGATTGCAAGGACAGATTGTGCCACAGGGATGAAGACAAAACCGAGTAAGGCAATTGGCGCGCCAATTAATATCCAGGGTTTGCGTCTGCCGAAACGATTCCAAGTCTGGTCGCTTTTTGCTCCAACCCAGGGTTGGACGAACATGTTTATAATGTTGTCCCATGTCATGATGAATAGCGCCAGGCTGGGAGCCAGTCCGAAGCCGACAATATCTGGAATGGCACGGCCTTCAGCCAATAGCTGTCTTTCGAATTCCGGGTTGCCAGCTTGTAAAAAGAGGGGAATATACTGATTAAATATTGGCCAGATAATGCTTATTCCCAGGAAACCAAAACCGAGCAGAAAAGTCTTGCCATAACTGAATTTCATTTCTTCCTCCATTGATGGATCAAAGGTTGAAGGTCTAAGGTCGTTCGACTTTTGACCCTTCGACATTACTCAGGGCGTGCTTAAGACTTTCGACAAATTTCAAATCTTCTTTTGTTAATTCCGTTTTTTCCAACATATCCGGTCTTTTGTTGAACGTGCGCAGCAAGGCTTGTTCACGGCGCCATTTTTCGATTTTTGCGTGATCGCCTGAAAGCAGAACATCGGGCGCTTTCCAGCCGCGAAATTCGGGCGGACGGGTGTAATGCGGATATTCAAGCAAGCCCATGGCGTGTGAGTCATCCTGCGCGCCGGTGGGGTCACCCAGCACATCAGGTAATATTCGCGCAATTGCGTCAATGAGAATGAGCGCGGGTAATTCGCCGCCAGTCAGCACATAATCGCCAATGGAGATTTCATCTGTGACGAGATGCTCGCGGATGCGTTCGTCAACCCCCTCGTAGCGGCCGCAGAGCAGGGCCAGGCGCGGGTGCTGGGAAAGTTCCTGGGCAATGGTTTGGTTGAAGACACGTCCCTGCGGAGTGAGTAAAATGATTGGGATGTTTGATTCAGGCTTGTCCTGAGTTTGATCGAAGGGCTGGGGCAGGGAAGGAGGCGTAACCAGTTCCAGTACAGACTCAATGGCTTCAAAGACTGGCCCTGGCTTCATGACCATCCCGCCGCCGCCGCCAAAGGGCGTGTCGTCGGTCATGTGATGCTTGTCATGTGTGTAATCGCGGATATTATGCACGCGCACGTTGATCAACCCCCGTTCACGGGCGCGTTTGATGATACTGGTTTCGAGATAGGAGGGAAATACTTCGGGCAGGAGGGAAAAGACCTCGAATTGCATGGAGGGATTTTAGCATAGAAGTTTTTTGATGTGTTGTATGCGTCCTTGAGATTTGCTACAATTTTGTTGTGATCCTTGCCCGATCAAAGGAGTGGACGAAATGAAACGAGTGATCTGTTTTTTTGTTTTGATGCTAATTCTTTCGGCTTGCGCGCCTGCAGAGTTTCAGGGGACAAACCCAAAAGATGCAAAGGTGGAGATTGTGGATGGTGTGGTGACGATTAGGATTTCGGCTTCCACTCCGCATTTTTGGCTGGAGAAAGTCAATGATGATTCGGTGGCGTACAACAGGATATTTGTAAAGATTGATTCGGATCAAAAGAATTTTCTTTATAAAACTGATCTTGAAGATTGGCAGATGATTCCAATGGATGAGAAAATCATAAGGATGGGACAGGTGCAGATCACGCTGGAAGATGGGATTCTGATCACCTATCCCTCGGGGACATGGGCATTTCCTTAAAAAGAAGCAGGTTTATTCTCTCGATGACGTTAGAAGCAAATTAGAGTTCAATTTTCCCTGCTTGACTATGCTTTCCTGCGGATGGTAATATGAATTCATGTATCTAAAAGGAAGTAAATGGAGCATGAACCGCCGGCGGAAAAAGCCGAACTGGTTCCGCATTATATTGTTGAGCCTGCTTGTGTTGGGCGGTTCGTATATTAATCGATTCATTCTCCCGACCCAAACCCCTCTTGGTGTATCTTCGCCAACACCAACACTTGCGCCTGAGACATTCATTGTTCAGGCTGAAGAGTTATTCAAGGAAGGCAAGCTGATCCCTGCCATTGAGTCCTATCGTAAGGCAATTTCATCGCGTCCTGATGATCCCGCTGTTCATGTTATGCTGGCGCGGGCGCTCGTTTTTGCAGGTCATTATAAAGAAGCGCAGACCAGCGCTGAAGATGCCTTGCTGCTTAATTCCAGTAATTCCATGGCGTATGCGGTGCGCGCTTGGGCGCTTGGTTTTCAAGGTGACTACCTCCAGGCTGAGGATGACATCCAGCGTGCATTGGAATTGGACCCCAATAACGCGCTGGCTCATGCGTACTATGTTGAGATACTGGTTGATTCCTACTATAACGGAATAGGCTCTTTTGCTGGCGTTGAAAAAGCCATCGAAGAATCAAAGGTTGCCATTGCGCTCGCACCGAATACATTGGAAACCCATCGCGCGCGCGGTATCGTCCTTGAAGCCACAGCAAATTACGAAGAAGCGATCCGTGAATATGAAGCGGCAATTGCGATCAACCCCAATATTGCGGACTTGCATCTTTTCATTGGGAATAATTACCGCACCCTAGGGATTTTCGATCAGGCGGTGCAATCGTTTACGCGTGCAAATGCCCTTAACCCTGAGAACCCATTGCCTGACTTGTATATGTCCCGCACGTACGCCACCATTGGTGAATATGGCAAAGCCATGCAGTATGCTGAATCTGCTGTGGCAGATAACCCTGCGGATACGAATCTGCGCGGCAACCTTGGCGTGATGTACTATCGCAATGCATATTGGCCCGAAGCCGTTGAGCAATTTAGATATGTAGTCAATGGCGGGTTCACGGAAGATGGCGTACAACTTGATGCGATTGTTCTCGTCCCGAACACCCGCATTGCAGAATATTATTTCACGTACGGGCTTGCGCTTGCGCGTCTAAATAAATGCGGCGAGGCCTTGCAGATCGCGCAGATGATCATTGCCCGCGTTCCAGCGGATGAACTGGCAGTGGAAAATGCCGGGGCGATCAACAGCCGTTGTGAACAAAATCTTTTGCAGACTCCGGTTCCGCCTCCTGCTTCGCCCACACCTGATCCTCTTTCGACGGCTGTGCCTGCGCCCGTACCATGAACATAACCCAAAGACGCAACATCTTTCGCCGCCGCGCTGAATCCAGTGCCTATCGCATGTTCTTCTGGGTTATTTTGATTCTTGGGGGGATTTGGCTGATCCGCTCTGTGCAGCAGGGAGATGTTAAGCCGCTGTTTTTGCCGACACCTACTCCTACGCGCTTTGCCCAATCCTACGCATTTGAAGGGGATGCATTATTTACAGCCGGTAAGCTGGAGGATTCTTTTGCGGCTGATGGCACCAGGCTTCCCGGCGCGATCACCGTTTACAAGGAAGCTGCCAGGGTAGACCCAACCAATGCCCAGGTTTGGGCGAAGTTGTCGCGCATTCAAACCTATTCCACTGCTCAGCTTATCAAAAGACCTGACATCCTTGTACATCTGGACGAAGCAATCGCCTCAGCTGAAAAAGCTCTGGAAGTAAACCCTGATAACAGTTATGCTCATGCTGTGTATGCCTTTGCATTGAATTGGAAAGCATCCTACGTTGCGGATGAACGTGAAAGACAGACTCTCCTGACAAAATCTGAGCAGGAGGCAGTGCGCGCCTTGCAATTGGACAATGCCAGTGCCCTCGCATTGGCATTTTACGCCGAGGTGTTGGTTGACCAGCAAAAATGGACGCAAGCCCAGCAGTACATTGAGCAGGCTTTGGAGCGCGACTCTTCACTGATGGATGTGCACCGCGTCAATGCGGTTGTGCTTGAATCGCTGGGTGAATATGCGCTTGCCATCGAAGCCTATGACCGCGCCATTGCCATCACGCCAAACCTGACCTTTCTATATCTGCGGGCGGGGGCAGGGTATCGCCGCCTTGCTTTTGAAAGCCCCAACGAGCAAATTCAACGCGAGCTTTACGAAAAATCACTGGAATATTTTGCTCAGACCGCCCGTATCAACCAGCAGTTGGGTGTGCAGGACCCAGGCCCGTACTTATCCATCGCGAGGACTTACTCCCAGATGGGTGAGTTCTTTATTGCCATCCGCAATGTGCAAAAGGCGATTGAATTTGAACCTGCCAATGCGGTGCTTTATGGCGAGTTGGGCGTGCTGTACCACAAGAATCGCAATTATGAGACCGGTATCCTGGCGCTTGAATGTGCCGTGCGCGGATGTACCGCAGAACAATCCTGTCCTGCCCGAGGCGATTGTGGACCAAATGATACCGCCGCAGATGTGGTGGGTCTCCCACTTAGTGCTAATACAGTTTACTACTATGATGTTTATGCCTCTGAGTTGGCGGCCTTGAGTACGCCAAAAAAGAGCCATTGTGACGAAGCGCTGGCTGTTGCGGCGGAGATCGAAGCCTCGGAATATGATAACGACCCTAATATAGCCGCGGATATGGGGGTGGTGCGAATTTTCTGTGCGCTTGATTCTGGGGAAAACACTGGCGTCAATGTTAATGCCACTGCCACGCCGTAATGTTTCAGGAGTGGGGACGCTTGTGCTGAGCTGGTAGGTTGAGCTGGTTGAAACTCTGTCGAAGCATTAGTCCGTATTTTTCTAAAAGCGGGGGAAATGTTTATTGGAACTGAACCAGCCCACAGTTAAGTCTGAGGCGATGTCCTGATCGGCGAAGCCGTGTCAAAGGGCGTCGCATGTCAGAGTTTTGTAAGAATTATTACAATCCCCTTGACTTGACTAATATAAATGGGTAATATTGCAATTAGCACTCTCGGTAATCGAGTGCTAATTGTGTGTTTATTCAAAAATTCCAAACCCTTTATGGAGGCAAGAAATGGCAAAAATCTCATTTAAACCTTTGGGCGGCCGCGTGTTGGTGGATCCCATCGAACAGGAAGAAGTGACCGCTGGCGGTATTGTTATTCCCGAAACCGCGAAGGAAAAACCACAGCAGGCGAAGGTCTTGGCTGTCGGCCCAGGTGACCGCAATGACAAGGGCGAACGCGTCGCCATGGATGTGAAGGTTGGCGATATGGTGCTTTTCGCCAAGTACTCTGGCACTGAAGTTAAGATGCATGGCAAGAAATTGCTGATCATGCGCGAAAGCGATCTGCTCGGTATCGTCGGATAATTCTGTCGCTCCTGTGGCGCCTTCCCTTCGGCACGCTTCGCGTCAGGGCAAGTTTTCGCGCCAAGGAAAACTCTAAACCAAAAAACTCAAAGGATGTGAACTATGGCTGCTAAACAAATTGTATTTTCAGAAGAAGCCCGCCGTAAGCTTAAGAACGGCATGACCGTGGTTGCGAACGCTGTTTCCGCAACGCTCGGCCCCAAAGGCCGCAATGTGGCAATTGACCGTAAATTCGGTTCCCCAAGCATCACTCACGACGGTGTCTCGGTTGCGAAAGAAATCGAACTCGAAGACCCGTTTGAGAACATGGGCGCACAGCTTTTGAAGGAAGCCGCTCAGAAAACCAATGACATTGCCGGCGACGGTACAACCACCTCCACTGTCTTGGCTTATGCCATCGTAACCGAAGGCTTAAAGGCTCTCGAAGCCGGCTACAACCCAATGCTGCTCAAGAAGGGTATTGAACTCGCCACCGAGACCATTGTGACCGAACTCAAGAAAAATTCAGTCAAGATCGATACCCGCGAAGAAATCTCTTCCGTGGCCACCAACTCCGCTGCGGATGTTGAAATAGGTGAATTGATCGCGGACGTGATGGACAAGGTCGGTAAAGACGGCGTCATCACCGTTGAAGAATCCAAGACCATGCAGTTCGAAACCGAATTTGTCGAGGGTATGCAGTTCGACCGCGGTTATCTCTCGCCCTATTTCATCACCAGCGCGGAACAGATGGAAGCCCAAATCAGCGATGCGTATGTCCTGATCTATGACAAGAAGATCTCCGCCGCACAGGACATCGTTCCTTTGCTCGAGAAACTCGTCCAACTTGGCAAGCGCGAACTCGTCATCATCGCTGAAGATGTGGACGGTGAAGCCCTAGCCACCCTCATTTTGAATAAGATCCGCGGTATGCTCAACGTGCTGGCCATCAAGGCCCCTGGCTTTGGTGATCGCCGCAAGGCCATGCTGCAAGACATCGCTGTCCTGACTGGCGGACAAGTCATCTCTGAAGAGACTGGCCGCAAACTCGAATCCACCACCGTGCAAGACCTTGGCCGCGCTGAGAAGATTGTCTCTGATAAAGAGAACACCACCATCATTGGCGGCAAGGGCAAGAAGAGTGAAATCGAAGGCCGCATCAAGGAAATCCGCATCGAGACCGACAAGAGCACCAGCGATTACGACAAGGAAAAACTTCAGGAACGTCTCGCCAAGCTCAGCGGTGGTGTTGCCATCATCCGCGTAGGCGCCGCGACCGAAACTGAGATGAAGGAAAAGAAGCACCGCGTTGAAGATGCTCTTTCTGCAGCTCGCGCCGCAGTTGAGGAAGGTATCGTCCCTGGTGGAGAGATCTCCCTCATCAACGCCGCTGCCAAACTTGATAAGCTGGCCAAGTTACATTCTGAAGATGAGAACGAAGAAATCAAGGTCGGCATCAACATTGTCAAGAAGGCGCTCGAAGCCCCGATCCGCAGGCTGGCTTCAAACGCCGGCGAGGATGGTTCCGTTATCATTGACACAGTGCGCCGCACTGCCGCCGAAAAGAAGAACTCGAACATCGGCTTCAACGTGCTGACCGGCGAATACGTGGACATGATCAAAGCGGGCGTGATTGACCCCGTCAAGGTTGTGCGCGGCGCGCTCGAAAACGCCGCATCCATCGCCGCAATGATCCTCACCACAGACGTGCTCATCACCGACATGCCTGAGAAGGATAAAGGCCCTGCCATGCCTCCTGGCGGCATGGGCGGCATGGATTACTAAACCTGCCCTCACCCCTGCCCCTCTCCCACGCTTCGCGGGGAGAGGGATTTTGTTCGGGGCAGGTCTGAGACCTGCCCCGAACTTTTTAAGTTGGTATAATCCTGACGATGTTTTACAAACCCCATTTATTAAACAAGATTTTGATTCTGGTTTTCGTTTTTGTATTAAGCGCCTGCGCTTCTTTCTTAAACCCGGGCACACCCACTCCCCGACTGCCGAGTGCTACGCCCGTGCCTGCTACTGCCACACCCCCGCCTTCGGTGGCTATTGTGAATGGAGAGTACATCACCTCCGCTGAGTTTCAAGCTGAACTTGAACGTTACAAAGCCGCACAAACTGCGCTTGGTAACACCGTCACTGACGAGGAAGCGAACAGAATCGTTCTGGAGGATATGATCGCGCAGTTTTTGCTGTCACAAGCTGCAAGGGAAGCGAATTTCAATTTGACAGAAGCAGGCCTAAAGTCCAGAATGGATGCGTTGGTAACTCAAGTTGGAGGGGCAGGGGCTTTATTGGCATGGCAGTCAGCTCACGGCTATGACGATGTGTCTTTCCTAATCGCTTTGAAGCGTTCGGTTGAATCTGCATGGATGCGTGACAAAATCATTGCGGAGGTGCCAGCGACTATGGAGCAAATCCATGTGCGCCAGATTTTGGCCTATAATGAAGCAAATGCACGCAGCGCTCTGGAGCAGTTGGCAACTGGAACAGATTTTGATGAACTTGCGGCATTGTATGATCAGATCACACTTGGCGAATTAGGTTGGCTGCCGCGCGGCTATCTGCTGGATGCGAGCGCCGATGAAGCAGTCTTTGCTTTGCAGGCTGGCGAGTATACTGAGATCATTGCAACCAATGCTGGTTTTCATATCTTTAAGGCGCTTGAACGCGGTGATCATCCATTATCGCCGGATGCATTATTGACCATGCAGGAACTGGCTTTAAGAAATTGGCTGGCTGAAAAACGCGCAAATAGTGAGATTGTATTTGCCCCGTAATTTACCCCATTTTACCGCGAAGAAAGGAAGTTCACGAAGTAGAACAAAAAAGATTCTTGAGTTTTTCTTGTGAATCTTTGCGTGCTTCGCGGTGAAAAATGCAGTACGGTCAATTATAGTTAAGAATTTATTTCGGAGTGCATAATGAGCAATTACAACTATGAAGGTTCTCGCGCACCTAAAAAGCAAAGCTCACGCCTTGAGTTGTGGGATTTGTTAAGCATTCTCACTTTGATCGTTTCGATTTGTATCGGTTTGTACTTTGTGGCGATCTTCCTGATGCCCAACTCCGCTTTTAATCCTTTTCCGCCTTCCCCACCTAACCTTAATTTGCCTCCCACACCTACCATCACAGCCATTCAATTGCAGCCAACCTGGACGCTCACTCCTGTAAATGTGACTGAAACGCCCACTCTTTTGCCAACTTTTACCCTGGAACCATCCCCAACACTTGTCTCGCTGGTGACTCCGTCCAAGACTCCCAAAGCGCCTTTCCTTTCGACTGTCACCTACATTGACAGCACGATCATCCATCCCGACCTGGGTTGCAACTGGCAGGGTGTTGGCGGGACGATTGTGGATGCCAACAATGCAGATATGCTCCGCATCACCATCCGTCTAGTAGGTTTTTATAACGGTAAAACAAAGAATGAGTTGACTGTCAGCAGTATTGCTCCGGCTTATGGAAAATCCGGCTACGAATTTTTCCTGGGCACAGTGCCATTATCATCCAGGGGTGAATTGTATATTCAGATCCTCGACCAGGTTGGCCAGCCTCTTTCTGACAATGTTTACATAGATACCTTCAAAGATTGTTCCAAGAACCTGGCGCTGGTGAGATTCAAGAAGAATCCTTGATCTGGAGTTTGAGGAATTAAAGACGAGAAGGGTGAAGAAAGAAGTATGAAGTGATAAGACAAAGTCCGTTGTTTAATCAGCAACGGACTTTGTTTATTATTTACGTGTCTACCTGTCTACTTATCTACTTGTCTACTTGTATACGCTTTCCTTACTACACTTCCAAACTCCACTGTTGATACTTTGGAAGTTTTGCGCGCACCACATCATCGAAAAGCGACCGTAATTCGATCGTGACTGGTCCCATCATCCCCACACCGACAGGGCGGTGATCCACCTTTGTCACAGTCACAATTTGCGCGGCAGTACCCGTCATGAACAATTCTTCTGCTATAAAAACTTCGGTGCGGTCAATCGAGCGTTCGACGACCTGGATCCCAAGTTCGTTGCGCGCCAATTCAATAATAGAGCGGCGCGTAATGCCCTCAAGGATATTGTCCGTCACAGGAGGTGTGACCAGGATTCCGTCACGCATCATAAAAATATTCATTGCCGAACCTTCGGAGACGTGACCATTTTGATCAAGCACCAATGCTTCATCAAAGCCTGCTCGATTCGCATCTGTTTTGATCAGCGCCGAGTTTGCATACGCGCCCGATACTTTCCCGCGTGCAGGGATGGCGTTATCGTCTATGCGCCGCCACGAGGAAAAAGTCACGTGCGCATTTGTATCGTTCTTAATGTATTTTTCAAATTTCATGACGAACATGCAAAATTCATCTTTTAGATCATGCAGTTTCACACCGATGCCCAAATCGGCCTTGTAAATAGTGGGGCGCAGGTATATATCCTGCTGCCAGTTATCCGTCCGCAAAACATCCAGCGTGAGCTGCGTCAAACTCTCCTCATCGTATTGAATGTCCATCGCCATCATTTTCCCTGAATTTATTAAGCGGTGAAAATGATCATAAGGACGAAAAACGAAGAGACGTTTCTTCTCTTCGTTCCAGTATGCCCGCATTCCACCAAATACGGCGGTCCCATATAGAAAGCCATGCGTGGCAATACTGATCTTTGCCTCGCTTAAGGGAATTATCTTTCCTTCAAAGAAAGCGTGCTTCGAGAGATCCACTGACTCCTCCAAAGTAAATTTGAATTGATCGGATCGAAATTATAACTCATACAGCGCATTCGTTATTTGGACACCTCGCTTCCCCCTGCACCCATGTTTGCACCTGTCCCCAAACATGCTCTTGACAAAAAGCAGTTTCGTACCTAAAATCTAATTCGAAGCTCATCTAAATAAATTTACGGAAGTGAATCATGAATGAAATGCTTGATTTTGTAAAAGCCGTGTCCAACCCGCTCCGTCTGCGGATCATCGGACTGCTTTCGCAGAAACGCGCCTAAGGAAGAATGGCGTGAGCGATGAAATCATCACCTTCTTCAAAGCCTTTGCGGATGCGAACCGGCTTAAGATCGTCGGTCTGCTGGCACAGCAGCCTTACAGTGTGGAAGAACTCGCCACCCTGCTCAACCTGAAACCATCCACGGTTTCGCATCATCTGGCGAGGCTGGCACAAATCGGATTGGTCAGCGCGAAAACAGAGAGTTACTACAATGTCTATCAACTTGACGAAAAAGCGTTGCAAAGCAAATCACGCGATCTATTCTCACAGGACAATCTAGCCGCGGCCGTTGTGGATGTGGACACAGGTGCTTATGATAATAAAGTGGTCAAAGATTACCTCCGCAAAGACGGAAGCCTGAAAACAATCCCTGCCCAGCGAAAGAAACTGGAAGCCATTTTGCGCCATGTGGTCAAGGCATTCAAAGTCGGCAAACGCTACAGTGAGAAGCAGGTCAATGAAATCTTAAACGGCTATCACGAAGACACTGCCTCCCTGCGGCGTGAACTGGTTGGATTTGGTTTGATGAAACGCGAAGGTGGGGGTGGAGAATATTGGCGGGAATAAAACGAAACATTCAAACGTTGGAAGGTTTTGTTTGTAGTGAAAAACTTTCATTACCTCCCAGCGGATAATTCAGCGGCGTAGAGGCTAAAGACATGACACGGCTGTTTGCAAAGAAGGCGAAGTCAAATTCAGTGGAGTCTCCTGCCTGTTTACCGGGAACAGGCATTAACCGCGCAGTGAGCGGTTTGTCCAGTCGAAGCGATAAGGCACACAAGTCAAGCAGAAGCGGGGAGATTTGATGCGCGGTTGTATCGCCTGGCAGTGGAATTGTATCCAGCCCCGTACCGCAGACAGCAGAATAAAGTAATGCGTCTTTTACCGTCAGCGTTCCCTCCGCCGCTCGTTTCGCAAGCACGGAATCTTCGAGCACGGGTTGCATGAAACCGTTGAAACCATTGTGAGGAAAGTCTGCGCGTTCAACGGCTTCGGTCAGAATTGCAGCTGCGGCGAGCGAACCATGCAGTCCAATTTTTGGCACGCCCATTTTTTCAACTGCATTGCCAAGTGAATGAGCATCGTCGGGGAACGGGGCGAGGGAGAAATCAATGCCCTTGAAAATTAGGGATTGGGGATTCGGGATTAGGGATTCGGCAATAAGGGCAATGGCTCGTCCATGTTTGGTGATTTCGGAAATTAAAGCTTTTCTACAATCTTCTAAACTTTTTACATCCGCAAACGCATCTACCGCCAAATCCGCGGATTCGGTTGCAATTGCATATGCAGGCAAGTCACTATCGTGATACGCGGCAGGAAAAAATGGCGCACCCGCTTTGACATTCGCCAGCGCGGCGAAACGCAAATTGGCGAATCCATTCGGTTCAATCGGCGCGCACTTGACGATCACCTCCGCACAGGCTTTGACTTGTGCGAGGTGGATTTTGCCGCCAGTTGTCATTGCGCCGCTAAAGAAAATATTTTCGCTTGCGGCAATCGCCTCAGGAATGATCTGATAACTGCGCGGTGATTCAGGCAATGCAGCCCCCAATGACGCGTATGCAATACCCACATTTTGAACTGCCTTCGCAAAATAATACGCAAATTTAGGCAATTCATCAATTTGCTTTTCACCAAGCAATTTTGGAAACGGAATCGTCGCCAGCCGTACAGTCTGCACTTCGTAGCCTGCGGCTTCATACGCGGATTTTGCTTTGGACAAAAATTTCCCTGCGTTTTGCAGGATTTTTTCATCAAACGGGAATTTTGGATTACAGAAATAAGTGATTGATCTTATCTTCATGGTATCTCTAAATATAATCCGTAATGCGTGATACGTGAAAAATAAATTACGTAATATGAATCACGCATTACGCCTTTGTCTTACTACTTCAAACATCAACACTGACCCAGCCACCCCCGCATTCAGTGACTCTATCATGCCAGACATGGGAATACTGATCTTCTGATGTGCCAACCCTCGCGCGGACTCGCTTGCGCCTTCCGATTCACTTCCGATGATCAAGGCAACAGGCTGACATAAATCGGTTTCCCAGCAGGATTGACCGTCCATGTCTGCCAGAAAAACCTGTAAACCCTTCGATACGGCTTCGCCACTCAGGGCAACGCCTGCCAACTTGACAACTTGATTGATCTCATCCCATGTCATCGAGTGGATCGGCAACTTAAAATGTGCGCCCATGCCAGAGCGGATGACTTTTGGCGCAAAGGCATCTGTGGTTTCAGGCGGGATCAAGACAGCTTGCGCGCCTGTCGCGGCCGCAGTCCGCAGCAATGTGCCAAGATTGCCTGGGTCACGGATCTGATCGGGGATGATGATGAAATCACAGTAATTAGGGATTGGTAATTGGGCATCGCTGAGGACAGCGAGAATACCTTGTGGAGATTCGGTTTCGCTCAAAGATTTCATTACGTTTTTCGAAACTTCCTCCACATCCACCCCACGAGACCTTAGACTTTCGACTTGCGACCTTCCCCTTCCATTCAGTGTCTCATCATACAAAGCAAATTGAAATTCCCAATTACTAATTACCGCTTCTTCCACCAGCCGCACACCTTCCGCGAGAAATGCGCCTGCTTCGCGGCGTTCCTTTGCACGGCCTTGCAATGCACGGATAATTCTTATCTTTGAGTTTTGATTGGATGTGATCATGAGCGATGGGAGATGGTTAATGAAGAATGAGTAATGAATGATGGTGAATCAGTTGCCATTAACCCTTCTCCATTTTTCAAGAAATACATCAATTGTTGCCTGGTCAAGTAAAACCAAACGAACAGTTTGAATGTTTGAGTCTTTGGCTTCGGTGAAATAATTTCCAATTGCAGAAAAAATAATTTCCGCCGCGCGATCTTTGGGGAACCCGAAGATTCCAGTTGAAATGGCTGGCATGGAAATTGACTCGCATTTCAATTCATCTGCCAAGCGTAATGAGCCTGTTATGGCAACCGATAATTTTATATCCTCGTCGTCATCCCCCCAGACGGGACCCACAGCGTGGATAATATATTTCGCAGGCAGTGCTCCGCCCGAGGTCCACGCAGGAAGCGCGTGAGAGACGAGTCCATGTTGCTGAATCCACTTGTCGCTTTCTTCCTGGATCACATCCCCGCCGCGACGCACGATAGCCCAAGCCACACCGCCGCCATGCTGCAGATGTTCATTGGCCGCGTTGACGATGGCATCCACATCTTCCGTTGTTATGTCGCCTTGAACAATTTGCAGGGATTGACCTGTTGAAAGAGTGCGTTCAACCAAAATGGTATTCATGGTTTAATTTTACCCCCATTAAAAATAGTAGGGGCGGATCGCGATCCGCCCCTACAGGTTATTTTGTTTTTGCCACAACCGCCGCAAATGCCTGCGGATTGCGTACCGCGATATCGGCCAGCATCTTGCGGTTGAGCTCGATCTTTGCCTTCTTGAGCGCCGCCACCAATTTGCTGTAGGTGGTGCCATTCATGCGGGCCGCGGCATTGATACGTGCGATCCATAACTTGCGCAGATCGCGTTTGCGGACGCGGCGATCACGGGTGGCGTACCACAGGCTCTTCAGCATGGCTTCGTTCGCGCGTTTGAATAACAAGTGCTTCGAGCCGCGCTGGCCCTTCGTGATCTTCAAAATTTTCTTGTGTCGCAGATGCCCTTGCGGGCCTCCTTTTACGCGCATTTCTTATACCTCCTGCAAACTCGCGGGCGTCGGCACGCTATCAGCGTATGCCAGTTGCGTACACCCGAAAGCCGCAAACAAAAATTGACGATACCCGGAATATTGATTATTCCATGTTTGGGGCAAGGCGCTTGATGCGTTTAATGTACTTGCGTCCAACGACGGGAACCATTTCGCTCAATAACGCCTTTGTGCGGTCAGAAGTGCGGCGGCGCAAATGGCTTTTGCCGCCTTTCGTTCGCACAAGTATGCCGGAGCCGGTTAAACGAAATCTTTTGGATGTCGCTTTATGGGTCTTCAGCTTTAATTTACCAGACTTCTTTGCTTTGCGAGGCATTGCTGGTTTTCTCCTTTCAGACAAAATTAACCGCAGGATTTAATTACACCCACGGACTATCAACATAGTGACTCTGTAGGGGCGACCCTTCAAGATCATTAGAACACTTTGACTTTCAGGGCGGGTCGCCCCTACTTCTTTAGGCTTCCGCTTCAGACTTAACCTCAACCTGCTCGCCTTTTTCCTTCTTTTTGACCACCCCTTTAGCAGGCACCAACACGACCAGCATGGTGCGTCCTTCCATTTGCGGCGCAACTTCGATCGTGGCGATGTCAGAAAGGTCTTGAGCGATCTCTTTCAAGTCTTCCAGTGCGATCTCCGGGTAATCCATTTCGCGGCCGCGGAATTTAACCGTCACGCGCACTTTATGTCCCTGATTGAGCCAGCGGCGGGCATCCTCCACTTTGAAACCGCGATGCGCTACGTTCGTCTTCGGTCGCAGGCGGATTTCCTTGAGCTCGATCTTGGTCTGGGTTTTCTTGGCCTCGCGTTCCTTCTTTGCTTTTTCGTAAATGAACTTGCCAAAATCCATTACACGGCAAACTGGGGGTGTGGCACCGGGTGAGACTTCAACCAGATCCATCTCGGCATCACGGGCGATTTGCAGAGCCTGGCGAATTGGCACAACACCGACGTTTCCGCCATCTGCACCGATCAGACGAACCTCCGCAACGCGGATGCCCTCATTTACTCGAAATTCGTTAGCGCTTATGAGTTTCTCCTCTTGTTATACATACAACAAACCCAGCTTTTGGCTGGATTTTTTAGCGGGCGAATAATACCATGAAGGCGGGTGAGTCGTCAATAAAAGATAGCCGAGCGAACCCGGCTCTATCCTCTACACATGCGGGCTGACTTTGGCTTCCAGTTTTTCCTTCGGCTGAAAACCCGTCATGCGTTCCTTGATCTCGCCGCCTTTGAAAAGCATCAGGGTCGGGATGCCCATTACTCCGTATTGCATCATGATGTTTGGGTTCAAATCTGCGTCGAGCTTTACAACCTTGATCCTCCCCTCCCATTCGCCGGCGAGTTGTTTGACGATCGGTTCGATCATCTTACAGGGCTGGCACCACGCGGCTGTGAAGTCCACAAGGACGGGCAGTTTCGCGCTGATGACTTCATCTTGAAAGTCTGATTCGGTTACATATTTTACATCTGTCATTTTTTGCCTCCAGCCACATAGACACCGTGTTGATTGTCATTATTACGTTGACGCCATTATTTTGCCGTGATAGAATGCAATCCGCTTTACCGCTTGTTGCATAAGTTACTAAATTATTGACAGAAATTATGAGTAAATATCATAATTCTGGTTTAGTTAATATTGCGGCACTCTGTACGAATGGGCGCGTAGCTCAATGGCAGAGCAGCGGCCTTTTAAGCCGTTTGTTGAGGGTTCGAGTCCCTCCGCGCTCACAGAGAAAATCCTCCTTGGCGAGGATTTTTTGTTGTATGCCCCACAGGGGGAGTCTCTTTGCGGAGCGCCCTGTGGGAAGCGTTTTTGTTTATTCATCTTCCTCGTTATCCAATTCGTCAATCAAATTATCTTCATCCAGTGACAAAAGATCGAACTTGTCCAATTCTTCGTTGAAGTCAAGATTTTCGAGGGCGTCCTCAAGAAAGGCAGTCAGGTCTTCGTCTTCGGTTTGCTCAATCAAATTGACCAGATAAATGCGCGCATCGTCACCCCCAATCTGCGAAAGCGACCAGATCGCCGCAGATATGACATCATCATCCTCTTCTTCGTCTTCAAGCATTTGAACCATGATCGGGACTGCTTCTTCAATTCCGAGTTCGCCTGTGGCTTCGACGGCGGCAAAGCGAATGCGTGGGTCTTCATCCAGTAGTTTGCTGACTACATCATCATTCCAGCGGTTATCGTGGGAGCGTCCCATAGCGCGCAAAGCGCTGGCTACCCAAGCTGGGTCTGCGCGTTGAAATGCGGATTCGAGGATGTTAACCATTTCATCCCGCGAGGAATAGCCGAGAGATTCAAGCGCGCGTTTGCGCAAAGATGGATTGTCTTCGCCCCGGATGACGGAGACCAAGGCATCTTCCACTTTGCGTTGCAGTTCTTCGTCCAGTTCTTCCAATTCGCCAAGCAGGACAAATTCCCCAAGCAGGTTCGCGGATTCCATGCGCGGAGCGAGGTCTGCGTCATTGAGGAAAATGCCTATTAATATGTCAACAAGTTCGGGGTTGTTTGATTCGGCCAGCAATCCAATGGCGCGTGCGCGGACTTCTCCATCCGCATCCTTCAAAAGCGCTATGCCGATCCCTTCGTAGGAAACGAGCACCTCTGAGTTGAGATACGATAAAAGCTCTTCGAGCAGGAGCAGTTTTCGGTTAGGTTTGACGCTCGGCCATACATCCAAAAAAAGTCGCAGGGATTTTGGATCCAGGTCGGAATAATGCTGGAGGTGGCTGTGTGGGATGTCCTTTTTTGAATCCAACAGATGATCGAGAACGGATTGGAAGGTAATTGTTTCAGACATGTTTATGGGGTCGGGAATGAGGCCGGGTTAATGAAATCCATCACGTTGACAAAAAACATCAGGCTGATAAGCAGGAGCATGGCAATGCCGTTGACCATGTTCTCCCATTCGGCGGGGATGCGTTTGCGGAAGAGGATTTCAGGCAGGGTGAAAAGGATGCGTCCGCCGTCCAGCGCGGGGATGGGGAAGAGGTTGAGCACGCCGAGCGAGATGCTCAGCACGCCGATCAGGTTAAGTGTCCAGTTTGTAGGTCTGGGTGCGCCTGAACCAGGTGGAGCAGATGTAACCTCCTGGCGGCTGGATACATCTTCCTCGACTGCCACATCGAATATATCGAAGATGCCTTTGAAACCGATGAAACGGGCATCTTCGGGAGCGATTGCGCCGCGAATGAGTGCAATTGGAAGATACGCAATGGTGGCGGCTTGTATGCCCGTGATCACAAATCCACCTGTCATGCTTTCAACAAATGTTGCGGGGCGGGTTGGGTATCCAAGCCCAACGCCGAGCGCGCCTTCGCTTTTCGTTCTGATGGAGAGCGGCGTGGCAGTGATGGTGATCTGCCTGCCGTTGCGCTCGATCAATAACTCAACAGGTTGGTCGAGGTTATCCTGGATGATCGCAATAGCTGGCTGTACTTCGCTGACGCTTTCGCCGTTGATGGCAAGCAGGATATCGCCGGATTGAATATTTGCCAGTTGTGCGGGTGAGTTCTCAGCAACTGAATCGATCTTGATCGAGCCGGGAACCGGCATGCCTTCATAAGCAATCAGGAATGAAAAAACCACGACAGCCGTAATGAGGTTCATCAACGGACCCGCGAACAAAACCACCAGGCGCTTCCACGGGTTGGCGGATGCGAGTCCGCCGGGCACATTCGGGTCGTTCTCGCCTTTGGGTCGAATAAATCCGCCCAGCGGCAAGGCATGAATCGTAAAGGCCGTCCCCTGCCAAGTGAAGAGTGTCGCAAGTTTATACGAAGGCAAGCCGAAGCCAAACTCCTCCACTTCGATCTTTGCCCAACGCGCGGCAATAAAGTGTCCCAATTCATGCACAAAGATCATCCCGCCCAACGCGAACAGGAAGATGATTAACGTTACAAAACCAGATACCATATATTTTCCTTAATTCAGACTTCTGAAATCTGCAAAAAATTTTATAGGCTGGAAAGCCCTGCAAAGAGCTTCCGAAGTCTACATGACGACAAAGGGGATTATATCTTCAAATGGATTGATTGAAGTTAATGTTATATTAGACGAAATGCCTCGCCTTATTCCCCGCCGACAGCTGATTCTGTTTCGAAAGGCGGTTTTCTCATCCGCAGATTTCACATGTGCAGGTAACGTAATTTCCTAAATTTGCAAAACATTTATAATGCTTTGAATGTCCAAAAAATATATTTTCCTCGCGATCCCTGTAGCCATTGCTGCCGCAGGAATAACCCTGTATTTTAACTTTGGGAGAAGCTCCGCCCGCAGCGTACAAGTTTTTAATTGGTTCCGCGACTCAGCTTCAAGACCTGAGTTGATGATGACAGCGGGAACAAAATGCGGGCAGGCTCCATTCATTTTCCCCACCAACGGCTTGATCGGATTTATCTGGGACGATTCCTTCCGCCCCGGTCACCGCCACACCGGAGTGGACATTTTCTCAGGGTGTGTGCTTGGCGTAACGCCCATCATTGCCGCTTACCCCGGCTACCTCACCCGCCAGCCAGATTGGATATCCACTGTCATCATCCGCGTGCCGCAGGACCCGCTTGAGCCTGCCCGCCAGATCTGGGTGTACTATACTCACATGGCAGATAAGCAGGGAAATTCATTCGTTTCGCCTGATTTCCCAGCCGGCACAGAGGAGGTCTACGTGCAGGCTGGCACATTGCTAGGCTATCAAGGAAATTACTCAGGCGACCCGAACAACCCTACTGGTGTGCATTTACATATTTCAGTCGTGGAGGATGATGGTTTTGGAAATTTCAAGAACGAACTGGAAATTGAAAACACGTATGATCCCTCGCCATATTTTGGATTATCCTTGAACTCAAATATCAACCCGGATACGATTCCGGTGTGTTCTTGAGGTATCAGGTGCGAGGTACCAGGTGAAGAATGTATTAGATTAAGGATAAAGCTGTTTTGATCACGGGTGCCGGGAAGGGCGCAGGACGCGCACTGGTGGAGGCTTTCGTGGAGCGCAGCGCATTCGTTGCCGCAAATGACATATCCCCCATCAACGTGGAACAAGTGGTAGATGGAATTATTGCGCGCGGCGGAAAAGCCAAAGCGTACGTAAAAGATGTCACCAAAAAAGTAAGCGCGCAGGCTTTGGTCAAGGATGTGGAAGATGATTTCAGCAGGATTGATATTCTGATTAATCATGCGGCAGTAGAACCGCATACCCCTTTGCTGAACATGGATGAATGGGCTTGGCAGCGCACATTGGATCTAAATCTGACGGGTTTATTTTTGATGATCCAGTCTGTGGGGCGCATGATGCAGGCAGCGTCCCCGCAGGGGACTTCGTCAAAAGGCAATGGGATGATCATAAATATCGTCGCGGGAGAGGTGAAGGCGTGGACGTGAAGCGAGAGGCAGGGGCTTATCTATCAAGCAAGGCGGGGCTGGCTGAGTTATCCCGTCAGGCAGACCACGAATTAAGTCCACATGGCGTGCATGTGTATGCCGTTGAGAATTCTACGAATGTGGTCAAACATATACTTTCTTTGATGGAGGCAAAATGAAGGAATTACTTGAATATCGCGTGAAGATGATCGCAAGACTGGCAGAGGCGGCACAGGAATTTTGTTCGACGTGCAAGGCGTTCAGCGACCCATTAACAAAAGTGGGCGGCGAATGGACGGTGCATCAGATCGCGGCGCACACGCGTGATGTGGATAAGATGATCTACGGCGCGCGCATTCGTCGGACGCTGAATGAGGAGAAGCCCGAATTCAAGAGTTTTGACGCGGATGCGTGGATGGCGGAGCATTACAACAAGGCTGAGTTGCTTGAGAGCATTTTGAGCGATTTTTCCGCAAATATGGACGATCTCTGCAACATTCTGCAAACCATGCCGCCCGAGGCCTGGTCTCGCGAGAGCCGACACGAGACGAATGGGGACGGGTTGACATTGCAATTGTGGGTGGAGCGCAGCCTGGCTCATATTGAGGAACACTTGCTGACGTTGAAAAATGCGAAAATTCAGTGAATTTTGCCCATTTTCTGCATATTCCTGAGGTAAAATAGACGCATGAAAAAGCAACGAATTATCCTGGTAGATGATCACGAGGTGGTTCGGCTCGGCTTGAAATCCCTGCTGGACCGTCACCCTCAGTTTGATGTAGTCGGAGAAGCTGGCTCAGCGCGTGAGGCACTCGAACAAACCGCCTCTCTGAAACCTGATGTGGTTGTGATGGATATTCGCCTGCCCGGCACATCGGGGATCGAAGCCTGCGAACAAATTGTGGATCAATTCCCCAATACAAAAGTAATCATGCTCACTTCCTACGCCGAGGATGAAATGCTGTTCTCCGCGATCCGCGCAGGCGCTTCGGGATACATCCTCAAGCAAATTGGAAGCGATGACCTGGTCAAGGCGATTGAATCCGTTGGGCGCGGTGAAGGATTGCTCGACCCTGCTGTCACCCAGCGCGTGTTTCAGGAAGTGCGCCGCGCTGTCAAAGAGGAGGAAGCTTCGGCTTTCACTCATTTAAGTCAACAGGAAAAGCATGTGCTTTTGCTGGTCTCTGAAGGCAAGACCAACCGCGAGATCGCCAAGAGTTTGTTCCTCGGCGAAGGCACTGTCAGAAATTATGTTTCGAGCATCCTCTCAAAATTGAGCGTGAACAACCGCGCTGAAGCGGCCGCCTACTCAGTGGAACACAATTTGAGAGAATATATTTCAAATTAATTGATGAATACCGTCCCGCAGGCTTTTAGCAAAACATGATTTGATTGCTACAGCCTGCGGGGCGGTATTTTAATTCGTAACAGTCCACGACTTTATTAATTAACGGCTCTTCAGGATTAAGTGGGGTAAAACTCCAGCCAAATCTTACAATGGTTTATTTGTGTATAATCCTTCCAATGAAAAAATTAATGATCGTCGTTGCCCTCTTTCTTGGCATTGCAGTCGTTGCGATCAGTTTCAGCGAGCTTGAAACGATCGTACTTACACTGAAAAAGGCTCATTTAGGATATTTTATACTTGCCATCATCGTCCAGTTGATCTGGTTCATTACCAATGCACGCATGTATCAATCCATTTTCCATTTACTGGGCGTCCATGAAGAGACGATGACGTTAAACCGCATCGCCGCAGCGGCGAACTTTATCAATGTGGTCGCACCCACTGCGGGCGTGGGAGGAATCGCGCTCTTTGCTTCAGAAGCGCGCCGGCGCGGGCACCCTGCCGGTAAAGTCACCGTCGCCGCGGCCTTGTTCCTTCTGCTCGATCAGGCGGCATTTTTAGTCATCCTGGCCTTGGGGCTGATCGTGCTTGTCCGCCGCCATGACCTGGATGCCGGTGAAATTTCAGCGTCATTTTTATTGTTTTGTACCGCGGTCATATACGCTTTTATTTTATATCTCGGGTATCGCTCGGAGGAAAAACTGGGCAATCTGCTTGCGAAAACAGCGCGGTTCATCAACCGCATTGTAAAGTCTTTTCGCAAACAGGAATACCTGAGCGAAACGCGCGCTCATGAGTTTGCCCGCGAAGTATCCGACGGCTTTTCAGGGTTGACTGAAAAACCGTCCAGTTTGGTGAGACCTGTTCTATGGGGGATTTTTAACAAGGTCTTGTTAATGTTGATTCTGATCAGCGCTTTTTTATCTTTTGAAGTTCCGTTCTCAACCGGCACTATTATTGCAGGCTTTTCGATCGCGTATCTTTTCCTGATCGTTTCCCCCACACCTTCCGGCATCGGCGTTGTGGAGGGGATTCTACCAATCGCGCTGACAACATTAAACGTCAACTGGAGTCAGGCGGTTTTGATCACACTGACTTATCGCACCGTCACGTTTTGGGTCCCGTTTGGGATCGGCGCCTGGGCATTCCGCTCCCTGCATACGGCTGGCGAGGAACCCTCAGCGCAGGCGGGGTAATAAAACATTGAACACACTCGAATATTTATTTGACTTTTGGAAACAGGACCCGGACACCGCGCCAAACTTTTCCGCGTGGAGGACGACTCCCCCGCGCGCCGCGCAAACGCATCCCTTCCCGACCGATCTGCCTGCTCCGCTTCGAAAGGCATTATCTACCCGAGACATTCACCAACTCTACTCCCACCAACTCTCCGCATGGACTCAGGCCCGCGCCGGAAAAAACATCATCCTCGCCACAGGCACAGCCAGTGGAAAGACTCTTGCATACAACATTCCAGTGCTTGCAACCATGCTTCAAAACTCCGAAGCACGCGCACTTTACCTCTTCCCTACTAAAGCCCTTGCTCAGGATCAACTTTCCACCCTCCTAAACCTGAAACCTGACACCTGGAACCTGACACCTGCCATCTACGATGGCGATACCCCTCAATCAGCAAGATCATCCATCCGCAAGAATGCCCGCATCGTTTTATCCAACCCCGATATGCTCCACACAGGCATCCTGCCGCATCACGCCAACTGGAGCGACTTCTTCTCCAACCTGAAATACATCGTCATTGACGAAGCCCACACCTATCGCGGAGTCTTTGGATCGCATGTCGCCAACGTTATCCGCAGGCTCAAAAGAGTTGCAAATTTTTATGGCGCAAAACCGCAATTCATCCTCGCCTCTGCTACCATCGGCAACCCAAAGGAACTTGCTGAAAATTTGGTAGAAGAACAGGTTGAATTAATTGATAATGACGGCTCCTCGCGCGGCGAACGTCATTTCATTATTTATAATCCACCCCTCACAGACCCTGCGCTGGGATTAAGGAAAAGCAGCCTGCTTGAAAGCGTAAGACTGGCAAATGATTTGCTTGCGCACGATGTACAGTCTGTGGTCTTTGCGCGGACAAGAAGAAGTGTTGAAATCATACTTACCTATCTTCAGATGAATCAACCTCAGCCATCAATCGAAAATCGTAAATCAAAATTCGTAAATCAAATAAGGGGTTATCGCTCTGGCTACCTCCCATCTCAACGCCGCGAGATCGAACAAGGCCTGCGTGATGGTTCGGTTAAAACTGTGGTTGCCACGAATGCGCTTGAATTGGGAATCGACATCGGCGGACTCGGCGCGGCAATCCTGGTCGGGTATCCGGGCACGATTGCAAGCGCGCGCCAGCAGGCAGGTCGGGCCGGACGCGGGGATGATCCTGCGGTGTCTGTGCTGGTCGCCTCGCCCAATCCGCTCGACCAGTTCCTCGCCCATCATCCCGAATATTTCTTTGGCAGTTCACCGGAGATGGCTTTGGTGAATCCAAATCATCTGCTTATTTTGTTGGAGCACTTGCGCTGTGCCTTATTTGAATTACCTTTTCAAAAGGGCGAAGGTTTTGGTTCGTTATCTGGCGAACTCGTGGATGAATATCTTGAATTCCTGGTTGCCAATCAAGAGTCGCATTTCTCCAATGAAAAATATTATTGGATGAAAGACCAATATCCCGCTGCAAATATTTCACTGCGTTCCGCCTCGCCTCAAAGTGTTGTACTGCAATCCGCCGCCGATGATGGACGACCAACAACGATCGGCACAGTGGACGGCGAAAGCGCGGCCTGGATGGTGCATCCGGGTGCGATCTACATGCACGAAGGTCAACAATATTTTGTGCAGGAGTTCAACCTCGAAAGTCACATCGCACAACTTGTGCCGGTTGGTTTGGATTACTACACCGAAGCGCAAAAAAATTCCGAGATCGAAGTGTTATCTAAAAATACTCACTCCGCCGTCCGCGGCGGGGAAAAAGCGCATGGTGAAATTCAGGTCACGACCCAGGTTGTGGGATTTAAAAAATTACGCTGGTTCACCTATGAAAATTTGGGACAGGAACCACTCGACATGCCTCCCTCCGAATTGCAGACCACTGGCTACTGGCTTTCACTTTCCGAAGCGGCTCTCTCGCATCTGCGCGACGCTGGAGCCTGGTCAAACGACCCAAACGACTACGGCCCCGACTGGTCGAAGATCCGTGAACACGGGCGCGCGCGTGACAAATATCAATGCCAAGTCTGCGGCGCGCTTGAAAATGGGCGGCAGCATGGCGTGCATCACAAAATTCCATTCCGTGCCTTTATTCGCGATGGCGTGCTTGACCGTGAACAGGCAAATCGCTTGGAAAACCTCACCACGCTTTGCAGCGCCTGCCATCGCAAGGTGGAACAAAACGTCCGCATTCGCAGCGGACTTGCTGGTTTGGGATTCGCGCTGGGCAATCTTGCCCCGTTGTTTTTGATGTGTGATACGCGCGACCTCGGGGTTCAGACAAACCCCGCATGGGCGCCTGCCAACAACATGCCAACCGTGGTTTTATATGATCTTATACCGGCCGGCATTGGTTTCAGCCAAAAATTATTCGAACTGCACGATGAGTTGATCGCGCGCGCATTTGAATTGGTGAGCGAGTGCGCCTGCGAAGATGGTTGTCCCTCGTGTGTGGGGCCGGGCGGCGAGAATGGTGTGGGCGGTAAGAAAGAAACCCTGGCGATATTGAAGGAATTAAGTTAACAAAGACATTCTCAATGACCCATCGCAAAGACATTATCCTGCTGTTCGCAACACGCATCATCCGCCTGTTTTGTTACGGTTTTCTTTCGGTGATCCTTGTGCTTTATCTTGCTGAAACAGGTCTCACCGAAAAACAGATCGGCTTGCTGTTCACCTTCACGCTGGCAGGCGATGCCGGCATTTCGCTCTGGCTCACCACTCATGCAGATGGATTTGGCCGCAAGCGCACCCTGGTGATCGGAGCGCTGCTTATGCTGGGCGCCGGGATCGTTTTCATCCTCACCAATAACATCATCCTATTGATGGCGGCCGCGATCATTGGGGTGATCAGCCCAAGCGGCAACGAGATCGGTCCATTTCTTTCTGTGGAACAGGCCGGTTTGACTCAACTGATCCCGAATGAAAAACGGACGAAGACCTTTGCGTGGTACAACCTTGTCGGCTCATTTTCCACTGCCACTGGCGCGCTGGCCGGCGGCTGGCTGGCACAGATTTTACACACTGATGGCTGGTCTGCTTTGGCATCCTATCGTTTCATCTTAATGGGCTATGCGCTCGGCGGCCTGCTGCTGACAATTCTATTTTTGACTGTATCCCCCGCGATTGAAGTCACAAATACCAGGTCAGAAACAGAATCTAAAAAGTTGTTTGGCTTGCATCGCTCGCAGAAAGTGGTTATTAAGCTGAGTGCTCTTTTTGCTCTCGACGCTTTTGCAGGCGGCTTGATCGTGCAAAGCATGATCGCTTACTGGTTCCATATTAAATTCGGCATTGATTCGGGAGTCCTTGGGAGTATCTTCTTCTTTGCCAACATCCTCGCGGGCACCTCCGCTTTGCTGGCGGTAAAACTGGCTGAAAAGATCGGCTTGATCAACACGATGGTCTTCACACACATTCCTTCCAACATCCTTTTGATTCTTGTACCGCTGATGCCGTCCCTGTCTCTCGCTATCGGACTCCTGCTCCTGCGCTTCAGCATCTCCCAGATGGACGTGCCCACGCGTCAATCCTACACGATGGCTGTTGTTGCACCAGACGAACGATCCGCCGCTGCGGGAGTGACTGCCATTGCCCGCTCTGTCGGCGCTTCCCTCTCCCCCGCGCTGACGGGTATTTTCTTCAGCATCCCCGTTTTATTCAGCGCGCCCTTTTTCTTTTCAGGCGGGCTTAAAATAGTGTATGATCTTCTGCTGTTCAGGGAATTTCGTTCCATTAAGCCACCCGAGGAAAAATAATGCGTAGGGGCGACCCTTCAATGTTTGACAGAGTGCTTATGCTCTCGCTGGGCGGGTCGCCCCTACAGTATTTCAGATAAATTTGGAGGAACCCATGTCCACTGCACCAAAATCACAAGTATTGAATTTCGCTGAAATGGCGAACTATCAGGAGGGCGCGGTTGTCAGCCGCCAGGTCACCAAAGCGGAAGCGGGCAACGTCACGCTTTTTGCATTTGCTAAGGATCAAGGTTTAAGCGAACACAGCGCGCCTTACGACGCATTGGTTCATGTACTTGAAGGCCAAGCCGAAGTAACTATTTCGGGCAAGCCGTTTCAGTTAAAAATGGGGGATGCGATCATCATGCCTGCCAATCAGCCGCATGCATTGAAGGCGGTTCAAAAATTCAAGATGCTGTTGACGATGATCCGTGCTTAAATATATTAATTACGTAAATAATTTTCGAGGTCGTTCAGATTCACACGTGCTGTCAGGTCCAAATTCAGCGGTGTAACAGCGACCATTTTTTTATTTCGCAGCACATACACGTCGGTATCTTCCTGGTCATTTGGTAGATTGTTATCATGTCTGTACCAGACCGAGCCGGGTACATCCCAGGATTCCCTTTCAGCGGCGACCGGTTCATAGTATCGGAGGCGGGAAAGCCTCGACATTTGCCACCCAGTTTCAGGTGTGGCACGACTCGGCACTTCCACCTTGATCAAATCCACCTCGTCGAAAAGTTTCTTTTCCAAAAGCAATTTTGCAAAATAGCCGGTGAAATATCCCGCGGTTTTAAAATCGATATCTTCAGAGTGTGTGAGATGATAATGCGCCTCTGTTTGAAGCGAGACGGCCAGCGCTGGATAGCCCATTGCGGCAGCTTCCATGGCCGCACCTACCGTGCCGGAGATGGTCACGCCCAAGCCGACATTTTCACCATAATTGATCCCAGAGACGATCAGATCGGGCTTATGCGGGACGATCTCCAAAATGCCATGCAGGACGGCCTGGGCCGGGGAGCCGCCAACTGCATAAACGCTCCACTCCTGACCGTTGACCTGTACCTGTTCCTTGCGAATGATCCCATCTGAGGTACTGGGCAAACTGCGCCCCATGGCTGTGGATTGTTCTCGCGGCGCGGCAACGGTAACATAGCCGATCTTTGAAAGTTCGCTGGCCGCCGCCCATAAGCCGGGCGAACGGATGCCGTCATCGTTGGTTAAAAGGATATGTGGTTTTTTATGATTCATACATTCATTATAAACAATAAAGAAGCGGAATTTCTCCGCTTCATTTTGCATGGTGCTCCCGGCAGGACTCGAACCTGCGACCTATTGCTCCGCAAGCAAGCGCTCTAATCCACTGAGCTACGAGAGCATTGATTGAGCGGGTGGTATTTTACTTTAATGTATGGTGATGGTCAAGGTATTTGCTGACTTTTTAGCCCAAAGTAGAAATGTCCCATTTTGCCAAAGTTTAAATGTCCCCTGCGGAGGACAAGATAATGCAGACACTACTGAAGATGAGTCTCGACAAGGTTTCGACTCGGTGAGCCGCGACACTTGCGCCGTATGCCGATGCAGGTGAGTCAGGCGAACCGTCAACCTGCCAGCTCGACAACCAAGCACTGAAGAATTTCGTAGTGATTACTAAAGTAAGTATTAAGAGTTCTTTGATAGCGAAGTATTGAAAGCGAATCTCAAATGCCTGTCAAATCCACGAAATTTGGAAGCCGGTGATTGGGATTGCAGGCAAATAATGCAGTAAAATCTGCAAATCACTAGTAAGAGTTTCCGTTTTACAACTATCTATTCGTTATCTATAAACAAGGAGAAAGTAAGCATGACAACTGTTCGTACTGACGTTTTTAAACTTGGCGATAAATTTGCGACCCTGCTTGGTGATGAAGTGAACGTGGGGCAAACGGCTCCTGAATTCACTTCTGTTGTGCCTGGCTGGGCTCCTGTGAATCCGATTCAGGAATCCAAGGGCAAGGTGATTATATTATCTGCTGTGCCTTCGCTTGACACCGATGTCTGTGACCGTGAGACCCGTCGTTTCAACGAAGAAGCCGCCAAACTCGGCGATGACATCATTATCTACACCATCAGCACTGATTTCCCCATGGCGCAAAAGCGCTGGTGCGCCGCCGCTGGCGTAGACAAGGTCAAAGTCGTTTCCGATGTGCTCGAAACTGATTTCGGCTTGAAATATGGTTTGGTCATCAAGGAACGCCGCTACTTGCGCCGTTCTGTCTTCATTGTTGGTCGCGATGGCAAATTAACTTATGTCAACTATCTGCCAACTCTCGTTGAAGAACCGAATTACGATGAAGTCATCAACGCCGCGAAGGAAGCTTTGAAGTAAAACGAATGCCTGAGAAAAACGAATTAGGTAGAGGCTTGCACTGAGCGAATCGAAGTGTCCAGTACGAAGCGAAAACCATCTTCAACTTGGTTCTCGTTCTCGGCACGAATTGCCCCCTATTGTTTGATTATCCTGCGCAATCCAAGCAAGGTGGCGGAGAAACCCCGCCGCTCGGCAAAAGCGCATGCCAAGAAAAGAGGCGCCACCTTGAGCCAGACCTCTCTGTTTACGCTATCTAATTGGCAACGCTTGTACCTGCCGTATCGTTAGTTCGATGCCTATGAGTTGCCATCTTGCCCTCTATGCAAATTGGCAATTTGCGCTACTTCATCAATTGCTCAACGCGCGATTCACCAACACTGTAATACTTTGCCTGTGGATGATGCAAAATTATCGCGGCGGTGGATTGTTCGGGGATCAATTGATACGCGGGAGATAATGTTATGCCGAGTTCCTTTTCAGCGGCGGGTAACAGTTGGAATACTCTTAGATGATCTTCCAATTCTGGGATGGCGGGGTAGCCCCATGAGTAGCGTTTGCCTTGATTTTCGGCAAGCCCCATTTCGCGGCGGATGTGTTCATGAAGATAATTCGCAGCCGCTTCCGCGGTCTGGACGGCTAGTCCATGAGTAAAGTAGCCTTCGGTGTAATCGTTGGCGTTTTGCATTTTGTCGAAGCGCTCGCTGGCTTCCTGACCGACAGTGACAACCTGAAATGCGACTACGTCCATTTTGCCAGACTCGATGGTGGCGAAATAATCTGAAAGTGCAAGATGCTCGTCATATGGCTGGCGTGGGAAGGAAAAGCGGATCAACGATTCAGGCGAGTCAGCAAAAGTAGCAGGGTCGTAAATAATTAAATCATCGCCATCGGCTTGGCAGGGGAAGTAGCCATAGACGGCTTGAGGTTTGAGCCAACCGTCTTTGAGCGCGGCTTTTGTCATCTTCTGCAGGCGGGCGTCGAACTCCTTCTTCATCTTGTCCCATTCTTTGCCGTGCGTATTTTTCGCGCCCCATGAAAGGCGATATAGTTCATTGATGTTGAGGTGTTTGAGCACCATTTCAAGCGGCATGTCTTTTACGACTCGCTGTCCCCATTTAACGGGATGAGCAATAGGCATAGGTATTATGTTAGAACGCGTTGACGTTTTAACGTTTGAACGTTGAGCGTTGTTTGCGCGACCCATTTCCATGTCTGCATCTTTGTGCATTTGCTCGAGCAGGGCAGGTTTGCGATTTGGATCAATCAACTGATCCATCGTCTCCAAGCCTTCGAAGGCGTCCTTGCAATAGAAGACGCCCGGTTCGTAGACATTGCCATCTTCGGCAAATAAAATGCGACGGCCGAAGCGGCGATTGATGGCCGCGCCACCAACCAGCACGGGGATTTTGTGTCCACGGCGGTGGAGTTCATTCACGATCAAAGGCATTTGCTTGGAAGTAGACACCAGCAAAGCAGACAAGCCAATCGCGGTAGCATTCGCTTCAACGGCTTTGGTGATGATCGTCTCGGCAGGGACTTGCTTGCCAAGGTCAATCACAGTGTAGCCGTTGTTGGCGAGAATAGTCTTGACGAGGTTCTTGCCAATGTCATGCACATCACCGTAGACGGTGGCAATGACGACCGTGCCTTTAGTGACGCCTTCAACTTTCTCAAGATAATTCTCAAGGTGATTGACGGTCTTCTTCATTACTTCGGCGGACTGCAATACGAAAGGCAGGATCAACTCGCCCGCGCCGAATTTGTCACCGACTTCTTTCATGGCGGGGAGCAGAGTGTTATTGAGAGTGTAGACGGCGGCTTCGTGTTTCGTCGGGAAATCGCCGCGGTTGATGATGGTATCAATATCCGCTTCCACGCCTTCCTTGTGACGATGAACAATGCACCAATTTAATCTTTGTTCGGGCGTCATGTCTTTGGTGGGGTCAATCGCAGCGTCTTCAGCCGATTGCGGGGTGACATTATCGTAGTATTCGATATAGCGTTGCAAAGCGTCGGCGCGGCGGTTGAAGAGCAGGTCTTCAGCCATTTCTTTTTCTTCGGCGTTGATGTCTGCATACGGGGTAACATGCGATGGATTGATAATAGCCATATCCATGCCAGCCTTTACGCAGTGGTAAAGCATGATCGAATTGAGCACGGGGCGCGCATGTTGCGCCAGGCCAAACGACAAATTACTTACGCCAAGGGAAGCCATGACGCCAGGCAGGTTTTCTTTAATGAGGCGGATGCCTTCGATGGTCTCAATCGCCGAGTCGACAAATTCAGCGTCACCAGTTGCCAACGTGAAAGTCAAGGCGTCGTAGACCAAATCTTCGGGCTTGAGTCCGTGGTCGTTGACGGCAATGTCGTAGATGCGTTTGGCGACTTCGAGTTTCTTCTCGCGAGTCTTTGCCATGCCATTTTCGTCAATCGTCAAAACAATAACAGCGGCATTGTGTTCTTTTGCAAGTTTAAAAATCTTATCGGCTTTTTCGCGGCCTGACTCGAGATGTGTCGAATTGATCAAACAACGTCCAGGCGCGGTCTTGAGCGCGACTTCGAGAACATCCAATTCGGTCGTATCAATCACCAAAGGAACGTCCACGCCCATCTCAAGTTTCTTGACCACCTTGCGCATGAGTTCAATTTCGTCGGGGCGTTCGGTGACGGCGCAGGAAATGTCAATGGCGTGCGCGCCGAATTCAACCTGTTCGCGCGCGATCTCCAAAATGCCATCGTAATCTTCTTCGAGCAGCAGCCGCTTGAACTTGCGTGAACCTTGCGCGTTGCATCTCTCACCGAGCAGGGTTGGCGGAGGATCCTGTCGCATGGAAATTGCCGACATGGCGGAAGCAAGCTGAGGCGTGGAGCGAAGCGGTCTTTTCGTCGCGGGTAGTGAATCCAGTTTTTGAATCAAGAGTCGCAGGTGTTCGGGAGTCGTTCCGCAGCATCCGCCCACAACTGAAATATTATATTTAGTGACGAATTCATAGAGATCATTCGCAAACGGTTCAGGCTCAAGCGGATAAACGGCTTGACCATCCACGTTGAGCGGAAGCCCCGCGTTGGGGATGCACGAAACGGGCAGCGTGGAATTTTCGCCGAGGATGCGGATTGGCTCACGCATGTGTTCGGGACCCGTGGAACAATTGAGACCGATGACATCAATGCCCATGCCTTCGAGGATGGCGAGCGCGGCATTGATATCGGTACCGAGCAGCATGCGGCCGGTCGTGTCGAGCGTGACCTGAGCTTGGATCGGCAAATAGATTTGAGTCTCGTCGAAGGCTTTGTGCAGGCCTGTGATGGCGGCTTTGACTTCGAGGATGTCTTGCGAGGTTTCGATAAGGAGAACATCCACGCCGCCTTGAATGAGTCCGACGGCTTGCTCACGGAAAGCATCGGCGAGTTCGTCGAAGGTGACGTTGGACAGGTCGGGGTCATTGGCGGATGGGAGTTTACCTGAGGGGCCGATGGAACCTGCGACAAAGCGGGGTTGTCCCGTTTTGGCGGCATATTCATCGGCAAGCTTGCGCGCGAGGCTTGCAGCAGCCATGTTGATCTCGATCACGCGGTCTTGCAGTTTGTATTCCACCATTGTCAAACGGTTGGAGCGGAATGTGTCCGTTTCGAGCGCGTCCACGCCGACTTCGAGAAACGAGCGGTGAACTTTTTCTACGGCTTCAGGATACGAGATGACGAGGTAGTCGTTGCATCCGTTATATTGCTCGCCGCCAAAATGTTCGGCCGTGAGGTTTTGGGTTTGCAGGCTGGTGCCCATCGCCCCATCGAAGACGAGCACTTTCTTTTCGAGGGCGTCGAGGTAACGGCGGTTGGTGTATTTGCGATTCATGTTATCTTTATTCTCCTAAACTAAAAGCATTAAAATTACGAATTAAGTAAGTGTTCTAGTTCTTTAATATCTGCTTCATTTGATGTAAATAAATCTTTATAGTATAAAGCCCCGCTTATATATGCTTTCTCGGGGCTCAATACTATGAGCCAGGGCTTCGCGTTCTCATTCAATTTACTTTTGTTGCGTCGAATTTTATCTATAAGATGATTAACAGCACCACGATTCAAATTGCCCAGTTTTATCTCCACTGGCCAAATATCTGTGTTATTTTTTGCTAAAATATCAAAACCAATATCTTTTGAATCAGATATTTTTTGTATTGAGTCAAATTTTGGAAGTATGATTTTACTTTTCCCCCTAACTCCAAACAACACCCCGCTAACTTCCTGTCCATTAAATTTTTCAATAAGGCGCATAATTCGTTTTTCTGTCTCAACATATTTCAAATGATATGTTTCAGAAACCAGCTGCGCATTTCTTCTAATTGCAGAGGCGTATTTTGCTACAAATTTTTTGTCTTGAAGTTCTTGCTCTAACAATGACAGAAGTGGTTCTACTAAGTCAGCCAAAAGGGTAATTACATCGTCTAACTGAACTTCAATTGTGTAATGCACAATTTTATTGCGGTAACTTGTCAATGCGTCGATCTTGTTTCGCAGCGTTGTTCCTTGAGCAAGCTCTTGAAGATTTAGCATTATTGCAGCTCTATCGATTAATTTACCAAAACCTACGGTAGTAATGCTTTCACTATAGTCAAATAAGTCAAGTGCGTTAGCGTTGCCCATGTCAGTCTTTTTGCGAAGTTGAGATAATTTTTCTACTGCTCTATCGACATTGTCAAAAATCAAATATTCATTTGATTGAACAAGTAATTGTTTGATTGAAAGCTCTATTCCATGATGAATCCAGATTATGGCTTCTTTTAGAGCCAGAGGGTCTTGTTTCTGCTTCCCTTTATTAAACATCTCATAACCACGGTGCAAGGAATGGAAAGCGTTATCCAATAAGCCTATTTTTGTAATATTAGTGTTGATCATTGTTTTTCTTCTCCAAGGCAAAAATTTAAGATGCCAATCTGTCTACCTCCCCAGTATGGTAATTCGACTTGAAATAAACCTCAGATTCAGTGCTCGGAAGTCTACTGGAGCGGACTCGTTTTGCATTATTCAATATCATTGTTTTTTACAATCAGAACAAAGTCGTTCATTCCGTGACCGACATATTCAAGATTTACCCTAAATATTATTCCGCATCTGCCAAGGCATTCAACAGATTTTTGGTAAAGTGTTTCTGGTATGCCTGTTATGGTATTGCAGTCTTGACAACGAATATGTAAACTTCCGCACCAGTCACAATGACCTGCTTCTTTTACTTTGTTTATATCACCAGCCAAACCTTCAAATCCTGTCCACCGTATAACGCCTGGAAAATGATCTTCTCCACGGTCGCATTCTTCACAATAGTCAAAAGTGATTTTATATTCGCGCAATTCTTCGAGTGTTTTAATTTCAAGTTTAACACGACTCTTTTTTGCTAGGTTTTTGGCGCTCTCCGAAAAACCTTTCTGTGTTACAAGGATACCTATATCTGCGCCAACATCGTTCAAAAATGTTATAAAACTTCCGACATCATTCACATCTAATTTACTTGAATATTTTTTGCAGTCTATAACAACAAACACATTATGACCTGCGATTCTGCCTTTTGCCGCAATGTCAATTTGTCTTTTTGTTTCTGAAATATGACCATGTAATTTGATATCGCGTTCGATTTTCAAATCGGGGTTTTCTTGTTTCATTGCTTCACAAACGAGATTCTCGTATTCTTTCCAATCAGGGTTAGTATGCATTATGCTTCATTCTACATTACGAGAGGTCAGATTTCCAATCCTTGCACATCTTCCAGCGCGGGGATTCGGCGGGGTTGTGTCCGCACGGGGGAATCGGCGGGATAAATCCCTGCCTCAGTGCGTGAAAGTCCGCTAAAGCGGACTCGCGTGATTAGCCCGCAGGGCTTCCATGTGCTGAGGAGGCGGCTTCAGCCCCGCTCAACCCAAATCGCACAAAACCTCGCTGTCTCATTCATTCTTCCTCATCAATTCTCTCATACACCGCAATCAATTTATTATCGCGGTGATGTTCCTTCTGTCTTGCGGCATATTCCATCACCGTTTCCAATGAACGCTCGCTAACGCTCAACGCACCGTATCCGCCTTGCCATTTGAATTTGCCATCGCTACCGTCCATGTGATTAATGGCGTATGCGCTTGCGCCCTTGAGATGACGAACACAATCTGCAACCGCGAGTTTTGGTGGAATGGATGCAACAACATGAGCATGGTCTTCAATATTACCAGCGGCGTGGATTATCAATCCGAGTTCTTTACCTTTGTTGTAAAGCACGCCGTAAAACATTTTCTCGCGTTCGGGCGTGAGGCTGGGTTCGCGGTCATGTGTTGCCCAGATGAGGTGATAATGGAGTCGCCAGTAGGTCATGGTGGTTTCCTTTCTGTGTCCGTCGGGATAAATCCCAGCCTCAGTTCGTGAAAGTCGGTTGAAACCGACTCGCTTGTCAGCCCGAAGGGCTTCAATGAAATGAGCAGGCGGCTTTAGCCCCTCGTTCATTGCATAAACTCATTTCACTCACTTCACACCCTTCGGCAACATCGCCCGCCCCGCCTCGGTCATCTTGCCTTCTTCGATCATTCTGCGCGCGCGCTCAATATTCGTGTCTGTCCAAAGAGATTTCTGCCTGCGCGGCGTAAAGCGTTTGGCAAAGCGCTGGTCATCCATGCCTTTTTCGAAGCCGTCAATCCAGCCAAAGCAGATGGCTTCTTCCACCGCATCCACATAAGGGATGGATGGTTTTTGCGTGAATTTCTTGTACTGAATCAACCATATCTCTTTGCAGGTCTTGTGATTTTTTTCCAGCCACTCGCGGAATTCTTCGCGAGTCGTTACGTAAATTGTTTCGCCGATTTGCATAATATTCCTTTCGTCATTGTGGTGGCTGGGTCTCGATACGGGCGAATAAAGCGCTTGCCCTACTCAACCACCAGCCCTCGCAAAGACATAAGCATATGCAACAAAAACGCCTCTCCAGAAAGAGAGGCGTCCTTCAACACACGCAACTCCCATCTTCCGCAGGGATAACCTTTACGGTTTTCCTACGACGGAGTTGGCACCGCTTAAACGGTTGCCGAGGCTTCACAGGGCCGTTCCCTCCACCTCTCTGGATGAGTACAGATCACAAAATCGTTCCTGTTTTATAACATAGCGAATGGGGCATGTCAAATAAAAATTCCGCTTGACTTATAAAGGTTTTTATCTTAAACTCACAGTTAAGTTTTTCCTTATCAGAGAACGCCCATGAAAACTGTTCAATCCATTCAATCCTTTGAAAAGATCAAGCTCCTGGCAGACTCCCGCCGCATGAACATTCTGCGGCTGTTGATGGCCTCCCCCGCCACCCTGACGCATCTCGCGCGGACCTTGAAGCAGTCTCCCGCGTGGATACGCCATCACATCCTTGCGCTTGAATCTGCAGAACTGATCGAAGTCAGCGAAATCCGCAAGACAGGCAAAGTGACGGAAAAATTCTATCGCGCCAAAGCCGATGCGCTTTTTTTACAGGAAATTATCATTCCCAAAACCAAACAGCCGGCCATTATTTTTTCAGGCAGCCATGATATTGCCATGGAAGGAATTGCAGAGCATCTTGCAAAGTATGTCATGTTATTAAATATGTCCGTCGGCTCCCTGGATGGCCTTGTCAATCTTCGCCAGGGGCTGTGTCAGATTTCAGGCGCGCATTTGCTGGATGAAAACGGTGAATACAACACGCCTTTTGTAAAGCATTTATTCCCAGATCGAAATATGGAAATCATTACGCTTGCCCACCGCACGCAGGGGTTGATGCTTTCAACAGGCAATCCCAAAGGCGTTAAGAAGATCGCCGATCTTGTACATTCGAATATTCGTTTTGTGAATCGCAATGCAGGCTCAGGCACACGCTTATGGCTGGATGCGGAATTACGCAAGCGAAAAATCCCTGCTGAAAAGATCAGCGGATATGAAAAAACCGTGAAGACTCACAGCGAAGCCGCTTTCTTAATTGAATCAGGCAAATCGGATGTATCCCTCGGTTTGCAAGCCGCCGCTCGCCAATATGGACTCGATTTCATTCCGCTCTTTGAAGAACGCTATGACCTGATCCTGCCGTGCGAGCAGGAAAAGCAACTTAATCCATTGCTGGATTACATCCAGACTGCGGATTTTCGTAGTTCGTTAAATTCCTTAACTGGCTACGGCACTGTGCACAGTGGCAAGCAAATTCAACTATAGGAAAGAAAATGAATAAATCTCTTTTTGTCTTACTTTTTATTTTGAGCCTTTTGGTCGCGGCATGCAACTCCTCTGCAAAGCTTGTTGCCAATCAACCTTCCGCTGTATCATCCCCAAAAAGGACAGATGCACCCGCAACTGAGTCACTGACCAAAGTTCCTGCTGCTGCCCCTGCGAATTCAAATATCATACTCGCCACAACCACATCCACACAGGATTCAGGTCTACTGGATGTGTTGGTTCCGCTCTTCGAGGCAGAGACAGGCTACACGGTCCAGACAGTGGCGGTGGGGACAGGTCAGGCCTTGAGGATGGGCGAAGAAGGCAATGCAGATGTATTGCTTGTCCACGCGCCGAAATCCGAAGAAGCATTTATGCAGGCAGGTTTTGGCAAGGACCGCGCGCCCGTGATGCATAATGACTTTATTATCGTTGGGACTGAATCAGATCCTGTGCAAATTAAGGGAACTGCTTCTGCGATTGATGCCTTAAAGATGATCTATCACTCCGGCTCGCTTTTTATATCACGCGGCGATGACTCTGGCACTCATAAGAAAGAATTGGATATTTGGGTCAAAGCCGAGCTCGATCCGAAAGGACAAGCCTGGTATCTTGAATCTGGGCAGGGCATGGGCGCAACATTGACGATTGCATCAGAGAAGGATGCATACACGATCACAGATCGCGGAACCTTTCTTGCTCAACAAAATAATCTTGACCTGGTCATTATTCTGGAAGGCGACCCACCGTTGCAAAATCCATATCATGTCATCACGGTCAACCCCCATAAATGGCCGAATATAAATTACGATGGCGCGCTCGCTTTTTATAAATTTATGACCACACCCGAAATTCAAAATGTCATCGCTGAATTTGGCGTGAAGGAATATGGCCAGCCGTTGTTTTTCCCAGATGCACAGTAGGTTAAACATACACAAGTAAACAAGTACACAAGTAGGCCAACGCTTGCATGAGCACTTTTCTTTTGGAGATGTTTACTTGTTTACTTTTTCCCCTGTATACTTCATAACATGGAAATTTTCCAGATCACGGTTCTCTCCTTACAAGTCTCAACTATTGCAACCCTCATCAGCCTATTGATCGGTTTGCCGCTCGGCAGTTGGCTCGCGCTTGGCAATTTTCGCGGGCGCTCATTTATCTTAAGCATCATCAACACAGGCATGGCGTTGCCGCCCGTGGTGGTGGGTCTGGTAGTCGCCATGTCTTTATGGCGAAGCGGACCTCTCGGCGATTTACGGCTGATCTACACGCCCTGGGCAATTGTCATCGCACAAACGGTCATCGCCGCGCCCGTGGTGACGGGGCTCACTGCTGCCGCGCTGGAATCATTGGATGCACGGCTTCAACAGCAATTACTGGGACTCGGCGCTTCACGCCTACAGATGGTCTGGTATCTGTGGCGTGAGGCACGACTGCCACTTTTAGCGGCTCTGATGGCTGGCTTCGGTTCTGTCATTTCAGAAGTAGGCGCATCCATGATGGTGGGCGGGAACATTCGGGGGCAGACGCGTGTATTGACCACTGCCATTGTCCTTGAAACATCCAAAGGTGAATTTGACAACGCGCTCGCGCTCTCTGCTTTATTGCTCATCTTGACTTATCTGATCAATCTTGGGCTGACGACCATTCAACAAAGAGGGGTCAAAAAATGATTTCGATCAAAGACCTCCTCATCCAACGCAATGGAAATGATGCATTAAAGATCGCAGCGCTCGAAATCAAACCAGGAGAAACTCTGGCTGTCGTCGGTCCAAATGGTGCGGGGAAAAGCACTCTTCTGCTGGCGCTGGCGCATTTGCTCAAGCCTGTGCGCGGCGAGATCACATTCCACGGAAAACTTCTCAAAGAGTGGGACGACATTGAATATCGAAGAAAGATCGCCTTTGTCTTTCAAGACCCTCTGCTGATGGATATGTCCGTTCGGAATAACATTGCGCTTGGCTTAAAATTCCGCAAAGCAAATAAAGACGTAATTAATATGCAAGTCAATAGGTGGGCAAAGGCCATGGGCGTGGGTCATTTACTCGGACGGCGAGCAGGCCAGTTGTCAGGCGGCGAGGCGCAGAGAGTGAGTCTGGCGCGGGCATTTGTCCTTGATCCAGAATTGCTGTTAATGGATGAACCGTTCTCGGCTGTTGATCCCCCGACTCGCACACAATTGTTGAGAGACTTGTCAAAACTTTTAGCGCACGATCATCGCACAACCATTATTGTGACACATAACTTAAAAGAAGCCGCGCAAATGGGCGACCGCGTGGCGGTTGTGATCGGCGGGGAAATAAGACAGGTGGGCACGCCGAAGAATATTAAAGCGAAGCCAGCAGATAAAAGTGTGAGGGATTTTTTGAAAGAGTTCTAACAGATTCAATCAAGACTTCGCCCTCCTCGTAACACCGAATGTGCAACGGTTAAAGCAAAAACAGAAAGCAGGCTCCCCAGCCAATACGGCGCGCGAAAGGCGATAACTTCAAATGAAATGCCTGCCAGCGCGGGCCCAATGATATTGGTGAGGCTAAGCAGAGTTTGCGTGCCGCCCATCAAACGCCCCTGCCCGCTTTCAGAGACGCGCAACGAAACCAGCGCAGTCAATGATGGAATGCTTGTGCCTGTGCCAAGCGCAATGATGGTCACGGCGGGATATAACATCCAGGACTGACTGGCAAGAGCCATACCTGCCAAACCAATTGCCATCAGTGTCAGACCGAAATGTACGAGACGGCGTTCACCAAAGCGCGGTTGAAGTTTTCCGAATAAAAATCCTTGAATGAAGACCGCACAAATGCCAACATAAGGATAAAAGATGCTGTTCTGAGATGGCGTCCAATGAAAGCGGTAGTTGGAATAAAGTGGGAAGTTGGACTGCAAGCCCGCGAAGGCGAGGTTAAGCAGAAAGAGTGCGGCTAAGAATTATTGGATGTTCGCCTGTCGCAAGAGACTGATAATTTGTTTTCCCCAATTGAACATCTGTGAAACAGGTTTGATCTCGCGTTTTTCAGGTGGAAGTGATTCTGGCTAGACAAAAAAACCGAAGATGACATTGCTCAACGCAATCGCAGAAGCCGTAAAGGCGGGAACGGATAACCCGTATCTGCTTAATAATCCGCCCAATGCTGGCCCAGCCATTAATCCCAACCCAAACGCCGCACCGACCATGCCCATACTGCGCGCGCGATTCTCGGAAGTGGTTACATCTGCGATATAAGCATAAGCAGTGGTGAGGTTCGCGCCTGTTAATCCGTTTATGAACACGGCTAGATAGATCAGAGGAAGCGAATCCGCCAACCCGAGCATGTGGTATCCCAACGAGGTACCAAGCAGACATATTAATAAAACAGGTCTGCGCCCGAAGCGATCAGAGAGCGCGCCAAGCACAGGCCCTGCAAACAATTGCGCGGAGGCATACAACGAACTCAACGCGACCGCAATCACCGCGCCGCCACCCTGTGCCTGCACGAAGAAAGACAGCAACGGCAGCATGATACCGTAGCCAAGTAAGTCAACGAAGACTGTGATGAAAATGAAGAGGAGGGAAGGGGTCAAAGGGAGGTAGGTAATCAGTTATCAGTGGTGATTCCCGCAAGGTTAACTTGCCGTTTTCATCAGCCTTATACACAACCAAATCAGGCATGGGAAAATGTTTGGCACTGGTTGTCACAAAGGCAAGTTCCTGGTTTAAAGCCGTGCAGGTAATAATTGCGTCTGTATCTCCCAGGCTTATTCCGTGAGCGCGCCAGGAACGAATTAACTCTCCAGCGATATCCGCAACTTCGATGGTCATGGGTATCGTTTCAAGAGAGTCGAGCAAGTCAAATGTTTCCTTGCGCTCGCGTTCCTGCATACCCCGCACGATTTCAAGGCGCGTCATCACAGAAAAATAAGTCTAGCCCTTTGAGCCTATTGTTTGCAACAAATCACGATAACCCGATGTCTTCAGCAAATAGCGAATTAATATATTGGTGTCAAAAAGATGGTCACTCATTTTGTCCCCATTCCTTAGACAAATCACGCGCGCCTAATGTGCGTTGTTCTTCAATCCAACGGTCAATTTCTTCGCCTGTCATCATATCCTGATGATTTTCATCTTTCCAGGCGCCATAAGATGACTTAATGACTTCAAGCAATTTTCGGCGGCGCAATTCGCGCGCCAAAATCTCCTCTACAAAGCGGGTACGTTCACGAGCAGGGATGGCGTGACGCAAGTCATCCATTAGGGATTTTGTAATGTATAAATTTAATCTCTCTTTTACAACGCGCATAAAACACCCTCCTTTGCACTAATCTTTTGCACTGCAATTATGCACCCACCCTGATACTTTCTGCTAGTACCTCTCCACCCGCAGAGGACGTAAATCAAACGCCGTCTCTTTTCCATTGACCAACTCCGCCACGACCTGACCTGTGCCAGGTCCGAGCGACAATCCTAGCATCGCGTGACCTGTGGCAAGGATCAAATTTGTGTGGTTTGGTGAGTATCCGATGATCGGTATTCCGTCGGGCGTCACGGGGCGCAAGCCAGCCCAGGTTTCCTTGATGTCCAGTATTTCATCCAGTTGAATATATTCGCGGGCAAAATTTTCCAGCCGTTGAATCCAGCGCGGGTTGGGTGTTGTGCTGAACTCACCCACTTCGAGGCGACCCGTGACCCGCAGAAGATCCCCAAATGGAGAAACTGCCACGCGGCGGTCCCCAAGGATGAGCGCCTGGCGCGGCATGTGTTTGATGGCAGACGCGGTGAGGCTGTATCCGCGCGCAGGCTGGACGGGGATGTTTAGCCGCAGATCACGCGCGACGATGGGAGACCACGCACCCGCCGCAAGGATGACCTGCTCCGCTTCAAACTCGCCGACGCTTGTTTTTACAACCCTGATTTTTCCCTCCGCTGATTCAAACCCCGTGACGGGCGTATTCTCGAACACCTCCGCACCCATCGCGCGCAGGCGTTCGCCCAGCAATTGAAGGAAGAGGGAGGGGTTGAGATGCGCGTCGCCCGTGAAATGCACACCGCCGAGGACATCATCCCGCACAGCTGGCTCAACCTCACCCACTCTGGATTTGTCGTACACCTCCACAGGGATGCCGTGTTTTTGCATGAACTTCGCTTCGTGCCGACCTTCGTCGAAGGCGTTTTGATTTTTATATAAATTCAGGAAACCCGTCTGCCGATAATGACATTCGAATTTTTCTTCGGCAATGACTTTCGCAAAATTATCCGCGCTCAATTGACCGAGACTCTCCATCGGCTTCAGCGCGCGCTGGACGTTCGCTTCATTGCATGCCGCGGAAAACTGGATCAACCACCAGATATATTTTGGGTCAAGGCGGATCTTCAGACCAAAAGGACTGTGCGCGGGGTCGAGCATCCATTTGAGTGCGGATGTCACCACCCCAGGCGCGGCTAACGGGATGATGTGACTCGGCACGATATGTCCTGCGTTGCCCGAGCCGCTTCCTTTGCCGATTTCTTTTGCGTCGAGGATGGTTACTTTTCTTCCAGATTTCAAAAGGTAATAGGCGCAGCTTAATCCAACGGGTCCTCCGCCGATGATCAATACATCATGTTTTGAATTCATTGAGTCTCCACAAGACTTTTGACCTTCGACCTTCGACGGTTATGAGTCAAAGGTCGAAGGTCAAAGATCAAATACCGTTTGCGAATGGATCTCGTTCATCCACCAGAATTACACCTTCTGCCATGACCCATGCTTCGCCTGTGATGGTTGGGATAATATTTTCACCGTCCACTTGCACACTGCCTTCGAAGATACTGCCGACGACGCTTTGCTGTTTCCATATTTGACCCACACTTAATTTTCCATCAGCGTATAAGCAGGCGAGTTTTGCGCTGGTGCCTGTTCCACATGGCGAGCGGTCGTAGGCGTTGCCAGGGCAGAGGACAAAACTTTTGCTGTCGGCGTCGGGTGTGGAGGCGAATAACTCGACGTGGTCAATCTCCGCGCCATTCGCACCTGTGATTCCGTTCGCGGTCAACTGCTCGCGTACGCGCCACGCGAACTCGGTCAGCGCTTCAAGGTTGCCCATGTTCACATCCATACCGTGATCGTGGCACAGGAAGAACCAGTTGCCGCCCCACGCCACGTCACCGTGGACGGTTTTGCCATCTACGGTGACAGGGATGTGAGTCAGATGACGATAGGCGGGGATATTTTTAACCGAGACTCGATTTGGATAAACCCTCACCCCTAGTTCCTCTCCCGCAGGGAGAGGGGGATTAAGCGGATGGAGAGTTGCTTCGACAACCCCAACAGGAGTTTCCACCCGAATCACACCTGGTTGGACTTTTCCCAGATACGCCAGTGATGCGATGAGACCGATGGTACCGTGTCCGCACATGCCGAGGTAGCCGACGTTGTTGAAGAAGACGACTCCGAACTGACAGGTTGGGTCAGCTGGTTCGACGAGCAATGCGCCGACGAGCACATCTGAGCCGCGAGGTTCGTTGAGGACCGTGGTGCGGAAGTCGTCGTGGTCTTTTTTCAGCCTGGATAATTTGTCAGCAACGGAACCAGTTCCGAGGTCGAAGGGAGGCGTTTCTATCAGGCGGGTGGGTTCGCCGCCAGTGTGGGAATCTAAAAAGGGGATTCGTTTCATGTCAAGAAAGGATGAAAGATGAATGTCAAATGCTTTTGAAGATGCGTTCGAATTCTTTTCGATCTTCATCAAGCAGTGGTAGAAGCGGCTGGCGCGGATTTCCGACGGGGATTCCCAGCAGTTCACAGCCGACTTTGACCTTTTGGGTGTAGCCGCTGCTTTCCATGTTTCGGAGCAGGGGCAGGAGTACCTCCATGTGCTTGCGGGCTACCACGAAGTCGTTTGCGAGTGCGGCTTCGAGCACGCGATGATGCTGGAGGGGCGCACACGACGCGGCGCCGCCAATCCAACTGGTGGTGCCCCACAGGAAGTAGTCGAGCGCCTGGTCGTCGCTGCCGCAGATCATTTGATAGCGGTCGCCGTAACGCAGGCGGAACTCGTAGACGCGGGACATGTCGCTGGAGGCTTCTTTGATGCCGATGATGTGATCGTATTTTGCCAGACTGTCCATTACTTCGTAACTGACTTCGGTGCCCGCGCGCCAGGGGAAGTTGTAGAGGACGATGGGAATTTTGACGGCTTCTGCGATGGCGGAATAATGCGCGAGCAGTTCCCGCTGGTCCGGACGTGAATACGGTGGGACAGCCACCATGAGCGCGTCGTAGCCCATCCCTTCGGCGGCGAGCGAATAGCGGATCACGTCGCGCGTGGCGCCAGAGTTCGTGCCTGCAATGAGCGTCACCCGCCCGTCCACTTTCTCTTTGACGAATTTGAAAACCTCCAGCCGTTCGGCTTCGGTGAAGGCGTAGACTTCTCCCGTCGTGCCGCCTGGGACGAGTCCCGCGATCTTGTTGGCGATCAGGTATTCGATCAGTTGTTCGAGGACGGGGTAATTGATGCTTTCGTCTGCGTTGAAGGGGGTGACGATGGGGGCGTAGATTCCTTTGAGGTGCATGGGGGCTCCAGTTGGAAGGTTTGAAGGTTACAGGTTAGTTTACTTCCCCCAGTGGAAGTGAGCAAGGGAATAGTGTTTATGAAATATTACGAATAGAAAACGCCTTGCTCAACATCCTCACGAGTCCTGTGGTAAACATATGAGCGTGTTTAACATCAGTATCAAAACTTAATATTGAGACGTCTTTTTGCCCTTGACTAATAGTAATAACAAATAGCTCAGGTACTGACTCCAGTTTTGGGTCTGCTGTCATTCTTGCTTCACCAACAGAGAAAAATCCATGAACTGCATTGGAGCAGTGTCCCTTTACGATAAATCCGTATTGAAAAACATCATGCTCAGTAGGATTAAATGCTTCAATTTCGTCTACACAAAGGGTCAACTTATCAAAATTTACCTCATGGGAAATACTTGTATAGTGTTGAAGTAAATAATTATTTATTACCTTTGCGTCAGCATTTATCTTGTATTCAAGATGGATTTCGCGGCGATAGAACCTGGGAAGCGTTACTTCTTTCTTTTTACTTACTACCACTTTTGAAGAAGGCAATGGTATGCCCAGCGAATCTGCGCGTTTTTTCAAACTTATCAACAATCTTTGAAATGCCTTTTCATGTTGACCTTCAAAATAATCGGCATACTGCCATGCACGCAAGCGGCGCGGTGGTTCACACTCTTCCAAACGCACGGGCATAATATATAAAGTACCCTCGGGTTTGTAATCGGCATAGTCCAACACAATTCTTAATTCATGTTGAACATAGCCTTCTTTGTTGATTGAATTTTTGGTCAAGCAAACGATGATCGCGTCGGCGGCTTCAACGGCTTTTTCGATCTCCATGTTCCAATCCTGCCCTGGGTAGAGTTCTTCTTCGTCCAACCAGGGTTGAATCCATGCTTCGTTGCGCAGTTTTTGATACAACTCGCGCACGGAGGGTTTGTCATTGCTGGAGTGGCAGAGGAAGACGCGGAGAGGTCTATTCATAAGGATGAAGGATGAATGAGAAAGGATGAATTGGCGGGTAAATTTATTTGCGATTCACCCTGATCAAAATTCCTTTCAGATTTCCCGCTTCGGTAACAGCCTTATCAATCTGTTCAGCTTGTTGGAGCAAGTCGGGGTTTTGTGTGCAAACCATAATCCCTGCATGTTGAGTTGACTTTGTGTGCAGGATGATGAAATCCCAGCGGTTGAGGGTCAATAAAATGCGCCCCGATTCTGCGGCAAACGCCAGCACTTCTTCATCGGGAATACGTTGATTGGCTTTTCCCGCTTCATGAGAGGTAAGCACATCATGTCCCATTTGGCGCAGATATTGGGCAACCTTTATCGGGAAGTTTTCGTTAGTGTAGAAAGATGCCATTATCCCTCTTGATTTTTGCGAATGGCTTTATCCACTTCCTCTGGATGCGCGTCGGCATACGCCCACGCGTTGACCAAGTCCGCCGCGCGCAGGGATGGGAAGTTTTCGAGAATCGCGGCTTCTGTCCAACCGAGGCGGCGATAGTTTTCCAATGTCCATACAGGAATGCGGGTGCGGACAATGCAAGCCTCGCCGCCAGAAACGCCCGCTGTATTTTCGATTCCCGCCCAGGCGTTGCCTACCTCCCGCGCAAGGCGCTGCAAGAGTTCTGCTTTTTCAGCGCGGCTCAAACGGGAAATCTGGGGTTCGATACTTTGGATGCTCATTTTCGCCTCAACTTGTCAATGGCGATTATACCTTTTCCTGCCCTGGGTAGAGTTCTTCTTCGTCCAGCCAGAGTTGAATCCATGTCTCGGCGCGCAGTTTTTGGTACAACTCGTCCCCTTTTAGGGCAGCGGGTTTGTCATTGCTGGAGTGGCAGAGGAAGACGCGGAGAGGGCGGTTGGTCATAAGGATGAATTAGGAAGGATGAATGGGAAAGCGAGGTCGAAGTGATGAAAAATCCCCGCATAAGAAGCGAGGGTTGAATTGTTAGACGGTTTCCAATTGGACGATTTTCAGCATGTCAGGCTTGACGCGTGTGCTGAGAGCGAGAATTTCAATGCCGACCACGCGGTTGTTTTTGTCGAAATCCAAAATCACGCCAGGCTGAACTTCTTCGGATTCGAAAATTTCACTATCATCAAGGCGCAAATAAAGTGCGTCGTTTTCCTTGTCAACTTTTAGTTTCATTTCTTGCTCCTTAATCTGCGGTCAAAAAACAGGGTGACGATCCGCTTTGGGGAAACGGCAGAATTGACTACCACATGTAAAACGCGATCTTCTCTTTCTGCAATCGCTTTGGAGAAATGTAAATTGCCGTCATCGCCTGTAAATGTATTGTCTGATTCGTTCAACGCGCGCCGAACCCAATTTTCCAAAATATTGCGTTCCTCCATCATATCAAGGGCGTGTTTGGAGAAAGTGTAATCGGTCATGGCGAAGTTATTTTAGCATACAACGTGCAGGGTGTTCTTTTTCGTCCAGCCAGGGTTGAATCCACGGTTCGGCGCGCAGTTTTTGGTATAGCTCGTCCGCTTCGCGCGGCGGGTTTGTCATTGCTGGAGCCCCCTAAAGGGGATATATGGCAGAGGCGGTGTCCTGAGCTTGTCGAAGGGAAGACGCGGTGGGGACGGTTGGTTGTCATTGGGTTTCCCCGTGATTATAAGGTATGCACTGTTGGTCGAGTAGGGCGAGCGGGTTTCTCACCCGTATCGAGACCAACAAATGATGGAGAGTTTTGCATTCATCGGTGGTCTCGATACGCCCCGCGAAAAACATGCGGGGCTACTCGACCACCAGATGGTACTTCAAATCAGGGAAGATAAAAATCATCTTTGAAACTTTGGAGCAAATCACCAGGGGTTCCAATTTCAAAGGAAAGGTTAATTCCCATTTTGGCTTTGAGGAAATGTTCTTTGTCGTGTGTTACAAACCAGTCCACTTCGGCGCGGATGGCTTCCGCCAGCACGCGCGCATCGGGAATGTATGCAACCAGGCTTCGGGCAGATTCAATTTGTTTCAGCGTGGGTGCAGAGCATGTTTCCACTTGTCCTGCTTCAAGTAATTGCGCGAGCAGCGGCAAAGATGCAGGCGATTTGCGACGGACGACTTCGTCTGCTTCACGCAGGACAGTTGGTCCAACGATCAATTGCAACAGTCCTGCCTCCGCTAAATGAAAAAATTTCCGCGCCCCGCCAGTTTGCGAAAGGACAGCGGAAAACAACACGCTGGTATCGAGAAAAATCTTAAGATTTTTTCGAGTCATATTCGGCGCGCACTTCCCTCAAGGTTGTCAGCATGGATTCAAGCGTCTCGCCAGAGTCCTGCCATTCTTTCGCTAGTTTATCCGCAATTCCATCCACCCGTGAATGGCGCGGACTCATCACAACCACGCCATCGCCAAGATCAATCAAGGTTAAAGTATCGCCTTCATTGATGTGGCTTTGGTCACGCAATTCTTTCGGCAGGGTAATTAATCCGCGCCGCACAACTTGAACTTTAAAGGTGTTGTTCATTTTCGCTCCTTTGTCCAACTATCTGATTTTCAGTATATCAGATTTTCCGCGAAAATCAAACACAGGAGTGTGGTTCCCCGCCTTTCCGAATCGACTCGACAGCCGCGAACGTGGACTTAGTCACACCGATAAGGTGCTCATAGGGAATGGGCGGTTCGATCCCTTCGCGGATGGCTTTGGCGAAGGCCGTCATTTCGTTCTTCCAGCCTTTGTCCTGTGCCATTCTTTCTTCTTTCTTCTTTCCATCCTTCACTGTGGTCAAAGAAATATAATCATCCAAGACCGCGATCATGCCTTCGCAGAATAGTTCGAGCCGTTCTTTGGGATGAGATTTATCTCCGTTGGCGAGATAATCCACAACTCCAATTGAGCCGTCGGGGAAGGTGAAGGTCATGGAGAGGTTGTCTTCGCGGTATTTGCCACCATCGGGCAGCGCGTGTGCGGTCACAGAGACGGGAGGTGCGCCGACGAGGAAGGTGATCAGGTCAATGAAGTGGCAGGCTTCGCCGATGATCCGTCCGCCGCCGAGGTGCGGGTCTTGAGTCCAGTGGTTGAAGGGCAGGTAGCCTGCGTTAACGCGGTAATGGATGTATTTCGGTTCGTGGAGATTAGAGATTTGAGATTTGAGAGATTGAGCGGGAGGGGAAAAACGGCGGTTGAAGCCAACAGTAATTAGAGATTGGAGATTGGTAATTAGTAATTTGTCGATTTGCTCCAGTTGTTTTACGTTGATAGCCAGGGGTTTTTCGACGAAGACATGCTTTCCTGCTTTCAGAACTTTCACAACCAGGTCGGCATGAGAGTCATGTCGTGTGAGGATGGCGACGGTATTGATGTCGGGGTCGTTGATGATTTCATCTTCGGAAGAAGTGGCGTATTTGAAGCCGAATTTTTTGCCTGAGTGCTGGGCGTGGAGTCCGCCAGAGGAGGCGATTCCGATCAATTCAAAGTCTTTGTTGTTTTTGATGACGGGAAGCAGAGTTGCGTTGGCGTAAAGACCAGCGCCGAGAACACCCAACTTGACCGAGGACTGAGGGCGAAGGACGGAGGACGGAATGATAATCTTTCTTTCTTCTTTCTTCTTTTCTTCTGAATATGTCAACAACACCCCAAGAAACGCTTCTTTCTTCTTCCCCGTAATCACTTCATACGCCGCGGCCGCGTCTTCAATTGGGAAGCGATGTGAAATTAGCGGTTGGACTTTTAGTTTACCTGCTGCCATCAAATCCACAACAGATTGGAAGTTCCTCCCCTCTGTCCAGCGGATGTAGCCGATGGGGTAGTCAACTCCATTTTCTTCGTAGGTCGAGTCATAGCGGCCTGGACCATAGGAACGCGAATTGATGAAGGAGAGTTCTTTTTCGTAGTAGATCTTGCGCGGGATGTTAAGTCCCACCGCGCCTGTGGCGACGACTCGTGCGCGGTCACGGGCGATGACGCCAGCGAGTTCGATCGGGTCGTTGGAGGAAGTGTCCGCGCAGATGATGACCGTGTCGAAGCCGCGCTTGGCGGTAAATACTTGGGATGCTGATTCTGCATTTTTGCGGGAAACAGCTTCCAGCCCAAGAGAAGAGGCGAGCTTGATCCTCTTCGGGTCGAGGTCAATGCCGAGGACGCTACATCCCGCCGCAGACGCCAACTGAATCGTCAATAATCCTAAAAGACCTAAACCAATCACAGCAACATTTTCACCAAGCTGAGGTTCAGCGAGTCGGAATCCGTGAAGTGCAATCGCGCCGAGGGTAGTGAAGGCGGCGGATTCAAAATCAACATTTATTGGAAGCGGAGTTAAAAGATTACGGGGCACCACATTGTATTCGGCATGGACGGCATATCCCCCGCCCGCGCAAGCCACACGTTGACCGACCTTGAAGCCCTGCATGTTCTTACCAAGCGCAGCGATCGTGCCAGCGGATGAATAGCCAAGCGCCATGGGTTGATCGAGGCGATTGAATGCGGTTTGCATGGTGGGCATGAGACCTTCGTGTTTGGCTTTATCAAGAACCTGCTTGACGAGATCAGGGCGTGAACGCGCTTTGCCAACCAAACTCTTTTCTGCAAACTCAACCACCATGCGCTCAGTACCAGCAGATACAAGCGATGCGGCAACTTTGACAAGCGCCATGCCTTCGCGCGGGGTCGGAATGGGCACATCTTCGACTATGGTTTTTCCGTTTTTTATGTGTTGGAGGAGCTGTTTCATTTTGATTTAAATTGGTGGTCGAGTGGTTGTTGAGCCTTGTCGAAACATAGCCCGCATGCTTTTAGAGGGCGTACACTCGAAGATTTTGGATGCTTCGACACACTCAGCACAAGTTTTCAATTTGGAAAGTATAACGCATATCAGTTAGAAAACTCCGAAAGTTTTTCAGTAGAGGCGACATGACATATGTCACCTCTACGGTTAAGGGAAAACTTAATTATTGACTTTCATTTTTGAAAATGCTATTCTGGATTATACGAAAACAGCGCAGGCTGTTATTTTGGTATTTCCAAACATACAAAGGAGATGCAATAATGAAACTCGGTGGATATGCAAATCGAATTGCCTGGGTTGACCTGACTGCTGGCAATGTAGAATTCAAACCAGTGCCCGAAGATGATGCCCGCAAGTATATCGGCGGACGCGGCTTAGGTGTGAAGTTCGTTTTTGATAACGGCCCAAAGGTGGATGCGCTCTCCCCTGATAACATTCTGTGCTTTATGAACGGCCCGCTGACTGGCTCTGAAGCGAACTTGAGCGGTCGCATGGCAGTCGTGACAAAATCGCCTCTGACTGGGACCGTAACTGATTCTCACCATGGAGGCTGGTCGGCCGCCCGCTTGCGCTGGGCTGGCTTTGACGGCTTGGTCTTCAAAGGCAAAGCCGCGAAGCCGACATACGCCTACATCCATGATGACAAATTGGAATTGCTCGATGCTTCGGAAGTATGGGGAAAAGGCGTTCACGATACTATCAAACATTTCCAAGAGAAATATGGTGAAAAAGATTTAACCGTGATCACGATTGGCACTGCCGGCGAAAATCTTGTCAAATTCGCATGTTGGATAAACGAGGATGATCGCGCCAGTGGCCGCGGCGGTACAGGCTGTGTGGGCGGAAGCAAGAACCTGAAGGCCATCGTCGTCAAGGCTAAGAAGAAGATCGTCAAAGCGGCGGACCGCGATAAATGGAAAGCCGCGCACACCAAGGCATTGGCTGAGATCATGGACGAGCGTGTGGTCACCTCCCCACGCAAGGGTGGTCTCTCGGTTTACGGCACGAATGTGTTAATGAACATGACCAACGTCATCGGCGGCTTGCCCTCCAAAAACAGCCAGTTCACTGCATTTGAAGGCGCAGAGAAGATCAGCGGCGAATATGTCAACGACAATATTCTGGTTAATAACCCCACCTGTCACGCCTGCCCTGTTGCATGCAAGAAGGAAGTGGAAATCAAAGACGGTCCCTACAAAGGCTTGCACATGGAATCCCTGGAATATGAACCTGCCTGGTCTCTTGGTGCAAACTGCGGCAACGACGATGTCCGCGTTGTTGCGAAGATGATTGACACCTGCAACGATATGGGCCTAGACGCGATTGAGACCGGTCATCCACTTTCCATATACATGGAAGCCTCCCAACGGGGCTATACCAATGGCGATGGCAAACTCGCCTGGGGCGACGGTGCCAAGATGGTTGAAGTGACAGGCAAGATTGCCAGGCGCGAAGGCATCGGTAATGTCATGGCGGATGGCGCGAATGCAACCGCCGCTCACTTTGGGCATCCTGAACTGGCGATGACATGCAAAGGTCAGGGCATTCCCGCTTACGACCCGCGTGGTATCAAGGGCATGGGCCTTGGCTATGCCACCAGCAATCGCGGCGCCTGCCACCTGCGCGGTTATACACCCGCCGCTGAAGTCGTCGGCAATGTGCTTGGGCCATCCACCGTAGCCGATCCGCTCGCGTGGAAGGGCAAAGGCGAAATGAATTTCATCTTCCAAAATGTTCACGCCGTCACCGATTGTTTGGATGTCTGCAAATTCGCCACCTTTGCAGAGTCGCTGGATTCATTCGCAGCGCAGTATGAAGCGATGACAGGTGTCAAGTCTGATGCAGGCCACCTGCTCAAAGTCGGCGAGCGCGTTTACAACCTCGAACGCCACATCAACAATCTCAACGGCTTCCGCGAAGGCAGCGACCAACTCCCGAAACGCTTCACCACCGAAGCCTCCACGATGGGCGGCAGCAAAGGTCACGTCTGCGAACTCGATGACATGCTCGTGGAATACTACGACAAGCGCGGATGGGTCAACGGTGTTGTGCCGGAATCCAAACTCAAAGAGTTGGAGATCATCTAACTCGCTTCAAACTTAACTGAAACCTGATTCTGCTTCCTCAAACAGAGTCTTCCCGATAGAAAAAGCAGGGTGACGAATGTCGCCCTGCTCATTTTAATGATGTCATTGCGAGGGCGGTGCCTTTCCGCCCGAAGCAATCCCCATCTCAATTCGGAGATTGCTTCGTCGCAATGACATAAAGCTATCCGCCACCAACCGCAGGGAACATATTGACCGTATCCTCCTGCATGATCTTCGTTTGAAATTCATCTTCCATAAATTGCACATCGCGCCCATTGATAAAAAAGTGGATATGCCCGTACATTTTCCCATTTTGATTAAGCAATTCTTTTTTCATCGGGGGAAATCTATTAATGATTGCGTCAAGTAACTCTTTTGCCGTAATGTCGTGACCTACATCGAACTCTACGGTCTTTCCGCCAGCAATATCGCGCAAGGTCGCAAAGAAATTCACTTTCATGGTTTATCTCCTTTCATTAAAAGCGGGAGCGCGCATGACTTCAACATTCATTTTCCCGCTGGAAATGGGGGAAAACATACTGATTATGTCATCTGATCCAAGCGGCATATCCATGCCAATTTTATCGAGACGCGGGTTGCGTCCGTTGACAAAGATCGGCAGGTCCGGCAAAAGATCATTGGTTGAGTTAAATAAATAGGGATGAACATCGGGGAAATGCTCAATGAGAACGTTTAACAAACTACGCAAGGTTTTATCGCCGTTCAACTCGGCGACTTCAAAAATTTCCTGTCCCACTACTGTCCGCATGTTGGCATAAAAGCGGATCTGCATTTTTCTCTCCCAACGAGAGTATACCAAATGCAGGGTGGTTATTACATGTAGAACTTATCTCAATAATGCCATGTCACTCGGAGGGAACGTTCTTTGCGACCAAAGAGTCTCGTACATTTGGGATGAGAGATCCTTCGCTCCGCTCAGGATGACAAGATGTAGTTTATGGGCATTGAATAATCCCCTGCGCCCAAAGGCAACCGCCGCACACAGGGAAATCGGTATTGCCGAGGCAATCCTCTTCGTTGGTTTCGGAGAGGTCACAGCCGCCGCAGAAGGTACATGGTGCGAAGACAAAGTTTTGCAAACGCTCGCGATAACTGACGTAGGCAGGGTCGAGCCACAACTCTTCGATGGTTTTTTCTCTAATGCTTCCGATCACATGCTTCTTGGAAAGTTTCGGTTTGCCATGCAGGTAACTTGTGTGCGTGTGCATCAGCGGCCAGCAGGGACTGACATCCCCCGTCCACGCGATGGAGAGTGTGCCGCTTTCGACAAAGTTGCAGACATCGTTCGCTCCACCCCAATTGTTGCCCGCAAAGCTGACATTACATCCACTGTTGAAGGTTTCGATGAGTGCAGCTTGTGTCTCTTCGTTGAAGTCCATTTTTGGGAGACTGAGCTTGGGGAGCATGGGCGATGGCATGTAGGCAATATTACGCATGGTGCGTGTGTAAAGACGGTCTTCCTGCATTTCGGGTGTAGCGGGCTGCACGTTGCTCACGGAATAATATTTTGCACCGAAGGTATGTCCCATTTTGATGATCTTAGGCAGGTCGTTGATGTTGCGCTTCATGGCAACAAATGCAACACCGATCTCAGGTTTTGGGAAGTGCCCGCCGCCGCGCATTTTGAAAAGACGGCGCAGGTTTTCAAGGATAAGAGGAAGTTCCGCTCCCAGGCGCACATCGCCAAAACCTTCGGGAGTGGCTCCATCAAGCGAAACCCAGAGAACATCGAGCCTTGCGTCAATGAGTTCGCGGGATTTTTTCTCGGTGAGAATGGTTCCGTTGGTAATGAGTTCTACTTTAACTCCCAACTCTTTTACGCGCTGAATCCATTCGATGGTTTTTTGATGAAAAAGCGGCTCGCCGATGCCGCCGAAATACACACTTGGAATGGGATCCATTTGCTTCAAACCGTTGAGGATGCTTTCAAATGTCTCCTCGGTCATGCGCCCAATGGGTTGTTCCCACGCGTTGCGGAAGCAGGTGATGCAATCCAGGTTACAGGCGACGGTTGGCTCAATATAAACTTTGGTGAGGTGGGTCACAGGGCGATGCATACGCACAAAGTTAGTGCCTTCGTCCAGGCGGACCTTTGAGCCAGGATTCAGCCCATATTGCTGGGCAACTTCGGGCGGAAGAATGAGGCGCCCATTTTCGTCCACTTCCGCCCAGGCTGTTGTAGATTTTGTAGAGATTGTCATATCTGCTCCTTGCTGCCGCATAACCTTTTACAAGTAAAACACTAATTATTACCTATCATATCCATTTATCATAAAAAATACACATGACAAAAGTTACAATTCAATAAAACAAAAAGCCTGAAAGATGGCTGATGATATAATTTTCTCACTTATTTCTTTAAGGAGATGGCAGTGGCTGATTCTCGTGTTTCAAAATTTGCAAAAGTTCTAGTCGAACATTCTGCGCGCGTCCTCCCCGCTGACCGCATCCTGCTCGAAGGCACAACTGCCGCCGAACCGCTCTTACGTGAACTATATATCCAGATTTTGGAAAAGGGCGGGTATCCACATTTGATGATGGCACTGCCTGGCATGATGCCGTTCAGTCAGGATGAGATGTATCTGACCTACGCCAAAGACATACAATTGGATTTTGTGCCAACTTTTTACAAACTGGCGTATGATCAGTTCGAAGGGCGCATCCGCATTCACTCTGCGACGAATACACGCGGCACCACGAATATTGATCCGGAAAAACTCCAGCGCCGCAGCAAGGCAATTTCATCCATCACGCAAGCACAATTCCGCCGTGGAGCGGATGGTTCGTTCAAATGGGTAACAACCCTCTTCCCAACTGAGGCTTATGCCCAGGACGCCAACATGAGTCTGAAGGAATATGAAGATTTCGTATTCGGCGCGATACATATCAATGAGGATGACCCGATCGCTTTTTGGAAGAGCATGGAAAGCAAACAACAATCTGCGGTGGACTTTATGATGGGCAAGAGTCAGGTAATTCTGCGCGGACCCAATGTAGACCTGACGCTTTCGGTGAAGGGGCGCACATTCATGAACTCATTCGGTATATACAATATGCCCGATGGTGAAATTTTTACGGGTCCCGTCGAAGACTCGGTCAATGGTTGGGTGAAGTTCACCTATCCCGCCAACTATGGCGGCACAAGTGTGGAAGGCGCAGAGTTGACTTTCTCCAACGGGCGCGTGGATGCTGCAAAAGCTGAAAAAAATCAGGACTTCCTGCTCAAGACGCTTGAGAGTGACGCGGGCTCACGCCATCTCGGTGAGTTTGCCATCGGCACGAATTTTGATATCCAACAGTTTACAGGCAACATCCTATTTGACGAAAAGATCGGCGGCTCCTTCCATATGGCGCTCGGAGCAGGCTACCCCGAAACTGGTTCAAAAAACAAGAGTGCGATCCACTGGGATATGATCTGCGACATGCGCAAGGATTCTGAAATCCTTGTAGATGGTGAATTGTTCTATAAGAACGGGCAATTCGTTTTTGAGAAATAGAAATAGTTGGCAGGTTTAAAAGTTTGAAGGTTGAGGTTTCATGCCTCAACCTTCTTTTTATTTTAGGATTTTCAGTTGTGTCTCACTCATCCCCAAATGAAATACCAACATTTCGAGCAGTGATGACAGCATCATTATCTAACTTCACACGTTTGGGAACGGCAGTTGCTTCTGCCAGGGATATATCTGTGATCTTGCCGCATTCCAATGCAACCATGCGATCAAACCCGCCGCGCGCCGCAAGACGGACAGCCGCCGCGCCATAACGAGTAGCCAGCGAGCGATCAAACGAGGTAGGCGTTCCTCCTCGTTGCAGATGCCCCAGAACGGTCACGCGTGACTCGAAGCCTTGCATCTCAATATATTCCGCAACCATCTGTCCGATCCCGCCCAGCCGCGGCACATAGATTTCATCGCCCTTGCGAGAAAAGGTCTGTGTTCCGCCAAATGGTTTTGCTCCCTCAGACACTGCGAGGATGCTGAATTCGCGCCCCTTCTCAGCACGCTCACGGATTTTAGCCATAATACATTCAAACTTAAATGGGATTTCAGGGATCAGGATCACATCCGCCCCGCCAGAGATGCCCGCTTGCAAGGCAATAAAGCCCGCATCACGCCCCATGAGTTCAAGCACCATGGCGCGGTGATGTGACTCGGCTGTAGTATGCAGACGGTCTAATGCTTCAGTAGCAATGTTGAGCGCGGTATCAAACCCGAAGGTGACTTCTGTGCCGCCGATATCATTGTCAATTGTTTTAGGGACGCCGATCACGGGCACACCTTTTTCTGCAAGTTCATGTGCAATATGCAAGGTGCCGTCACCACCCAAAACGAGCAGGGCATCCAACTTTAGTTTCCTTATCCCCTTTACGATCTCATCTGAAACGTCAATCGTCACTTCCTTGCCATCGCGGATCAATTTCCGCGCATAAGGATTCCCACGATTTGCCGTGCCGAGAATTGTCCCGCCGCGCGGCAAAATTCCGCGCACTTCTTCCATGCCTAATGGAACGATCCCATCTTCATCAAGGAAGCCATCATATCCATTCTTGATACCAAAAACTTCACAGCCATACACACTGATCGCCGTCTTCACTGCCGCACGGATGACCGCATTCAATCCTGGCGCATCGCCGCCGCCTGTGAGAATTCCAACCTTCTTCATTAGACAATTCTCCTTAACTGAATATTTATATATCATACCGCAAAGTTAACATCTTTCTTGCCATCCCATATCATTGCCCATATAATGAACAGAATGGAAACTCAACCAATCAGACAAAAATTACAGAACATCCTGCGCTGGTTCGTACCTGTTGCGGCTATTCTTGCTTTTGCGTCGTGGATGTATATTTCACCTGAAGGCGCGCTCGGGAAATTTGACGCAATTGGTTACGCTGTCTGTCACCGCATTGACGCGCGTTCCTTCCAGATCGGCGACCGTCAACTTCCGCTATGTGCACGCTGCACAGGAGAATTCTACACGGCGGGCTTTGCGCTTATTTTTCAAATTTTCATGAGCGGTAAGCGCAGTAAACTTCCCTCACGTGGAATCATTGCAGTCCTTGTTTTATTCTTCCTGGCCTTTGGCATTGACGGCAGTAATTCCTATCTATATCTGCTCAAACAAACCTCACAAGGCGGATTAGATCAGATCCCCAATCTTTATGTTCCAAATAATATATTGCGTCTCTTCACGGGCAGTGGCATGGGGATTGCGCTCGCGGCAGCCCTGTATCCCATTGTCAATCAAACCCTATGGCGTGAATTGGATGAGCGCCCGGCACTTGAATGGAAATCCTTCGGCATACTCGTCGGGTTGGTTGCTTTTATTAATCTGCTTATTCTCACAGACAGTCCCATCGTTCTTTATCCCATTGCATATCTCAGCGCGCTTGGCACATTATCTTTGCTCGTGATCGTCTTTGCCATTTTATGGATTATCATCATGCGACAGGACAACCTCTTCGATTACCCATGCCAGCTTTGGCTTCCGTTCCTTTCAGGTTTCACTTTGGCCATACTCATGATCCTCAGCATTGACCTGCTGCGCCTGCAATTGACCGGCACATGGAGCGGGTTTCCTGGATTGTCGGGATAAATAATACCCGTCATTGCGAGGGCGCTCTGGTTCTTTGCCCGAAGCAATCCCTTACACAATGACGGAGATTGCTTCGTCGGGGAAAACACCCTTCTCGTAATGACGAAGCAATAACAAAAGGAGATAAAAATGGAACTATTACTCGGTGTGTTTTCTGCATTCGGTCTTTCGGCGAGCGCAGGACTCAACGCCTATATCCCGCTTCTTGTTGTGGGAGTGATCGCGCATTACTTCCCCAAGACCCTCACCCTCAGCCAACCCTATGACTTGATCGCCAACCCGTGGATACTGATCCTGCTCGGCGTGTTGGTCATCATCGAAATGATTGCTGATAAAGTCCCCGCGGTCAATCACATCAACGATATCATCCAAACCGTCGTCCGCCCCGCGGCGGGAGCGATTGCCTTCGCGGCCAGTGCAAAGGTTGTGACGGATATTAATCCCGTGCTTGCGCTGGCGGCCGGTCTGCTTATGGCAGGCAGTGTACACGCAGTCAAGGCGGCAGCGGTCCGTCCGGCGGTCACAGCAGCCACGGCAGGCGCAGGCAACTTACCCGTCTCCATTGCAGAAGACATTGTCTCATTTATCGCCTCTGTGCTGGCGATCATGATCCCGATCATCATGGGAACGATCCTGATCATCCTGCTTGCACTGGTACTTTGGTGGCTCTGGCGCCGCACAGACAAGGTGCAAACTGCCTGATATAATATATAAAATAATAAGGAGAAAAGATCATGTCTGATGAAATGCCTGGCACCCCCGGTGAAGAACCAAAAAAAAGCAAGCAAGGACTTATCATTGGCATTACTGTTGCTGTTCTGCTCTGCTGTTGTTGCTTCGCCGCAATTAGCGGCTGGTGGTTGTGGAACAATGGCGACGCTCTGCTCAGCCTTGCCCTGCAAATGATTTAATCTCAATCACTACAAAAAATCCTCCGTTCAAACGGAGGATTTTTTGTTGAACCTTGCCTGTAATTCATGCAAGCCCGTGAATATTTCCTTCTTAAACTCTTCGCTTAAATTTAATTCCGCCAGCTCACCTTCATCCAAAACAGTCTGCCTGCCATCCACGCTCACCCACAGATCCAAAGCCAGGTCAACGTAAGATACAACGCCATCTTCAATATCGGCTGGCATTGTGAGATTACAATACCAACCCTTCAACGTTCCATCATCACGGTCGTAAATTTCGAAAACGTTATACCATTTGTCGTTGTAAAACGTTTCAACAAAACGGTCGTTTTGTTTCAAAACAATATCCATAAAAGGCAAGTCATCGCGGTTGAATAATGCTTCAACCGTTACCGAGTTTTCATCGCGGCGCAATAAACTGCCTTCATACTGCCAGGTCACTTCACCTGCCAGATTTTTCTTCAAGACTTTCATGCAAGACATTCTACCTTAACCCACACGCGAATCATTTGACCGACTTTCGGCGCATCTTTCAGATGGATGACAAGCCCGCCCTTCGATAAAGCTTCGCCGCTCAGGGCATCGCCTCTTGACTTAACCTGAAACTGATCCCGCTTAAATAGCACATCCTCCACTTTGAGTTTTATCTCGACCTCACCTCTAGCCCCTCTCCTAAAAGGAGAGGGGGACTGTTGCAGCAGCAACGAGACTTTTTCACTTTTTGAATGTTTGTGTTTGCAATTCAAAGGAAATGTGCCGTATTCTGTTTTGACTTTATTCGCTGAATTAACCACGCCTTCGATGACATTGCCCACGCCAAGTATCCGCGCCGCATACGCAGAATTTGGATTCTGCCAAACTTCATCGGGCGCGCCGTCGCGGATAATTTCGCCGTCATGCAGGAGCAGGATGTGGTCTGCGATGGTGAAGGCTTCGTCCTGGTCGTGTGTGACATAGATGGCGGGGATTTTTGTCTTATGTAAAATGCTGCGTAGTTCCTGCAATAAATCCTCCTTCAACGATTTATCCAATGCGCCGAGGGGTTCATCGAACATCAAAAGGCGCGGCTGGGGGGCAAGGGCGCGGGCGAGCGCTACACGTTGCTGTTCACCGCCTGAGAGGTCAGTCACTTTACGTTTTTCAAATCCTTGTAAGTTGACCAAATCCATCATCTCAGCGACTCGTGCATTTATCTTTGCGAGAGGAACGTTTCGCATTTTCAAACCAAACGCCACGTTGTCAAAAATGTTCAGGTGAGGAAAAAGCCCATAGTCTTGAAAGACCAAGCCAAAGTCGCGGGCGTGAGGCGGAGTCTGAGCGAGGTCGATCTTGTTAAACAGGAACTGTCCACTTTCAGGAAACTCCAGTCCAGCAATCATCCGCAAAAGTGTTGATTTTCCGCTGCCCGATGCGCCAAGCAGACAAACAGTCTCGCCTTTTGAAACGGAAAATGAAATGCCGCGCAGGAGTGGTTTGTTATCGTATGTTTTGAAGATGTTTCGAATTTCGAGCATTTTAGAATTCTCCCGAATTGGGCAGGCGCAGTTTTTCGATAATCAAAATTGCAAGCGTGGTGAGCAGCATCAGCAGAGTCGCCATCGCCATCGCCTGACCAAAATTGAGACCGCCAGGCTGGGAAAGAAAACGTTGAATGGCAATCGGGATGGTTGGATACTCGGGACGCGTGAGCAGAAGGGTCGCGCCAAACTCGCCGAGCGAAACCGTGAATGCAAAGGTTGCGGCGCTAAGCGTGGTGCGCGAAAGAATGGGAAAGTCAACCGTCTGCCAAACGCGAAAAGGCGACGCGCCTAAAGTTGCCGCGGCTTGACGCAGTCGCTTGGGAATGGATGCAAGCGCGGGCTGCAAAGTTCGAATCACAAATGGAAGCGCGACAAGTGTATGCGCGATGGGGACGAAAAATGGCGAAGCAAGAGCGCGACCAAACGAGAGAATAAATCCAAGCCCAAGCATCACCGCAGATGCGCCGAGGGGAAGCATAATAAGAGGGTCAAGAAATTTTTCGAGGCGGGTCGGTTTGGCGAGCGCGTACGCGGCGGGATAACCAAGCGCAAGCGAAAGTAAAACCGTTATGCCAGCGTATCCAAGTGAATTTCGTGCGGCTTGAATTGGCGGGACATAAAATAATGATCCGCGCCGATTGATGAAAAGTTCTTTGTAGTAATCGGTTGTGAGTCCGTATTGAACTTCGTCACGTTGTCCGCGATCTGCTTCGAGGCGGGTGAGGGAGCGGATGGGGAGAGAGGCGAGAGGGAGAAGGAAGAAGGTAAGTAGTAATAAGTAAAAAGTAAAGACGAAGGCGCGTTTGCGGATGGTTTTTGGGGGACGCGAGGTGGAGAAGCGCGGTGCGGTTTGGGTAGTCACTTGATTGATGATACGCGTGTAAAGAATGGAAAAGATAAGCGTGAAAATAAGTTGGATGATGGAAAGCAATGCGGCGAGAGGCAGGTTTGGAAGTTTTAGCACGCGCAGATAAATTTCAACTTCGAGGGTGGAGAAGTTCGAGCCGCCTAATAAAAGAATGACGCCGAAACTGGTAAAGTCAAACATGAAGACGAGCAATGCGGCGGCGAGCAGGGATGGACGCAGGAGCGGCAGGGTGATGTGCCGCCACACCCGCAGCGAGTCCGCGCCGAGGGAGCGGGCGGCTCCTTCCAGTTTGGGGTCGAGACGCGAGAGGGCGTTGCCGACAATGCGAATGACGATGGTGGTGTTGTAGAAGATGTGGGCAAGCAAGATCAGTAAAAAGTAAAAAGTTTTTGAAGTAGTGAATTCAGAGGGAAGAGGAAAGCCTGCCCTGAGCAAAGCCGAAGCGAGGAAAGAAAGCCAGCCGTGAGTTCCCAATAATGCGTTGAAACTTGATGCGACGACGACTGTGGGAAGCATGAAAGGGACGGCGGTCAATGCACGGAGTAATGATTTGCCGCGAAAGTTGAAACGGGAGAATAGGATCGCTGATGGAATGCCGAGGATGAAAGTTAATATTGTGGAGAGCCCCGCTTGATAAAAAGTGAAACTGACTGTGGGTAGTATAAGTTGAAAGTTCGCTTTGCTGAGGGCGGAGGTATTAAAAGCAAAAGATAGGATTTTAGAAAGAGGTAGGAAGAAAAATGCAAGTAGAAAGAGAATCGGTGCGAGCCAGAGAACGATTCGCCATGACAACACAGAGATGCGGAGATTTAACTTTCTCCGCGCTTGTGTGAATGTGTGGTTGATGAAAGCAATCATTCGTGATATCCCTTGCTCAAAAATTTTACGCGAAGGCGCAAAGACGCCAAGATATTTTCTTTTCGCCTTCGCGTCTTTGCGTTGGAGAATTAACTACCTACTTCATCGCCTCGGTCCAGGCTTCGATCCATGCGTCGCGATTCGCTGCGATTTCTGCATAGGAAAGCCCAGCGGGATTTTCTGTAACCTGCGCGTATTTGACAAAGACTTCGGGCAGCTGTGCGTTTTTATTTACTGGATAGACAAACATATTAAGCGGCATGTCTTCCTGGAATGACTGGCTTAACATAAAGTCAACAAATTTTTGAGCGAGGGCTGGGTTTGGCGTGTTCTTCAGAATGCCAACGAATTCGATCTGGCGGAAGCACATGTCCGAAGCTACGATGGAGGCGGTAGGCGATTCTGTCAACGGCGTGGAGGCAAAGAACACTTCCGCGGCGGGGCTGGAGGCGTAGGAGAGGACCATTGGCTGTGGCCCCTTGCCAGAGGAGGCGGAGAAGTTTGTGTAGTAGGCGGTTTCCCAGCCATCCACAAAGACGACACCATTTTCTTTCAGGCTTTGCCAATAATCGAGATAGCCGTCACCAAAGTGCGCGCGGGTGGCGAGCAGGAAGGCCAGTCCAGGGGATGACGTGGCGGGGTTTTCCACAACCAACAAGCCTTTGTATTCTGGCTTTGCTAAATCTTCAAAGGTTTGCGGAACGGATAAATTATTTTCAGTGAAATAATTTTTATCGTAGTTGATGCAGACATCGCCATAGTCCACGGGCAGGGCGTGATATGTCTCATCTAAAATATATTCAGGGGAAACATCAATCAACACAGGCGATTGATAGACTTCAAAAATATCGGCATCCAATGCACGTGAGAGGAAGGTGTTGTCCACGCCGAAGAGGACATCCGCGAGCGGGGCGTTTTTGGTGAGGATGGCTTGATTCAAGACCGCACCCGCGTCACCGCTTTGGAGGAAGACAACTTTTGCGTTGTTGGCAATTTCAAAGGCTATAATAACATCTTCGCTTATGGCAAAAGAGTCGTGGGTGAGGATGGTGATGGTTTGGGGTTTTGTTGGTGTTGGTGCGCAAGAAGCAAGAAGTAAAGTAAAAAGTAATAGGTAAAAAGTGGGTTTCATTTTTAGACTCCAGTATAGTGGTAACAGGTGACAGTCACCTTATTTATCAATACGGCGATGAATGACGAGCAGTAGTCCAGATTTTATTTGGATCGTTGCTGCGTCATTCAGCATTTCATTGCTGATGCCGCGTGTTTTGTGTGGATATAAAATTTCGTTTTGTAAAGGCCATTTGAGACCTATTGTGACAATCCCTGTGACTTCGCCTTGCCAGGGAATTAGCGAGACGGTGTCGCCGCGTTTGCCGTTGACTTGGGTTTGTGCGCGGCAGAAGATAACTTCTTCGATTCCGTCGTCAAGTTTCATGTTGCGTGTTGCGTGTTGCGCGTTGCTGATGAGGGCGATGTTGGCGAGGGTTTGGTCGAGGCGCCCGCCAAGGGCAGCAAGGACGATGATCTGTTCAGGATTTAAGGTCAGCGCGTGTTGAATGGCGAGTTCGAGATCGGTTTCGTTTTTGTCTTTTGGAAATTGAATGATTTCGCCGTTGATTGTGTCGCCCTGAGCCTGTCGAAGGGTTGAAGGTTCTAAGTTGGCAGGTAAAGAATCGAGGTCGCCGATGATGATGTCCGGGTTTCGTCCCAACGCGAAGACGTGACGTGTGCCGCCGTCCGCAGCGATGATGAAGTCGTCATCATGCAAGAGGGCGCGGGCTTTTTCCGAATTAGGCAGGTCGCCATTGGCGAAGATGATGACGCGTTTTACAAACAAAAAACCTCCGAAGGCGGAGGATGGCTGTGATTAAATCAAGAGTCCCTCCGCTGGTATTAACCAGATCAGGTAATGCGGGTCGAGCGAAATACGCTCCTCTCAGCCTGTCACCTCGTCCCGATACTTGCGTCGTAACCCAGTGCGGTGTGTCCTTCGGATGGGCAGGCTCCCCGTTTAATTGTGTTGTTTAACGAGTATATGACTCAGATGTGGGAATGTCAATATAAAAATTGAACGAGATGACATCTCGTTCTGGACCATCTCACTCCGTGTTTCCCCTCTTCCTTCATATATAGCTCGCGTGGGCTTACTCCGGAGGCCAGCCGAAGGAAGTCAGTCATTAGGCAGTTAAACTGGATGAGGTTATCTATCTTTGGGTAATGGCCTATACCTTCAAAATAAACCCGCTCCTATTTCCCGGATTCCATTTCTTTTAAGATGTTATCTAACAACCCAAGTAATACTGTTTTCACCGTATCACGGTTTGTGGCAATGCACGACAAAAGCTTTGTTTCCTTATCAAGACGCAGGGCGTGACGCACATCTTCAAGTTCCCATGCATCTTCCATATCCTGCTTATTCGCGGCAACCACAAAAGGTGTGGGAGCATAGGCCCGGAAGGTTTCGAGGATCGAGCGTGCCTCGCGAAAAGTCTCAGGACGGGTGCTGTCTACCATAACAACAAAACCCAACATGCCCTCAGAAAGAATCTCCCACATGAAATCGAAACGCTTTTGGCCAGGCGTGCCAAACAGGTACAGCACCAGATCTTGATCCACCGTGATGCGGCCGAAATCCATGGCCACCGTGGTTGCATATTTAACAGAGCGTTCTTCGTCTGAAGAGATCTTGCGTTCCGTGGCGACAACATCAATTTCGCTGACGGACTGAATAAACTGTGTCTTGCCGGCGTTGAATGGACCTGTCACCACCATTTTGACCGTTTGCATAGTTCTTATCCTTCCGACCTATTTTGCATTACATCGTGCGTATGCGGGCGATCAGTTTGTTGATCAATGATTTCTGTTTTTCTTTGTCCTGCGTTGGGAACATCTTTGGGTTCTGTTGAACAGGCGCACCAACGGGACGTACCAATTTAACCAAACCAGCCTGCAAAAGACTGTATACAATTCTACGGATCTCAATTTCGGTCAACTTATTCGTGCCCGCGATCTGGCGCATCGTATTCTTCGGGCCCACGAACTTGACCACTTTCCATTCATCCACGCTCAAATTAACATTGGTCAGCGGGCGTTCTGTAAACTTGAGCGCCATATCCAGGCTGGGGATCTCATCCTGCAATTGATCAAGCTCGCGCAACTGGCGCGAACCTTCAATAATAATATTCTCAAGATCAAGCCTTGTATTAATTCTGTCTCCCGGAGGAAGCATCCCATTCTCGAAACGAAATATCCCCTCGACCCACGTAAACAACCTGCGTACCACCTCAGTGAAATATCCCTGCAAAATCAACAGAATATCTTCCCGGGTTACATAACCAGCGTTAATAAGAAGCAGGCCCAACTCCTTATCGGTCATCTGGCCTGCCCGGTCTGCAATCGCACGGTATTGATTGACATTGATCTTATTTGCCTTATGAAGAACAGAAGCCAGGCTTCCGTCCTCCTTGCCAATCCGTGCATAAGCCAGTTTTCCCTCGCGAAATGATATAGAGGCCTGTTCCGACGCCCCATCCACAACCAAAGTCCCAGTCTTGCTGGCCAAGTTGATCAGATTGAGAAGCTGTGTAATTGTAAAGTCTCGTAAATTTCCACGCAGAGCCATGGGTCCTCTACTTACCCTCATAAGGGATAGGCTGGAAAATTATACATGCAAAATTCAGATTGCGTCAATTAAACTTCCCAACCCTCTTGCTTGAAAGATGAAAAGCGACCCCATCCGCTATAAATTTGACTTATCTACCCTGCAGCATGACCATTTTCCATACCACCCGCCTCTTCCACAGACTGGGAGCTGGCTCTGTTTACGAGGAACATCCTCGCCCTTCCAACAGACGCTTCCAATGAATTACTCCATCTTCAATAACTGCTTCAAGCGGCTCAATGCTTCCTGCGAATCCTTGAATAAAATACCTTTCATGCCGATCTTCTCAGAAGCATCAATATTCGCCTGGATATCATCAACGAACACCGCTTGCTCTGCCTTAACCCCGGCTTGCTCCAATGCAATTTGATAGATTCCTGTATCGGGCTTCATCATACCGGCTTCAGCAGAAATGATTACCGTATCAAAGAGTTCGATGAATTTTTCCTTTTCGAGAAAAGCGCGCATTCCACTCCATGCATTGGAGATCAAACCCGTGTGAATTTTTCCGCGCAGGGAACGAATGAAGTTAACCAGATCACGGTCAATCACATCTCCGCCGAAGAATTCATCCTTAATCATTTGCAATTCAGAGGCAGGGCGTTTGAGCCGTTTCAACACATCCGACCAATGCGCATCTTCTGTGATCTCACCCACAGAGGCCTGACGTGCAGATTGGCTTGCAAAGACGAGCTTGTCCATCTCCTCATAGTCCATGCCGAAACGGTCACCCAAATGCTGGCGCGGGGCCTGGTATTCGGTGCGCTGGATGACGCCGCCAAAATCAAAAAAAACTGCGCGCATACTCATACTCTTATCCCATAAAAATACAAAGCCTCAAAGATGATGGTCTTTTCGGCTTTGTATTACATTCAATAAATTTATTACTTCTTTTTGGTCTTTGGGGGAGCCTTTTTAGCTGTTGGTTTGACAGAGGTTGTTTTCTTGGCAACAGGCTTTTTCGCTGCCGTTGATGATTTGGCAGGGGAGTTTTTGGCAGGAACTTTGCTGGCGACTGCCTTCTTTGCCTTGTGGACGGGTTTCGTCTTAAGCGAAGTAGAGGCGGGCCCAGGCGGCGCGACAGGTACAGCGGCTTGCTTCTTGGCGGCTTCACGCCAGTTTGGGAAGAATAATTCCATTCTCTGGCGCGAGATGGAATTCGCACGGCGGCAGCGCGGGCAGTGGGCATCGTAGTGATTCTGGTTCTTTTCGTTCATATTGACGATGGCACCAAGCATTTCGGAGCGGCTGATCGTGAACGGGGTCTGGCAATAGATACAACGCAGGTTCATAGTTGGTATCCTTTCATGATGTTGCTGGTATGTTTTGATTCTACACTGATTTCACTCCCCATGCGAATCGGCTTTTTGGGATGTTCAGTCACCTATGCAATTCCTTCATGGTCTATCAAGAGATTCTGCTTTCGCTGGGCGGGGCGCCCCTACGGTATCTACAATAGAAAATGCATGAGGCGAGTTATCTATTCCGCCAAATCCCTGCCCGGGCGCAGTTCCTTCTCAAAGGTGACGAATTCGCTGGCCACGTACATGCCCGCACGCAGGTATAGATGGGTTGCGCCTGTAGGGTTGGATGCATCCACACCCAAGCCGATGATTTTCATCCCACGCCTGTAAAATTCCCCGAAGGAATGCTGGAGCAAAGCCAATCCAAGTCCCTTTTTGCGCCAGGGGTGGCGGACCCCCAAACTGCCGACCCAGCCAATGCCCATGCGAAAGCGGTTCTGGGAAAACCCGGCAATTTGATCCCCATCCCAGGCCATCATCCATAAAGTTGGATCAAAATCAGGCTTGCCAAATTTTCTGTGAGACCATTCTTCAATTGTTGAATTATGGCTTCCCCAGTGCTCGCGAAAGGCTTCGTTATCCGCCTGCCAGGCCGCTACGGCATGATCATCTTTCGCAAAAGGGCGCAATTCAATGCCTTCGGGCCAGACAGGCGCAGGCGGTGCAGCCTCTAGTTTTATTTCCATGCGCCAATGAAACCGAACAGGTGAATAACCCAGGGCTGTATGAAGACTCCTGCCATCATCGTCCTTGCCATCCATGGTGCTGCGGATGAAGACACGCAAGTCTGGCTCAGCGAGTTTCACTTCCTCTCGCGCGCGCTGCTCTACGCGTTGAAGCAAAGTTGTGCCAATACCAAGTCCTTTGAATTCAGGATGAACATAGCCATCCGTATTCAAGTGAACATGATCTTTTTTATTGAAGAATTCTTCATAGCCAACCAAACCTCCATCTTTGGTTTCAACCAGGAAGGCATCCGTTTCAGGATTAAAACCATCGCTTTGCCATTCATGTTTTAATTCCTGTGGCGTAACCGCAACCGTTGTATCACCATCCGCTTCGCAGACAGCGTAGATGAGTTTTGCCACAGAGTTGAGATCTGCCCATTGAGCGGCGCGCAGACTGAGTCCCAGCCTGAGCGTAGTCGCAGGGTTTGAGTCCAGAAGCGGTGCTTGCGTTTGCACATTTGTCATTGATTGATCTCCATCCAATGATTCAAGTCGCTGGCTTGATTGGTTCGGCAGGAATGGAACATTCCTCACGCACAATCTGCCCTGGGTTCTGGTTCGTGGTTTCTGTCCTCTTCGAGTGACCTGTTTGAATAAAACGACGGGCATGCTGCTGGTCGTTATTTTCTTGTTATGGGTTACTTGTTAATATTCGACCCGCCAGTAAGCCATCCAGGGTTTCCTGAACGAGGCGGAGTTTTCCAGCGGGGAGAAGGCTTGGATCCACATCCGCAATTCCGAGCGGGGATTGAACGTTAATGCCGCCTTGCCCGGCGATCAAGTTGGGCCAGGCAGTCTGTATGGCCTTGACCGTATCTGGGCTAATGGTCATGACCCAGCCGCCCGGGCGAGGCTCTGGCATGGATGTCCCGAATAGGAGTACGCCGGTTGTGCCAACATAGGCGAGAAATTCTGGATTTGCGAGGGTTGGGTAAATGTAAAGGGTGTCTACATCATAGTCATTGATAAGCAGGTTGGCATAACCGCCGTACCTGCCCGGATCTTCATCTGCGGGAATTTCAAGAAAAGTTGGATAGGTGATCGGTGTGAAGAAAAATGTTCGGCATAAACCGCAGTAATATCTCATTCCATTTTGATAGGCGGCATAGGCGCGTTGTGCATTCACATCGCCCTGCGGAATCAACATGCCGATATGATATTCCTCTGTGATCATGGCGGCTGTGTAACCGGCCAGGAAAGCGGGCAATTCCACCTGTGTATCCGCGGCAAGGATGCTGACATTTGCGCCGGCTGAAAGGTTTGGAATATTAACTGCAAGGAATTGAACAGTGGGCGCAGCAGGCGCCAGTGAGGCAACTCCCGGGTCAGGCGGCAAGGCAATCACTACTTTTAAAGTTGGGTCAGCAAGATCTTCGGGTGTCAGCAGGTTGCGTACCTGAAAACGATAACCAGATTGTTGCGCCAGATCGTAGACGGTTTTTTGATACAAGTCAAATGAAACTTTGTCCATGTCTTCCGGCAGGACGAGAATCGCCAACGGTGTGGATGCTGTTGGGATCAGGGTGGCTGTTGGCGGCGGCGTATGAGTCGGTACAACGGTGGGGGCCGGGATTTCTGTGGAAGAGCCTGCACAGGCGCTTAAAATGGCGCTGACCAGGATCGCGAAGAGAAAATTTTTAACACGCACGGGGTTACTCCAGATAAAAAGAATGCCGGAATTATACTGCCTGATTTCTCGGGAGGAGGAGAGTCCGCAAGAATCCCCTTGCTAGTCCTACGAAGCCCGCATACCCTAAAGGGTGCTTCGCAAAGCAAACTCAAAATCAAACCATCCGCGCCGCGCCGCCCACCCTCGCAACCAGAACATCACTCACCCCGGGTAATTCCCGCAAACGCTTTTCTGTTTCTTTGGCATGTTCCGCCAAACAAATGACATGCACATTCGCCCCGGCATCTACCGTGTAAGCAACAGGGGAGCCACTGGCGCGCCACTCGCGGACTGCATGGAAAATGCCGACGGTCCCGGCTTGCCAATACATCAGCGGCGGATTGGAGGTCATCATGACGGAGTGCATCATGTCTGAATCATGTTCGATGATATTTGCGAGTGCTTCAAAATCTTTTTTAAGAATCGCACTGCGGCAAATATCCAGCCTGCGTGCTGTATCTGCGACGCGAGCGTTTTGCAAGGGACTGGTGCCTGCGAGGGCGTGACCTTCGGTCGAGCCTGTCTTTTTATGCGAGGCACTCACTATTGCGACGCAATCTGCCAGATTCCAATGTTCGGGAGGCGCAATCGAAACCGCAACACAATCATCGTCGCCAGTGCCCATCTTCCATTCGACAAATCCACTGGGGATGGAGCGCGATGCTGAACCCGATCCGCGCCGTGCCAGCCGCGATAACCCCGCTTCGGACAGAGTCAAGCCTGCGGCGTTGGAGGAAGCGAGCGCGAGTGCCGCAAATGCAGCGGCAGAGGAGGCGATCCCCGTCCCGGCAGGAAAATTATTGGTGCTGGTCACTTCAGCGCATTCACTGATATTTGCCATCCCGCGCACAAGATCAAGCATGGTTGAGACGCGCTCAAGTCCCTTGCCTGTCACTGCCCGTTCGTTGATAACCAGTGAATCACGTTGCGACAAATTGAAAGTAACCGTTGTGCGCGTAAAGAGTCCATCGAGGTTCATCGAGATGGAACCGTTGGATGGGAGGCGCAGGGCGTTATCACGGTTGCCCCAGTATTTAATAAAGGCAATATTCGAAAATGCTTGAGCAGTGGCAGAGTGCATAAGAATCACTTTTTATTCATAGTGTATCACAAGGAAATTTTCTAGCGATCTTTGAATTGCCATCGGCAATGTATACCTGGGCGTGCAGTTTTTCACTATGGCGATTTAGAAATAACTAAAAAGTGGGTAAAAGGGTGTGGTTTGCTCTAGAGGAGACTCTCAGTAAGAGATTATGGGATTAAATACGTCGCAATTTCATCAAGGCTTCCTGCACTTCTTTCCCCTTTGCCTCAATAAAATCAAGCAATTCATTTGGCGTGCGGGTATCTTCATCCACTTTTGCATTCGGATTAACAGCTTTCAAGTCAAAATTCTTGGCTTCAATCTCTTCGCGTGTGACCGTCCAGCTTCTTTCGGAATCGGCACGAGTGGGCAGGAACTTGAAAAAGTCTTCAAAGTGCTTGGCGGTAAATGGGGTTTTCTTGCCAACCTTGATATCGGATAAATCGTAATACCAAATCTTTTCGGTGGGGTTACCTTTGGTAAAGAATAGCAGATTGGTTTTCACGCCTGCGCCTGCCGCTGTGAACACACCCCCAGGCAAACTGACAATTGCCCACACATCACAATCATCCAATAATTTACGTTTGGTTTGCATAAAGGCGGTTTCATTGGTGCGGAATAATACGCCTTCATCAAGGACAATGCCGCATCTACCACCAGATCTGAGGCTATCAATCACATGCTGCAGAAACAAAATCTGTGTGGCGCGGGTTTTATAGGCGAAGCGCGTTTGTGCTTCCATGCCTTCCTTGCCGCCGAAAGGCGGATTGGTTAAGATGTAATCAAATAGGGATGGGGATTCCTGAAATAAGCCGCCATACGTTTCCTGACCTGTAAGCGTATTGCCATGCCAAAGGCGCGGTTCGTCAATACCATGCAATACAAGGTTTGACAGGGCAATTGGGTAGATCAGGTTCTCTTTTTCACGCCCGTAGAAAGTGCGGGTTTTGAGCGTTTCGATTTGATCTGGCGTTGCGTCTTTTGATTTCAGTTTGTCATCGAGATATTCATAAGATTGAGCAAGGAAGCCGCCCGTCCCACAGCAGGGATCGTAGATGGTCTTGCCAAGTTTCGGCTCAATGGTGCGGATCATGGCACGGATGACTTCACGCGGCGTGAAGAATTGACCTCCATCATTACCCTTCTCACCCATTTTCAGGAGCAAGCCTTCGTATACCTGTGACAAAGCAAAGATGTGCGTGGTATCAATATTCTCATGGTGGATTTCATGGACTTTATCCAGCACATCCAGAAAATTCTTTTCGGTATCCACACGCACGCGCTCGATGCTCGAAAGGATTTCGCTGATGACCTTCTGGCGTGAATTGGCATTTGGCTTATCGCGCAAGCCTTTGAGATACGGCAACAATTCGCCGTTCACAAAACCAAAGAATGCGCCCAATGCGCCATTCTGCAATTCAATGCGTTTCTTGCCTTCTGGGTCAGCCCAATCCTGCCAGCGATAGGGCGCTTTGAGTGAGTGCCTGTATTTGGCGCCAACCGCCTCTGCGCGTTCGGCTTCTTGGGTTTCGGTGTCATTCAGAATGCGCAGAAATAAAATCCATGTCAATTCAGGAACGTATTGCAAAGCGCCCGCACAATTGGAGCGGCGCAGGATATCGCAAATGCTCCAGACGTATGAATCAAGAGATGCTTGCGAAGAGAATTTACGCGAGCCGTTTGTTGAACCGTTTTTTGTTTTACCGTTTATTTTCGTCATCGTTTTCCCAATTGAGGGGGTTATCCAGAATGTAATTGGATTTGGAAAGATAATCTTCGTGGTTGCGGATGATATGCTCGTAATAATTGCGTTGCCAGACGGGAATGCCTTGTGTGTTTCGCAATGAATTGATTCGCCGTGCCGAAAAGGATTTGAATGCGCGCACAACTTCAGACAACGGGTGGCGTTTGATGGCGGGATTGTCGTTTAACACAATAATTGCATGGACATGGTTGGGCATGATACAAAACGTATCCAATTCAACATGCGGATAATGCTTGGGTAAATCGTACCACGCTTGATTGACAATTTGTCCAAATTTATTCAATTGCATTTCGGCGTTGACGACCTCGCCAAATACATGTTCCCGTCTCCATGCAACAATGGTGACGTAATATGCGCCTGCCTGTGAATAATCATATCCTTGCAAACGAATGGAACGGCGGTGGTGGATTTTGGGGTCAAATTTCATAAATCAATTCCGCATTTGCATGTCATTGTAGGGGCGGGTCTTTCGTGTTGGCAATGGCACGCTGCCCGAAATTCGTCACGGTTGGGAAAGGTGTCTTGCCCGCAAAAGAGACCCGCCCCTACGTTGCACAATTACGATAATTCACCCGCAAACGCTTGACGTAACAGCGCGGACGGCAGCTCGTTGATTTCGGCGAGTTGAGATTCAAGGGCTTGTTTGAAAGTCTTGATCTCCTTTAATTTCTCAGCGATCTTTACCTGGGTATCCCAATCAGGTAATTCAATTTCACCTTTATCAAGGCGGTTGAACAACATACGCTCACGGACTGCGCCGCGTGCAAGGGATTTGATAAAGTTTTCTCCATACGGCGAGCGGAACCAATAATAAAACCAGCGCGCATGAAGAATTCCTTCTTTGCCTTTGAGCACAACGTAATCGGGACTAGTGATCCCTGACTCGTCGCCATCATCCAGCATGGCAATGGAGCCGATCATAATACGCATGGGATTATAGAAGATGGTTCCAGGTTCCACCAATTTATAGCGCTGTGGTTGTTTGCCAACTTTTTCTTTGGCAGGTGCAACCCCTGCACGAGTTGCGCCGAGGACAGGATATTGCGCCCAAGTTTCCCCAACACCTTTTTTGACTTCAACCATGCAATCGGACAGGTGCATTTTCGTGGTTATTCTTTGCAAAGATTCTCGAAAATAGGAATTGACAAGACTGGTTAATAAACTAAATTGATCGTCGATTGCCTGACGCGCCAGAGTGATAATGCTCATTTGCTCATTAAGACGGGCAGCAATACGTTTTTGCTCATCTAATGGAGGAAGTGGGATTTGTGTGCTTAGGACAATATTTGGTTTCAAGCGTTCTCGACTTTTTGTTGCAGCAGCAGTCTTTGCTCGAAGAGCTGTTATCAGATTCGCCTCTTGTAATATCCAAGTTAGAAACATAGGATCTAACTGATCTAGATTTGGTGCTAACGGCAAAAATTCAGTAGAACATATTCGCTTGTAGGCTTGCTCGTCATTCACATACCAAACTCTACTTATGCGTGGGTTAAGTTTAGAAAACAGAACTACCCCATTATCAAAAACAACTTTATTGCTAAGAATATTATTGCCATTTTCGATAACGGGCTTTCTTCCATCGTCAAACGAAGGAATGCTGTAATGAGCGAATATTTCTTCCTTATTTGATTGCGGATTAATGCTATTACCAACAAGAGCACAAACATCTTCTAGTTTTGCCCAATGCCAGCTTTTTGGTAAAGTTCGTTTTGTGATTGTCATGCAGCAAATATCCGTGTCTTGGTCTCGCGCAAAATCTCGGCAGGTTGACCGAAGGCGCGCAAGGCGATCAATCCGCCTGCTTTGTTCACTTCGGGCGTTTCAAAGATGTGCGGGTTTTCCAAACCGTCTGTGCCTGCGCGCCCGAATTGCAACGCCAGTGCGCGCAAAGTCTCAGCACTTTGGGTGGGCATCCCATTCAGCCACGCCGAATGTTTGTAGGTGAAAGCAGCCGCACGGTCAAGACGGGTGCGGGGGTTTAATCCATAACCAAGTTCGGCGAGCACGTCATACAGGTCGAAGGCATCCATGTTATCCAGCGCACGAACCAGCAGCGCCGAGCGCACGCCATCTGGCAGTTTTTCAAGCAGGTCATGCCGCGCCGAAGGATCAATCCATAGGCTGCGGAAAGCATCGAGCGTAGGGGCTTGAGTCACGAGTTGCGCTGACAAGTTTTCCTTATATTCTTCGACGGTGACAGGCATGGCTTTGCCATCGATCATCGTCAAAATGGATTTGCCTGCTTCGGTAATGGTCACGTCAAAGCCTTCCACTTGCACTGGCGGTGTGAAGGGTTTGGGCATGGGACCATAATTGAAAGGTTCACGTTGTTCACGGAAGCGTGTGAGAAACTCATGACCAAACAAGCGTGTCGCATCCGTGTAATCGTAGACGTGGAACATCAACTTGCCGCTGGGCGGGTGCAGGCGCGTGCCGCGTCCGAGCATTTGGTAAAAGGCAATCGGCGATTGCACGTATTTGAAAAAGACGATGTTCTGGATGACAGGCACATCCACGCCTGTGCTCAGTAAATCCACTGTGGTGGCGATGAAATGACTGCGGGACGCGCCGCGCAAATCGGCGAGTTGGTCATTGCCCGAAGAAGCCGCGGTGCATTTGAAGGCGTACGGCTGTAATTGTTTCACTTCATTTTCCTTGCACCATTTGGCATAAAGATTATTCAAGGCAGTGGATACTTTATCTGCATGACTATCGCGCGCGCAAAAGATGATCGTCTTTTGTTCGGGTCCGCCTGTGCGCAGGAAAAGGTCGAATAAATCCTCGCACATGGCACCCACACGGTCGGGCATTTGCAGGCGGTCTTCAAAACTGGCGGCGCTGTATTTCTTGCTCAATCTTTTGTAATCCACTGCTTCGCCCGTCAGCGGGTCGGTCAACGTTTTATCTTTCAGGTCGCCCTGCTCCACGCCTGTTTCGCGTTCACTCTTTTTCTTTTCATCCAGAAAAATATCGCGCTGGATAATTTCACACGCCGCCAGATAGCCATCGTCCATGCCTTGCGACATATCGTACTCGTAGACGGGTTCGCCAAAATATTGGATGTTATCCGCTGTGACTTTATCGTCGTCTGGGAAATCGCCCCAATCAATCCCCTTTAGCTGGCGCGGCGTTGCTGTCAGTCCCACCTGCACTGCGGCAGGGTTCCGCTTAAGAACCTCGCTCCATTTGCCCCATGCCGAACGATGGCATTCGTCAATGATGATGTGACTGAAATAATTTTCTGGGTAATTCTTTTTCAGGAAGTTTGCATCGGCTTCTTCGCTATCCACATCCAGTGTTTGATAGGTCGCGATCAAAATGCGCGCGTTCTTCTGCGGGTTGCCGCCAATCACCGCTGCCGCATCCGCTCCAAAAACATTTTGGAACGCGCCCAATCCCTGCGCCCGTAATTCGTCACGGTCACAGATAAATAATGCGCGTCTCAATTGACCCGCGTCAGCAATGCGCTTCAATAAATGTACGGCAATGAAGGTCTTGCCCGCGCCAGTTGCCAATGAAAGCAAGGCGCGATTGTCATCCTTGGCGATTTTCTCAAAAACGGCGCGAATAGCCGCGTCCTGATAATAACGCCGCGTCGCTTCGCCGCCTGAATAACGTGTCAGCAAAGGCTTGGCAATTTCTGAATCAAGCGTAAAGCCCATGCCTTTTTCGTACGCGGCTCGTAATTCTTCTGGTCTTGGGAACTCTTGCAGTTTGCGCGGCTTGCTGGTTGTGCCGCCAAAAACTTCGTACATCACAAACAAATGACCATTCGTCGAAAACACAAATGGCACATTCAATCTTTTGCTTATGGAATATGCCTTGGCTTGTTCAAGTCCGTGGTCAGGCGGCAGGTTTTCCGCTTTGGCTTCGATCAGCGCAATTGCAACGGGCTGCGAATCACGAGTTACTTTCACGCGCAAGGTGTAATCCACACGACCATGCGCACGGCGGCGCGCGCGGTTATCTGTAATTTCCACCGCGCCCGCAGTCTCTTCACGGCGAACTAAATCTTCCGTCCAGCCGCGATCATGCAGGACAGGGTCAATTAATTTTGAACGGGTGTCTGATTCGTTGAGTGTCATGGATGGGGTTGATCAATATTTCATACAAGTATACCTGACCCCTTACTGTCAAAGATCGTTTTTACTCACCTCGTGATAATAGTCGTTATCTTTACCTAATAATAAGTATGCACTGTAAATCTAGCAAATTTCAATCCGATTCAAGCGAACCCTAGCATATAGGATGTTAAGGAATTCAGATGATTAGCACCGCGCGGAATGGACAAGGCTCACGGACACGGCAGGCAAGTCTAGCTTGTGTATGTCTTCAAAACATTTTACGCAATTTTCTCTCTCACATAACACCGAGGGTACTTAATCACTGAGAGGGTTACCATTTGCACCAAGACTGGAATTTGTTTTACCAGGCGATGAAGGCATTGCCTGGAGGGAGGGCTTGAGCGGGTTATCTGCCAGCTTTGGATTAAGGGGTCGTTATCTCGATCAGTCTGCCGTTGAAGGATTGGCCTTTGGGTGCTCAATCCAAATCTGGAATACCAGCATGCCTGAGTCTTAATAACCGCAAGAAAAATTTTAATTTATCCCACCGATACAACCTTCTCTGCCCTCAAAAATGGTTCCCCGCGTTCAGCATCCATCTCCATCACGCCGGTAACCAAGAGTGGCTTGTTTGAATCAATCATAGGTTTGGCAATGCGATAAACAGCCGGAAACAGGATTGCATCCAATGTTCCGTTTAGGTCTTCCAGGGTTAGGAACAGCATCGAATCCCCTTTGGCTGTGCGGCTGCGATGAGAGGTCTGCCTTGCACCGGCAACAGTCACCCTGCGCCCGATTCTTTCCGCCGCTTCCAAGGTCGAGATCGCTCCAGCTTGCACAATTTTCTCTGATACTAATTCAAGCGGATGAGCATCCAGGCTGGCGCCCAGAATTTCCAACTGCGCGTTTACTTTTTGTCCCAGTGTCCAATCTTCCTCGCCAGAATCAGTCCATTCAAATAGACTCATCTGGTTTTGTTGCCAGCCTCCATTTTGCAATCGCCTGAGTATCGAGGGGATTTTTCCCAAGCCCTCCAAAGCGCCAACCCGCGCGAGATTTTCGGCTTCCTGAGTACGCGGATCAACGCGCGTCAAAAAATCTTCCAGGGAAGTAAAAGGCGCAAACTGAATGATACGTTGGATCGTCTGGCGGGTTAATTCCTTTACCTGATCCAATCCCATGAAGAGCGCGCGTTCATCTGTCCCTTCAAGTTTTCTCACGGAAAAATTATGCGAGGAATAATTCACGTGTGGAGGTCGAACCTTCAATCCTATTCTTCGCGCTTCGTTGAGATAAACACGCTGGCTGTAGTAGCCGCCCCAATTGGCCAGCACTGCCGCCATGAACTCAGCCGGGAAATGGGATTTGCACCAGGCAGAGCGCCAGGCCACCCTGGCATAGGAGGCCGCATGTGCCTTGGGAAACCCATAGCCGGCAAAGGCTGCCATCATCTCCCAGATCCTTTCACCGGTTTCAGTTGGCACGCCGCTTTTTAATTGGGCTTCCTGTACAAACTTGCGTTCCAATTCCTGCATGCGCTTGCCGGGATCGAAATGACTCATCGCTCGACGCAACAAGTCCGCTTCTGCCAGACTGAAACCTGCTAATTCATGCGCGATACGCAGCACCTGCTCCTGATACAAGATCACACCAAAGGTTTCATCCAATAATGGCGCAAGGGTGGGATGAAGGTGTTTAACCTGCTCTTCGCCTTTGAAGCGGCGCACAAAGGCATCCTTGAGCCCGCCGCTGAGCGGACCTGGTCGATACAATGCCAACGCGGCCATGATATCGTCTTCACTGCGCGCATGGATCTCGCGCAGGGTGGCACGCATGCCCGGGCTTTCGATCTGGAAGCAGCCGATCGTTTCACCCTTCTCAATGCGTTGTGCCGTCGCAGGATCATCGGATGGAGTGGAATCCAAAACAGCCAGCGGAGTCGGATATTGATCCGGTTGGCTCTCCTGAATGAATTCCGCCACATCCCCCAGGACGGTCAGGCCGCGGATGCCCAGCAGATCGATCTTCACCAGTCCCAATGCCTCCACCGATTCCAAATCCAGTTGGGTGATGATGACGCCTTTCCCGCCCGAGCGCATGACAGGCACAAGGTCCGTCAGTGCTCCCGGGGCGACGATCACACCACCCGGATGCATCGAGAGATGACGGGGCAGTTTCAGGATGGCTTCGGCTTCATCGAAAATGGTCTGATAGGACTGCGCTGGATAGGCAGCACGTAATTCCGCAAATGGGGAGGGCGGGGCTTTTCCTTCTTCGGATTCTTCGAAGCGAGCCCAGAAAGCATGCGGCAACTGGTTGGCGAGTTCGCGGACCTTCGATGGTTCAAGTCCATGCGCTTTGGCCACATCACCCAGCGCCGAACGCGGCCGGAAGCGGTTGATTGTCCCCACCATGGCAACGCGGTCTGTCCCGTATGTGTCGAAAACATGTTGGATGACCGAGTCCCTGCGGCGCGAACATAGGTCGGTGTCAATATCGGGAGGCGTGCTGCGGGCTGGATTCAGGAAGCGTTCGAAATATAAATTTAATCGCAACGGATCCGGACTGGTGATGCCCAAACAGTGCGCGACAAGAGAGGAGGCTGCTGAACCGCGCGATGAGAATGGAACTCCGCTCTGCCTGGCAAAATCCATGATGTCTTCAACGATCAGGAAGATCGGTTCAAAGCCCATCCTGGCGATGACTTCCAACTCATGATCCAGGCGAGCCTGGATGACAGGGGTGATCTCGCCATATACATTCTTTGCACCTTCTGTGGCTTTATTTCGCAAATGTTGTGCCGCAGTAACTCCATTGGGCAGGGAAACAGTGGGCATTTGAGACCTGCCAATCGGCAGATCAAACTTGCAGCGTTCTGCGATTTCCAGTGTAGCAGCCAGTGCTTCAGGATAATCCTTGAAGCGCGATTCCATTTCATGCGAACTCAAAAAATGGGCGTTTGGTGGAGCGAGGACTTTATCGGGCAAGTTGCCAACAGTTTGATTCAGGCGAATGGCCGTGAGAGTCCTTTGCAAAGCAGCTTGTTCAGGGCTGAGGTAATACAACGGATGAGTTACCACAGTGGGCAGGACAAGTTGACGTGCTAGGTCTGAGAGAGAAGCGGCTTTGGATGGATCATGCAGGGCAACATATAACCGATCTGGATAAATTTCTTTGAGTGATTTCGGATCGCTGGTTAATGCAATTAGGTCTTTTGAATGGGAAGACAATAAATCAAGAGCACAGGGGGCTTCAGGATTGTCTCGAAGTGCAAGAGTACTACTCAGCCGGCAAAGATTGGACCAGCCTTCGAGACCGGTAGCCAGAAGGTGGAGTGGACCGAAATCCAGATCAATCTCCAAACCGATAATGGGTTGGATGCCGGCTTCTTTACATGCCGTGGCAAACTCGATCGCCCCTGTTAGTAGATTGTGATCGGTGAGGCCAATTGCATACATGCCATTGACCTGCGCAGCTTGTACCAGGTCGGTTGGGGTTAGTAGTGCCTCCTGCAGGGAATAGGCGGAGTGAGTTGTGAGGTGAATGTACATCGGCTTGATTGTAAACGGTCTGCGCCTATATTTCAGGCTGCTACACTAAGCGACATGGATGGAAATCCCCTTCGTTTCTCTCTATACTGAACTGAACGTGGGCACAAATTGCGCTTTTGCAAAACAGGATTCGGCGGACTGAAGTCCTGCCACAGTTCGTGAAAATCGGTTTTAACCGATTGGTTGCGCCAGCCCGAAGGCGGTGGATTGAGCCTGTCGAAATCGTTTTCATGCACTGAGCAAGCGGCTTCAGCCCCGCGAAACAGGCAACAGAAAACCGCAATTTGTGACCGTGCAAGGTATAGGCAATTCTACTTAATGAAATCTCCGCCAAGCGGCGGATGTGGCTGGGGAATGTTTGTTATACTATTAAAGTGCTGGTATCTATATTATTTGCCCGCTGTCAAAGAATTGAAAGGATTAACCATGTTCGACCCCATTCTCGTACCATTAGATGGTTCTCTGCTTGCCGAATGTGTCTTGCCTCACGTAGCCGCTATAGGCCAGGCTTTCAATGCAAGAATCATCCTGTTGCACGTCCTGGATAAAAACCAGGCGGGTGCCTTAACACAATTATTTGATCTATTAAACTGGCAAATCAATAAAACCCAGGCCGCGCTCCATCTCGAAAAGACAAAGGCGCGCTTTCAAGAATCAGGACTTCAGGTACGGACGGCAGTCCTGGAAGGGTTGGTAGCGGAAGGAATTACGGAATACGCCCAAAATCAGGGGATGAAATTAATTGTATTGAGCAGCCACGGACGGAATGGCTTGACTCAATGGGGCATCAGCAGCATTACACAAAAAATTATCTTGAGCGCGCTGACCTCGCTGCTGATTGTTCGGGCGCATAAATATGGGGACTACTCTGGTGAATTAATAGAACCCCTTGCTTATCAACGCATACTCGTACCGTTGGATGGTTCCCAGCGGGCGGAAAATATTTTGCCGATCATTACTCAATTGGCTCAATTTCATAAGTCTCAGATTCATCTTGTACAGGTTGTGCAAACCCCGGAAATGGCGCGTCAAATGCCCCCGGCGCGTGAAGATATTGATTTATCCAACCAGATTGTCGCGCGTAACCTCGAGGAAGCCGGGCGTTATCTTGAACAGGTGAAATCACGTTCGGTTCTGGAAGGCATTGCTGTTCAAACTCATCTCATCACCAGTGACAATGCCGCCGTAGCGCTGCATCAACTGGCGGAGCAGGAACGTATTGGACTGGTCGCGCTCAGCGCGCATGGGTATTCGGGGATTCGCCAATGGCCGTATGGCAGTATGGTCAACAATTTCATCTTCTATGGAAAAGTATCCCTGCTGATCGTGCAGGACCTGCCAGCCAAACAAGATCTAATCTCTCCTGAACTACGCGCAGAGCGTTAATTATGCAAATTGCCCCAAAGGTTATTTCTGAACCAGCCAATCAAGACGCCGATAGCCGCCTGAGAGAATTTGCGTACGAATTGGCAAAAACGCACAAGATAGAAACATCTCACTTAAAATTCAACAACCGTCCCGAAGGTTTGAAAAACAATCAAAATCCACCAAGAAAACCTTCGGGACGTTCTTTTGTTGTGGCACAAAAAACTGACCTGTTGAATCATCTGAAAATCTGGGAATTGGCGTTGCGTAATGCCAATGCAATCTTCAAGTCTGTGCCAGCCAATGACGCGCCAGTTTCTCGCGCAGGCGAATGGATGCTGGATAATTTTTACATCGTCAAACAGACCCTGCGCCAAATCGAAGAAGACCTGCCAGCCAGTTTTCTCAATGAGTTACCCAAACTGGAATCGGGACACACCCGAATTTTTGCGCTGGCACGCGCATGGGTTGACTATAGCCAGAGTCAGATTGACCTGACGCAAACCGCCATTTTTTCGGAGGACTATCAACAGGTCACGCCCCTCACGATCGGGGAACTTTGGGCGCTGCCGATCATGCTGCGCATCGGGATTTTGGAGCGGCTTGTTTTTGCCACATCTGAATTGACTGGATTGGACGCACCCAAAACTCTAATCGAAACTCCGAGTGAGCTGCCTTCCCCAGAGGTTGCAAACGAGACCATGGTCGCCAACTGTTTTCTCAGCCTGCGCCTGCTCTCCGCGACGGACTGGAAAACATTCTTCGAGCAAATCAGTCGTGTAGAAAAGATTCTACACGATGATCCAGCGGGTATCTATGCGGGCATGGATTTTGACACACGGAATACCTATCGAAGTGTTATAGAAGAACTGGCGCATCATTCAATCCAAAGTGAGGAATCCATCGCGCAAACTGCAATTGAATTAACACACGATGCGCAGGACAAATCACAGGCCGCCAAACACAGCCCCGACCGAAGATCACACGTTGGTTTTTTCCTGATCGGGTCGGGCCGTTCACTGCTAGAAAAAAGTGTCAATTACCGGCCAGGATTGAAGTCGGGCCTGCGGCGTTGGCTGCTCGCACATCCTACTTTAACTTATCTTGGGAGTATCAGTCTCTTCTCCCTGCTAATTGTCCTGGGTCTGCTTTATTATACATACGCTGCAGGCGGGTCATTAATCCAATTAATCATCGTCGGCCTGCTTGTGTTCGCACTTGCACTCGAGGCCTCAATCAATCTGGTTAATTGGAATGTTACACATGAAATTCGACCCCAAAGCCTGCCGCGCATGGATTTTTCCGAGGGCATCCCGGCAGGTAACCGCACGATGGTGGTTATCCCAACCTTGCTGGAAAGCACCGGCGAACTCAACCATCTCCTGCAAGAGTTGGAACTCTATTATCTCTCCAATCCTGACCCACAACTGACCTATGCCCTGCTGACCGATTTTGGTGATGCTTCATTAGAGCGTATGCCGGAAGACGAACAACTGCTTGCGCTGGCAAGTGCTGGTGTTGAAAATCTCAATCAAAAGTACGCGCAGGCGCTGCCCTTTTATTTATTCCACCGTCAGCGCCAGTGGAATCCGTCTGAAGGAGTCTGGATGGGCTGGGAGCGCAAGCGCGGCAAACTGGCGGATTTCAATCGCCTGCTGCTCGGTCTGGGTGAAACAGCCTACACAACCCAGGTTGGGGATGCGAGCATTCTATCCGGTGTCAAATATGTTATTACGTTGGATGCAGATACCTCCTTGCCGCAGGGGAGCGCCAACCGTCTGATCGCCACCCTGGCGCATCCACTTAACCATGCCGAATTTGCCCCAGACGGACGCTCGGTTATCGCTGGTTATACCGTACTGCAACCGCGCGTGTCCATCAAGCCGACCAGCGCGAACCGTTCCCTCTTTTCGCAGATCTTTGCCGGAAACGCCGGGTTTGACCTGTACTCTTTTGCTGTGTCGGATGTGTATCAGGATTTATTTGGCGAAGGTAGTTACGTTGGCAAAGGGATTTATGATGTCGCGGCTTTCGAGCGCAGCCTGGCAGGTCAGGTGCGCCAGAATACCCTGCTCAGCCACGACCTGTTTGAAGGGATTTATGGACGCGCGGCGCTGGTCACAGACATCGTCCTGTACGAAGAATATCCATCGCACTATCTGGTTTACGCCCGCCGCCTGCGCCGCTGGATCCGTGGCGATTGGCAGTTACTGCCGTGGTTGTTCCCCATCGTCCGCACTAAAAATGGGTCGGCTCCCAACCGTTTATCGGTCATCAATATCTGGAAAATTTTCGACAACCTGCGGCGCAGCCTGTTGCCGCCCACGTTGTTGGCACTGCTCGCCGCAGGCTGGCTGTTCCTGCCCGGCTCGCCCCTGGTCTGGACTGTGCTGGTGCTGCTGCCTTCCGCCCTGCCCATCGCAGTACAAACTGTCCAGCAAGGGAAACGTAATCTCAGGCGGCTGACACTCAAACAACTTTTCGAACCGATCCGGCTCCCGCTCACCCGCTGGGCGCTTGCTGTTCTTTTTTTGCCATACGAAGCGCTGCTTATGCTGGGGGCAATCGGCACAACGCTGACCCGTCTGCTGATTGCGCGCAAAAACCTGCTGCAATGGACAACTGCGGCGAATGCGGCGCGCTCGTTTGGATTGAACACGCATTACGAAACCTGGGGCGAGATGGCTGCTCCTTTGATTTTCACCATACTTCTGGGGGTCTCTACCGCAATTTTCAACCCGACCGCGATATGGGTGGCGCTGCCCTTGCTGGTTGCCTGGCTTATCGCTCCACAAATCGCCTACGCGATCAGCCAGCCCGTGACACACACCACTACACCGCTCTCGGAGACTCAGCGCAGGCAAATCCGCCGCCTGGCGCGGCGCACCTGGGCATTTTTCGAGCAGTTCGCCGGACCCGATGACCACTGGCTGCCCCCCGACCATTTTCAAGAGTCGCCGCGCGGTAATGTGGCCCACTACACCACGCCGACCAATATCGGCCTGTTCCTGGTCTCCACGTTGTCGGCTTATGATCTGGGCTATTTGGGCCTGTCCGAACTGGCAGTCCGTTTGCGCTCAACCTTTGAGAGCTTGGACAGGCTGGAACATTACCGCGGACACCTGCTGAACTGGTACGACTCACAGACGCTAGCAGCGCTCCCGCCCCGCTACATTTCCACGGTGGATAGCGGCAACCTGGCGGCCTGCCTGATTGCACTCAAACATGGCTGTCTTGCACTGACGGATGCTCCAGTGCTGGGCGACAAGCAGTGGCAGGGGTTGCTCGTCATCCTGGATATTCTGGCAGAAACGTTGCAAGCGCTGGAAAAAAACAACCCGAACGCCTCCATCGAACCTTTTGATGTGGAATTGACCAGCATTTACGAACGCGTCAGCGCCATCCAGAACCAGCCCGAGGCATGGACAATGACTCTTGCCTGGCTCTCAGGCGAAGGTTGGGAAAGGGTATCCCATCGTCTGATGGAATTGCTCGAGAGTCATCCCAACCTCCATCCCGAGTCCCTGACCGAACTCCAGCTCTATCTCAACTTGATGCACCACCACCTGCAAGATATGCAGCGCAGCCTGGATTTGTTCGCCCCCTGGCTTAGCCGGCTGGATGCGCCGTTTATGCAAACGCCCGCCGGACAGGAGTTTCGCGCAAGCCTGCCCGCTGAACTGCCCACACTTGGAGATGCGTCAGCGTTGTATGACCGCATCCAAATTGCATTGGATGATTTCAAGGCGCAACAGCGAAATAGTCCCGGTTCCGGCACGGGGCAAGATGAAGTTGCGCGTGAGTGGTGTCAAAAATTGGATGACGATTTATCGTTGGCTCACACAACGGTAACCTCCCTGCTGATCGGTTTTCGAGACCTGGCCGAGCAGGCGCACGCTGCTGTGACCGGCATGGATTTTCGCTTTTTGTTCAATGAGCGCCGCCAGGTCTTCCACATCGGTTACAACGCCAGCACCGAAAGGCTCGACCCGAGTTACTACGACTTGCTGGCATCCGAAGCCCGGATTGCCAGCCTGGTCGCGATTGCCAAAGGCGATGTGCCGCAAAGTCACTGGCAGCATCTGGGGCGGCCGGTGACGAAGGTGGACGGCAAGCAGGTACTGCTCTCATGGAACGGCACCATGTTCGAATATCTCATGTCGGCCCTGTTTACCAAAAACTACGCCGGGACGTTTCTCTCGGATAGTTGCTACGCCGCACTTGAAGCGCAGGTGAATTATGGACGGGAGCAGCAAGTGCCCTGGGGCATCTCGGAATCAGGCTACTATGCCTTCGATCTTAATCTGAACTACCAGTACCGGGCTTTTGGTGTGCCGCACTTGGGCTACAAACGCGAGCTGCACGATGATTTGGTCATCGCTCCCTATGCGTCGCTGATGGGGCTTTCGTTACAGCCCCAAGCCGTGTTGGAAAATATGGCGCATCTGGAGCAATTGAACATGCTCGGACGTTTTGGTTTTTACGAGTCGCTCGATTACACCAAAACGCGCCTGCCAGAAGGACAGACACACGCCATCGTTCAATCCTACATGGCGCATCATCAGGGCATGATCCTGATGGCGGCTTGTAACTATCTGTTGGATGATGTGATGGTGAAACGTTTCCACGCCGACGAGCATATCCAGAGCGTGGAGCTTTTGCTTCAGGAAAAGATTCCGCAAAACCCGCCAATTGAATATCCCCATCTCGATGAGCCAGTGGACTTGCCCGAAGGCGTGCGGCTGGTCAACAGTGAGCCGTGGCGTGTGTCAGTGGATAGTCCCATTCCGCAGGCGCATGTGCTTTCACAGGGCGATACCAGCGTGCTGATCACCAACGCCGGCGGCGGATACAGCCAATGGCGCGAATTTGCGTTGACGCGCTGGCATGCCGATACCACTCTAGATCAGTGGGGCACGTGGATTTATGTGCAAGACCTCGATAGCGGAGCGCTCTGGTCTGCCACCTGCCAGCCTATCGGCTGTGCGCCCGAACAGCAGGAAGTGTTGTTTTATCCGCACAAGGTCGAGTTTCGGCGCTGGGACAATGGCATTTCCCTGCGCACCGAAATTATCGTCGGTAAGGATGGCGTCGAAATCCGGCGGGTGACTATCCTGAACGACAGCAATCTACCCCGACGGCTGAAATTGACCAGTTATGGCGAAGTCGTGCTGGCAACTCAAGCCGCTGACCGGCAGCATCCGGCCTTCAACAAACTTTTTATCGAGAGCGAATATCTCCCTAAAGAAAATGCGCTCCTTTTCCAGCGCCGTCCGCGTTCTGCGGACGAAAAACCTGTCGTGCTGATCCATGCGTTGGTCATCAAAGACGGGCGCAAAGTGACCGGCGCCCACGAAAGCGACCGCGCCCAATTTCTGGGCAGGTCACAAACTTCCCGCGCCCCGCTGGCATTGCGCGGCGCAGGCGCTCGTGTTAACAGCCGCCTTGCCGGCGCTACTGGCGGAACGCTCGACCCAATTTTTTCGCTGGCGCAGGAAATAGACCTGAAGCCGCACACCCGCACTCGCGTCACGTTCCTGACAGCCGCCGCGTCATCGCGCAGTGAAGCGTTGGAGCGTATGACGCATTACCAGTTTCCGCACGAAATCGGCCACGCCTTCGGCGAAGCCCGCGCCCCCATCGAAAGAGAATTGGTTGAAATGGGATTGAACGCCTACGATGTCGAAAACTTTCAGCGCCTTTTATCAGCCCTGCTCTATCCGGTAGGGACATTGCGCGCCGCGCCGCACATCCTGGCGCAAAATGAAAAGGGACAGTCCGGCTTGTGGGCGTTCGGCATCTCTGGCGACTATCCCATTTTGCTGGTGCGCGTCCGCGACAGCGAATCGCCTTTACTGCGCGAAGCCCTGCAAGCCTTTACCTACTGGCGCAGTCGTCATGTTACTGTCAACCTGGTCATCCTGAACGATCAGGATACAGGCTATGCTCTTGATCTGCATAACGCCATCCAACGCCTTATCCGACGCATGGGCGCGGACGCCTCGCTAAATCAGCGCGACGGAATTTTCGTACTCCGCACTGACCAACTTCAGCCTGCCGACAAAATTCTGTTTGAAACTGCGGCAGGAGTTATTTTGGATGAAAAGAGCGGGACGCTGGCTGAACACGCCCAGCGACTAACCACCCAGCCAACCCGACCCCCAAAATTCACCGCTTCACTCTCCCCGACGATTGATCCCGAACCGATAAATTCGCTGCCCCTTCCAGATGATCTGCAAATAGACAACGGTCTCGGCGGATTCAGTCACGACGGCAAAGAATACATCATCCATCTCAAGTCAGGTCAACACACACCGCACCCGTGGGTTAACGTTATTGCCAATCCGCAGTTTGGTTTTCTGGTCTCCGAAGCTGGAGGTAGTTGTACATGGGCAGAGAACAGCGGCGAGAATCGCCTGACCCCCTGGCGCAACGACCCGGTCACCGATATGCCGGGCGAAGCGCTCTACCTGCGCGATGAGGAAACCGGGCTGGTCTGGTCACCTACACCCATGCCCGCCGGGGCAGAAACGGCGCATGTGATTCGTCATGGGGCGGGCTACTCCGTCTTTGAGAGCCAGAGTCATGGCTTGAACCATAACCTGCGCCTGTTTGCCGCGCCCGATGCACCGGTAAAAATCGTGCACCTGCGCCTGCAAAATCTATGGGAGCGGCCGCGGCGAATTACCGTCACTTACTACGCCGAATGGGTGCTCGGCACCACACGCGATACGCATCAAGCCCATATCATGCCGGAGTTCAACCCCGATAAACATGCTTTGCTCGCCAGCAACCGCTTCAATAGTGAGTTCGGTGAACGCGTGGCATTTCTCGCATCCAATAAAAAACCGCATGGCGTGACCACCGACCGCGCGGAATTTTTGGGACGCATGGGAAGCCTGCGCGCACCGGCGGCGCTCGGGCGGATTGGGTTGGCCAGCGCGGTGCACGCCGGACTGGACCCGTGCGCCGCGATCCAACTGCACGTTGATCTGGCACCCGGTCAGGTTGAGGAGGTTTATTTCCTGTTGGGCGAGAGTTCCAATCGGGAGGAAAGCCTGGAGTTGATCGGTGAGTATCAGTCCCAAGTGAAGGTTGAGTCGGCATGGCAGGCTGTCCATAATTTGTGGGACGAAATACTGGGTACGATTACGGTACAGACACCTGATGCAGGCATGGACCTGATGCTCAATCGTTGGCTGCTCTATCAAACGCTTGCTTGCCGTTTGTGGGGGCGTACGGCACTGTATCAATCCAGCGGAGCTTTTGGGTTCCGCGATCAACTCCAGGATGTCCTGGCTTTACTGCATGCCAGACCAGACCTGACGCGCGAACAAATTATCAATGCCGCGCAGCATCAATTCGAAGCGGGTGACGTGCTGCACTGGTGGAATCCGCCTTCGGGGCGGGGTGTGCGCACGCGCTTTTCGGATGACCTGCTATGGCTTCCTTTTGTTACTGCCGACTATGTCACCGCCACCGGTGATCAATCCATCCTGACGGAGAAAATCCCATTCCTGAAAGCGGAGCCTCTCAAGCCGCAGGAAGCCGACCGTTACAGTCAATACGAAGCGACGACCGAGGTGTACACGTTATATGAACATTGTCGCCGCGCACTGGAAAAGGGCTCGACAGCCGGCATTCACGGTTTACCCCTGATGGGCGCTGGCGATTGGAATGACGGGATGAACCGGGTTGGGATTGAAGGGCGCGGTGAGAGTGTCTGGTTGGGTTGGTTCCTGCATGCCACACTGATGCGTTTTGCTGCGCTATGTGAGTTAATGAAGGATGATCCCGAACCTTACCACCAGCAGGCTGAACGACTATCTTGGGCGCTTGAAGCCCATGCCTGGGATGGAAACTGGTATCTGCGCGCCTTCTACGATGATGGTTCTTTATTGGGATCGAGTACCAATGACGAATGTCAGATCGATTCCATTGCGCAATCCTGGGCCGTTTTATCGGGAGCCGCCGATCCCGCCCGGGCACACCAGGCGATGGAGTCTGTCAATAAATTATTAATTAATCAGGCTGACCAGTTGATTATGCTGTTATCGCCCCCCTTTGATAAAACGCTTCATGACCCAGGCTACATCAAAGGCTATTTGCCCGGTATTCGAGAAAATGGCGGACAATACACGCACGCTGCCATCTGGAGTGTCTGGGCGTACGCCTCGCTTGGTCAGGGGGATCGCGCTCAAGCGCTTTATCGTTTGCTGAACCCTATTTATCATTCGAATACGCTTGAAAAAACGGCACTCTACAAAACTGAGCCTTACAGTCTCGCCGCCGATATCTATAGCGTCTCCCCGCATAACGGAAATGGTGGTTGGACCTGGTACACAGGTTCGGCAGGTTGGATGTATCGCCTGGGCATGGAAGCCATATTGGGCGTCTCGCGGGCGGGAAATAACCTAAAGATCGATCCTTGTATTCCCAAGGATTGGCCCAGTTATAAACTTACCTACCAATTTGGTACAACCCGCTACCTGATCAGTGTAGAGAACCCGGAAGGCGTTAATCAAGGCGTTCAACGCGTCTTGCTGGATGGAAAGGCTTTGACCGAAAAGCATATTCCCCTGTCAAAGGACGGCGTGCAACACGAAGTGCAGGTTTTTCTTGGACAAACAATGAAGGAGTAAACTTTCGTGAGATTCTTGGTTGGTACCGCGGCGAAAACCCCGGTGTGTTGACTAATCTATCCCGTCTGCGGCATGGACATTGACCCCGCGACCGCCGCTGGCAAGTCCGAACACAACGGGCAGACCTATTATTTCTGCTCGCTCGGTTGCAAGAAGGCTTTTGACGAGAACCCTGAAAAATATCTTGGCAAAGCCGACGAACACGTTCACCATCACTAATCTCTCCTCTTCACGCAAATGGCCTGTCTTTTGGACCGGCCATCTTGTTTATTTCGATAAGCAATTCTGCCTATTGGAACTTCCCCCAATTGGCGGAGCTCAACACTCCCCGGCCGATGGGTGCGGCTGGAGTGAGATTGTTGTGCTATGGTTTTATGATTCACATGTATTTAGTTGACGCTCTGACAGACAATCGTTCAGTCCTTCGTCTATTACTGCTGAATTTGAAGTTTGAAGATGGAAGTCGTTAGCGCAGCTGTATGATTGGAAAAACTGCCTGCACGGGGACAGATACTTACTAAATAAATGGAGATATAAAATGCAAAAAGGTAACTGGTTGGTCGTTGGAATTATCGGCATCGTCGTCCTTTTGCTCCTATCTTGGAGGCGGCATGATGATGGGCGGCTTGGGCTATCTGAGCGGACTCATCTTTCTCTTTGGCGCTTACTTAAGCGTTTATTATTCCCGACTCAAACAGCAGAAAAAAGAAACGCCAGACGAAAAACGTCAATGAGATTCCATCGGGTGGAAGTGGTGACGGTAACAGGGTCTCCCCCAAGTGGCGGAAGAGGGTTCTCCCCGGCTGATGGATGTGGCTGGGGAGTGTTTTGTATATGATAAGTAAAGAGGAGATCAATCATGAAAATGAAATATGTTTTTGTTGCTACAAGCGCCGGAGTGCTTTTATTGATACTGGCGTCCTGCGGAGTATTAAAACCAGCACCCGTGCCAACACAGACCGTTGAAGCCCTGCCTGCAACGGGCATACAATATCAATTCGTCACCAACAAACTTCTGATACCGACAACGCAGGCGCAGACACAGGCGTTCGCACTGAACGTGGACGGGGATTTGCAACAGCGTCCCGACAACATGTTCGGTGATCTGTTTACTCTGCTCGCGTCTGCGGCCCAAGGCATTGAATTGCAATCAGCTCTCGATCAAGCAGTTAATACCGGCCAACTTGTCTCGCTTCACGTCGTAAAGGCAAACGATCCCCTGAACGACCCGAGTGTGTCGTGGTCAATCTTCCAGGGACAAAAGACCAAGTCAGCACCCAGTTTCGACGGCTCTGATAAGTTCACACTCGATCCTGCTGCGCCTACCAACTCGCTGATTGTCGGCACACTTACGAACGGTCACTTCACAGGTGGCCCGGGCTCGACACGAGTCCAGATGGTTCTATTGGGAGGGCAGGTCGATGTGGATTTGATCGGCGTACGCCTCGAAGCCGACTTCAGCGCGAAGGGCTGTGCCAACGGCAGACTGGGCGGCGGTGTGACTGTTGACGAATTCCGCGGCAAGCTTCTTCCGGCTCTTACTGACGGACTCAATAAAATTATCAAAACAGATGAGTCTGCGGCAAAGTCCCTCCTGCCCGCCTTCGACTCAGATCGCAATGGGACGATTACCATTCAAGAGCTTGAAAGAAACACCCTGTTGATGCTCGCAATCTCTCCCGACTTGGACTTACTTGACGCATCCGGCAAGTTCAATTTGCCTTTGTACGGCGTGATTCACGCCCCATTTACCTATGGGTGGACCCCAACGATTGTATACAAATACAAATCGTGCAAGTTTATTCCGCCTAAGGCCGAAACGAAGTTTTTATCTTCCCCATGAATTCTCTCACGCGCTCTCCGTCGACATGATTTTCGAACTTTCCATCATACTTGAATGTTGTTCCGATGATGGCTCCGTCGGCAATTGAAAGCTGCTCTACAACATTTTCCGGTCGAACTCCAGTATTGGCAAAGACCGGGGTGTCGGGAACGGCTTCCTTGACTTTGCTGAGAACACTCAGGTCTGTTTGCGTTCCTGCAGTTAATCCCGAAACACAAAGCCCATCTGGTCGATGATTAAATACGGTAGATTTAGCGATTTCAACGATATCGCGGTCCGCAAGATAGCGAGCTGCTTCAGGGACAATATTGAACAGCAATTTTACAGCGTCTGCACCGATGACATGCTGGTGACGGACAATTTCGCCACAATCCGGATTCCATAAGCCGAAATCGCTTGCATACACACCAGAAAAAATCTCGCGTACGAAACTTGCACCTGTTACTACAGCCAAATCCAGGGATGCTGATGGATCCCAGAGTACGTTTACCCCAAACGGAATCCTGATTTCCGGCATCAGTTCCCCAATGATGCGTGCCATGCCCGCCACAGTAACGGTGTGAACCTTGGTCAGGTAAGGCATACTGAATTCATTGGAAAACATCACGGCATCCACTCCGCCATTTTGTAAAGCCATCAAATCTTTACGAGCCCATTCTATTATCTCTTTTAGCCCTTCCTTTTTGATGTAATATGGATCTCCAGGCAATGCCCCAAGGTGGCACATCGCGATAATGGGTTTTTTGACATAAAAAATATCTTCTATCCAGGTTTTCATTTTTACCTCGTCAGATTTATGGATTTGGATTATCCATTAAGGATTTAGTAAGTTCATGCATGATCTGTTTTGTACTTTTATATAAATCGCGGTAAATCCGATAATTGACCTCATACGCATTGTAGATTTCCGGATTCGGCCGAACAATTTCTTTTATCCGGACCCACTGCTTTATCTGAGAAAGATCTTTGAATAAGCCAATCCCTGTGGCAGCCAGGAAGGCGTCACCGTAGCTGGCACCGATCTGCTGTTCAGGAATGGCTAGCTCGACTTGGCAAACATCTGCCACGATTTGCATCCAGAGTGAATTCTTGGTGCCGCCGCCCACTGCAAGAATCCTGCCAGGCTGAACACCCTCCGACTGCATGACTTCAAGATTGTGGCGAATCCCAAAAGCCACCGCTTCAAGAAAAGAGCGGTAGAGATCGCCCTTTGTGTGTTTAAGACTCAGACCAAACCACATACCTTTTGCCAGAGGATCGTGGATTGGCGTTCGCTCACCCTCAAAATATGGTAATGCCACCAGACCATGCGAGCCTGGAATCGAAGCGGCGGCAAGTTCTGCCAGAGCAGCATAGGCGTTTTGACCGCCTTGTCTTTCGATTTCTACTTCTTGCTGAGCAAATTGATTGCGAAACCAGGTGGTCAGACTGCCCGAGGTCGACATTCCGCCTAAAAAAGTGTAGGCACCCTCTTCCAGGAAATTGGCACTCCAGAAATTCCGGGTCTGGATCAGTTCCGCAGTTTTCATAATGAAAAAAATACTGCTGCCGAACATCAACATCATATCCCCTATATTTGCCACACCTGCGCTGATTGCCTCTGCGGCGGCATCCGTAGTGCCGGCTACAACAGGTGTACCCTGGGCAAGACCGGTTTCTTTCGCTGCTTTCTCCGATACTTCCCCAACGATTTCATGACTCCAATACGCCTGCGGCAAACGTTCCAGCGGCGTAACCAGGGCAGCAACTTCTGAAAGCCATTTTCTTTGGCGAACGTCGCGCAAGGGTGCATAACCATCCGCTGTATAGATGTCGATCGAAGCCTGGCCAGTGAGCTTATATACCAGATAGGCTTCACTGGTCAGAAACCAGCAGGTTTTCTCATATATTTCTGGTTCGTGATTCCGAATCCACAATATCTTTGGGCCCGAAGCTTGAGAACTGAGGTGTGACCCTGATCTCTTAAAGATCGTGTCTTTACCTAATTCGCGTTCGAGGAGTTCGATTTCTTCAGAAGCACGAGTATCAATGCCATAAAGTATTCCTGGCCTTAATGCGTTGCCTTCTTTATCGATAGGCAGAACGCAGGAACCGATGGCGCTGGTGCCGATGGCTAATACCTGTCGCGGTTCAATGCCGGATTTTACCAGAAGATTTCGAACAATCTCCACGAAGTCATGCCACCAGATGAGATCCGCATCATGTTCAAAAATACCGGGTTTGGGCATGTCCATACCATGGGCTACAGTGTGACTCGCTACGACCCGACCACCGCTTCTTGACAGATTGTACTGGCCAGCCTGTTGATGCAACTAATACCTGTACGGTTTCAACCACTCCGATACAGGCGGCCATCGATTTCGCTATTGCGGGGGAAACCATAAATGTCGAAGCAGGAACGTACACTGAAAACGTAACCATTGCTAAACAGGTCACACTACTTGGGTTAGGCGCAGGCGCCTACACCACCAGTTTCACTCTCAACAGCGGTGCGAATGTGTCAGGGTCGGGCAATATTTTCGCCTCGGTGGTCAATGTGAATGCCGGGGCCAGTATCCAAGATGGCATTACTCTGGCCACTAGTGGAGGTACTGTCAATGTGGCGGAGGGGACGTATAACGAGCAGATCAACATATCCAAGCCGCTGACCGTGACCGGCGCCGATGGCGCCGTGCTTGATGGCACGGGACTCGTGTCAACGTGGACAACCGGGGTGAAAATCAAGTCCGGCAATGTCACGTTCAATAATATTGATGTAACTAATTTCACGCAGGATGGGATTATTGTCGGCTACGAAGCCAGTGTCCCTGGCGGTCTGCAGAATGTTCACATCACCAACAGCAAAATATCCAACATCCAGCCCGGGTACTGGGGATTCGGCATTTATGTCGGATACGAGGCAGAGGCTTTTAAATATTCGTCTCCAAAATTAACGACACACTTGGACTATTCCGGTCTGCTAATTGAAGGCAATGAGATCGAGAACGCGGCATCCTCGTCATTGGTCCTTCAATCTATTACTGGGACTCCCGGCACACTCATAGTGCGGAATAACTATATTCACGACGGTGACAACGATGGCATCTGGATAGATAGCGCGCGGAATATCGTTATTGAAGACAATGTTGTGCAAAACAATGCGGATGGGTTTTACATTTCCTCTTATGGTGATGCATTTCAAGGGGACACCCCTTGGACATACGACTGGTCCAACCAGCAACTCAATGGCCCATATGGACCTATGAATATATCGATCACGGGAAATACAATTGTAAATAACAAGACGTATGGGGGTATTTATTTGGAGGCTGGTCATCCGGGCACGATATACATCAATGAGAATAGCATTACCGGAAACACACCGGGAGTTGCAAATTATCTTAGCGAACAAGTAAACGCCACCAGCAACTGGTGGGGTTGCGCGACCGGACCTGGCACCGCAGGCTGCGACACGGTCTCTAGCAATGTGAATTTCAACCCGTTCCTGACCAGCGATCCATTTGCGGCGCCTCCCGCGCCTCCCACAGGTGACGGTGGTGGCGGTGGAGGTACGACACCCATTCTTCCGCCCCTCGCGCCTACGACCATCATCGCCGAAACTACGCCGTTGACGCTCGCTGAACTGCCAGGCGCGCTCCCCGAGGGCAAGACTTTTGTGGCAGGCATAAGTGTCATAACGGTAGGCAACGGTCAGGTCTCCTTCGACATCCCCGAAGATGCGGTGCCCCCCTTCACCATCCTGTTCTGGGACGGCACGCAGTGGGTGATAATCCCCTCCACCGTCGTGGATGGACAGGTTGTCTTTACAGTTACCCAGCCTGGCGTGTACGTGCTGGTGTCCGGGTAAGACCCGGCTTGAATCACTTGAATAGGGACGGCTGGCAGCCGTCCCTATTTCATACAAAACAAAATCATGAAAACAATACATTCCATCTTTCCAACCCTGCTCTTGCTGCTCTCGGCCTGCAGTGCGATCGCCCCGGACGCTGCGCCCAGCGCCACGCTCAGCCCGACAGCCATCCCGACTGCTACCGTTACGGTCACGCCCGACCCCTGCGCCCCGGAGAATCGGGCGGTCGAGGTCCGCTCCATGCACCGCCTGATGCGCGAGTTCGACGACGCCTACGCCGTGGCCATCAGCACCAGCCGGGATCAAATATCGTCGGCCGTCTCCGAGTTGCAGCGCATCCGCCGCGAGGCCGAAGACCACCATGCGCCGGCTTGCCTGGCGCCGCTCAAAGATCTGCAGCTGGTGCAGATGAACACCGTTATCCAGACCATGCTGGCCTTCATGGGCGGCGCCGATAGCGAACCCATCAACCAGGGCCTGGCGCTGTCGCGCCAACTGCACAATCAGTACATGCTGGAGGTATCGCGCTTGCTGGGCACGACCATAGTGGCCATTCCGACCCCCACGCTCCTGCTGGGCACGCCAGCCTCGACCGAGGCGGGCGCGACGGCCACCGCTACCTCGGCAGTACCGATCGTCACCAACCCGGGACCGGTAGTGGTGGACATGCTGGCCGCGCCCTCGCTGGAGGCGCAGAAACTGGGGGCGCTGGAAGTGGGCCAGTCGGCGCTGGCGCTGGGCTACTCGGCTGACGGCTTCTGGATCATGATCGAAATCCCCGGGCAGCAGAGCCAGATCGCCTGGGTCTACGCGGCCCTGTTACAGGTGAGCGGACCGGGCGGGCTGCCGGTCATCGTTGCCACGCCCTAATCATCATGAAGCCGAAACCTGCCAGGTTGGGCTGTTATCCTGAGCCTGTCGAAGGGCTGTCGAAACCTGCCAGGTTGAGCATGTCGAAACCATTTACCCTGCTGTCTGTATTTCTAACCCTAACTTTTCTGCTGGTGGCCTGCGGCCGCGGCCAGGCTGCACCGACACCTACCGCCTCTCCCGGTGCCACGCCGGACCTGTGTTCGCCGGAATACCTGCCGGCGGTAATTCAGGGCGTCCATTCCGTGATGCGGGCCTTCGACGACGCCTCGGCGCTGGCCTCCAACGCTCCGCGTGAGAACCTGCTACCGGCCATCTCCGAGCTGCAGCGCATCCGCCGCCAGGCCGAAGATTTGCAAGTGCCGGCCTGTCTTTCGGCGCTCAAACAAGCCCAACTGACGCACATGAACACCGTCATCCAGACCTTGATGGCTTTCCTGGGGGGCGCCGATCAAGCGGCCGTGAATCAGGGCATCGCCCTGGCGCGCCAGCAGCACGACCAGTACATCATCGAGATGGCGTATGTGCTGGGCATGACCGTCGTCGCACCTGCCAGCGCCACCCCTGGAGCGGTGAACCCTGCGCCGACCCAGGAGGGCGGAGAGAGTGCTCCCACCGAGACGGAAACCGCCACCCCGTCGGTGGCGATGGCCACCAACCCTGGCCCAAGCGGTGTTAATCTGCGAAACGCGCCGGATTTGAATGCTCCTGAGGTGGGAATTCTTGCAGTTCAAATAACTACAATGGCCCTCGGAAAAACAGCAGATAACCTGTGGATTCTGGTGGAAATCCCGGATCAGCCCGGCCAAACCGCCTGGGTATATTCAACTCTGGTTCAACTTTCCGTGTCCATTGATCAACTTACAGTGGTTACTCCATAATAATAAAAGCAAAAGGAAGCGACTCGTTGAACTTCTTTACAATGCGGCCGAGCGCGCCTATTGGGAATAATTTTATAGGGGAAAACGTCTCGGAAAATTCAATCATGGGGCAGTCTGCCCCATGTGGCCTCCACCGCCGTGATTGGCGTTTTTTTATTCTTTCTGAAAAAATTATTCGTATGCAAAAACACACTAAGAATCTCTGGCAAAAACCTTAAATGTCTTCTTTGCATATTGAACAAGTATTTCAATAAAACAATATGCAAGCTGCCTTCTGGTTTGCCAGAAAGACCTTTAGGGTTTGCTATTTTTCATCCAAACTCGAATGTCGTCATTCCCACTACATTTGTAATCACTTTAAACAACCCGCCTGAAAATGGATATTTTTTTAAGTCTCCTGCGTTCATCCCCACGCGCGCAGATGTGACGTACAACTCGTTCATATCCCTGCCGCCAAAAACACAGGAGGATGTATTCAAGGCAGGGATGGAAACCTGCTCCAGCAATTTGCCTGAATTCGGAATCCACTTTGTCACCTGCGCCCCGCCCCACATTGCGATCCACAAATAGCCATCCGTGTCGGAGGTCATGCCGTCAGGCCAGCCAAGTGACTCGGGAACACAAATCACCACATGCGGATTTGCAATTTGACCGGTGGTAAGAT